>JBGAHX010000028.1:0-96859 GCA_044225935.1 Gemmatimonadaceae bacterium
CGCTTCTTCATTCGCGCTTCGCTCCGTCGCGTGCGCTTCGCTCCGTCGCGTGCGCTTCGCTCCGTCACGCGCGCTTCGCTACGTCACGCGCGCTTCGCTTCACCACACACGCTTCGCGTGGTCGCGCACGGGGTGCAGATTACGGGACCCGCATCCCGGAGCCATCATGCGCCCAGTCGTCGTCGTCGCCCTTCTCGCGTCCACGCTCGCTCTCTCCATCCCTTCCCTCGCGCAGCAGCGCGGCGGCCCGGGGAATCGAGGGGCGCAGATCAAGGACGGCGAGGAATGTCCGCCGGGGATGACGGAGGTGCGCCCGCGTAGCTGCCAGGCGCCGACGCTGGAGGTCCCGAGCATCCTCGACTATCGCCCGCACTCGACGCTCGTTGCCCCGGAGCATCTGGTGCCGACGGCGAAGTTTCCGGCGATCGACTTCCATGGGCACCCCACCTCGCAGCTCAGCTCCGCCGAGGGACTGAAGGAGCTCGGCGCTGATCTCGACCGCCTCAACGTGCGGATCATCGTCGCGGCGAACAACGTGTCGGGGGAGACGCTCAAGCAGCAGGTCGCGCTCGTGAAGGCATCGCCGGCGATGAAGGATCGCGTGCGCATCCTCGCCGGGATCAACTTCCGCGATGTGGGGCCGGGGTGGGCGGCGAAGGCGGTCGCGCAGCTCGAGGCAGATGTTGCAGCTGGCGCCGTGGGGATCGGCGAGATCTCCAAGTCGCTGGGGCTCTCGATCAAGAAGGCCGACGGAAGCCGGCTGCGCATCGACGACCCCGACCTGAATCCGATCTGGGAGGCCGCGGCGCGACTCAAGCTTCCGGTCTTCATCCATACCGCCGATCCGCAGGAATTCTGGAAGCCGATCGACATGCATAACGAGCGCTGGCTCGAGCTGGCGCTCTTCCCCGGGCGCCGGTACCCCGCCGATCAGTACCCGAGCTTCGAGGAGCTGATGACGGAGCGCGACAACATGCTGCGGCACAACCCGAAGACGACGTTCGTGATCGCGCACCTCGGCTGGCACGCCAACGATCTCGGGCGGCTCGGCAAGATGTTCGACGAGATGCCGAACGTGAACGCCGAGGTGGGGGCCGTGCTGTACGACATCGGGCGCCAGCCGCGCACGGCGCACGACTTCTTCGTGAAGTACCAGGATCGCATCCTCTTCGGGAAGGACTCGTTCCAGCCCGAGGAATACCCGTACTACTGGCGCGTCTTCGAGACGCGCGACGACTACTTCGACTACTATCGCAACTATCACGCGACCTGGAAGCTCTACGGGATCGACCTTCCGGACACGGTGCTCAAGAAGGTGTACTTCGGCAACGCGTTGCGCCTGACGGGCGGAATCCCGCAGTCGGGGTGGCCCCGTTAGGCTCGGCGCGCTTGCCCTGAGCCGTACGGACGATGCGCATCGCGGCGTTGTACGACATCCACGGGAATCTACCGGCGCTGGAAGCGGTCATCGCCGAAGCGCTGGCGGCGCGCGTGGAGCTCATCGTCGTGGGCGGAGACGTGCTCCCCGGCCCGATGGTGAACGAGCCGCTCGAGTTGTTGACAACGCTCCCCGTCCCGGTGGTGTACCTACGCGGCAACGGCGACCGCGAGGTGCTGGGGCAGCGGCGCGGCGTGGGGTCGACACTCCCGCCGGCGGTGCTCGCGAACATCCGCTGGTGCGCGGAGGAGCTGTCAGCGGAGCATGAGTCGGCGATGCGCGAATGGCCGGCGACGGTGCGCATGGCCTTGCCGGGGATCGGCGACGTGCTCTTCTGCCACGCAACGCCGGCCAACGACACCGATATCTTCACGCGCGAGACGCCGGAGGATGTCTTGCTCCCTGTCTTTGGAGCGACCGGGGCATCGCTCGTGGTCTGCGGTCACACCCACATGCAGTTCGACCGCCGAGTCGGCGGCGTGCGCGTGGTGAACGCCGGGAGCGTAGGGATGCCGTTCGGCGCAGCGGGCGCGTACTGGCTCCTGATCGGGGACACCCTCGAGCTGCGCCGCACTGCCTACGACCTGGACGGCGCGGCAGCACGAATACGCGAGACTGGCTATCCACAACGCGACGGCTTCGCGCGGGACAACGTGCTCAACCCGCCAAGTGAGGAGGCAATGCTGGCCCGGCTGGGAGCGGTGGCGATTCGGTAACGATTCCCGTTGGGGCGCCAAGTCGTTTGGCGCTGCACCTCCCGCGACGTTCGGTTGCGCGGTCCCATACGTCGGGCAATTGAACGACGTGCGCAGTTGGTCGCGCGGCGCTGTCTGGCTCGCCGCACGATGTCGCCGGTATTCGCCTCCCGCATCTCCACGGCCAATCGCGCGTGGGCGGGGAAATTGTATACATTATTGCCCACACAGTGCCGGGGTCCCCGCCCCGCCCCCCTGTCACGCTCGCTCGCCTCAACTGGAGTTCGTCCCATGCGTGGTCCCGTCCGGCTCGCGTTGGCGCTGTCGCTCGGCGCTTCTTCTCTCATCGCGAGCGCGCCAGCGCGCGCCCAGAACGACCCGGCGCTCGCCCAGCGCGTCGAGCAGATCATCAATCGCCCCGAGTTCAAGCATGCCCTCTGGGGAATCGAGTTCTACGACCTCGACGCCGGACGTCCGATCTACACGCTCAACGAGGAGAAGCTCTTCGTCCCCGGATCGACGACCAAGCTCCTGTCGGTCGGGACCGCATTGGCCAAGCTCGGTGCAGACCATCGCTTCCGCACGCGCATCTACCGCACGGGGCCGATCGGTGCCGACGGGACGTTGCGCGGTGACTTGATTCTCGTGGCAAGCGGCGACCCTAATCTTTCGCAGCGCATGCAGCGCGATGGTTCGCTCGCCTTCGAGAACCACGATCACGCGTACGGCGGCGCCCCGGACACCAAGGCGGTTCCCGGCGATCCCTTGACGGTCATCAAGGCGATGGCCGCGCAGGTCGCGGTCAAGCGAATCAAGCGCATCACCGGCCACGTCATCGTCGACGTGTCGCTCTATCACGAAGGGACGCGTGAGCTGGGGAGCGGCGTGGTTGTGTCGCCGATCTCGGTGAACGACAACGTCATCGACGTGACCGTCACGCCTGGCGCGTCGCCAGGCGCACCGGTGCAACTGGCGATCTCGCCGCCGAATCCCTACGTACGATTCGTGAACAAGGCGACGACTGGCGAGGGATCCGGCCAGCCGACGATCGACATCGGATCGGAGCAGACCCGCGCCGACGGGACCGTCACCGTCACCGTCGTGGGAACGTATCCCGCGGGGACGCCCGGGCGCCTCTACGACTATCCCGTCCCGGTCCCGTCCCGCTTCGCCGAGTTAGTGCTGGCGGAGGCGCTGCGCGCGCGGGGCGTGTCGGCGAGCGCGCGCGCTGCCGACACGCCGGTGAACTTCGAGACGCTCAAGCGGGGCTACACCGACGCGAACGTCGTCGCCGAGCACGTCTCGGCCCCGGCGACCGAGATGGCGAAGGTCATCCTCAAAGTGTCGCAGAACATGCACGCCTCGTCGATGCCGATGCTGATGGGGGCGATCTTCGGGAAGGAGAAGGGGATGAACGGCTTCGATGTGGAGCGCGAGTGGCTGCAGGGCGAGGGGCTCGACACGCGCGGCGCGCAGCAGGGGGATGGCGCCGGCGGTGATGCGCACTTCTCCCCCGCCTTCATGGTGAGCTACCTCAAGATGATGGCTGGCCGCCCGGACTTCGCCGCCTTCCACGCGGCGCTCCCGATCCTGGGCAAGGATGGGACGCTCTACAACATCCAGCCTCAATCGCCGGCTGCAGGACACGTGCACGCCAAGACGGGAACGTACGCCGTCGAGGACCCGCTCAACCGCAATCTCCTGGTCGAGGGGAAGGGTCTGGCCGGCTACATGACGACCGCCAGCGGCAAGAAGCTCATCGTGGTGGTCTACGCGAACAACGTCGCGGTCTCGCTCGCCCCCGACGAGACGACGCGCGTGGTCGGCCAGGCACTGGGCGAAGTCGCTGCGGCGGCGTGGGACTATCGTTAGGGCGCACCCACGGCGTCACCCGCATTCGTCAGCGAGCCACTCGGCGCAACCGGATGGCTCGCTGCGTTTCCTCAGCCGCAGCGCTCGACGAACTCCACCTCTGGAGAGCGCCCGGCGCGATAGGTGGTGACCACCTTGCCATCGGTCTCGAAGACGAGGCGACGCATCGAATCCGCGGGCGCGAGCACCACGAGATACGACGCGCCCGGCGTGTACTTGTGCGGCATGCGATGTACGCGACCGGCGTAGAGCGAATCGATCCGTGCCTCGCTGTCCCCCACCCGCGCTCCGGCCTCAGTGCTCACCGACTGGCTATCGACATCGATGCGTGCAACCGTGCCGGAGGCTAGCATCACGCGCACACCCGCCGGCGCGTCGCTCCACGACGCGTACGTGCAGTCGCTCCCCGAGTCGCCCGCAGCGACGGTGAACGAACCCGGCACCGCCGCGGCGGCCTCGGCGATAGTCATTCCGGCGTGCAGTGCCCCGAATCCCGCTTCGCTCACCTGCCAGTCGGTAGGCGACGCGGGAGTCGCCGCGGGAGCGGGGGGCGGAACCGAGAGCGACGACGTGTCGGAGGGCGGCGAACTCTCTCCTCCTCTCGCGCAGGCGACGCTCGCGAGGAGGAGAAGCGTGGTGATCCGGCGGGACATCGAACTCATGGGGAACTCCTGGAGCGGGTTCGCGCAACCTACCGTGTGCAGCGGCGTCGGGGCATTGCGGCTGATGGGTATCGTCGCCTCGCTCTCAGGAGATACGATTCATCGGCGCGAGCGCGCCGATAGATTGCGCGTCACATGGATGACATGCTCCATACGCGCGTCCGGCGTCGGTTCCCTAACGTAGTCGTCGTTGCGCTGGCGCTCGCCGGCGCCGGATGTTCGTCGTCGGAGCATGCCGCGCCGGCACCGGCGTGCAGCGTGAGTGCCGTACAGGTTTCGCAGGTCGCGCGGCCGGTCATGGTCGGAGAGACCATCACGCTGACGGCGGCGGTCACCGCGCAACACTGCAGCTCTGCGCAGACGGCAGTGCAGTGGGCGTCGAGCGCACCGTCGGTCGCCGCGGTGACAGGTGCGGGGGTGGTGACCGCTGCTTCGTCGGGGCTGGCGACCATTCGCGCGACGGCAGGCGGGGTGAGCGACGCGACGGTGGTATTCGTCGAGGCGCCGGTCGCCACGGTGGACGTGACACCGGCCACCGGCACGCTGGTACAGGGCGATTCGTTGCAGCTCGCGGCGACGTTGCGCGACGCGCAAGGAAACGTCCTCACAGCTCGCACGATCACGTGGCAATCCTCCTCGCCACCTCACGCCATCGTCTCGGCGACGGGAGTGGTGACGGCGCTCTCCCCCACCCCGTCGGTCTCCGTGGTGGCGACGAGCGAGGGAAAGAGCGGAACCGCGACGCTCGCTATCGTACCGCCCCCGCGTCTCGTGCTGGACAGCGCGCACGTCGCGTTTTCGGAGTTTGCCGGTGGGGCGCTCCCGGCGCCGGCCACGATCACGATCCGGAACGGGGGCGGCGGGACGCTCGCCGGGCTCTCGGTGGCCTCGGTACGGTACGCGTCGGCGAGCACCGGGTGGCTACAGGCGACGCTCTCGGCGACCAGCGCGACGCCGACGGCCACCCTCTTGCTGCGCGTAACCAGCACCTCGCTCACCGTTGGTCGCCACGCTGCCACCGTGACGATCGATGCGAACGCGCAGTCGGCGCCGCAGGATGTCGAGGTCACCGTCGACGTGGCCGCCGCACCGGTCGGAAGCGTCGTCGTGGATCCCGCCACGCTCCTCATCGCCGTCGGCGCAAAGCAGGCGATGTCGGCGACGGTGCGCGACCCGGCGGGTGCAATCCTGCAAGGCGTCGCGGTGCGGTGGAGCTCGACCAACCCAGCTGTTGCAGCCGTCGACAGCGTCACCGGCCTCCTCACCGCGGCCTCGGTTGGCGTCGCGACGATCCGCGCCACGGCCGGCGGCGTGATCGGAAGCGGCTTTGCCTACACCGGGACAGCGAGTCTGCTCGATGGCGCGTGGCGCGGGCAGGCGGGAAGCGGACGCACCTTCAGCATGACGGTCCTCTACGGCCGCATCGCGTCGCTCTCGATCAACGTCGGCACTCCGCCCGGATCCCCGTGCGCCCTCACCTACTCGGCGTCGCCCCTCACGCTCGTCAGCGGCAACGCCTTCGCCTTCTCGACCGCCGGAGCAACGTCGAACGCGACCGTCAGTGGCACGTTTCTCAGCAACACGTCGGCGCAGGGGACATACGGGACGATTGCCTTCGATCGTTATGTGTGTCCGCCCAACCTGCTGGTGAACGGCACCGTGACCGGCGGGAGCTGGTCCGCTGCGAAGCAATAGGGCATACGTCTCGTCACGGTTCGCACGCTGCGTCGCGTACGACTGATCCCACCGCGGGCGCGCGCGCAAAGCGTCACGGTCGACGTCGGTGACAAAGCGTTTCAGCGAATGCACGAACGGTCGGACACCTCCCGTTAGGTTCTACACCGTCCGTGTGGCGGGCATCGCGTCCTGCCCCAATCGCATGGAGTCCTGCCCGTCCCTCCGCGTACGTGGCTGCGCAGTTCAGGCAGACTTCAACACACGGAGGGCCCATGCACCACACACGTCAGTGGCAGTTGCTCGGCGTGGCACTCGTGCTCGGCAGTGCATCGTTGCAGGCACAAGGCGTTGGGACGATTGCGGGACGAGTGACCGATCGCACCACCGGCGCGCCGGTTGGCGACGCGATCGTCAGCGTCGTCGGGACGACACGCGACACGCGCACGAGCGAGACCGGTCAGTATCGCCTGGTTGGCGTGAACGCCGGGCGGGTGCGCATTCGCGTTTTGCGGCTCGGTTACGCCGCCTCGGTCGATAGCGCAACGATCGCCAGCGGGCAGGAAGCGACGCTCGACTTCACGCTCACCGCCACAATCACGCGCCTCGACCAGGTAACCGTGAGTGCAACCGGTGCCTCGGAGCGGCAGCGCGAAACCGGCAACAGCATCGCCGCACTCACCGTCGACTCGCTCCCCACCGTGATCACCAGCGGCGTGAACGACCTCCTCTCCTCACGCGCTGCAAACGTCACGGTCACCCAAACGAGCGGAACCACCGGAACCGGCTCACGCATTCGCATCCGCGGCTCGAATTCGGTCTCGCTGTCGAACGAGCCGCTCATCCTCATCGACGGAATTCGTTCGGTGAGCGACCCGGGCGGCTCGACGATCAGTCTCGGCGGACAGAACCCCACGCGCCTCGACGACCTCAATCCCGACGACATCGAGAACATCGAGATCATCAAGGGGCCCGCGGCAGCCGCGCTCTACGGCACCGCGGCGGCGAACGGCGTCGTGCAGATCACGACCAAGCGCGGCAAGTCGGGGGCGACGCGCTGGAGCTTCTACGGCGACGGCGGTCGCGTCGAGGACGTCTTCGACTATCCTGCGAACTTCGCCCGTGTGGGGACGCGGCCCAGCGGTGCGCGTACCACGGCGTGCACGCTGGTGGATGTGGCGAGTGGAGCGTGCACGCCCAAGCCGGATTCGCTCGTGCACTGGACGCCGATCTCCGATGCCTCGGTCTTCGTGAGAGGGTGGCGTAACGCCTACGGCGTGAGTGCGTCTGGCGGGACGGACCGCACGCAGTTCTTCCTCGGGAGCGACTACTCGCGCGAGCAGGGCGTCTACACCAACAACTTCGTGCGCAAGCAGGGGATTCGCACGAACGTCAACGGGCAGCTCGCGCCTAACGCCGAATTCTCGGCGAAGCTCGGTTACAACCAGGTGCGCGCACGCCTTCCGCAGAACGACAACAACGACCTGAGCCCGATCGCCAACAGCGTGCTCGGGTCGGCCTTCGACAACCCGGCGACGCGCGGCTACCTGTTCTACGAGCCGTCGCTCTACAGCCAGATCGGCACGGATCAATCGGTGGAGCGCGTTACCGCTTCCCTCAATGGAACGTGGCGTCCGAGCAGCTGGCTTTCGGTCGTCGCGCTCGGCGGCGTGGATTACGCGGGACGCACCGACCGCTCGATCGTTCCCCCCGACCTCATCCCCGGGCCGGACGATCGTTCGATCGGGCAGGCGACGTCGAACCCGTATGCGCTCTGGACCTACACGGGGAATGTCAACGCGACGGCGTCGTGGCGACCGCTCGCCAGCGTCGAAGCGAACACCACGCTGGGGACGCAATTCAATCGCGAGATCCTGCGCGGGACGCAGGCCTTCGGGCGCGGACTTGCGGCGGGGACGGGGTCGCTCGGCGGTGTGACGAGCGGATTCGCCGTCGCCGAACAGAACCAGGAGATCGTCACGCTCGGTGTCGTGGCGCAGCAGCGCCTCGCCTGGCGCGACAAGTTCTTCTTCACCGCATCGCTCCGCGGGGACGACAACAGCAACTTCGGCCAGGATCTGCAGTTCGTCACGTATCCCGCGGCTTCGCTCTCGTGGGTGATCAACGAGGAGTCGTGGTTCCCGCGGATCCCGGCCGTGTCGTCGGTGCGGCTGCGCGCAGCGGCGGGGCAGTCGGGGCAGCGCCCGGGCTTCCGCAATGCGGTCACGTACTACAACACGATTGCCTACCGCCGGCAATCGAGCGACCTGGGGGGCGTGGAGCTGGCGAACAACGTCGGCAACGCGACGCTCAAGCCGGAGAAATCAACGGAGTACGAGGGGGGCGTGGATCTCGGCCTGTTCGGCGGGCGCGCCTCGCTCGAGCTCACGGCCTATCGCAAGACGACGCGTGACGCGCTGATCCAGCGCAATCTTCCACCGTCGACGGGAGCGGCGACTCGCTACGAGAACCTCGGTGAGGCGACCAATCGCGGCTTCGAGGCGTCGTTGCAGGCTTCGCTGGTCGACACGCGCGCGCTGCGCTTCGACGTGAACGTGGCCGGCTCGACGAACAGGAATCGCCTCGTCACGCTCGGCGCCGGCGTCGACACGATCTTCCTCGGACTCGGTGCGCTCGACGGCAACTTCGTGCAGCGCGTCGCCGAGGGGCATCCGGTCGGCGGCTACTGGCAGGTTCCGTACACCTGGTCAGATGCCAACGGTGACGGCATCATCTCCGGTAGCGAGGTCACGCTCGGAGAGAACTCCGCCTATCTCGGCGCACCGATCCCGAGCCGCGAAGTCTCGATCACGCCGACGCTCACGTTCTATCGCCGGGTGCGGCTCTCGGCGCTGTTCAACCACCGCGGCGGCTTCAGCATCTACAACGCCGGGCAGGAGTTCCGCTGCGCCGTGTTTGTGCGTTGCGAGGAGGCGTTCGCGCCCGGCTCGTCGCTGTTCCTTCAGGCGCGTCGCGTCGCCGGCCTCCTTGGCACGAGTGCCGGCTACATCGAGGACGCGTCGTTCTGGAAGCTGCGCGAGGTCTCGCTCACCTTCGACGCCCCGAACCAGTGGGCACGACGGATGGGAGCATCGACGCTCAGCCTGACCCTTGCAGGGCGCAACCTCGCGACGTGGACGAACTACACCGGCTTCGACCCGGAGATCTCGTACAACGGCACGTCCAACTACAGCACCGCCGAGTTCTTCACCCAGCCCCCCGTGCGATACCTCACGGCGCGCATCGCCCTCGGATGGTGAGCCCCATGAAACCCTACAATCGAATCCCATCCATGTCTTCGCACCGCGCGATGCTGGGCGCCGCGCTCCTCCTGGCGGCGCTCCCGCTCGTGGGGTGCGATCCCAACACGGTCCTCGATGTCACCGATCCGGACGTCGTGCGCCCTGGCAACCTCACCGGGAAGGAGGCGCTCCCCGCGCTCCGCTCCGGCGTGTTTGGGTCGTTCCAGATCGCATACTCCGGCGGCGGTGACCTGCAGAACGGCGGGCACGAGGGGATCATCAACTTGAGCGGTCTCTTCTCCGACGAATTGATCAACGCCGAGACCTTCAGCGATCGCATCAACCTGGACGCCCACCGGGTCACCGCGGCCAACGGGACGATGGTCGCGCTCTTCCTCGACCTCTCCCGCGCGCGCGCCGCCGCGGCGGCTGCATCGCGCAAGTATGCCGAGTTCGATGCCGGATCGGCGGGACACATCGAGATGATTGCCATCGACGCGTACGCCCACGTCCTGTTCGGGGAGCACTACTGCTCCGGCGTCCCGTTCAGCACCATCACCGACAACGAGGAATTGCAGTACGGCGAGCCGCTCACGACCACGCAGATCTTCGAGGCGGCGATCGCGCGGTTCGACTCGGTGATCACGATGGCGCAGGCGCTCCAGGATCCTGATCTCGTGTCGCTTGGGCGCGTGGGGAAAGGGCGCGCGCTGCTGAACCTGGGACGCTTCGCCGACGCTGCGGCCGCCGTGGCGGGCGTCCCGACCGACTTCCGCTTCGAGATCGAGTCGTCGACAAACTCGGACCGGCAGAAGAACGGGATTTGGCACTACTTCACCAACTCGGCCTCGTTCAGCGTCGCCGATCGTGAGGCGGGGGTCGGGCTCCCGTATGCATCCGACGACGACCCGCGCATTCGTCCCGAGGACACCGGTGGACCCGGTTTCGACGGGGCGACGGAACTCGTCGTCGCGCTCAAGTATCCCGATGCGACGACGCCGACGGTGCTCGCCGATGGCGTGGAGGCGCGGCTGATCGAGTCCGAAGCGCAGCTGCAAGGGGGAAGTCCGTCGGCGATGCTCGGAACGCTGAACGGGTTACGGGCAACCGACGGACTTGATCCGGTGTCAGATCCGGGGACGGCGGAAGGGCGCGTGGACCTGCTGTTCAAGGAGCGCGCATACTGGTTGTACCTGACCGCGCATCGCACCGGCGACCAGCGGCGCGAGGTACGGCAGTACGGTCGGTCGGTGGCCTCGGTCTATCCCTCGGGCGCGTACTTCAAGGGAGGTTCCTACGGCACCGACTACGTCCTCCCCGTCTCGGCCGACGAGCGCAACAACCCGAACTTCCAGGGGTGCATCAACAACAATCCGTAGCAGGTGATGTGACCTTCTCCCCGGGGGGGGAGAACGGCGGGCGTTCCGCGGCACGCAGTATGGTGCCGTGGGCGCCCGTCGGTATTTGCTGGGACGGGGGACGAGGGACGGGGGACGGGAGTTCGGTGCGCACAGCGCGGGAGCTGCGTGCTTCTTCCGCAGCGCTCAGCGCTTGTACCAGACGATGGTGCTGCCGCGTGTCAGGCCGAGCGTCGACGCGGCGCTGCCGTCGCGCACGGCGATTTCGAGGAGTCCTGTCGAGCCACTGATTGCCACCGGCGCGCCGGATGCAACGTCGGCGTAGGTCGTACGGATCGGGACGGGGCGTCCGCCGGCTGCCACCACGCCCGCGCGTGCACCGAGCAGGTTGGTGATCGCATTGCCGAAGCGGTCGATCGCGATCACCTCGCCCAACACCGCCCCGTCCTCGCGCTTGACCGCCTCGCGCGTGCGACGGACGATCGGGGAGTCAGCGGGCTCGCCTAACGCATCGAGCGGCGTCCCGGTGGCGAGCGCCGCAGCGGCCGGCGCGAAGACGTCGCGCCCGTGGAAGGTCTGCGACGCCGACGGCGGGACCGCGATCGATACGGCGCGTGCACCCGCCAGGAGCAACGCCGGTGACAGGATCCCGTTGTCGGGACCCACCAGGAAGCGCCCCTCGCTTTCCACCGCGAGGCAGGCGCGCGCCGTCCCGACACCGGGATCGACCACCGCCAGGTGCACCGTACCCGCCGGGAATCGGCGCCAGCAGCGGGCGATCGTCAGGCGCGCCAGCTCCACATCCTGCGGCGGGATCTCGTGCGTGAGGTCGATGAGCTGCGCGTCGGGGGCTCCCGTCAGGAGGACCCCCTTCATCTCGGCCACGTATCCGTCGGCCGTCCCAAAGTCGGTGAGCAGCGTGATCAGCGGTCGCATCACACAGACATGAGCTTCCACCGCCCGCTGCGCCAGAGGTACATCATCGCGAACCCCCGGCCGGCCGCCGTGACCGAGATCGCCCACCAGATTCCGGCAGGCCCCCAGATCGTCGCCCACCACGCCGCCAAGGGGATCCGGAGCGCCGACAGCACCGTCGACGTGATCATCGGCGGAATGGTATTCCCCGCTCCGCCGAGCCCCCCTTCCAGGACGATCTCCGCCGGGAGGAGGAGCTGCGACAGGGCATTGATGCGCAGGTAAGACGCCGTCTCTTCGACGACCGTTGGATCGTTGGTGAAGACGAGCGCCAGCGTCTCGGGGATGGCGAGCGAGGCGATCGCCATCGCTGTCGCCGGCACCATCGCGAAGCCCATCGTGATCCATCCAGCGCGCTCGGCCCGATCGACCTGGCGCGCGCCGAGGTTCTGCCCCACGACCGCCGCCGCAGTCGCGCCGAAGCCGACGCCGATCATGTACAGCCAGCTCTCGATGCGATGCCCGAGGCCGAGCGCGGCCAGTGCCGGCGTGCCGAAGCGCGTGGTCGTGCGGGTGAGTGCAACGTAGATGAACGAGAAGATCATCCCGGTCGTCGCCGTGGGGAGCCCGATGCGCAGCACGCGCCGCGCGACGCGCGCGACGGTCGCCGCGAATGGCGGGGCGCCGGGAATGCGTTCCCGTTCCAGCTGCAACATCCCGCGGCGGCGCAGGAGCCAGAGGCCGACCACGAAGACCGATCCGCGGGTGGCGACCAGCGCGACCGCCGCGCCGGCGATCCCGAGTTTGGGCGCACCGGCGAGTCCGAGGATCAGGACGGGGTCGAGAACCAGCGTGCAGGCCACCGAACTCGCGAGAAGGACGAGCGGCGTGCGGGTGTCACCCGCGGCGCGAAAGGTCGCGTCGATGCAGAAGTAGCCGTAGATGAACGGGAGCCCGATGAAATAGATCCTTAGGTAGTCGCCGGCGAGCGCGGTGACGTCGGGCGGGGTCTGCATGAAAGCGAAGAGCGCGCGAACCCCGAACGCACCGGCGAGTCCGACGACGACCCCCGTAGCGAGCGTGAAGACGAGCGCGCCTCCCGCCACACGGGCCGCCTCCTCGGGGTTCCCTTCTCCATGCCGCCGCGCGGCAAGCGCCGTCAGCCCCAACGCCAATCCCTCGGCGAAGGCGAGGACGAGCCAGACCCAGAACATCCCGGTCGAAACCGCGGCGAGTCCCGCCGGCCCGACGCGTGTCCCGACCCAGTACGCGTCGAGGGTCGTGAACAGCGTCATGAGGAGGTTCGATCCGACGGCCGGGATGGCGACGCGCCGGATCGTGCGTGGGAGCGCGTCGTCGACCAACGCCCCCACGACCTGGCTCATGCCCGGACCTGGCTCATGCCAGGCGCTGCATCATGCCACCGCGCCTAACGAAATGGCGAGGCGGTCGGCGAGTCCGGTGAGTGCGCGCGCCGCGGGACTCTCGGCGTCGGCCGCGACGATCGGGCGCCCGGTGTCTCCGCCTTCCATCACGCGCGGATAAAGCGGGACCTGGGCGAGGAGCGGGAGTTCGCACTCGTCGGCGAGCTTCTGCCCCCCGCCGCTCCCGAAGAGCGCCGTGGGCTTGCCGCAGTGCGGGCACTCGAACCACGACATGTTCTCGACGACGCCGAGCACCGGGACGCCGGTGCGCTGGAACATCTTCACGCCGCGCAGGGCATCGCCGATCGCCACTTCCTGCGGCGTGGTGACGATGAGCGCGCCCGTCACCTGCGTGGCCTGCACGAGGGAGAGCTGCGCGTCGCCGGTGCCGGGCGGCATGTCGACGATGAAGAAGTCGAGCTGTCCCCAGTCCACGTCGCGGAGGAACTGCGTGGTGATCTTCATGACGATGGGGCCGCGCCAGATGGCCGGCTGGTCGCGCTCGATCAGGAAGCCTAACGAGATGATCTTCACGCCGTGCGCCTCGAGCGGGATGATCTTCTCGTCGATCACCTGCGGCGCCGCGTTCACCCCCATCATTCGCGGGATGTTGGGGCCGTAGATGTCGGCGTCCATGAGCCCCACGCGCAGGCCACGTTCGGCCAGCGCCACCGCGAGATTGACCGCCACGGTGCTCTTCCCTACACCTCCCTTACCGGAGGAGACGGCAATGATGCGCCCGAGCTTCGGGTAGAGCACCGGTTGCGGCGCACTGGGGCGCGGAGCGGCCGGGCGCTCGTCCATCACCGGGAGGGCGCGCGAGGCGCCGCCACCCGACGGCGCCGCACTCCGTGCGGTGGGCGCCGTCGCGCTCCCCTTGGCAAACTCCGACGGGTCCTTGATCGCCACCTGCACCGCCGTGACGCCCTCGATGCGCTCCACGCTCTGGCGCACGTCACGCACGAGGGTGGCGTCGTCGCTCGGCGCGAGCACCACCGTCAGGTGCACCTTCCCGTCGAGCGTCGTCCCGATGTCGCGCACCATCTGGCTGGTGAGGACGTCTTCTCCCGTGCGCGGATTGCGGATGGCGGAGAGCGCCATGCCGATACGGGCCTGCAGCGTGGTAGCCATGTGACCAACGAAGGAAAGTGGGGACCGATCAGGCGGCGGGGGTCGGCGTCATTTCGCCGACGTAGTCGCGCGCCGCGCCGACGACCTTGTCGCGCACCGCGTCGAGCGTCCCGGTGATGAGCGCCCCCGAGGCCTTGGCGTGCCCGCCGCCGCCGAACTGTCGAGCGAAGCGGTTCACGTCGACCGTCCCCGTGCTGCGGAACGAGACCTTCACCTTCCCGTAGCCGAGGTCGCGGAAGAAGAGTGCCATGCGCGTACCGGCAATCGAGCGCGGATGCTCCACGATCCCGTCGAGATCCTCGGGGCTCACGTCGTAGCGTTCGAGCGCATCGGCGGTGACGCAGATCCACGATATGCCGTGCGAGGGATCGTGCCCAAGCGAATGCAGCGAGTCGCGCAGGAGGAAGAGGCGCCCGGGCGAGACCGACGCGTAGATGCGCCGGAACATCTCCTCCGGATCCACGCCCTGCGACAACAACAATGCAGCGATGGCGTGGCAGCGCGGCGACGTGTTCGAGTACCGAAAGCCCCCCGTGTCGGTGAGGATCGCCGTGTACAACGCCTCGGCGATCGCCGGCGTGATCTCGAGGTCGAGCGTGACCGCGAAGTCGAAGAGGAGTTCGGCGGTGGCGCAGGCATCGGTGTCGTCGAGGACGATCTCTCCCGCCGGCTCCTCGGTGGGGACGTGATGGTCGATGACGATGCGCGGGACAGTCGCCGCGCGCACCGAATCGGCGAGGACACCCAGGCGCTTCATGTCGCTCACGTCGAGGGCGACGATCCCATCCACCCCCTTGAGCGCGGCGCTCCCCTTCGACGTGCGATCCACGATGTCAGGACCGAGCAGATAGTCGAAGATGACGGGCCACGGCGTCGGATTCACGATCCGGGCGGTGACGCCGAGCTGCGGAAGGAGCCGCGCCAGCGCCGAGACCGATCCCGCTGCGTCACCGTCTGCGTTGATATGGGTCGTGAGCGCGACCACCGGAGTAGTCTTGAGCGTCTCGGCGATACGGGCGATCGCGTCGAGGCGCTGCGCCGGAACCTTGAGAAGTCCGTTCAGTGGCACGAATGTCGGATGGAGCGAATGCGGCGCCCCGTCCGGAGCGCCGCAAACAAACTAACAGCTTCCCCGGCCGAACGGTTCGCGTTCGTCGGGCGGCGATCCCAGGCGCCAGATGGGGGCGGGGAAACGCTCGCCCTCGCTATGCCGCCCCTACGAATCCCCGCGCTCGCGCGCCTGGACGCGGGAATTGTGGCGCCCGTAGAGGAAGTAGATCGCCAGCCCGATCGCCAGCCAGACGAAGAGGCGGATCCAGGTGTCCGGCGGTAGCCCGTACATCATGTAGCCGCAGATGAGGATCGAGAGGATCGGCACTAGCGGGACGAGCGGCGTGCGGAATGGGCGGTGGAGGTTGGGCTGCCGGTAGCGAAGCACCAGCACCCCGATGCTCACGATCACGAAGGCGAGGAGCGTGCCGATCGAGACGAGCTCGCCGAGGAGCGCGATCGGGAAGAGCCCGGCGATGAACATGGCGAAAACGCCGGTGATGATCGTCGAGATGTACGGCGTCTGGTACTTCGGATGCACCTTGCCGAAGACGGGCGGGAGGAGACCGTCTCGCGACATCGCGAAGAAGATTCGCGGCTGCCCGAGGAGCATGACGAGGACGACCGATGCGAGGCCGGCGATCGCGCCGAGTCCGATGAGTGGCTTGAGCCATTCGAGCCCGGGGCCGGCCTTGGCGATGGCGACGTAGACCGGGTCGGGGACGTTCAATTCTGCGTACGGGGCCACACCGGTCATCACCCGCGACATCAGGATGTAGAGCACCGTACAGATGGTGAGCGAGGCCAGGATCCCGATCGGAAGGTCGCGCTGCGGATTTTTAGCTTCCTGCGCGGCGGTCGAGACGGCGTCGAAGCCGATGTAGGCGAAGAAGATCACGCCGGCGGCGCGCACGATCCCGCTCCACCCGAATTGGCCGAACGTCCCGGTGTTGGGCGCGATGAACGGCTCCCAGTTCTCCGGCTTCACGTACATGAAGCCGAAGCCGATCACGAGGAAGACGATCGTGACCTTCACGAAGACGATGATGTTGTTGAGCTTTGCCGACTCCTGGATCCCGATCACGAGGAGCGTGGTGAGGATCGCCACGAGGAACATCGCCGGGAGATTGATGATCGCCCCGCTCGCCACGAGCGTGTGCGTCCCCTCGACGTTGAAGGGCGCGTTGGTCAGCGACGCCGGGAGGTTGATCCCCGCATAGTCGCGCAGGAACGAGGTGAAGTAGCCGGACCACCCGACCGACACGGTAGACGCTGCGAAGAGATACTCGAGGATCAGGTCCCACCCGATGATCCACGCGACGAGCTCGCCGAGCGTCGCGTAGCCGTACGTGTACGCGCTCCCGGCGATCGGGATCATCGAGGCAAACTCCGCATAGCAGAGCCCCGCGAAGAGGCACCCCGTTCCCGCGAGGACGAACGATAGGACGATGGCGTTGCCGGCATACTGCGCCGCCGCCGTCCCCGTCAGCACGAAGATCCCCGCCCCGATGATGGCACCGATACCGAGCAGGGTGAGGTTCATCGCGCCAAGCGTCCGCTTGAGCGTCGGTTCACCGTGCGTGCCATCGGCCTCGCGCATCAGGAGGTCGAGACTTTTCTTCGAGAACAGCCCCATGGTGGGAGTCTCCGGGTTGGAAAAGGAAAAGGGCGATCGCCGCCACGATCGCCCGTCGCTGCGTGCTGCCCGGCAGCCGGCGGCAAGGTGGGGCGCTGCAGAGACCGTTGTCAAGGAAATGGCGGGGCGATCCCTCGCTCCATGAGCGTGGCCGCTCCGCCAGCGGCATCCGCCTCAGCGCCCGGAAGCAGGCACCGCGCGCGATTACCCCTCCGCGAACTCCGCGAACTCTGCGGTAAAAAGCCTTTGAACCGCGGAGTCCGCGGAGAACGCGGAGGATAGACGGCGAACGGGCCGACAGTCGGCGCCCTGTCAATGCATCCGCTCGTTTACGAGCAAGGCACGGCGTCATTGGCGACGTCGCCCCAGTGCAGGACGTGCTCGCGAATCTCCTCCGCGGTCTCCGCGGACTCCGCGGTTAATGCTCTTTCCGCGGAGAACGCGCAGCACCGAAAGCACGCCGGGCACGCGAGCGACGACGCGGCGATCCCCGCGTCGGCTACACCGAGTAGTTAGGCGCCTCGCGTGTGATCGTCACGTCGTGCGGATGCGATTCGCGGAGACCGGCCGCGGTGATGCGCACGAACTGCGACTCGGTACGCAGCTCCAAGATGTTGGCGCACCCGACGTAGCCCATCCCGCTTCGCAAGCCGCCGACCATCTGGAAGAGCACGTCGCTCACCGGCCCCTTGTACGGCACGCGCCCCTCGATTCCCTCGGGCACGAGCTTCTTGGGTGAGAGCTCCCCTTCCTGGAAGTAGCGATCGGCGCTCCCGTCCTGCATCGCCGAGAGCGATCCCATCCCGCGGATCATCTTGAAGCGGCGCCCTTCGAGGAGGAACGATTCACCCGGGCTCTCCTCCGTCCCGGCGAGCATCGATCCCATCATTACGCTCGAAGCGCCAGCGGCGAGCGCCTTCACGATGTCGCCCGAGTACTTCACGCCGCCGTCGGCGATGATCGGGAGCCCGGTCGATCCGGCCACCGCGTCCATCACCGCCGTGAGCTGCGGAACGCCGACGCCGGTGACAACACGCGTGGTGCAGATCGAGCCCGGTCCCACGCCAACCTTGATCGCATCCACGCCGCGCTCGGCGAGCGCCGCAGCGCCCTCGCGCGAGGCGATGTTGCCGGCCACGAGTTGCACCTGCGGGAAAGCCTCGCGCACCCGCGCCGTCGCCTTGAGCACGTCTTCGCTGTGCCCGTGCGCGGTGTCGATGATCAGGACGTCGACCCCCGCGTCGACCAGGGCCTGCGCGCGATCGGTGACGTCGGCGCCGGCGCCTAACGCGGCGGCGCACCGCAACCGCCCGTGCTGGTCCTTGTTGGCGATCGGGAACTGACGCCGCTTGTGGATGTCCTTGATCGTGATCAATCCCTTGAGCGTCCCCTCGTCATCGATCACCGGCAACTTCTCGATGCGATGCTCGGCGAGGATGCGCTCGGCGTCGTCGAGCGTGGTGCCTAACGGGGCCGTCACCAGCCCGGTCGCCGTCATCACTTCGCGGATCGGGCGCTTGACGTTGCGCTCGAACTGCAGGTCGCGGTTGGTGATGATCCCCACGAGGCGTCCGCTGCCATCGACGATCGGGACGCCGCTGATCTTGAAGCGGCTCATCAGCGCCACCGCTTCGCCAAGCAAGGCCTCGGGAGTGAGCGTGATCGGGTTGAGAATCATCCCGCTCTCCGATCGCTTCACCCGGTCCACCTCGGCGGCCTGACGGTCGATCGACATGTTCTTGTGAATCACCCCGATCCCGCCGGCCCGCGCCATCGCGATCGCCATCTCGCTCTCGGTCACCGTGTCCATCGCCGCCGAAACGAGGGGGACGTTGAGCGGGATGCCGCGTGTGAACCAGGTCGTGGTGTCGACGTTCTTGGGGTGAACCAGCGAGTGCCGGGGCGCGAGGAGGACGTCGTCGAACGTCAGCGCCGAGTCGAGCCGGATTCGTCCGCTCGGGGCGGAACCGTTGCTGCCGGCATGCGAAAGCCCGCTCTCCGGCGTGTGCGGAGCAGCGGGCGTGTCGGAAGATCGAGTTGTTGTCGCCATGGCGAAAGCTAGACCCGCCGAAGGGCGACTTCAAGCCATTGGAGCGTCTCGTCGACTGACGCTCGCAGGTGCCGCCTCGCGCGTGGCCTATGGCGTGAGCATCATCTCACAATCGACGCGCGCTCGGCGAACTCAGGATGGCGACGGATTGTCGGCCATGTCGCCGTTGGCGCCACTACTCGCGCGCTCACGCGCCGCCGGACCGGGCGGCGAGGCAGAGGGAGTCGCGGGCGTAGCTCCCGTCGACGACGTCCCGCTCACCGACTTCGCCACATCGCTCGCCGTGCTCACGATGTCGTTCGCGACCGACTTCCCCGCTGCAGCGACTCCTCCCAACACCCCCACCGCCTGGTTGAGAAGTCCCATCGTCTGTGAGATCGCCGACGCCGAGAGCTTCCCGGCGCGCATCGTGTCCTCGATCCCGTCGGTGAAGCGGCTGAAGAGCGATGCGGCCGACGTCTCCTTCGTGCCGTATCGCGTCGCGACGAACTCGACGTAATCGAGCACCGCGTATCCCTTCTCGTCGCTCAGCGTATCGAGCTGGCGAAGGATGCGTTCGCGGAGGTGCGGTGAGAGCGCCATGAGTCGAAAAGTGCGGGAGATCGAACGTTCGCGCCGCTCACGGCGGCGATCGTGTGGCGGACCCTACGAAGCGGCGCGGTGGGCCAGTTTCATCCACGACGGAGACGACACGTCGGCGAGTTAATCCAAGTCGGCGCCTCGCTTACGCCGAACATGCGAACGAAGCGTCAGCTCCGCCAGCGGGCCCGAGTGCCTCGCGCGTCGACGTGAGCGTACGAGCTGGCTCCATAGGTGTAGAGCCCCAACCCGCCCACGAGATCGGGATACTTCTTCTCGACGATTTCCACTGCCAGCTCCACTAGGCGGAGGTCCTTCGCATCCACGCGTCCGTCGCGGTTGGCGTCGACGGCGATGTCGGCGGCATCACCGTACTGATGGCGCGAGTCGCCCGCCGCGCGCGGCACTCGGCGGTTGTACAGCGGCGTACGGAAGCCGGAGTGCACGTCCACTTCGACCGGCGCGCGCCCCTGCCCCCCGTGCCAGCTCGCGATCTCGTCGAAGATGAGCTCGAGCTTGTCGAGGAGGCGCGAGTCGACGGCGGCATAGCGCGGCCAGCGCGTCTGCTGGTCGTGCGTGATGAAGTCGCCGACGCGCATGTGCGCCGACAGCTGCAAATCGGCCTGCGGCTCGGAGATCTCGAGGAAGCCGCGCGGGCGCTCGAGTCCCCCGCCCCACTGCTCACCGCGATAGTTGCCGATCTGGTAGCCGTTGATCGTCCCCTTCACCTTGTCGGAGAACGGCACCATCACCGCGAGCGTCAGGCTGTCGATGATCGTGCGCCCGCCGGTGTTCACCACGGCGAGCCGGTAGAAGCCCGGGCGCTGCGGCGCGTTGAGCGTGCCGGCCACGACGCGCGCCGAATCGAGCGGCATGAGCTGCCCGAGCGGGATCCACTCGAACGAGACCGATGACGGCGCCGCGCGCAGCTCGATGGGGAATTGCACGCGCTCCCCCGGGAGCGCGAAGCGCATCTGCACGCCACGACTCCGCCCCATCGCGCTCGAGGCGAGGCGCGCCGACGGCGGCGGCGGCGGAGGCGCGGCGGCGGCTGGCGGGCCAAAGGCGGCATCGGCGCGGCGCAGCGCGAGGAGCGACCCCAGAGCGAGGACCATCGCCCCAACGATCGGCAGCGCCCGCGACCGAAGGCGCGACACGGGTGTCACCTCGGGAGCGCGATGGACCGGGCCAGGCGCCTGCCAATGCGGTTGCATGCGACTAGCTCCGCCCCCAGCGCGCGCGCGAACCCCGCACATCGACGTGCACGAACGGACCGTGCGCGCGCGTCGCCTTGTAGAGTCCCGCTCCGCCGATCAGGTCGGGATGCAGCGACTCGATGCGCTCCACCGACTGCAGCACGATCTTGGCATCGCGCGTGTCGACGCGCCCATCGTGATTGAGGTCGTCCATGCGCCCGTCGCCATTGCTGTCGACGAAGACGTCGGCGGCGTCACCGTACTGGTGGCGCGAATCGGTCGCCCTTCCCCCCTTCTTCCCCACTCCCTGCGCGTTGTACTGCGGCGTGCGGAAGCCCGACATCACCTGCATGTGCGAGACCTTGTAACCGCGCGACTGCAGGTCGCTGATGACCAGTTCGAGCTTGTCGACCAGCGCATCTCGCAGAACCATGTACTTGGGCCAGACCGACTGCTGGTCGTGCGTGAGGAAATCGCGGAGGCGGAAGTGGTCCGAGAGCGGCGTATCCTGGTTGGCCGTGGTCACTTCGATGAAGCCCTCGGGGGCCTTCTCTTCCTGCCAAGACGTTCGCCGCTCACCGGGCCAGAAGCCGATGCGATAGCTCCCGAGCCGTCCGCGAGTGCGCGCGTCGAACGGAAGGAGCGTGATCAGCGAGAAGGGGCGCCCAGTCGCCGAATCGGCGGCGTGGTAGATCCCCGGCTCGTGCTCGGCGGAATCGCCGAAGAGCTCGCGCAGGATCCGAATGCCCGCGCCATTTCGACGGGGCGATACGATGCGCGCCTTGAGCTTGCCGCTGCGTCCCGCGATCGAGTCGGGGAGCGCAACGCGCGCGATCATGCGCGGCGCTCGCGGAAAATGCACCACCGCGGGGAGCGCGTCGGCGCGCGACACGGGGGCGAACGAAGCCAGGGCGGCGGTTAGGAAGGCGGCGACTCCGCCGCGGATGCAACACTGCACGATACGAATGTCCCGGATTTGCCTGGTGACGGTCTCGCGCGACTCGTGTGGGCGCGCCCACCGTTCGACGGTGAGTGCACCTGTGTCGTCACGTTCTGCCTGACCGGACTCAGCCCTTTCCTCGCCACCGTCGTCGAGCGACGCGCGACCCTACGGTCGCAGGCGAAAACCTCGTCGTCCCTTCACTCCGTCCGCCCTTCTTCCACCCCCTCGATCGGGGCGAACACGACGCCGCGAAAGGTGCAGCGGAGACGCATCGCCCGAAAGTAGGTCAGTAGATATAGACCGGAGTACCAATCGGCACGATCCGATACAGCGTTTCGATGTCTTCGTTCCGCAGTCTCACACATCCGTGGCTCGCGGCGCTCCCGATCGACGACGGGACGTCGGTCCCGTGCAGTGCGTAGCCGTCGCCCAGGTTCAGACGCTGTGTTCCCACGACACCGGGAAAGCGGCGCTGGTTGGTGCCGAACGGCGGAATCACCAGCTTCCCGTTCACGACGAGGTCCTTCCCCTCTCCGGCTTCGAAGACCTCTTCGGTCCCGTCCGCCAACCGCTTCACGACGTTGGAGCCTGAGACGGTAAGCACGGCGTTGTCGCCCATCGGGATCTCCTCGCCACGATTGAGCGCGAGGAGGCCGAGCTTCTTCTTGTGCGCGACCTCGACGTAGTGCCAGTCGGGGGGGACCCAGGCGGGGTCGCTCTCCTTGCTCTGCACCACCAGGCGCCCGCGCGGTGTCTCGAACTTCCACTGATTCCCGCCGCCTTTGGCGAGCACGCGCCCGCTCCCCGTCGCCACGCGCGTCGTGAAGAGGATCGAATCGCCGCTACGATACCAGAGTCGCCGATCGGCGATGCTCACCACGACGTACGCCTTTCCCACCGAGGAGTCGATCGGAGCATCGACGATGGTCTGCAGCGAGTCGGAGGTCTGCCCGACCTTGCGCTTGACGTCTTCCAGCAGCTGCAGGTTGTCGTTGAAGACCATTCGCGTGACGTCACGCTTGTAGCGGGCGGTGAATGTCGCCGCGCCCAGCGCAGCCGCCGAGGCGCAGAGGAGAACGGCGAGCGCCACCATGAAGCGCGCCGCGCTCCCGCCCAGCGAGAGGAAGTTCTTGAGGCTCGTCATTCGTAGAAGTACACCGTCACCCCGGGGGCGATGTTGGGCGCGATTGCCCGCAGGTCGCCCCGCGACACGCGGACGGCACCTGGAATCACGTAGCTGCTATCTGCCAGAAGCCCCGAATCGGGGGGAGCGTAGATGACCGTCCCGCCGCTCAGGACAAGCGCATCGCGTCCAAGGACCCCCGCGACGTTCCGGTCGGCCGGGGCGGGGACGCCGCGCTCCGAATACACCCACGTCGGGACTTCCCACCGATCCTTCGCGCTGAGGATGCGCTCGATCGATCGCGAGCCGCGGGGCGGGACCACGCGAATGTCCCCCGGAGCGCCGGCCCTTCCGACCTGCTGCGCCTGACCAACGCGCACTGGCATCTCGCGCAGGAGGGCACCGCTTCGCTGCAGCCGCATCACCCCGCTGTCGACGGAGACCGAGAGGTGGAGCGCGTCATCGACCGCTGCCTGACGACGGAGGAGTTCCATCTCTACGCTGACGCGATTCTGCTCCGACGACTCCACCATGTCGGCGCGCTGCCGCTCGGCGTCGCTCATCCCCGCACGCAGGCGAGCGGTCTCGCTGCGATAGCGAAGGAACCGCACCGCGAGCATCGCGTTCCCCGCGACGAGGACGGCGATTGCGAGGGAGAGTACGACGAGGATGCGGGGGTGCTTCTGCCGGAGCGCTGCCCAGCCACCAGTTGCTTCGGATGCACTCATTCAGGCTTGGGCGAGGTGATACATTCCGACCGGCGCTCGTACCAGAAACTTACTTCATCGGCTCCAAAGCCAAGATGCCCCGACCGAAAGTCCGCCCCGTAGTGCTCGTAGTCGTCGATGGCTTCGGTCATCGGGAGTCGCGCGAAGGGAACGCCGTCGCGATGGCCGACATGCCGACGTGGAATGCGCTCTGGTCGCGCGCGCCGCGCACGCTCCTCGACGCCTCCGGCCTCGCCGTTGGACTCCCCGCCGGGCAGATGGGCAACTCGGAGGTCGGACATCTCAATCTCGGCGCCGGCCGCGTGGTGAAGCAGGATCTGGTGCGCATCGACGAATCAATTGTCGATCGCAGCTTCTTCTCCAAAGCGGCCTTCGTCGATGCCTGTTCCTTCGTCAGGCAGAGTGGCGGGACACTGCACCTCCTCGGCTTGCTCGGTGACGGAGGGGTACATGCGCAGCAATCTCACCTCATTGCGCTGATCGAGCTCGCCGCGCAACAAGGAGTCCACAAGGTTGCGATCCAGGCGCTCGTCGACGGGCGCGACACGCTCCCGACGAGCGGCTACGGCTACATGCAGCAGCTCCTCGCCGCCGCGAAAGGCAAGGCGAAGGTTGCCTCCCTCGGCGGGCGTTATTTCGGGATGGACCGCGACAAGCGCTGGGAGCGGGTGAAGAAGTGGTACGACAGCGTCATGGGGGTGGGACCGACGACCGATGATCCGCTGGCGGCGATTCGCGCGTCCTACGACCGCGGCGAGACCGACGAGTTCATCACCCCAATGGTGGTGACCGAAAACGGCGTCCCGGTCGCCCCGATCCGTGATGGCGATGCAATCATCGCTTTCAACTATCGCTCCGATCGCATGCGCCAGATGGTGCGCGCACTCACCCAGCCCGACTTCACTGGCTTCGACGTGAGCGCGCGCCCGCGGAATTTGCACCTGGCGACGATGACGTCGTACGAGGAGTCCTTCTCCTTTCCGGTGGCGTTCGCCCCCTTCTCGATGGCCCGTATCGTCGCCGAAGTGGTCTCGGAAACCGGGATGACGATGTTCCGGACGGCGGAAACCGAGAAGTATCCGCACGTGACCTACTTCTACAACGGCGGGTTGGAGACGCCGTTCGCCGGCGAGGTGCGCAACCTCGTGCCGAGTCCCAAGGTCGCGACGTATGACCTGCAGCCGGAGATGTCGGCCGTTGGGGTGACGGACGTGCTGGTGGAGGCGATTGCGAGTGGATCGTACGACTTCACGCTGTGTAACTACGCCAACGCCGACATGGTCGGGCACACCGGTTCGATTCCCGCGGTGCTCAAGGCGTTGGAGACGGTGGACTCGTGCCTCTCGCGTGTTGTGAGAGCGTGCGAATCGGCGGGGGCGCGGCTCCTGGTGACCGCCGACCATGGCAATTGTGAAGTGATGATCGATCCGGCGACCGGGGGGCCGCACACGGCCCACACGACGAATCCCGTCCCGCTGGTCGTGCTCGACCCGGATGGCGACCGCCCGATGCGAAGCGGGGGCGCGCTGTGCGATGTGGGACCGACGATCCTCTCGATGCTCGGCATCGAGCAACCGACCGAGATGACGGGGCGCGCGCTGCGCCTCATTGACTGAGGCGCGTTGCGCCTCACTGACTGAGGCGCGTTGCGCCTCGTGGACTGACGCCTAGCACTGATGACGATTCGAATGCTCCTCCTCGCCGCCGCCACAGCCTCCCTTCCGGCGGCGGCCGGAGCGCAGGTGGGATATATCCCGCGCAAGTCGCCGTACCGTGACCTCGAGCATCGCCAGGAGCTCACTTTCTTTGGTGGGCAGTTCAACGCCCGCAAGGATCCGGCGCGCGTCGCACCGCAGGACGGGGCGATGGTGGGGGTGCACTACGAGTTTCGCATGACGGGTCCCGCCTATTTCACCGTGAACACCGCGATGGTGAAGACCGATCGTCGGGTGATCGATCCCAACCAGCTCCTCGCCACGCGGTTCCTCGGGACGAAGTCGGTGAACCTGATGCTCACGGACATCGGGTTCGCCCTCAACCTGACCGGCTACAAGTCGTGGCACGGGCTCGTCCCGTCGTTAGGTGGCGGGCTGGGGATCGGGGCCGCCTTCGACAAGCCCGACACCGGCTTCTACAAGTTTGGGTACCCGTTCCTCCTCACGCTCCGGCCGGCCATCAAGTTCACGCCGCGCGGACATTGGCAGGGACGGATCGAGGCGGGCAACTACTTTTATCGCATTCGCTATCCCGACTCGTACTTCACGAAGTCGACGGCCGACCCGACGGTGCTCGACCCGTCGGCCGGGCGCAACGTGTGGACGCGCAACGTCGGCTTCACGCTGGGGCTGACCTACTCGTTCGGGCGCTGACCGTGGCGCGAGCGTACCTGACGCGACGGGTGACGTTCGCTGCCGCGCACCGCTACCGCCGCCCCGAATGGGACGACGCGCGCAACGAGGCGACGTTCGGCCCGTGCGCGCGTCCCAACTTCCACGGACATAGCTACGCATGCGACGTCACCGTCGCCGGGACCGTCGACCCATTGACCGGCTTCGTGGTCGACCTCGGAGTGCTCGACGGCATCCTCGCCCGCGAGGTGCGCGACCGCTTCGATCACCGCAACCTCAATCTCGACGTTCCCGAGTTTGCCGACGGAAAGCTGATTCCCAGCGGCGAGAACCTGGCGATCCTCGTCTTCGGACGAGTGCAGGAGGCGTTAGGCGGGGCGGCGCAGGTGGTGGAGGTGCGGGTGGCGGAAGACGCGACGATGTCGGCTGTGTTTCGCGGCGAAGGGTGAGGGGGACGGGAGACGGGGGACGGGGGACGGGGGACGGGAGTTCGGCGGCGGGGGCGCGGTCGGGCGGCGTGCGTGGGTTTCGGTGCGTTTTCCCGCGTGGTCTCCCGCGTTGCTCGCGCTGCCCGATGCGTGGAAGGGGCAGGAGACTTTCATGACCGACAGGGCAGAGTGCATTCGCGGCACGATGCGCGCATGTTGAGCGGCGCGCGATTCCACCATTTCCTCGCGTCACGTTAGGCGCCATGCGCTGCACGGGAGTGGTCCTCGCGGGTGGGGAAGCCTCGCGATTCGGCGGGCGCCCGAAGGGGCTCGAATTCGTGCACGGCGTGCGCATCATCGACCGGGTGGCGGCGGCGCTTCGCCCGTATACCGATGCGCTCCTCCTCGTCGCGAACGAACCGGCTTCCGATCATTGGCTCACGAACGTGCCGCGCGTCGCCGACGTACGCCCCGGCAACGGGAGCCTCGGCGGATTGCACGCCGCCCTCACGCACGCACAGACCCCCGTGCTCGTCGTCGCGTGGGACATGCCTTTCGTCTCATCGGCGCTCCTCGAGGCGTTGCGACGTACCGGCGAGGCGGCGCATGATGCCGCCCTCCCCGAGAGCCACTCGTTGCGCGGCGTGGAGCCAATGTGCGCGTGGTATGCCCCGACCTGCCTCCCGGCGATCGAAGGGGCGCTCGATCGCGGCGATCGCCGCATGGTGGCATTTCTGGGCGACGTTCGCGTGGCGCGCATCGCCGAACGTGACGTCGCACGCTACGGCGTCCCGGAGCGCCTCTTCCTCAACGTGAATGACGAGGCAGAACTCGCGCGCGCGAATGCGCTCGCCCCGTGAGACCCTGCGGCGCGTCGCGTCGGGAAACGTGATTCCCGGCTCCTCCGTACCGATCATCACTCGCGCGAGATCGGCTGCGACGATAATCTGCCTCGTCGCGCGTCACTCCCCGGAGGAGCCGAGTCTCGTGAACCCCGTCGTATCGACACCGTATGGCTCGTGCAACTCTGCGAGCGTGTACCAGTCGCCCGCTGATTGTCTCGTCAGCGCCGGACGCGCTGCGCGCCGCCCGTTCGCGCTCGCCTGCCGCCTCGGCGCCATCTTCGTGGCCGCGCTCACAGCGACGGCGTGTGCCGGTGCGCACACCGGAACGCCGTCGCCCGCCCTCCCGTCCGCCGTCGTTGCGCTTCAACACAGCGTGGACTCGATGGTAAACGCGCCGCAGTTCCGCAGTGCGATGTTCGGGATCCTCGTCGTCGACCCGGTGGCCGGCGACACCCTCGTGTCGCACAACGCCGGAAAGCTCTTCATCCCCGCCTCCAACCAGAAACTGCTCACCGGCTCCGTCGCGTTGCAGCTGCTCGGCCCCGATTTCCGATTCCAGACGTACGTGGGCGCGACGGGCGCCGTGACCGATGGCGTACTGCAGGGAGACCTCGTCGTGTCGGGGACCGGCGATCCGTCGGTGAGCGACCACATGGCGAAGGATGCGATGATTCCGCTCCGTGCAATGGCCGAGTCGCTCTCGGCGCACGGCGTGCGCCACGTCACCGGGGCGATCGTGCCGGGGAGCGACGCCTTTCCCGGCGCGACGCTGGGCTTCGGCTGGGCCTGGGACGATCTCGACTACGACTACTCTGCCGGCGTCGACGAGCTGTACTTCAACGAGGGCTTCTCGCGCGTCGTGGTGCGGGGTGGCGCGGCGCCGGGCGACTCCGTCGCGGTGGAGACGCTTCCCGCGCGTAGCGTTCCACGCGTGCGCGTCTGGGCGCGCACCGTCGCGCGCGCCCCCGGCGACACGTCGCGCGGGCGCGGGCGTACGCTCGAGGTGCGGCAGGATTCGACCGATGCCGCGACCGTCATCGTCGACGGGACCATTGCAGCTGGCGACTCGGCGGTGCTGACGATCACCCACCGCGATCCGGAGCGGGTGTACCTGCTCGCACTTCGCGAAGCGCTCCAGGCGCGCGGGATCACCGTGGAGGGAGGAGTCTCGCCGTGGCGCGGAACGGCGGTCTATCCGCTCTTCGCCCAGCTCTCGCCGCCCTTGAGCGAGATCATGCACGCCTTCGAGAAACCATCGCAGAACCAGATCGGTGAGATATTGCTGCGCACGTTAGGCAGGGTGCGCGCGGGCGTGGGGACGCCCGACAGCGGCGCGCGCGTCGTGCGCGACCAGCTCCTCGCCTGGGGCGCGGCGCCGGACGGGATGCGGGTCCGCGACGGGAGCGGCCTCTCGCGCCACGACGTCGTCACCCCGGAAACGATCATCCGCGTGCTCGACGCGATGCGGCAGTCACCGAACTTCGCCACGTTCCGCGACGCGTTGCCGCTGGCGGGGGTCGACGGCACCATCGCGCGGCGCATGATCGGGACGCCGGCACAAGGGAACGTACACGCCAAGACCGGGACGCTCGACATGGTCCGCTCGCTCTCCGGCTACGTGACCACGGCCGACGGGCGCCTCCTCCTCTTCAGTGTCCTTGCCAACAATTGGACGGTCAACGTGCGACAGGTCGAAGCGGTGCAGGATGCGATCGCGGTGCAGCTGGCGACCATGCGACTCGGCGGAGGAGCTCGCTGATGCTCACGGTCCCCGAGGCGAGCGCGCGCATCCTCGCCGGCATCGCGCCGCTCCCGGCCGAGCGTGTCGCGCTTCTCGACTCGGTCGGACGCGTGCTCGCGACCGATGCCGTCGCGACCTATACGCTTCCCCACTGGGATAACTCGGCGATGGACGGCTATGCGGTGCTCGCTGCCGACATCGCCAACGCGTCGAGCGACACGCCGGTGCAGCTGACGGTGCAGGAAACGGTCGCCGCCGGCGAGTTCCCCACGCGCCCCGTGGCACCGGGGATCGCCACGCGCATCATGACTGGGGCGCCGCTTCCCGAGGGGTCCGACACCGTCGTGCGCGTCGAGGATACCGATGGTGGTCTCGAGCGCGTGACGGTGCGCGACAGCCGTGACAGCGGGAAGAACGTGCGACCGCGCGGAGAGGATTTCCGAACCGGCGACGTGGTCATCCCCGCCGGCGCGTCGATCGCGCCTGCGCAGGTGGGCGTGCTCGCGTCGCTCGGCTGGCCTACCGTTCCCGTGCATCGGCGCCCCGTCGTCGCCATCCTCGGCTCCGGTGACGAGTTGGTCGATCTCGATCGGTTCCACGAGGTGCTCGCGGGACAGAAGATCGTCACGTCGAACTCGTACACATTGAGCGCGCTGGTTCGTGCGAACGGCGGAGTTCCCGTGGTGCTGGGGAATGCCGCAGACACGCCGGAGTCGATGCGTGCGCTCCTCGAGTCGGTACGCGGTGCGGACCTGATCCTGACCTCGGCGGGAGCCTCGGTGGGGGCGTTCGACTACACGCGCGACGTGCTCAAGGCGATGGGTGCGCAGCTCGACTTCTGGAAGGTGCGCATGCGCCCGGGCGCCCCGATCGGCTTCGGCTCGCTGGACGGAACGCCTTGGATCGGACTCCCCGGGAATCCCGTCTCGGTAATGGTGACGTTCGAGCTCTTCGTACGCCCGGTGCTGCGCCGCATGCTCGGGCACGCACGCATCTTCCGTCACCCCATGCCGGTGGTTCTCGAGGAGGGCGTGACGCTCGGCGCGCGCCTCACGCACTTCCTGCGCGGCATCGTATCGGTAGGGGATGGCGGGAAGCTCACCGCGCGCCTCACCGGTCCTCAAGGGTCGGGGATCCTGACCTCGATGGCGCGGGCCAACGCGCTGCTCATCGTTCCCGAGGAACGCCAGCGGTGCGAAGCGGGCGAGGTGGTCAACGCGCTCCTCGTGAGCGACGACGCGCAACTCTCGCCAACTTTCTCCCTCTAGTCTCGCCCTCCGTGCAGGAACCATCGCTCGCCGAGCGTTCGTGGGAGCACGATCTCGACCGGTTGCGTGCGAAGTTCGACGTGGTCGAGACGACCTTTCGTTGCGGCGCGCGAGAATTCACGCTCGCCCATCCGCGCAACGCCGACGAACTGATCACCGAGGAAGACTTCGAGCGCGACGAGCGGCTTCCGTACTGGGCGGACGTCTGGCCCTCGTCGCAGGTCCTCGCCGACCACGTCGTGCGGCACAAGGGGAACGGGCGACGCGCGCTGGAACTCGGCTGCGGGAGCGGGCTCGTGGCCTGCGCACTGTCAGCCGCTGGCTACGCGGTTACCGCGACGGACTATTACGCCGACGCGCTGGCCTTCACGCACAACAACGTCTGGCGCAACACCGGGCGCCGAATCGCCACGCGCCTCGTCGACTGGCGCGACCTCCCGCGCGACCTCGGCCGCTTTTCCGTGGTTGTCGCCTCCGACGTGCTGTACGAGCACACGCACGGCGAGCTCGTCTCCGACGCCCTCCTCGCCACCCTCGACGACGAGGGCTACGCACTCATCGCCGATCCGGGTCGCCTCTCGGTGCAGACCTTCCTCGATTGCGCCGAGGAGAGCGGAATGGCGCTCACCGACCAGTGGGCGAACCCGATCGGCGAGGGAAAGATGAAGCAGACAGTGACGCTGTACGCGCTGCGAATCCGGTAGCGCGAACGCCAACCTCCTCGCGCGGTCCGGCTTCGGCTATTTGGACAACCGCTCGCCACAGCCCTCCAGCTTCGTTCCATCGAAGATCACGTGGGCCACGTGCGTCCACGTCTTGTCGGCCATCGAGTCCTGGCACTTTTCCTCCTCGATGGTGACGTCGAGCGTGTGCGCGTCGGGGGGCGCCGTGATCGCGACCCAGCGCAGCTTCTCCTCTACCTGCTCCGGCGCCGCGGCGGTGAAGTGGATTCCCTTCTGGTAATCCGGCGACGAGTAGGTGATTCCGTCAGCCGCAATGTTCACGGACCAGAAGGGTTCGTTGCCGGCGAGATGGAAGGTGCCGAACGCATCGGAGCGCGACTGCGGGAGCGCCGAGGTCATTCCAGGTTGCATCGTCATCGGCACGAGCGAATCCGTGGCAGCGGTCGACGCGGGCGCGCTGGCCGACGCACTATCACCCTCAACCCGTTCGCCCGGCTTCTCGCCGCGGCACGCGCCTAACGCGAAGGCGACAAGCAGGAGTCCGAGTTCGATCCTCATGACTCCGCCAACCGCTCCGCCACCACCTCGGCGATGTCGTAGACCGGGACGGTGCTCTCCAGCTTCGCGCCGGCGTCTGATAGCATCGTCATGCAGAACGGACAGGCCACGGCGACGGCGTTCGCCCCGGTAGCCAGCAGCTCCTTCTTGCGCTCGACGTTGATGCGCTCTCCCACCCGCTCTTCCATCCACATGCGCCCGCCACCGGCGCCACAGCAGAGACCCCGGTCGCGCGAGCGCGGTGCCTCGACGAGTTGCACGACGGGGAGGGCGCGCTTGAGCGCTTGACGCGGCGCGTCGTACACGTCGTTGTAGCGCCCCAGGTAGCACGAATCGTGATAGGCGACGACCAGCTTCTCACCCTCCTCGTCGCGCAGCGGGACGCGCTCGTCGGCGAGGAGGCGCTCGATGTAGGTGGAGTGATGAATGACCTCGTAGTTCCCGCCGAGCTGCGGGAACTCGTTGCCGATCTGGTGGAAGCAGTGGGGACAGGAGGTGACGATCGTGGTGACCTCGTAGCGATCGAGGGTCTCGATCGCCTGCTGCGCCAGCGTCTGGTAGAGGTACTCGTTCCCCATGCGGCGCGCGGGGTCGCCGTTGCAGCTCTCCTCTTGCCCGAGGATCGCGAAGCGGATTCCCGCTGCCTGGAGGATGCGAGCGAACGCGACCGTCGTCTTCTTCGCCCGGTCGTCAAACGACCCCATGCAGCCGACCCAGAAGAGGATGTCGGCGCGCTCGCCGCGCTCCTTGAGCTCGGCCATCGTGGGGATGTCCATCCCCTCGGCCCATTTAGCGCGCTCGGCGGGCTGGAAGGCCCACGGCGAGCCGTTCCGCTCCATCGCCTCGAAGGCGGGGAGGACTTCCTCGGGAAAGCGCGACTCGGTGAGCACGAGATTGCGCCGCATCTCGTTGATGATCTCGAGCTGGTCGATCGAGACCGGGCACTCGTAGACGCAGGCGCGACACGACGTGCACGCCCAGAGTTCGTCCTCGGTGATGAAGTTGTCGAGGAGTTTGTGTTCGCGAACGGCGGCGTTGGCCGCTGCATCGTCCGCAACCTCGCCGAAGACCGGGCGCCCGAAGACGTCGTCGCTCCCGACGATCGCCGGCGCGACTTCCAACAGGCGCTGCCGCGTATTGACCACGATCTTGCGCGGCGAGAGCGGCTTGCCGGTGAGGTTCGCCGGGCAGACCGAGGTGCAGCGCCCGCACTCGGTGCAGGTGTAGCCGTCGAGCAGGTTCTTCCAGCTCAACTCCGTCACGTCGGCGGCGCCAAAGATTTCCGCCTCGGTCTCGAGGTCCATCGGCTTCATTGCCCCGACCGTCCCGGGCCCGCTCGTGTTCGAGAGGAAGGTGTTGGGGAGCGAGACGATGACGTGCAGGTGCTTGGAGTACGGGAGATAGTTGAGGAAGGTGAGGATGAGTAGCGCGTGCGCCCACCAGCTCACCTCGCGCAGCGTCCCCGCCCCTTCGGGAGACAACCAGCCGAGTGCCGCGGCGAGAGGGGCGGAGAGCGGCTGCACCGCCATCGGGTGGTCCGCACCGAGCAGGCGGTCGCCGGCCGCCGTCAGCAGCAACGTGACCATCAGCGCGCCGATGAGCGACAGGATGAAGATCGCGTCACCCGAGTGGACGCCATCGCCCTGCAGGCGCCGCGGCTTGAGCACGATGCGGCGATACAGGAGGAAGGCAACCGCGGCGAGCACCGCGCCGGCCGTCAGTTCCTGCGAGAGGAGGAAGAGCCAGTACAGCGGCGCGGGGAGGAACGAGGCGTAATGGAACGAGGGAATCACCCCGCCGATCAGGATCTCCAGTGCGCCGACCTGCAGCACGAGGAAACCCCAAAAGACGAGTGCATGCAGTGGGCCGGCGACCGGATCGCGGAGGATCTTGCGCTGCCCGATCCCGATCGAGAGGAGATTCCAGAGGCGTCGCGGAACGTCGTGCAGCCTGTTGTCGCCGGTCCCGATGCGCAGGTAGCGCACGAGGCGCTGCGCGTTGTAGGAGAAGAAGGCAAGCGCCCGGCGCCACGACGACATCGCGATCAGTGCGAGGACTGCTTCGCCTGCTTCACCGCCGCGGTGAGTGCGGGTACGACCTCGAAAACGTCGCCGACGATGCCGTAGTCGGCCACCTTGAAGATCGGGGCTTCCTTGTCCTTGTTGATCGCCACGATGCACTTGGAGGTGCGCATCCCGGCGAGGTGCTGGATCGCCCCCGAGATCCCGACCGCGACGTAGAGGTCGGGGGAAACGAGGCGTCCCGTCTGCCCGATCTGGTCGCTGTGCGGGCGCCACCCTTCGTCGGTGACTGCGCGAGTGGCCCCTACAGCCGCATTGCCGAAGGCTGCAGCGAGTTCCTCGACGAGCTTGAAGTTCTCCGCCGCCTTGAGCCCGCGCCCGCCGCTGACGATCACTGGTGCCTCGCCCAGGTCGAGCGTGCGGCTGTCGCCGAGGATCGTCTCGGTGACGACGACGCGCCCGGCGCCGGGGTCCTGCACCGGTGCGACGCTCTCGGTGCGCCCGGCTCCCGCCTTCTCGGCCGGCGAGATCGCACCAGGCCGCAGCGAGAGGATCGCCGGCGAACCCGTGAGTGTCAACGTCTGTACAACTTTCCCGGTGTAGCCCGGGTGCGTTACGGTGACGGAGTCGCCCGCGACGGTGAACGACGTCACGTCGGCAGCAATCGAGCGTTGGAGCTTCGCCGCGGTGCGCGGCGCGAGGTCGCGCCCCTGCTGCGACGCCGAGAAGAAGACGGCGCGGTAGTCGCCGCCCGACACGCGAGCCGCGACCAGCGCTGCTGTCGCTTCGGGGGCGTAGTTGGCGAAGCCGGCATGTTCCGAGACAAACACTGCGTCGGCGCCATATTGCGCGAGCGACGCCGCCTTCGCCGCGATTCCCGGCGCACCCACGAGCACCACGTGCACTTCGCCGCCGATCTGGTCGGCGACGGTGCGCGCCGCGGTCACCGCCTCGAGGGCAACCTTGCGCAGCTCACCGCTACGCGCTTCTGCAAATGCCAGGACGTTCGGCATCAGAGCACCTTCGCTTCGTTCTGGAGGAGGGCGACGAGTTCGGGGACCGCCGCGGCCCCCTCGCCGATGATGCGGCCGGCTGCACGCGGCGGCGGGAGTTCCATCTTCGCCACCGTCAGGTTGATCTCACCAAGCTGCGCCGGCTTTGCCTCGAGCGGCTTCTTCTTCGCCGCCATGATCCCTTTGAGGGACGGGTAGCGCGGGCGCGCGATCCCTTCGTCGATCGACACGACGGCCGGGAGCGGGAAGGACACGAGTTCGCCGCCGCCTTCGAGCTCTCGGCGGGCGCTCCCCTTCCCGTCGGCGATTTCCAGCTTGCTGCATCCATGCACGATGGGGAGTCCCAGGCGCTCGGCGACGACAAACTGCGTGGCACCGCTCGCACCATCGATCGACATCTTGCCGAACATGATCAGGTCATAGCCGCCGTCCTTGAGCTCAGCGGCGAGGGCGGCGCCGATCGCGGCGGGGTCGAACGGGACAGTGTCGCACTTGAGCTGGACCGCCCTGGCGGCCCCCATGCTCAGCGCCTTTCGGAGCGTCTCCTGCACGACGTCGGGGCCGAGCGAGATGACGTGAACCTCGCCCGCGCCGAGCTTCTCCGTGAGCTGCAATGCTGCCTCGACGGCGTATCCGTCGAAGTCGGACATGTCCCACTTGAGCCCAGTCTCGTCTACGGCCACTCCGCTGGGGGCGATCTTGAAATTGACGTCCATCTCGGGGACGCGCTTGATGCAAACGGCAATCTTCACCGTGTGGTCTCCTGGTCGAGGGAAGCCGGGACAAATCTAGCGCGCGACCACGCCCCGGGGAGCGGTATTCGCCCTGCCTGCGCGTGACGTGCGCGCGACCTGCGCGCGACCGCGCGCGACCGCCCGCGCACTCGCACCCGCGCGCACGCGCACCCACGCATGCGGTGCGCCCCTGTCCCTGCGTGCGACGTCGTATGACTTTCCCGCCATGTCGCAATCGTCCGTTCGCACCGCCCTGATCACAGGCGCCACCGCCGGGCTAGGGCACGCCTACGCCCGCCAACTCGCGCGAGATGGGTACGCACTCGTTCTCGTGGCGCGCGACGCCGAGCGCCTGAAGTCGAGCGCTGCGGCTCTTCACGCCGAGTCCGGAGTGCACGTCGAAACGATTCCCGCCGACCTCGCGACCGACGACGGCGTATCGCGTGTCGTCGAGCGCTTGCGGATCGGTGGGACGGACCCCGCGCGCTTCGTGGAGCTGCTCGTGAACAACGCCGGCTTCGGAACCAAGGGGACGCTGGTATCGGGGGACGGCGCCGAGCAGGAGGCGATGGTTCGGCTCCACGTCCTCGCGGTGCACCGCCTGACCGACGCCGCTCTCCGCCCAATGCTCGATCGCCGGTATGGGGCGATCATCACCGTCTCGTCGGTCGCCTCGTACCTAACGAGCCCCGGCAACGTGAACTACTGCGCGACCAAGGCCTACCAGCGCTTCGCGATGGAGGCGCTCGCCCCCGAGGTCGCCGGACGCGGTGTGTATGTGCAAGCGTTCTGCCCGGGCTTCACGCGTACCGAGTTTCACGCGCGCGCGCACATCTCGACCAAACCGATCCCACCGATGCTCTGGATGGACGCCGACACCGCGGTGGCGGCGTCGCTCGCCGCACTCCGTGCCCGTCGTCCGACCACGGTGATCCCGGGGCGGCTCAACCGCCTGATCGTCTTCCTCCTCGGCTTCACGCCGCGCTGGGTTCGCGCGCGCGGGACGCGGCGCTACGAGTCAACCCGGCGAACGGTCGCGCCGGGCGCCGGCACGCCTAACGTGTAGCAGGAGGCGCGGGCGCGTCCGCAAGCGCACGCAGCGTGCCGAGGATAGCGCTCCAATCCATCGACGCACGCGGATTGAGCGAGCGCGTCGCGTGACGGATGATCCCGTCGCGATCCACGACGAACGTCGCGCTCTCCTGCAGCAGGTGCAACACGCGCCCGAGTCCGTAGGCCTGGTACGCTTCGCGCTCGCGGTCGACGAGGACGGGGACCGGAAGCGACATCGCGCGAACGACGCCAGTCCCCAGCCCGCCGCCGCCGATGATCAGCGCCGTCGCTCCAAGCGCGCGCAGCGTCTCGATCTCCCGCCCGACCCGGGCGGCATGCCAGAGGCACGACGTTCAGGTGAATTCGCGCACGAAGTGAACGACCACGTGCCCCTTCGCGCGCGTGCCTGCCAGCGTAGTCTCTCGGCCGGCCAGGTCCGGGAGTGCGAAATCGGGGGCGCGGTCTCCAACAGCGAGCTGCGGCAGGTCGGTCATGGCGTGCGCAGGGGCACGCCCGCGAGGAGGGCGCGACCGGCTAGGGATTGAATTCGATCGCGGCGTACATCTCGCTGTACACGTGCCGCGACGGACCGGTGGTGTACTCGCGCGATCGCGTGATCGCGCGCCATCCCATGCTCAAGCGATGGAGACGGAGCGCTGTTCCGAAGACGTATTCGTTCACGCCAGCGACGCGCTCGACCGAGCGATTCGGCTTGCGCAGCAGGGTGCCGTCGAGGGAAAAGTCGTGCGCCACGACCTCCCGCTTCCCCTCCGCGCTGACTTCGAACTCCCACTTTGGGCGACCGCGCCAGCGACGCGTATCCCAGGGGTGCGACATGTTGATGCCGAAGCGCGCGCGCCCGCCGACCTCCGCGGCCGTGCGGATGTTTCCGGCCACCACGGCCACCGATGGCGCGATGTCGAAGATGCCGCGCCCTCCCGGCGCCCAGCGCGCCGCGAGCAGCGACTGGCGCACGCCGAGCGAGAGCGCCGGCTCGAACCCCACCTGCGTCTCCCACCCTTCGGCCTTGGTCGTGTATTGCGGGCTGATCGCATGGGCGATTCCCTGGGCCACGCTGCCTAACGCCGGCGGTCCCGTCACGCCGAGCGTGAGCGTGTAGGTGCGCAGCGCATGGGCCGACACGCGCCGTCCGTCGCCGCTCAGGTAGAGTAGCGCGGCGTACGGCCGATCGTTGCGCCAGGTTGGATACGTCCCCGGCGGTCGCGTGAGGTCCGGGGTGTACATGTCCTGCCCGATCGACACTTGCGTCGTCAGGCAGGCACGATCGTCGAGGGTCGCCGCGGCGCAACCCGGCGCACCTCTCCCGATTCCCCCGCCCCACCACGGTGCGCGGAGGGTCTCCAGCGAGAAGGTGACCCCGTCAGAATACTCCTTGTCGGTGCGCTTCCCCGGATGCAGCCAGAAGTTGTACGCATCGTTGTCGAGGCGGAGTCGCGGGAGCCACGGCGAACCACGCGTGCTTCCCGCTGGCCTCGTCGCGCTGGGCGGCGCTTGCCGTGCCTGCGCTCGCACCAGCGACGGAAGTCCAAGGGCGAGCAGCGCCGCCGATGCGAGGAGTGGCGCTAAACGCCCCGTGCGGGCGCACGCCCTCTTCGCGCGCGCGCCGCATGCAGACGTCGCGAGCGCCGCACGAGCCTCAATCGCGCGAACCACGCGCACCTCACCCCCGCGCACTACGCGCGCCTCAATCGCGCGCACCACGCGCGCCGAACGCGCGCACACTGCTCGCGCCTCACCCGCGCGCCGCTCGCGCGCGACGACTCCCCCGAACACGCTCAGTTGAAGGCGTTCAGGCCGGTGATCGCTTGCCCGAGGATCAGCGAGTGAACGTCGTGCGTCCCCTCGTACGTGTAGACGCTCTCCAGGTTCGCCATGTGCCGCATCGCCGAGTACTCGGCGATGATCCCGTTGCCGCCGAGGAGGCGCCGCGCTTCGCGGGCGACGTTCGTCGCGATGTTCACGTTGTTGCGCTTGGCGAGCGAGACCTGCTGCGGCGTGAACGTCCCCTTGTCCTTGAGCCGCCCCAGGTGCAGCGAGACGAGCTGCGCCTTCACGATCTCCGTGAGCATGTCGGCCAGGCGCTCCTGTTGCAGCTGGAAGCCGCCGATCGGGCGATCGAACATCACGCGATTGCCGGCGTACGAGCGCGCCTCGTCGTAGCACGCGATGGCGGCGCCGATCGCTCCCCACGAGATCCCATAGCGCGCCTGCGTCAGGCACATGAGCGGCGACTTGAGTCCCCCCGACTTCGGCATGAGCGCCGTCGCCGGCAGGTGTACGTTGTCGAAGGTGAGTTCGCTCGTGTCCGATGCACGCAATGAAAGCTTCCCCTTCACTTCCTTCGACTTGAAGCCGGGCGTGTCGGTCGGTACGACGAAGCCGCGGATCGACGATGCGTCCTTGTTCCCGTTGGTCTTGGACCACACCACGGCGACCTGCGCCTGCGAGCCGTTAGTGATCCACATCTTTCCGCCGTTGAGCACCCACGTTCCGTCGGGCTGCTCCGTCGCCATCGTGATCATCCCCGATGGGTTGGAGCCGAAGTCCGACTCGGTGAGCCCGAAGCACCCGATCGCCTCACCGCGCGCCATGCGCGGAAGCCACTCGTTCTTGTGCTCCTCGCTGCCGAAGGCGTAGATCGGGTACATCACCAGCGCCCCCTGCACGGACGCAAACGAACGAATGCCGGAATCGCCGCGCTCGAGTTCCTGCATGATGAGCCCGTACGCCACGTTGTTGAGCCCCGCACACCCGTACTGCTCCGGGAGGTTGGCGCCGAGGACGCCGAGCGCCGCCATCTCCGGGATCAGCTCGCGCGGGAAGCGTCCTTCTACGTAGCAATCGGCAATGATGGGGAGGACGCGCTCGTCCACGAAGCGGCGTACGCTGTCGCGAACCGCGCGCTCTTCCTCCGTCAGCGCGCTATCGATGTCGAAGAAGTCAGGATTCATGCGGGCGAAAGGTAGCGCCCGCCCACGCGCGCTCCCAAGTAGGCGGCGAGGCCGGCGAGCAGGGCGGGAAAAAGGAGGGTCGCCACGAGCGGGATCCACCCGGGAAGCTGCATGGCGGCGGCGAGCGACGAATCGAAGCTGCCGACCGGCGCGCCGCCGATGATGGCGAGCCCGAGGTAGCCCCCCCAGGCCATCCCCCCGCCGGCGGCGGCCGTCAGCCCGGGATGATCGCTCCCCCGCAGCAGCACCCCGTAGACCAGGGCAACGAGCGGAACAGTCCACCACCCGACGAGGATCGTGCCTAACGCGATGGCGATCGCCAGCATGAGGATGCGCAGCGCGGTCATGGTCAGCGCCCCGCGGGCGTGAGGGTGAGGCGCGACAGCACCTGCGCCGGCGCGAGCGAATCGGCGGCGGCCGGGACGGTCAGGAGTTCGAGGTCCCCGTCCTTCCAGAATCGCAGGCGATCTGCATAACGCGACGACGCCGGATTTCCGCTCTGTCCTCCCGGATACGTCCCCAGCGCGCGGATCACCGGGCCGAGTTCGACGACCATGCGCCAGCTGGAACCGAACGCCCCGTTTTGTACCGAGGGATTGAGCGTCCCGCGCCCTCCCTGCACCGGAATACCGCGCACCGAAAATCCCGAAAGGTTGAGCACGTGGTTCACGTTGGCCGACGCGACCGTCCCCCATGCCCACTCCCCCGATGATGGCGCGCCGTGTCGCGCAACGAGCGTGTCGTACGCGGCGGCGAGCGCGGCGGCGACGATCGCATCACGGTCCTCGATCACCCCGGCGGTGCGGCGATCGTCCCACCAGCTGCTCGTTGGGTCATGCATGAGCGCGAACAGCACGTCCGAACTCGGCGTCGCCACGCGCATCGAATCGCGCGGTGGGATGAGCTCGTCCCATGTGCGGCGCGAGACTTCACCGAGCGCCGTCTCGAAGAGGATCGCGCCGGTGTTGCCGACCGTGTAGCGACGGTCCCACGCCCCGAGGAGCGAATCGGCCGCCGCGAGCGACGCGGGGACGCTTCCGCGCGCCCGTGCGGCCGCGGCAGCTGTCCGCATGTAGGAGACGAACCAATCGGCGCGCACGCTCCCCGGATCGGTCTGGTACTTCCGCATGTCGTCGAGCGTCACCTGCGCGTTTGCGCGCAGGAGGCGGTTGATCTGCAGCGCGCGCCACGGCTCGAAGGCGGCGTCGTAGCCGAGGTACTCCGGCCCCTGGCGCGGATCTATCGGCTCCTGGTTCGCCGAGGCGAGGAAGCCCTGCGCCGGGTTCTGCGCCTGCGGATAGTTTGCCACCGGCCAGTAGCCGCGCCAGTCGTTCGACGACGACGATCCGTCGAGCACCTCGAGCCCGTCGTGCCCCGCCGGGCGCAATGGATAGTGCCCGGTCGAGCGGATCGCGATGTTGCCGCTCCGGTCGGCCACGATGACATTCTGCGCGGGCGCGAAGTAGTCGCGGGCGAAGACGTCCAGAAACTCCGCGGCGCTCTTCGCCCGCTGGGCGTCGAAGAACGCTGTCACGAGGTCCGACGGTTCGTTCACCGTCCAGCGCATCGAGACCCATTCGCGATTCATCCGCTGCAGCGGGCCGCGGTGCGAGTACAGCACGGTGTCGACGCGGAGCACCTGTCCACCTTTCCCTCGGTAGACCTCTTCGCGGCGCTCGAGGTCCTTCCAGTTCTCGTCGAGGAGGTAGCGGCGCGGGTGCTGCTGGTCGTCGACCGTCTCGCGATAGTAGTCGAGGACGTCGGCCCCGGTGTTGGTCAGCGACCACGCGACGTCGCGGGTGAAGCCGATCACGACGCCAGGCGAACCGGGAATCGTGACCCCGTAGACGTCGAGCGTCCCGGGGACGACGATGTGCACCTCGTACCAAATGCTCGGGAGCGTCAGCCCTAAATGCGGATCGCCGGCGAGGAGCGCATGTCCCGACTTGCTGCGTCCGGGCGATACCGCCCAGTTGTTCGACGCGAAGAGCGGCGAGACGTCCAGTTCGCCCTCCCCTCCCCGCGCGCCGGGGACGAGCGGGAGGAGCGCCATCGCCACCGAGTCCTGCGCACCCGCCGGCGGAAAGGCGACGCTGTCGACGCGCGCGCTGTCGCTCCCGTTCGGCTGGATCGGTTCCTGGATCGGTGAGTGGAGCGGGAAGAGGGCGCGCGCCGCGATGTCACCCACCTGCGCGCGTGCCGCGAGACGGTCGCGCTCCCCGTTCAGGTATGCGAGGGTGAATCCCATGCGCGCGTAGAGGTCGAGCGAATGCAGCGGGAGCCACCGCGCTGGCCGCCGACCGAGCAGCTTGTACTCGACCGGCCACTCGGCAGGCGATGCATGGTCGATGTAGGAGTTGACGCCCTGCGCGTAGGCCTCGAGGAGACGGATACTCCGCCCGCCAGGTGCAAGCGCCGCCAGCTTCTGCTCGGCGCCGCGCGGGAGCCCCAGGTGACGCGCCTCGCTGTCGGCCTTCACCGCCACGGCGCCGACTAGCTCCGTCAGCGTCCCGGCGCCGGCACGCGCCTGCAGTTCCATCTGGAAGAGACGATCGCGGGCGACCACGTAGCCAAGCGCGCGCGCAGCATCCTCCTCCGTGCTGGCGAAGATGTGCGGGACGCCGCGCTGGTCGTACCTGATGTTGACCGCGGCCGAGAGCCCGTCGATCTGCTGAGCGGCGCTGTCGGGGAGCGCGGCGTACGCGACCGATCCCCACGCCCCGCGCACGGGATCGAGGAAGGGACCAAGCGGCGGAAGCGGGCCGGCGCCGAAGCGCCCGAGGTACAACGCGCCTCCCAGCAACAGGATGGCGCCAAGGATCGCGACGGGTCGGAGACGCATGGGCGCGAAGTTAGCGCGCGAAGACGGCTGCCGCACGCGCCCGGTTGCAACGCCGACGCAACACGGTAGTTGGCGCGCTCCTGGCGCGCGCCCCCGGTGCGGGAGCCGTCAGCGTAGAACGCGCCGAGCGCGGGGCGTCGTCCCCACCTCGCGCGCCTTGCGTCGGAAGTGCGGCCCGTGATCGATCGGATGCCCGCTCTCTTCCTGCCACTGATGCACCATCTCGTGCAGGAGCGTGTCGAACGCCTCGCGCCAGCCGTGGCGCCGGATATGTCGGCGGCTGATCGCGATCTCCGCCCCGCCGGGATGGCTGCGCGCCGGCGCGTAGTGGCCGAGCCGCGTGGTCATCCGTCGCGAGACGGTGACCCTGATGGGCTTCAGGGCGCCGCCGAACCGTTCCCGATTGAGCCGGTCGTGTGCCGCGCGCAGTCGCTCGGCGAGCGCCTCGTCGTCGGGATGCAGGCGCGTGCGACGCGGCGGGCGCGGGGACGCGTCGCGCGGGATTTCATAGGCGACGATGACTCGGCGAGCCGCGACTCGTGCGGCGCCGCGCCCCGAGACGAAGACGGCGACCGCGCGAAGCACGTCCTCGTTGGCGTGCTGAAAGGCCGCGTGCAGGCGCAGCGTCCCGGCGCGAAACGAGACGAGCGTGCTGCGGTTGTGCGTGAGTCGGAGCTTCGAGATTCCGCGCATGCCGAAGGCGGCAAGGCGCTGCTGTAGCCGGTCGGCGGTTGCGGCGTCCGTCGCGAGCGCTCTCGCACGCGGGGCGACGGGAGGGAACTCGTCGTCGAAGTCGAGCAGGAGTGGGGCGTCGGCGGTGGCGGCAGACGTGGCGGTGCGCGGATTATCGCCGCGGGGGGCCCCCCCCGGGTTGAATCTCCCTCCGACCTCCCGATCGGGCATCACCATTTTCTTGCCGCTCGTACCCATTCCACGACGAGCACCACTCGGCGCCCCTCGAGCTCCCCGCGAGGTCGAAGCACCCGGCCCCGACGGCGCCCCCGAAGTTGCTGAACGCGCACGCTCCGGCGCTTCCGCATCTCCCCCGAGCGCCAGCTCCAGCTGACGCGCCGGTGCGTCGATCAGACCGAGGCGTGCGAGAAGCGCTCGAAGCACGCCTCAGCTCCCGCGACGAAGTTCCTGGCCTCGTTCGACCAGCTGCGCGTCTCCACGCGCAGCTGACTCTCCGAGATGGTGATCACGTGCACGCTCGACGGACGCTTCCCGCGCGACCGATCGGAGATCGTCCCCGCAGTCGCAACGACCGTTCCGCGCCCGCCGTGCTCCACCCGCCCGACCGCCTCCTGGTGATCGTGGCCGCACAGCACGAGGTCGACGCCCATCGCCGCGATCGACTGCATCGCCTCGTGCGCCCGCGTGATGCCGAGCCGGTTCGAGAGGTCGCCGCGGAGCGGGTTGTGGTGCATCACGAGGACACGCGCGTCGCCGCGGGGCGATGCGTCGAAGGCACGGCGCGCCTTCTCCAGCTGCGCCGGCTGCAACGCCCCGATGATCGACAGGTCGCGCGGGCGCGTGGTGAGTGTGCCGAGGTGGATTCCCTGCGCCGAATTGAGCCCCACCAGCGTGCATCCGTCGACGCGCAGCACCGGCTCGAGGTCGCGGTCGATGTACGTGCGATACGCCGCGTACATCCGGTCGGTCCCCAGCAGGTGCAACGGCGACTCCCACCATTTCACGTCATGGTTTCCCGGGACGCAAATCACCGCGCTCGCCTTCCGCGCGTCGCGGATGAACGAGGCGGCGCGCTGGAACTCGCCGATGCGCGCGCGCTGCGACACGTCCCCCGAAATCGCCACCACGTCGAAGCGCTCCGCCTGGATCGCGGCCTCGATCGCATCGACCTGCGCGAGGACGGCGGGACGTCCGAAGTGAATGTCCGAGACGTGCAGGAGGCGCGTGTTCGGCACGCGTCGTTAGGCCTTGAGCTTCGCGATCACCGCGTCGGCAAACTGCCCGGTGGATGCCTTCCCCCCCAGGTCGCGTGTGACGCTCTCCCCTTCGCGTAGCGTCGCCTCCACGCACTGGCGGATCCGCGCGCCGAGCGCGCGCTCGCCCACGTGCTCCAGCATGAGGCAAGCCGCGAACGTGAGCGCGCTCGGGTTGGCGATCCCCTGCCCGGCGATGTCGGGCGCCGTCCCGTGCACCGCCTCGAAGATCGCCGCATGCGTTCCGATGTTAGCCCCCGGCGCCAGGCCGAGTCCGCCCACGAGCCCGGAGACGAGATCCGAGAGGATGTCGCCGAAGAGGTTCGTCGTGACGATCATGTCGAACTGCTCGGGCTTGATCACCAGTTGCATCGCACAGGCGTCGACGATGCGCTCGTCGTAGGCGACGCGCCCTTCGTACTCACGCGCGACCTGCTGCCCGATCGACCGGAAGAGCCCCTGCGAGAACTTGAGGATGTTCGCCTTGTGGACCAGCGTGATCTTCCGCCGGCCATGGGACAGTGCGTATTCGAAGGCGTAGCGAATCACGCGTTCCGATCCGAGCCGCGTGATCAGCGCGATCGACTCCGCTGCCGCCTTTTCGTCCTCGCCAATCTTGATGTAGTGCTCCAGCCCGGCGTAGAGCCCTTCGGTGTTCTCGCGCACCAGGACGATATCGACCTTTTCGAAGCGCCCCCCGGGGATGATCACCTGCGCCGGTCGCACGTTGGCGAAGAGATCGAACGTCTTGCGCAACGCAACGTTGACGGAGCGGAACCCTTCCCCCACCGGCGTCTCGAGCGGCCCCTTGAGCGCCAACTGCGTACGCTTGATCGACTCGAGCGTCGCATCGGGCATCGGATTGCCATGCGCCTGCACGGCGGCCATGCCGGCAAGCTGGCGATCCCACGTGAATCGGGCGCCGGCCGCCTCGAGAATGCGCACCGTGGCGTCGGTGATGTCGGGCCCGATACCGTCGCCGGGAATGAGCGTGCAGGGAATGGACATGAGAAGGAAAGCGGTTAGCGGGAGACGACGAGGTCGGCCACGCGCTGGGCGAGCGACGCGAGGACCGCCGGACCGTACGATGGCGCGGGATCTCCGAGCACGTCGCCCACCCAGACGAGCTGCGCCCCCCGAGCATCCACCACCGCGGAGCGAAGCACTGCACGCCCTGACGTACCGGGAAGTATCGGCTCGAACCGGATCTCCAACGGGATGAAGGCGTAGCGCGCGTCGCTCACCCCCGCGAGCGCGCGCAGCTGCGAGGCGAACGGCTCGGCGAGCGGATCATCTCGCTTGCGAAGCGCCACCCTAACCGCGTCGAGCGCCCGCATCGTGGAGAGGTCAGCGAGATACGTCGGGTTGCGGCTCACCGACCGCCGGAGCGCTGGAGGAAAGATCCAGAGCGCTCCCAGCCCGCGCCCCGACAATGAGTCGGCTAGCACGCTGTCGAGCGACGCGAGGAGGACACGATCCCCTCCGCTGCCCGCGCGCCAGCCGAGCGAATCGATCTGCACCACGCCCTGCGCGGGAAGGACCATCACCTTGAGCCCGGCGAAGCGGGCGAGCGTCCCCGACGACGCATCGGGGACGCCGGCAGGCGTCGGCGCCGATGCGGGTGGAGCTGCCGCGCCGCCGCACGCGGCGAGCACGAACAGCAGAGCGGCGCAGCCGTGCGTTGTGAGGGTCGTTGACAGAGGCGTCGGGCGGCGAGTCATGGGTGCGCGGTAAGGTAATGGGGACGCGGCCCCGTCGCAGCGCGCCCCGGCTCCGACCCGGAGACGCGCGGCAGTCGCGCGCGGTCGCATTGCGCGCACTGCGTTGACCCCTCCTGCCCCCCGCCCCAATTTCGTCGCGCCCTCCCGCCTCCATCTTCCCCAGCCCCACCTACGATCTCGTTATGCGCCGACTCCTGTCCGTCGTCACCTGGATCCTCGTCGCCTTCCTTGGCGCCGGCATCTTCGGCTGGATCGCCCTCAACCGTGGGGAGAAGATCAACGCGGCGTGGTTGGTCGTCGCCGCGGTCTCCTTCTACGCGGTCGCGTATCGCTTCTACTCGAAGATCGTGGCAGCGAACATCTTCGCCCTCGATGCCAATCGCCGCACGCCCGCCGAGCGATTGAATGACGGACGCGACTACGTCCCGACGAATCGCTGGGTCGTCTTCGGACATCACTTCGCCGCGATCGCCGGTCCAGGACCGCTCGTCGGGCCGACGCTCGCCGCGCAGTTCGGCTTCCTCCCCGGTGCGATCTGGATCGTCGTCGGCGTTGCACTCGGCGGCGCCGTGCAGGACTTCGTGATCCTCGCCTCGAGCGTACGCCGCAACGGCAAGTCGCTCGGCCAGATGGCGAAGGAAGAGATCGGCCCGGTCGCCGGCATGGTGGCGTTGGTGGCGATCCTCGGGATCATGATCGTGCTGATCGCGGTGCTCGCGCTCATCGTCGTGAACGCACTCGGCGAGAGTCCGTGGGGCGTCGTCACGGTCGGGCTCACGATCCCCATCGCCCTCCTGATGGGGGCGTACATGCGCTGGATCCGCCCGCACAAGGTGCTCGAGGCGACGGTGCTCGGGCTCATCCTGCTGGTGGTTGCACTCTACATCGGGCGTGCAGTCGCGGAGAATCCGGCGCTGGCACCGACCTTCACGCTGAGCCGCGTGTCGCTGGCGTGGATCATCATGATCTACGGCTTCCTCGCCAGCGTCCTTCCGGTGTGGCTGCTCCTCGCGCCGCGCGACTATCTCTCGGCGTTCGTCAAGATCGGCGTCGTGGCGGCGCTGGCGTTAGGCATCCTGTTCGTCCTCCCGCCGCTCGAGATGCCGGCGCTGACGCGCTTCATCGACGGCACCGGCCCGGTCTTCGCCGGCAAGGTCTTCCCCTTCTGCTTCATCACCATCGCCTGCGGCGCCATCTCCGGCTTCCACGCGCTCATCTCGTCGGGAACGACACCCAAGCTCCTCATGAGCGAGCCCGACGCGCGCTTCATCGGCTACGGCGCGATGCTCACCGAGTCGATGGTCGCGACGCTCGCGCTCATCGCTGCGTGTGTCCTGACGCCGGGGACGTATTTCGCGATCAATGCACCGCCCGCCGCACTCGGCACAACGATCGAGAGCGCAGCCGCCGCCGTCCAGAACTGGGGCTTCACCCTCGATCCGCAGCAGTTCGCGCAACTCACCGCCAACGTCGGCGAGGTGAAGCTCCTCTCGCGCACAGGGGGCGCGCCGTCACTCGCCGTCGGGATGGCGCATCTTTTCTCCAACGTCCTCGGCGGGACGACGGCGATGGCGCTCTGGTACCACTTCGCCATCATGTTCGAGGCGCTCTTCATCCTCACCACGCTCGATGCGGGGACGCGGGTGGGGCGCTTCATGCTGCAGGACTTGTTGCGACATGCGTACGAGCCCCTCGGGCGCGTCGCCTGGTATCCCGCCGTCCTCATCTCCAGCGCGATGTTCGTCAGCGCGTGGGGCTACTTCCTCTACCAGGGGGTGGTCGACCCGTTAGGCGGGATCAATTCGCTCTGGCCCCTCTTCGGCATCGCCAACCAGTTGCTGGCGGTCGTCGCGCTCTGCGTGGGGACCACGGTGATCGTGAAGATGGGGAAGGCGCGCTACGCCTTCGTCACGCTCATTCCGCTCGCCTGGCTGTGCATCGTCACGATGACTGCCGGCTGGATGAAGATGTTCTCCGCCGACCCCAAGCTCGGCTTCCTCTCGCACGCACGCGTCGTGCAGGAGCAGATCGCTGCGGGAACCCTGCCGCCTAACGTGAAGACCATGGGCGACGCCGCCCGCCTCGTCGTCAACGACCGCGTGGATGCCGCGGTGACCGCCTTCTTCCTGATCTCCGTCGTCATCGTGATCGCCGCGTCGGCAAGCGAGTGGCTCGCCGTTATCCAGGGGCGCAAGCCGGCGCGGAGCAGCGAGATCCCGTTCGAGCCGCGCGCCGTCGCGGTCGGAGATTGAGCGTGCAACCGAGGCGATCCGGCACGTCGCACTCAGGCAGCGCGCGTTCATTGCGCCTTCCAGTCGCGAACCGTTCATCGCGCCACGCAGGCAGCGCGCGTTCATCGCGTCGCCCCTCTGTCCCGCGCTTCGTGCGACGCGCCTTCGCCGGCGCGGCGGCGTTGTTCCTGACGGGCGCCGTCGCACCCGCGTCGATTGTCGCGCAGGGTGCTGCGCGCGCTCCGGAACTCACGATTCCCTGGATGATGCGTGGGCCGGAGTTGTACGGTCGCGAGCCGCAACGCGTGCACTTCACTTCAGACGGCGCGTGGATCTACTTCGAATGGCTCCCGCCGGGCACCGACTGGCGGACAGAGTCGGAGCTGTATCGCGTGCGCGCAGCCGCCGGGGCGAAGCCGGAGCTCGTCCCCAAGGCGCAGCGCGATTCCGTCGGGCCGCTCCTCGAGGACGGCGACCTCTCCCGCGATCGCACGCAGCGCGTGGTGTCGTACGAGGGGGATCTGTACCTCGTCAATCTCCGGAGTTCCATCGCGCGTCGACTCACGCAGACGCCGACGATCGAGCGCGCCCCTGCATTCTCCGCCGACGCGAAGCGCGTCTTCTTCGTCCGCGATGGCAGCAACATCATGGCGATGGACCTCGATACGCCGCGCATCGAGCAGCTCACGGACATCCGTCCCGCACCGGCGCCACCTACCCCGCCCAAGCTCGACGCGCAGCGCTCCCAGCTCGAGACGCAACAGAAGGAGCTGTTCGAGGTCGTGCGCGACGAGGTCACGCGCGACTCGATCGCCAAGGCGGAGCGCGACGCCGAGCTCGCGCGCTATCCAAAGATCCTCTACCTGAATCCCAACGAGCGCGTTACCCAGCTCTCCGTCAGCCCCAACGGTCGCACGCTCCTCTTCACGACGACGATCTCGACCAACAACGCGAAGCAAACCGTCGTCCCGAAGTTCGTCACGCTGAGCGGTTACACCGAGGATCTCCTCGTCCGTACCAAAGTTGGCGACGTCCTCGGCGGCGGACGCGCGGGGGTCATGGAGCTTCCCTCGGGGCGCGTGCGGTGGCTGCATGCGATCCCCGGTGACACGACGGCGATCCCGTCGATCACCGCGCTCCTCGGCTGGAATGACGCCGGGACCCAGGCGCTGCTGTTCGCCGAGCAGCGCGACTTCAAGGCGCGCTACATCCAGCGCGTCGATGCTGACTCCGCGCGCCTGACGACGCTCGACGTGCTCCGCGACTCGGCGTGGGTCGGCGGACCGTGCTACCCGTGCGGTGGATGGCTCCCGGGGAACGGCGGCGCCTGGTTCGTGAGCGAGGCCGACGGCTACGCCCACCTCTACACGATCAATGCCGACGGCGCCGACCGCCGCCAGCTCACCAAGGGAAAGTTCGAAGTCCTCGACGCGCAGCTGAGCGGCGATCGCTCCGCGTTCGAGCTGCACACGAGTGAGGTTTCGCCGTTCGAGCGACACTTCTATCGACTCCCGCTCGCCGGAGGCGCCGCCACGCGCATCACCACGACCGTCGGCGGTCACACCGTCACCGTTTCTCCCGACGGCCGCACGATCGCCGACGTCTTCTCCACCGCCAACCGCCCCCCCGAACTCTTTGTTGGGCCGTATCGGGCAGGTGCAACGCTGGCCCAGCTGACGACGTCGCCGACCGCCGAGTGGCTCGCCTATCCCTGGCGCGTCCCGGAAATCGTGAAGGTCCCCGCATCGGACGGCGTGGAGGTGCCGGCACGCATCTACAAGCCGCAAGACATGCACGCCACGCCGAACGGCGCCGCGGTCATCTTCGTGCACGGCGCGGGATACCTCCACAACGTGCACAACTATTGGTCCAGCTATTCGCGCGAGTACATGTTCAACCACTTCCTCGCCAGCAAGGGATATGTGGTGCTCGACATCGACTACCGTGCGAGTGCCGGCTACGGGCGGGACTGGCGAACGGCGATCTACCGCTGGATGGGCGGGCGCGACCTGCAGGACCAGGTCGACGGCTCACGCTACCTGCAGAAGACGTTTGGCATCAATCCCGAACGCATCGGGATCTACGGCGGGAGCTACGGCGGCTTCATGACGCTCATGGCGCTGTTCAACGCCCCCAAGGAATTCGGCGCCGGCGCCGCGTTGCGCTCGGTGACCGACTGGGCGCACTACAACCATGGCTACACGGCGCGCATTCTCAACCAGCCGCAGCAGGATACGCTCGCTTACCGGCGCTCGTCCCCGATCTTCTTCGCGCAAGGTCTGGAGGATCCCTTGCTCATGGCGCACGGCATGGTCGACACCAACGTGCACTTCCAGGACATCGTGCGGCTGACCGAACGCTTCATCGAGTTGGGGAAGACGGGGTGGGACCTCGCCGTCTACCCGGTGGAGAATCACGGCTTCGTGCGCCCCTCGTCATGGACCGATGAGTACCGGCGCATCTTCGACCTGTTCGAGACAAACTTGACCGCGCAACGCGCGCAGGCGAATGGAGGACAACGATGATTCGTGCAACCGATCTGCTCGAGCGCCTCACCCGCGCAACAAGCACGTTGAATCGCATCATCGGCGCCCCGGATTACGACACGTATCTGGCGCATGCGGCGCAATGCCACCCCGACTCGCCCCCGCTCTCGCGCGACGAGTTCGTGAAGCAGCGCCTGAACGACAAATATTCGCGCCCCGGGACGCGTTGCTGCTGAACTGACGCCCAAGCACATCGTCGCGCCCGCGCGGTCCGGCGAGCGCGACGCGAACGCTCGAGGGCGCGGCGGCGTGACGTCCCCCCACCCCTGCGGCGTCCCTGCGAGGAGCGCTGCGCGCGCTCCCCCGTGCGTCACCGTCTCGCCTCTCCGCTCCTCCAGTGCACAGACTCGTCAAGCTCGTCCTCTCGACCGTCGCGCTCGGCTACGTTGGAATCGTCGCCGCCGTCAAGGGTGCCGAGAAGCGGATGGTCTTCCACCCCGCCGATCGCGCCCTCACGCCCCCTGCGGAAGTGTTCAAGCTGCGGGAGCGCACCGTTCGGTATGGCTCGACCGATGGGACGCAACTCAGCGCGTGGATCATTCCCGCTGCCGCAGGCGACTCGAGCGGGATGTGGCTCCTCGTTTGTCATGGCAACTATGGCAACATCGGCTACGGAGAGCGCCCGGAGTTCTACGCCTTCACGCGCGACATCGGGGTCAACCTCTTCGCCTTCGACTATCGCGGCTTTGGCGAGAGCGAGGGTGAGCCCGCCGAAACCGGGATGTATGCCGATGCGCTGGCCTCCTGGCGATATCTCACCGATTCGCTGCATGTGCCGGCGGATCACATCGTGATCTTCGGACATTCGCTCGGATCCGGAGTGGCGACCGAACTCGCCACCGAAGTCGATGCGGCCGCGCTGGTCCTCGAAGGCGCATTCACGTCGGTCGTGGACCGCGGGCAGGAACTCTATCCCCTCCTCCCGGTCAGGCTGATCGGCAGCCAACGCTTTCCGTCGTTGGAGCGAATGCCGACCATCACCGAGCCGAAGCTCTTTCTCCACTCGCCCGAGGATGACGTGATCCCCTTTGCACACAGCGAGCGTCTCTTCGCCGCCGCAAAGGAGCCAAAGCGACTCGTCTCGGTGCGCGGCGGACACATGGACGCCTTCAGCGCCGACAAGGAGACCTACTACGGCGCCTTGCGCGAGATCGTCCAGCGCGTCACGCCGGCAGTCGCATCGAGTGCAGGACAGACTGCCGCTCCTGCACTACTCCACTAGCGCCCAGCCGCGCTCCGTGTCGGGAGCACCACGAGCAGGAGGAGCGCCGCCGCGGCCGCGATCGCCGCGCCAAGCGTGAACGCGGCCGGCGCGCCCCAGCGATCCCATACGGCTCCGAACATCAGCGAGGCGGGGAGCGCGCCGAGTCCGAGCGCTACGTTGTACCACCCGAAGGCGCGCCCGCGTGCGGCGGCGGGGACGAGATCGGCGACGAGCGCCTTCTGCACCCCTTCGGTCAGCCCGAAGTAGACGCCGTAGACGAGGAAGAGCGTCCACGCCATCGTCGCGCCCTCGGCGCGCGCGAAGCCGAGGTAGACGGCCGCGTACACCAACCAGCCCGCAACGATGAGCGCCCGTCGCCCCACACGATCGGAGAGCGCTCCCGCTGGAGTGGCCACCGCCGACTTCACGACGTGGAAGACCGCCCAGAGAATCGGGATGAGTGTTCCGGCGATGCCGAGGTCGCGCGCCCTGAGGAGAAGAAAGGCGTCGGTGGAGTTGCCTAACGTGAACAGCAGGATCACCGCAATGAAGGCGTGGAAGCGCCCGCCGAGCGGCGCCGATTCCGGCGACGCGAGATCCGCGTTCGTGCCAGACTGCTTACGCGCCGCCGAATCGGCGTGTGAGGCGAAGGGTTCGCGCGACGCGGCGTCGGCTTCAGTGGAGAAAATCTCTCCCGGCGCGGGGTCCCCCCCCGAATGAAACGTCGCCCCATCCCCGCTGCCCCCTTTCACCATTTCATTGCGCCTCCCATCCTCGCGCACCATGAACACCAGAACCGCCACCGCCCCCGCCGCGGGAATCGACGCGAGCAGGAAGACCGTCCGGAGCGAGACCTCCGCCCACCGCAAGAGCGCAAACGCGACCAACGGGCCGAGCACGGCCCCCAGGTGGTCGGCGCTTTGGTGAAAGCCGAACGCGCGCCCGCGCACGTCGGCCGCGACTGAATCGGCGAGAATCGCATCGCGCGGCGACGTCCGAATCCCCTTCCCGACCCGATCCCCTACGCGAATCGCGAACACGTGCGCGGGAATGGTCGCCAGCCCGGTGAGCGGGCGAAGCGCCGAGGAGATCGCGTACCCCAGCGTCACCAGTCCCTTTCGCCGCTCCAGCCGGTCGCTCCACCATCCGCTGGCGAACTTGAGGAGCGATGCGACCGTCTCCGCCGTCCCCTCGATCGCGCCAAGCGTCATCGCCCCCGCACCCAGCACACTCGTGAGAAAGAGCGGCACGAGCGGATAGATCATCTCGCTCGACACGTCGGTCAGGAGCGACACGATCGAGAGCGCGATGACCGTACGCGGGAGCTTGGGGCGTGCCATGGGGCAAATCTATTCGCTCCCGCAGACACGGCGGTCTTGCGGCAGCGACGCGTCGCGCCACAAATACCGTGCATGCCCCCCCACGCCACGTCCACGTCGCGGGCGACAACCGTGCGGCGCGTATTCGACGCCCTCCTCCCTGCTCGGCGACATCTCGTGCAGCGCGACGCGCAGACGATCGATCGCCAGGTCGCGCTCGCGCAGATCGCCGCGCCGAGTGGACGCGAGGAAGCGCGCGCCCTCGCCGTCCAGCGCGACTTTCGCCGTCTCGGATTGCCCGCATCGATCGATGCCGCCGGAAACGTCGTGGCCGAGCGCGCGGGCGCATCGAGCGTGACGCCCGTGGTGGTCTGCGCGCATCTCGACACCGTCTTCCCGGACGATGTCTCGCACGAAGTGCTGCGCACGGCCGACCGTCTCGTCGGTCCGGGGATCGGCGACAACGCGCGCGGGATTGCCGGGATGCTCTCCATCGCCGAGGCGATGGAATCGACCCGTGTGCGCACCGAGCGCCCGATCCTCTTCGTTGCCACCACCGGGGAGGAAGGGAGCGGCAACCTGCGCGGGGCACGTCACCTCTTCGCGACCGTCGCGGCCGACGCGCACGCCGCCATCGCCCTCGACGGCGCCGGCGACGAGCGCGTGGTGACCCACGCGTTAGGCACCCGGCGCTATCGCATCGCCTTTTCCGGCCCGGGCGGCCACAGCTGGGCCGCCTTCGGCGTGGCGAACGCGGTGCATGCCGTCGCCGATCTCGCCGCCCGCGTCGCGGCGTGGCCCATCGCCGCTGCCCCGCGCACCGCCTTGACCGTCTCCCGCATCGGTGGAGGGTCGGCGATCAACGCGATCCCCGGCGACGCGTGGCTGGAGATCGACCTGCGCTTCACTTCGGCGAGCGAGCTCGAACGCCTCGACGGCGAGATCGTCGCCGCTGCTCGGCAGGTGCATGACCAGCACAACCGCGCGCGACGCCACGGGTCGCCGGCGTTGCAGCTGTCATTTGACGTCGTTGGCGATCGCCCGGGCGGAGCGATCGCCGGCGACTCGTTCCTAGCCGAAGCCGCCATCTACTCGACGCGCCTAGTCGCGCGCACCCCGGAGAGCGCGATCGCGTCGACCGATGCCAACATCCCGCTGCATCTGGGGATACCGGCGATCGCCGTCGGCGCGGGGGGGCGAGGCGGCGACGTGCACACCTCGCGTGAGTGGTTCGAGAATCGCGACGGATCGCTGGGTCTCGTGCGGGCGATGACGGTCCTCGCCGCGGCGGCCGGCTTGGCCTGACGAGCCGGGCGCCGCATTGGCCTCGGGGAGCGACCGGGGCGCTTCGGCCAGTTAGTGCGGAATCACCTCGCGCTGTGCCCGCGCGCGACGCCGGGCCATGCGCACAGCCTCGGCGCGGCAGTCATCGATGTGCGACGCAACGATCTGCGCGTCGCGGGCGATGTTGGCCAAGCCGCCCGTGGCGTCGTAGTTGTGTCCCACGAAGTAAAGCCCCGGCTGGTCCGCGCTCGTGACGCGATCGCGGCGCGTCGCGAATCCGCGCACGTCGTGCGTGATCAATGTCCCCAGCATGCCTAACGCCGCCTCGAAGCCGGTCGCCAGGATGATCGCGTCGAATGGCGCCGAGGTTCCGTCACTGAACGTTGCCCCCTCGGCAGTGAGCCGCTCGATCTCCCCCAGCTGCAACGTCGCCTTCCCTTCGCGGATCGCGTCCACCAGGTGAAATCCGATCACCGGGATCCCGTCGAGCGGCGAGTGCGGCGGGAGCGGGAGGACTGGCGCCCCGCGCCGTCGCACCGTGATCCGCCCGACCTGTCGCACCACCATCTCCTGCGCGGCGCGCGGGAGTCGGCGCACCACCGATGAGAGGTACTGGATCGGAATCCCCGCGATCGAGAGCGGGACGACGTGCGCGCCCGACCGCACCAGCATCGTGACCTTCGCGCCCGCGCGGGCGAGTTCACTCCCGATCTCCCCGCCGGAATTCCCGACCCCTACCACGAGGACGCGCTGCCCGACAAAGGCGTCCGGGCGCCGATATTCGACCGAGTGCATCAACACTCCTCGGTACGCCTCGCGCCCCTCGAGCTGCGGCACGCGCGGATTGGAGACGATGCCGGTGCACACCACCGCCGAACTCCCCTCGATCCGGCTGCCATCCGCGAGGACCGCCGCCCACCCGTGAGACGAGCGGCGCAGCTCGCGCACGTCGCAGCTGGTTTCGACGGTTAGGGCGTTCGCGTCGGCGTAGTCACGCAGGTAGCGGAGAAACTGCTCGCGCGTCGGAAAGAGCGACGTACCGGCAGGATACCGCCGACCCGGGAGGGTGGACATGTGCCGTCCCGTGTGCAGGACGAGCGAGTCGTACAGGTTCTCCCAGGTATGGCCAAGCGTCGGGCCGCGCTCGAGGAGGCGAAACGCGATCCCCTTCCGCGTCAGGCAGGCGCCGGTCGCGAGTCCCGCGGGTCCGGCGCCGATCACCAGCACGGGGTGGGTCGGCTCTGCCATCGCACCTCCATGGAATGTGCCCCGGCTGGGGCACGTTCAGCCGTCCGCGCGCACCTCGGAATGGTCGCCGATCGTGACGCTCCCCTTCACTCCCGACAGCGTCACGTCGTCGCCGATGAGCGAGTCATGCAGGGTGCAGTTGGTCAGCGCCGACGTGGATCCCATCACCACGTCGCGGAGCGTCGAGCCCTCGATCACGCTCCCCGCACCGATCGAGACATTCGGCCCGACCTTCGAGTTGGTGATCGTGACGCCGTCCTCGATGTACACCGGCTGCACCAGCTGCGCCGCATCGATCCCCGTCGGGACACGCCCGCGCCCCTTGTCCAGCATCGCGCGGTTTGTCTCGAGGAGCGTGTCGAGCTTGCCGGCATCGTACCACCCCTCGACGTCGATCACCTTGATCTTCGCCCCGTGGTCGATCATGTACTGGAAGGCATCGGTGAGATAGTACTCCCCACCGTTCGCCGGCGACGCCAGCACGTGAGCGATCCCCTCGTAGAGCAGGCGCCAGTTGCGGATGTAGTACAGCCCGATGTTCGCGCGCTTGGAGATCGGCTCCTTGGGCTTCTCGACGATCTTCGTCATGTGCCCGTCGGCGTCGGTCACCACCACGCCGAAGCGCTGGTAGTCCTCGACCTCCTTCACCCAGATGATCCCGTCGGCATCGGTGTTGTTGATCACCGAGAGATCGGCATCGAAGATGGTGTCGACGAAGATGATCAACACCGGGGCATCGACGTACGGCTTGGCCAGCGCCACTGCCCCCGCCGTCCCGTCTTGCACCTGCTGTTCGATGAACACACCCGGGATCGAAAAGGCGCTCTTCGCGTGCGCCTCGACCTTCTCCTTCAAGTGCCCGGTGATGTAGATGACCTGGTCGACATTCCCCAGTTTGGCCACGTCGTCCATCACGTAGTCCATCACCGGCTTGCCGGCCACCTTGAGCATGGGCTTCGGGGTGATGTGGGTGTGCGGCCGGAGCCGAGTCCCCTTCCCCGCGAGCGGTATGATCACCTTCATGGCGCGCTGGTCCCCTCTCGTCCGTAACGGTCCTTGATGCGCACGACATCGTCCAGCTCCGGCGTCGACGCCTCGAGCACGTCGCAATCGGTCACGGCTTCCATGTAGTGGATCGTCCCCGGGGTGATGCGAAACGCATCGCCCTCGCGGAGCCGCATGTCGCGCAATTCCGATTCTCCCTCGAGCTGCACCCAGTACTTGAGCTCACCCGTGAGGAGATAGACGGTTTCGTCCTTTCGCTCATGATACTGCACGGAGAGCGCCTGTCCCGCGGTAATGTGCAGGATCTTTCCGACGTAACGATCCGTGTGTGCCCAGATGATTTCGTGTCCCCACGGCTTGGAGACGCGCCGCACGTCTGCCGGCCCGCTCATGCTCCTCTCTCCGCGCATGCGTCGCACGCACAAACCGTTGCATCTGACGGCCCGCCCACGCGCGCGAGGTTCGCACGTCGCGTCGCGGCGACGGCGACGGCGACGGCGACGTGGCGTTCAAGCGCACCTGGCGGTACGAAAGCGCTGGGACTCTGGTGCATCCGCTGGGTCATGTATTCGACAGATCGTATGGGCAACCGCGCGTGCGGCGGGGCGCGGGCCACCGCCTGGGCGGTGGCGGCAATATCAGTCTCCCCCCCACACCTCGCAACCAGCGTGCCTGAAACGCAGAAGCGCCTCGTCGGAATCCCCGATCGAAGCGCTTCCCTGAATAACGCGAGCGGCCACGCCGCGAGCACTCCCGTCCCCCGTCCCCCGTCTCCCGTCCAGTCGCGCGCCAGCGCGGCTCCCGCCTAACGCCCCGCGCGCGCCAGCCGCGCGCGCAACGACGCCAACCCCTTCTTGACCCAGCCCTCCATCCCGGTGTCCCCAACCTTCACGATCACGCCGCCGAGGATCGCCGGGTTCACGTGCAGGTGCGGGACGACGACCTTCCCCAGCCGCTCCGAGAGCCGCTTCGCAATCAGCGCACGATCCGCCTCCGAGGCCTCGCGCGCCAGCGTGACCTGCGCGTGGACGCGCCCCTCGGTCTCGTCGACGAGGTTGGCGTACTCCACCGCAATTTCCGGGATCAGCGTCTGCCGGCGGTTGTCGACGAGCTTCTGCAGGAAGCGCACGAGAAGCTTGGGGAGGACCGGACCGAACGCCTTCTCGATGATCTGGTTCTTCTGCGCCGCCGGGACCTGCGGCGCGGCGAGGAAGTTTGCGAGGCGCGGATCGCGCTCGACGGCGTCCGACACCGCGGAGATCATGCTCCCCCACGCGTCGAGCGCGTTCGCCTTGCGCGCCAGCGCCAGCAGCGCCTCGGCGTAGTTCCGCGCGATGGTCGTATCGCGCATTTACTTCGCCCCTGCGGCCGGGATCGACGCGAGGAAATCCTCGACCAACTTGCGATTGCCGGCGTCGTCGAGGTTGCGGGCGATCAGCTTGCCGGCACCGGCGAGGGCCAGGTCCACGGCTTCGCGGCGCAGGTCGGCGATCGCGCGAGCCTTCTCTCCCTCGATGTCGCGTCGCGCACGCTCGAGGAGGTCCTGCTGCGCCGCCTTTGTCTCCTCGAGCATCGACGTGCGGAGCTTCTCCGAAGTCGCGCGACCGTCGGCGATGAACTTCTGCGCCTCGGCGCGCGCCGCGTCGAGCGCCTGCTGCTGTTCGGCGAGGAGCTTGGCGGCCGCTTCGCGGTCGTTGCGCGCCGCGACGATGGCCGCCTCGAGCGCCTCTTCGCGCGCTTCAACCGCGGCGATCAGCGGCTTGAAGGCATACTTCGAGAGGACGATGAGGAGGACGACGAAGATGGCGAGCGTCCAGAACATCACGCCGCCGTTAGGCGACAGGAGATTCGGCTTGCCACCCTCCTCGGCGGCGAACGCCAACGTCGGCGTGGCCAGCGAGAGGAGGAACGAGAGGGCGAGAGGGCGCATGGGGAGGCGCATGGGAAAGCGGCGGTGGCCGTGGATGTCTTGACAGGTGGCGCGCCGGATCCCCCGGGGGACCCGACGCGTCGAGGAGCTTAGAACTTGCCCTGGATCTGGAACGCGATGACGACGCCGAAGAGCGCCGCGCCCTCGATGAGGGCCGCGAGGATGAGCGCCGCGGTCTGGATGCGCCCCGAAGCCTCGGGCTGACGCGCCATCCCTTCGACAGCGTGCGCACCGATGTTGCCGATGCCGATGCCGGCGCCGATGACGGCGAGGCCGGCGCCGAGCCCGGCACCGATCAGCGAAAGACCCTGGTTGTTGCTGGTGACTTCAGCAGCAGCCTGAAGGAGCGGAAGAATAGCCATGATGGACCTGTGTGCCTGACGGCAAGTGAAGGTGCAGAAGAATCAGCGCCGTGCGATGAGGAGCCATCCATCGCTGCCTGTCGACGGACCCCGGGGCCCAACAGGCATCCCCGGCCGCCCGGCCGGGTACGCGTCGTCCCGGCAGCGCCACGCCGGGATCGTCAAGACAAACGATTGCGTGATACGTGCAGTGCTAGTGATGCGACTCCCGAATCTGGCCGATGAACACGCTCGCCAGGAGCGTGAAGATGAAGGCCTGCAGGAAGGCGACGAAGATCTCGAGCAGCATGATCGCCACCGCCATCAGGAACGGCGCGGTGGAGACGGGTCCGGCGAACGTGAAGATCAGTCCGATGAACGCCAGCACCACGATGTGGCCGGCGGTCATGTTGGCGAAGAGTCGGATGGCGAGCGCGAACGGCTTGGTGAGCTTCCCGATCATTTCCACAGGCGACATGATCAGGAACATCGGGACGCGCATCACGATCGGCAGGTCGTTGTTCCAGTAGAAGAGCGTCGAGAGATATCCGACGCCCTGCGCCCGCATTCCCGCGATCTCCACCACGAAGAAGGTGATGATGGCGAGCGTTGCCGTCACCGCGATGTTGCCGGTCGCTGTCGATCCGTAGGGGACGAGGCCGAGCAGGTTCGCCGTGAGGATGAAGAAGAAGATCGTCAGGAGGAACGGGACGAATCCGTTCCCGTGGTGCCCCACGTTCGGGAGGATGACCTCATTCCGCATGTAGAGGACCATCGCCTCGATACCGGCAGCGAAGCCCTTCGGATGCCCCACCTCATGCGTGTGCCGCTTGTGCGCGCGCGCGGTGAGGATCAGCAACACGCTCACCAGGATCGCACCGAACAGCATCATCACCACGTGCTTCGTCGGCGACAGGTCGACCGTATACGCGCCGATCTTGACCGGCTTCCACAACGCCTCGCATTCGTGCTCGCTCACTCGGTGCCCGATACACACTTCCTTCGCGAACGGCGGGAAGAAGGTGGGGACTTCGAGGAAGTGCGAGTCGGTGATGTGCGGCGTGATGATGTCGATGTGTTCGGCGCCTGACGACGGCCCCTCGACGGCCTCGTGCGCTTGCGGCTCGTGCACCTGCGGCGCCGGCGCCTCCTGCGCCGCGAGCGGGACGGCCACGGCGGTGACCGCCAGCGAAGCAACGAGCAGGAGCGAACGGAACGCGCTCATGACTGAAGGAACAAGGGTTCGACCAACGTTGAAGCGAACAGGAAGGTGGCCATGCTGACCATCGCCACCGCCGACGGAAGACCTAACGATTTGATGCAAACCAGCGCCCAGATGGCAAACACGACAAAGCGAAGAATCGCTCCGAGCCCCCACCCTGCCATCACGTTCTTGGACGCCATGCGCCGTACGATCGCGAACGCCACCAGCTGCGTGACGAACGAGACGCCCGCGCTCCAGACGATCGCGCGCTGCATCTCGACCCCATAAGCCAGCAGGAGCACCACGCCGAGCACCGCCAGCAGCACCGCGCTCGCGATCGCATATCGCAGCGTCGCCTTCACGATGCGCGTTCGCCTTCGTCGCGCTCCGACGATGCGTCGCGCGCCGCGCGCCGTGCCCGTTCGCCCCGTTCGAGATCGGCCATCAGTCGACGATACATGCTGTAGAAACCGGCCGATCCCCCAACGAGAACACCCGCGAGCACGCCCCACGGCGATGAGTGGAAACGTCGGTCGACCCACTGCCCGGCATAGAGAAAGAGCAGGATCGACAGCGCGAATTGCAGCCCGATCCCGCCGTACTTGCCGAACGCGCGCGAGGCGCGCTCGTCCTCGGATTCGCTCGCCGGCGCCGCAGGACGCCGTCCCGTTTCCCCACTCATTCGGGCGGGGAATCTAGGAGTTTGTGAAATTTTTCGCAAGCGAACCGGCTGGCGTCGGATTAGAGAGGTCCAACTTGAGATGTTGTGACGGAAACGTCTGATAATCTTCAAGTTATGGAATCCCTCGTCCTTGACTGTCGATTCGGCCGCAGATAAGTTCGCCACGTACACGGTTTGTGATCTCTCTCGCCATGCTCAGTAGGGAACTCCGGCGCATGCAGTTCCGGTCCGTCGCCATCGCTTCAATCGCTGTCGCGCTCCTGTCGGCGTGCGGCCCTCGCGCCCGCTCCGCCGATTCTGCTGCGCGCAAGCGACTCGTCGACGGACCGCCGGTCGTCTCGTCCCTCGACGTCCAGGCGAACGGGACTGTCCGATTCGCGCTGCACGTGACGAACAACGCCGGCAAGCGCATGGAGCTCACGTTTCCATCGGGCCTCACGCACGACATCGTGATCCTCGACGACGTCGGTCGCGAGGTCTGGCGCTGGAGCGATGGGCGCATGTTCACGCAGGCGCTGCAGAATCGAATCCTCGACGCGAGCGAGACGATCTCCTATGATGCCGAGTGGACGCCGAGCACGCAGCACGGTGCGTTCGTCGCCGTGGCATCGCTCCGAAGCGAGAATCACCCGGTCGAACAGCGGGTGCAATTCACCCTCCCGTAACTCGGCGCTTTACTAGACACAACGGCGAGCCCAACGCGAGGCTCGCCGTTTGCGTTCTCCACTCGCGGGTCATCCCGCCTGTCGCGCACCCGGTCGCTCTCACTCTTATTTGCACCGGGGGCGCGCGTTACCTTCCGGCGACTTTTTCCCAGGACAAGGCGTGGGGACTTCCGAACAGACGCAGGGCGCGCAGGACGAGCGTGACCTCCAGCTCCTGCGCAAGCTGAGTGTTTCGCGCAAAGCGCTGCTGCAGCAGATCGGTCGCAAGATCATCGGGCAGGAACAGATCGTGGAGAACCTGGTGGCCGCGATTCTCGCCGGCGGCCACGTCGTCATCGTCGGCGTCCCCGGCCTCGCCAAGACGCTGCTCGTGCAAACGGTCGCGGAGGCGCTCGATCTCTCCTTCTCGCGCGTGCAGTTCACCCCGGACCTCATGCCGGGCGACATCACCGGCACCGAACTGCTGGAAGAAGACCACGCCACCGGGCGCCGCGTCTTCAAGTTCGTGAAGGGACCGGTCTTCGCGAACGTTGTCCTGGCCGACGAGATCAACCGCGCCCCGCCAAAGACGCAGTCGGCGCTGCTGCAGGCGATGCAGGAACGCACCGTCACCGTCGCCGGCCAGACGCACAAGCTCCCGTCGCCGTTCTTCGTCCTCGCGACGCAGAACCCGATCGAACAGGAGGCGACGTATCCGCTTCCCGAGGCGCAGCTCGACCGCTTCATGTTCGAGCTCAACGTCGGCTATCCGTCGTTTGAGGAAGAGGAGCGCATCGTCATGGCGACCACCGGTGCGGTGCACGTCGACATCGAGCCCGTGCTCAAGGGCGACGAAGTACTCGACCTGCAACGTCTCGTGCGGCGCATGCCGACGCCGCCATCGGTGGTGAAGTTCGCCGTCGGTCTCGCGCGTTCGACGCGTCCCTCGGAGCCCGACGTCGTCGGCGAAGTGAAGAAGTACGTGTCGTACGGCACCGGTCCGCGTGCGTCGCAGTACCTCGTGCTCGGCGCCAAGGCGCGTGCAGCGATGGACGGTCGCCCCGTCCCCGACCTGGACGACGTGCGCAGTGTGGCGATGACTGTACTGCGCCATCGCATGGTGATGAACTTCCAGTCCGAAGCCGAAGGGGTCGGCGCCGACCGCATCGTCGACGCTGTGCTCAAGAAGTAGAGACCGAGGGTGGGGGGCGTGCAACAGGTGCCCCTCGCCTCTCGAAGGGAGTCGCCCCTCGCGGTGACAACCGCAGCCGAACATGTTCCGTCCGCTCGCGTGACGCTCAGGTGACGCGGGCGGTCCACTTTTCAGGGGACAGTCATTAATCCCCGAACGGTGGTGCCGCCCCCGCGGAGAATGCTCGTGCTGCGTGCGATCACATTTGGTCAGTGTGCGTTCGATGCTCCCGGGGGGCGGATCGCCCCGGACTCGGAACTGCACTTCGCGATCCTCCTCCTCGTCGTGACCGCGCCGCCCGACGGTGTGGCGCGCGACGAGGTGCTCGCGCGCCTCTGGCCGCACGCGATCGGCAACGACGGGCGCCACTGCCTGCGGCAGGGGATGTACAGGCTTCGCCAGCTCGGGATCCCGGTGCAACTCAACGCCGGTCGTATCATCCTCGACTGGGCGCGCAGCAGTGCCGACGTGCACGATCTTCTCTATCGTGAGCCGGCGCGTACGGAGCTCGTCCGACTCGGCACCCTCCCCTTCCTCCCCGGATACCTCCCGTCGCTCGGGAAGCCCTATCTCGACTGGGTCGAGGAATTGCGGACCCAGGCGTCGGCGCGGCTACGGCGTGCGCTCGCCGACGAGGCGAGTGCCGCGCGTGCGCGCGGGCGCTTTCACGAGATGGGGCGGCTTGCGCGGGCGCTACTCGCGCTCGACCCGCTCAACGAACTCGGGACGATCATTCTGGCCGAGTCACTCGCCCTGGAAGGGAGCAAGGTCGAGGCGTTGCGGCTGCTCGAGGCATACGAGGCCGAAGTCGGCAAGGTAAACGTCAATTTGCAGCTGCCGGCGCGCATCCTTCGCCGTCGAGTGGCCGAAGTGCTCGACGATTCGCTCTTCCTGCGTCGATACGAGGTGCCGTTCGTCGGGCGAGAGGAGACGTTTGCCACGCTGCGCGGGGTGTGGCGCGACGTGCGGCGCGGCAGGTCGCAGGCGGCGATCGTGAGCGGCGAGGCGGGGATCGGCAAGAGCCGGATGGCCGCTGAACTGTTGCGCCTGGCGGTACTCGACGGGGGGAGCGTGCTGCGCTACACGACGTCTGCCGGCGACTCGTTTACTCCGCTCAGTACGCTGATCACCGTGGGGGCGCAGCTGTTGACGCTTCCCGGTGCGCTCGGGTGCGACCAGGAGCACCTGCAGTACCTGCGGCGCCTGGGGACCGCCGAGACGGTTTCCGCCTTCAGCGTGGCCGGCATGGCTGCCGACGTGTTGTACGCACAGCTCGTGCAGGCCTTTGCGGAAGTCATGTCGGCGATCGCCGAAGAGGCGCCGCTGATCGTGTTCATTGACGAAGCCGAGCGGTTGCACCCGACGACCTGGCGCGTGCTGGTCGACGTGTGGGATCGCGTGGGCGCGCGAGGGGTCCTGATCCTGCTTGCGGCGCGACGGTTGCCAGACTGGTTTGGCTCGTTAGGTGTGCGGTCGTGCGAGCGGCTGACCGTGCATGTGCCGCTCTCCCCCTTGAGCGACGGCGAGTCCAGGGACTTCGTGTCCGGCTGGTGCGAGCGTCACGACCTCGCGCTCGACGAGGCGGGGATCGACATGCTGGTGGGCTCGGCGCACGGGAATCCGTTCTATCTCACCGAGCTCGCGAACCACGTGGGGCGCGGCGGGGATCCTGAGCGGACGCCAGACAACATCGCCGCGCTTATCGGGACGCAGGTGCGCGCACTCGGCGCCGAGGCGCAGCAGGTCATGCTGGCGGTCGCCGTGCTGGAGTCGCGGGCGACCACGTCGCGCGCGACGCAGGTACTCGAGCTTCCGGTCGCCGACTGCATGCGCGCGCTGGAGGAGCTGGACGCGTCGGGACTGGTGACGGGGGGCGGATCGCTCGTTCGAGTACGCCACCAAATGATTGGCGAGGTTGTGCAGTCGCTGGCTGGTGACCGGGTCGTGCGCTTCACGCATGCGCGGGTCGCGGCTGTGCTGGAGCACGAGGCGGATGAGACGGACTCGGTGGAGCTGTTAGGCGATTGCGTGACTCACTGGGAGCTCGCCGGAGAGATGCGCCGCGCGTTTTCGGCCGCGATGAAGCTCGGGCATCGCCTGATCGGAGCGGGGATGGGTGAGGAGGCGGAGAGGGCGTTTGGGACGGCGAGACGCATTGCCTCCACCATGCAGCAGGAGGTAGAAGCGACCGAAGGACTTCTCGTCGCACTTCGACTGTCGGCCAAGTGGCACTTGATAGCGGAGAGCTACGAACGACTCTGTGAACTTCGACGAAGCGGCTCGACGCTAGCATCGATGCCTAACGACTATCTTCTTCTTTTCCTAGAGAGCTCGATTTGGTCTAACGCCCCTAGCGGCGAACTATCGGGCGTCCTAGCGCTTGCCCAAAGTCCAAGACTTCCTCCGCAGCTTCGAGTGCGAGCTGCGACCGTATGCGCCATGTACGCCGACAATTGCTACGACGCTGCAGTCATCCGTCGCGCATTCGAATCCGTCCAAGATCTTTGCGAGGCGAGAGCTTTCGATTCTGAAATGCTCTTTCTCGAGCTTGTCTTCCACTGCGCGATCGGCGATGCGAATAGGATTTTTGACGTCGCGCTCGGCCTGGCTGCTTCTTCGAGCTTGTCCACTGACTATCGAACCAAAATTCAAGGAGCAAGGCGCGCCGCTGTCGGAGCAATGCGCGCGACCAGATTTAATGACGCGGAACGAATGCTGCGAGAACTTCTCGCGCTGACTGAGAGGCTAGCGCTTCCACATCAATCCTTTGCGACGCTTGAGCAGCTGGTCGATAGTTGCATAGCGCAGCAAGCCTACGATCGAGCGCACGAAAGCCTGATTATGATGCAAGGCGTTCGAGTCGGGAACGAGGTTCTACAGCTGCAACAAATGCGCGATGCCGCAGTCGTTCGCCTAGCGTATGCGACTCGCGATCCTGTACTCCTTGCGGGAATTTCGCCGAACGCGTTTGCGATAGCGGACGGAAGCGTACCTCATCAGTCGCATCAACTTCTTTCGAGTGAGGTTGCTCGCACTCTTCTTGAAGATCAGCTGACTCCAAGCAACCTTCCGGTTGATCAGCTCTTAGAACTACACCTTCGCAGCCGCTCAATGGGTAGGCAGGACTTTACCTCTGAGGTTCTTTTTGAGTTGCTCTGTCGACTTGGACGAGTCGACCTAGCGCGCGAACTTGCGCAACGCTACCTAATCGAGCATCGGCGAGAGACAAGTTCTCCTCCGCCCGCGATCTCCCGATTGACGCAGCCATCGAGCATCGACTCACCCCCGACGGAAGTGCGCGAGATCCGTCGTTCGAGGTCACTGCGACGAGGCGTGACTAGGAAGCCAGAGTCTTGACGGCGCTCGTTTTTGAGGCCGGATCCGCCGCACGCCGTGCTACGATGGTGGAGTAGAGCTGCATCCATACGTCGTCCGCGACCACTCGATCGCATATCGCCGGATCGAACTGTCGGCCGCGAAACTTTATGAACTCGCTCCTCGCCTCCTCGGGGTCAAGCGCCTTTCGATATGGACGATCAGTCGTAATCGCGTCCAGCGTGTCCGCGAACATGATGATTCGCGACGCGAGCGGAATGCTTTCGCCCCGGATTCCATCAGGGTATCCGGTTCCGTCCCAGTTCTCGTGATGATGACGAACGGGCGCGACCAAGTCTCGCAGACTTGTGAGCATGCCTACCAGCTGGGCACTGCGAATTGGGTGCCGCTTCATGATCTCCCATTCCTCGGGAGAAAGCCGACCCTCCTTAGCGAGAATTGGGGCAAAATTCTCGTCGATCTTGCCGACGTCGTGCAACAGCGCCGCTACGCCGATGCGCTCGACTTGTGCCGACGGGAGATTTAGAGCGGTCGCAATGATTCTCGAGACCTCGGCAACTCGCTTTGAGTGGCCTGACGTATACGGATCTCTCGCCTCGATTGCCGCCACCATCAAGTCGAGCAGTTCCTCGGTGACGTTGGTTAGCTCCATCGTGGTTCGATAGAGTTGCCGAACGGCTAGCATCGGCACAACCATTCCGGCCGTACCAAATGCTCCGAGATTCGTGCTAAGCCAGGCGACGTAAAATACGATGAGAAGGGTGAGCGGATGATACGGCGCCGTGGCCAGGGTATTCGCCTTCCAGATGCGAACGAAGGACGTGCGCTGAGAAACGGCGAGCACTGTACTGACACATACCGAGTTCGTGAAAAATGCGGTTGTCGTCAACACCATCACCGGTAGAATCGAAGCGACTAGGCTCGGAAGAAATCCCTGCCCGCGTAGGTGCCACAGTGACTGGCCGCCGACAGCGCGAAAGGCGAGTACTCCCAGAGAGAGTCCAAGCGCCATTTGCGAAACATTAAAGACCGACTTTAGCGCATCTCTCTTGTGGGCGACTTGCACGATCGCGCCGCCTGCTATCACCCACAAGACTCCCCATCCGTTGGGGTCAACGAGCGCGCAGGCACTAAAAGGAATCAGCGCAATCGATCCGTTAGCGCCTCGTCTGTGATGATGTGCGAAGACATCAGCGAGCGCACCAAGGGCCGCGAGCACGATCCCCAGCAGGGCGGTCTCGGATTCTGGAACAGACGAATTGCGCCAGAGGAGTGCAAACGAGGCAGATGCAGCTACGGCGACTGACGCCACCACGAGCGTGAGTGACGAGCTGACCAACGTCGAGGTCTTGGCAGACTTACCCATCTCGGCCAGACCACGCCAAGGCCGCGGCTCCAGTCGCCTAGTTCGCTGCACGTTTCTACTTCAGCGCGATGTGAGCGAACGCTCGCCGTCTTCCGACACTCGTCGGACGGCCGTCTGGAGCTCTGCAAGCGTCGCAACCATCAGAATGTCGCTGAACAGGAAGAGTTGAGGGGCCCCCGCCCCCGCCTTAAGTCCAGGAAACCCAAGCCGCGAGTGCAGTCAGAATTGCTTGGACGATGTCCATACCAGCGTCACCTTTTAGGTTGGCTCCGCTCGTACTGCTGGTGTTCCCGCTCTACTTCGCTCGCACGGGAACGGGGGCCTCAATTGTGTGTTCGCTACCGCCGATAGGCTCGTTCGAAAACCGGTCTGCTCGTGAGTGTCGGCCTAACGCGCGAATTACTTGCGCGAAAGCGCAATTACTTGCGCGAAAGCGCAATTACTTGCGCGAAAGCCAACGATTGGTGGCATCCAGCACCGCCAACACACTGGCGGTCTCGGGGCTCTCCTTGACCTCGCAGCTCCCCGTCAGCAACACGCTCGCGCGTGCCTGCTGCGCACTCACCCCCACAAAGACGAACTCACGGTCGAACGCCTCGATCACCTTCGCGCCGCTCAAATCGAACGGCCGAATCCCAGGCTCCCCCTCCGCGATCGCACGCAGCGCAGCCCGCGCCGCCAATTCCATCCGCGACCGCTCGCTCTCCATGCCTTCGGCTTCGCCGATGAAGGACTTCTCACCCTTGCTTAGGGTAACGCGGCACGTAATTCCCGTGGCCCGCGACCGGCGCACCTCGACATCCTCGAAGTAAAACTGCCGATTCTCGACAGGCGTAGCCTCCGTCGCGATCGCCGGCACGCTCCCACTCGTGACACCGCGCGCCCCCCCCGGGGCGCTCCCCATCCCGCCGACTCCCCCCTGTGCACCCCCTTCCTCCTTCGGACGCCGCGGCTCCAGGCTCGTCGCCACCGAAATCTTCCGATGATCGACCCGCATCCCCAAGTGCGCGATCAACGCACTCTCGATGTTCCGAACGGTCTGCTTCGCGGTCACCTCGTTGCTCGTCAGCACATGGATCTCATCCACGGCCCCCGAATCACCGGCGATGATCCGCGCCGCGATCACCCCGGGGAGCGTCGCGAGCAACTCCTCCGCACGACGAATGGGGAGCACGCTTCCGGCGATCAATGGCGACGACTGGGGTTGCGGATTCATCATCCTCCACGACGAGTGACTCGCGCCTCGTCCGCTGATCCGGCGATTCCTCGCCGCATGGTGGCACTGCACCCCGACACGTTCACGCTCCCACAATCAGGGCGCGCGAAAGATAGTGTGTGATGGCGCGAATACATCCGCAAGGACTCAACACATCGACAATGCGTCACAGCATTGCGTTCGCCTTCGCACCGTTTGCCGAATGCATCGTCAGGCAGCGCATCGTCAGGCAAGTCGGCGACTGCAGCAGCCAAACGCACGCGCGCTTCGTCGATTCGGCGCAACGTCGCGACGTTGCCACGTCGCAGAGGTGCAACCTTGTTGCGCCGTGCTACACTTCGTCGCTGACGTCGACGTCTTCAGAATCGAGTCGCTCGGCATCGAGCGCGTCCGCATCGAGCGCGTCCGCATCGAGCGCGTCCGCATCGAGCTGCTCGGGATCGAGTTGATACTCGCGCAGCTTCCGATACAACGTCCGCTCGCCGATCTGCAGCACCTCGGCCGCCTTGCGACGATTCCCACGCGACTCGCGCAGCGCCGCCTCGATCGCGGCACGCTCGATCTCGGCCATCGTCATCCCGGCGCGCAATGTCACGCCGTGCGCCTCGGGTTCTTCGGCGATAGGCTCCAGGCCGCCGACCAGCCCCGGGTACGGCATCCCCTGACGCGCCTCGCCGAGCCAGGGCGCGGAGAGCTGCAGCGCCGCCTCGTCCTGCCGACGGCGCAACTCCTCGACCTGAAGCTTGAGCTCCACGAGGCTCCGCAGGATGAACTCCAGCTCGCGCCCCTCGGCGCCGGCATGCCCACGCATCACCGGGCCGATCGGAACGGGGAGGAGGCGCGAGCCACCGTCGCGGATCTGCGGCGGGATGTCGGCCGCACCGATCTCCCGACCGGGCGCGAGGACTACCATGCTCTCCACGAGGTTCCGCAGCTCGCGCACGTTTCCCGGCCACTGGTACTCGACCAGGAGCTGCATCGCCTCGGCGCTGATCCCGAGGAACGGGCGATCGTGCTCCCGCGAGAGATCGCGCACGAAGCGACGGACGAGGATCGGGATGTCGCCCTTGCGCTCGCGGAGCGGCGGAAGATAGACGCGGAGGACGTTGAGTCGATAGAACAAGTCGGCGCGAAACGTCCCGTGCTCGACCGCGAGGCGCAGTGGATTGTTTGTCGCCGCCACCACGCGCACGTCGACGGGGATGGTCGTCGTCCCGCCCACGCGCGTGACCTCTCGCTGCTCGAGCACGCGCAGGAGCTTGACCTGCACGTTGGCCGGGATCTCGCCGATCTCGTCGAGGAAGATCGTCCCCCCATTGGCCAGCTCGAAGCGCCCCAGGCGCCGCTCAGCGGCGCCGGTGAACGCTCCCTTCTCGTGCCCGAACAACTCACTCTCCAACAGCGTCTCGGGGAGCGCGCCGACGTTCACGGCAATGAACGGCTTGTTGCGCCTCGGACCAAGCTGGTGGATCGCGCGCGCGACGAGCTCCTTCCCCGTCCCGCTCTCCCCCTCGACCAGTACGGTGCTGCTGACGGGTGCGACCTGCTCGAGAGTAACCAGCACCTCGCGAATCGCTTCGGATTCGCCGATGAGCCCCGTGATGCGAGAGAGCCGTTTCCGCTCCATCAGGCGACGAACGCCGGCCGCCGCCTCCTCGATCACCACGGGCTTGTCATGCACTTCCGCATAGCCGAGGAGTCGCAGGCGCTGGTCGATGGAGGCGTCGCGGACATCGGCGAAGCCAATAACGGCCACGTCCTCCCATTGCAGCTCGCGGGCGACCTGCACGTTGTGCGGGTCGAGGAGCGCCCCGGTGAAGACGACGACCTCGGGCTTCTCGCGGCGAATTGCGGCGCGCATGTCGTCGAGTGGCGAGACAACCGCGGTGGTAAGCCCCTCGCGCTCGAGGAGTGCGTTGAGTCGAACCGCTGGCTCGACGTCGGTCAGGGTGATCAGGACGCTCATGCGACGCTCGGCGCGCCCGGGGAATGATCGGTGGCCGAATCGCGCACGATCGAGACGGCGTGCGCCAGGATGGGATCGAGTGCGGCAAGTCCATCGCGCACCCCGCCCGGCGAACCCGGGAGATTCACCACGAGGGTGCGGGCACGAACGCCGGCGAGTCCTCGCGAAAGCGCGGCACGCGGAAAGCGCTGCAGCTCGGCAATGCGGAGTCGTTCGGCTATCCCGGGCGCCTGGCGTTCGAGCACAACCTGCGTCGCCTCAGGGGTGAGATCGCGCGGGGAAAGGCCGGTTCCGCCTGTCGTGAGTACGACATCGGCAAGGTTGCCGTCGCACCACTGCAGCAGCGTACGCACGATGGCGACGGTATCGTCGGGGACGATCGCGCGCTGCGAGACTTCGTGTCCAGACGTCGCCGCCCACGCCGCGATGGCGTCGCCCGACGCATCTTTGCGCAGCCCGCGTGCCCCCGCGTCGGAGACGGTCAGGATCGCGATGCGCATCCCCACACCAGGTCGAAAGCCACGTCCGCTGCCGTCGCTTAGAGGTGCGAGCCCTTCTTGTAGAAGGGCATCTTCACGACGCTTCCGGCCACCCGCTTCCCGCGAATCTCCACCTCGAGCGGCATTCCTTCCTTTGCCGATGCAGTCGGGAGATAGCATGTTCCAATCGGGATGCCGAGCGTGGGACTCATCGTTCCGCTGCACACCGCACCGCTAGGCTCGCCGTTGCAGAAGACCGGATACCCGTGACGCGGGATCGCCCGCTCGGCGAAGGTGAAGCCGACGAGCTTGCGCGGAACGCCACCCTCCTTCTGCCTGACGAGTTCATCGCGCCCGACGAACGGTCCCTTGGCGAGCTTGGTGATCCAGCCAAGGTTTGCTTCCAGCGGCGTGACGGAGTCGTCGATGTCGTTGCCGTAGAGCGCCATCCCCATCTCCAGGCGCAACGAGTCGCGACAGCCGAGTCCCGCTGGCGAGACGCGCGAGTCGGCGGTGAGCGCGTTCCACACCGTCGTGGCGTGCGCCGGCGGGAAGTACAGCTCGAAGCCGTCCTCGCCGGTGTAGCCGGTGCGCGACACGCACACGTCATCGACGCCGGCGACGCGCCCCATCGCGAAGTGGTAGTACTTGATCGCCGACAGGTCGACGTCGGTAAGCGGTTGCAGGATCTCGCGCGCGAGCGGTCCCTGGAGCGCGAGGAGCGCGACGTCGTCGCTCACGTCGGTGAGCGTACAGTCGAATCGCCCACTGTTCGCGGCGATGTGCGCGAAGTCCTTCGCGGCATTCGACGCGTTGACGACCATCATGATCCCCTCGGGCTGACGATAGACCAGACAATCGTCCTCGAAGGTTCCGCGGTCATTGAGGATGCCCGAGTATTGCACCTGCCCCTCGACGAGTGCGCGCACATCGTTCGTCGTGACAAAGTTGACGAAGTCGACAGCGCCGGGACCCCGCACGAGGAACTCCCCCATGTGGGAGACGTCGAACAGTCCGCAGCGCTCGCGGACGGCGTTGTGCTCCGCGGTGATCCCAGCGGGGTACTGCACCGGCATCTCGAATCCGGCGAACGGCACCAGCTTCGCGCCGAGTGCCTCGTGGATCGCATGGAACGGCGTGTGCTTGAGCGCGGTCGTGGTCGGTTCTGACATGGCGGGCAGAGCGTGAGTGAAAGGTCGGGGAAATATGCTCCCCGTGACGGGGCGGGGCGAGTTGTGCCGCGTCGCCCCAGAGCGGCGGGACGCTAGAGCGCCTCGCCCCCCATCAACACGGCCATGATGGCTTTCTGCACGTGCAGGCGATTCTCGGCTTCGTCCCAGACGCGGCTTCGCGGGCCATCGATCACACTCGCAGCGACTTCCTCGCCTCGATGCGCCGGGAGGCAGTGCAGGAAGATCGCGTTAGGCTCGGCGCGCGCCATCAGGGAATCGTCGACGCAGAAGTCGGAGAAGGCGCGAGCACGGACTTCCTGCTCCTCTTCCTGCCCCATCGACGCCCACACGTCGGTCGTGACCACGTGAGCCCCGCGCACCGCGGCCGCCGGATCGCGGACGAGCTCCACGTTCCCTCGCTCGCGCGCTCGCGCGAGAATCGCCGGATCGGGGTCGAAACCCTCGGGACAGGCCAGCCGCAACGTGAAGCCGAGTCGGAATGCGGCGTTGAGCCAGGAGTTCGCCATGTTGTTCCCGTCGCCGATCCAGGCGACGACCTGCTGTTCGAGCGTGCCGAGGTGCTGCCGGATCGTGAGGATGTCGGCGAGCACCTGGCAGGGGTGCAGCAGGTCGGTGAGTCCGTTGATCACCGGGACGTCGGCATCGCGCGCGAGCTCCTCGACGTCGGAGTGCGCGAACGTGCGAATCATGATCCCATCGACGTAACGCGAGAGGACGCGTGCCGTGTCGCCAATCGGCTCGCCACGCCCGATCTGCACATCACGGGGCGAGAGGAAGAAGGCGGCGCCGCCGAGTTGGTACGTCCCGACCTCGAACGACACTCGCGTGCGCGTCGACGACTTCATGAAGATCATGGCCATCGAACGCCCCGTGAGCGGGCGCTTGTCGTAACGCCCACTCCGCATCGACTCGGCGAGCGCAAACAAGGCGTGCAGCTCGTTGGAAGAGAAGTCGGTGATGGCGAGGAAATCGGACATGAGAGATCAGAAGACGAGAAGACGAGACATCAGAAGACGAGAAGACGAGAAGACGAGAAGACGAGAAGACGAGGGGCGTCGGCAGCCGGATGAGGGGGAAACGGAGAAGATACGAGGTCGCTTGCCTCCGTGCACACCACTCACGGCACACACCTCTCGTCTTCTCGTCTTCAGACCACTCGTCTTCTCAAAGAATGTACTTTCGAAGATCCTCGTCCTCGAGCACGCTCTTGAGGCGATCCTGCACCATCGCGCGATCCACTTCGACGGCCTTGGTGCCGGGATCGGGGAGAGAAAAGAGGATTTCCTCGAGGAGTGTGGTCATGACCGTGTGCAGCCGGCGGGCGCCGATGTTCTCCATTCGCTGATTGGCTAACGCGGCAATGCGGGCGATCTCGGCGATCCCTTCGTCGGTGAACTCGAGATGGGCGCCATCGGCCTCGACGAGGGCGGCGTACTGGCGCGTGAGGGCGTTCTCCGGCTCGGTCATGATGCGGACGAAGTCCGCCTCGGTGAGCGGCTGCAATTCGACGCGAATCGGGAAGCGCCCCTGGAGTTCCGGGATCAGGTCCGACGGCTTGGAGACGTGGAAGGCGCCGGCGGCGATGAAGAGGACGTGGTCGGTCTTCACCATGCCGTACTTGGTCTGCACATTCGATCCTTCAACGATTGGCAGCAGGTCGCGCTGCACCCCCTCGCGCGAGACATCCGGACCGGCCGACTCGGCGCGCGCGCCGGCGATCTTGTCGATCTCGTCGAGAAAGATGATCCCCATGCGCTCGACCCGATCCAGCGCATCGGTAATCAGGTCCTCCTTGTCGATCAGCTTGTCCAGCTCCTGCTCCAGCAGCACGCGGCGCGCCTCGGAGACCTTGAGGCTCCGCTTCTTCGTCCGTTTGGGGAGCATGTCCTTGAGCATCTCGCTGAAGGACTCCATCCCCTCGGGAGCGCCCTGCGGCGTCATGACGTCGAGGACCGGCGATGCGGCCTGCGCGACCTCGACCTCGACCTCGCGCGACTCGAGCTGTCCGTCCTTCAAGAGGTGCCGAAGCTTGTCGCGCGTGCGCTGGTAGCGCTCCTGCGCGGCATCGCCCTCCTTCTCCTGCTGCACGGCGCCGCTGGAGGAGACGACGAAGACACTACTGGCCGAATCGCCCTTGGGCGCGTCGCCGGCAGTCGCCTGCTTTCCGTCGGTGGGGACCGGGAGAAGGAGATCGAGGAGGCGTTCGGTGACGCGTTCGTGCGCGAGGTCCTCGATCTCCCCCTCGCGCTCGGTGCGCACCATGTCGATGGCGCTCTCCATGAGGTCGCGCACCATCGATTCGACGTCGCGCCCGACGTAGCCGACCTCGGTGAACTTGGATGCCTCGACCTTGACGAACGGCGCGCCGGAGAGCTTCGCGAGGCGACGGGCGATCTCGGTCTTTCCCACGCCGGTCGGGCCGATGAGGATGATGTTGTTCGGCGAGATCTCGGTGCGAATCGGTTCGGGGGCACGCTGCCGGCGCCAGCGATTCCGGAGCGCGATCGCCACCGCCTTCTTCGCGTCGCGCTGCCCCACGATATAGCGATCCAGCTCGGCGACGATCTGGCGTGGGGTGAGGTCGGCGAGACGGGCCAGCGCTTGGTCAATTCTAGAGGACATGGTTTTCAGAAGACGAGAAGACGAGAGGTGGGGGCGCCGAGAGCAGCGTGCCTCCTAACTCCCTGGCTCCAGTATCGTGATGTTGGTGTTGGTGTAGACGCAGATCTCGCCGGCGATCTCGAGGGACTTGCGCACGATCTCCTTGGGGGAGAGCGAGGTATTGGCGACGAGGGCGCGGGCGGCGGCGAGGGCGTAGGAGCCGCCGGAGCCGATGGCGAGGATTCCGTCGTCGGGTTCGATCACGTCGCCAGTGCCGGAAAGCAGGAAGGTGTGCGACTCGTCCGCTACGATGAGGAGCGCCTCGAGTCGACGCAGGACGCGATCGCTGCGCCATTCCTTGGCGAGTTCCACGGCGGCACGCGGGAGGTTTCCGCTGTAGGACTTGAGCTTCTCCTCGAACTTGTCGAAGAGGGTGAAGGCGTCGGCGGTGGCGCCCGCAAAGCCCGCGACGACGCGACCGCCGGAGAGGGCGCGCACCTTGTGGGCGCGCGACTTCATCACCGTGTCGCCCTGCGTGACCTGGCCGTCGCCGCCGATGGCGACGGCGCCGTCGCGCCTAACGGCGACGATGGTGGTGGCGTGGAATCCCGGGAAGGAAGAGCTCATGGCGAGAGACCTGCTGGAAGTGGAAGCGCGGGGTCCTTTCGGCGCACGGTGAAGGTGTAGACAAACCACCTGCAGCGACGCGCCCGGCGTCAGGCCCGCGGATGCGCGGCGCGGTGCACCTGCTTGAGGCGCTCGACGCTGGTGTGGGTGTAGATCTGCGTGGTGGAGATGCTGGCGTGGCCGAGGAGCTCCTGCACGGCGCGCAGGTCGGCGCCGGCGTCGAGCAAGTGCGTGGCGAAGGTGTGGCGGAGCGAGTGCGTGGAGAGCCCCGCGTCCTCGTCGACTTGCTCCAGGTACCGGCTCACAATAAGCTGTATCGCGCGCGTGCCGAGTCGCTTGCCGGTGCGGGAGAGAAAGAACGCCGAGCGATCGATGTTCCCCGGTCCCGCGGAGCGCAGCGTACGTTGGAGTTCATCGCGCTTCGATTCGTAGTTGCGCAGCGCTCGCACGGCGTGATCGCCAATGGGGACGATGCGCTCCTTGCGTCCCTTGCCGCGCACCTTGACCTGCTGCGACACCAGGTCGAGATCGACGCCGTTGATCCCGCGCAGTTCGGACAGGCGCATCCCTGTGGAATAGAACAGCTCGAGGATCGCGAGGTTGCGCACGTCGGGGAACGTCCCTTCCCACGCGCGCACTTCGGCGGACTGAAAGAGGAGGTCGACCTGCGCGCGATCGAGATAGCCTGGGAGATACTTCTCGAGCTTTGGGGTGCCGACAGCGCGCGCCGGATTCACCTCGAGCACTTCTTCACGCTGGAGAAAGCGATAGAAGGTGCGGAGCGCGGAGAGCGCGCGGGCGATCGAGCGGCGAGCGAGTCCCTTTCGGGTGAGGAATCCGAGATAGCCGCGCATGACGAGGCGGTCGACACCGTCGAAGGAGACGCTGTCGGTACCGCGCTGCGAACCCAGATAGGTGACGAAGGTGTCGAGGTCGCGGGCGTAGGCGGCGAGGGTGTGCGGGGAGACGTCGCGCTCCTTCTCGAGGTGCAGGAGGAAGGTCGCGAGTTCGGAGGGGCGTGCTGCGGTTTCGATGTCGGGCGCGCTGGAATGATGACGATCGCGTTCGGAATCGGCGGTATTTTGTAGTTGGGGGGGGGCCCCCCCACCGTTGCCCACCGTCCTCGATCGCGATCGCGCGCGCGCCCCTGCCCCCTTCCCTGCAATCGCCTCCGCCCCCACTCCCTCGGTCGCACCTCTCGCCTCGCGCGCATTGCTCGCGCCGCGCGCGGTGCTCGCGCCGCGCGCGGTGCTCGCCTCGCGCGCATTGCTCGCCTCGCCCGCGCCTCTCACCTGCTCCCCCCTCCCTCGCCGATCCCTCCTGCTCACGCCCCCACCCCCGCGGGCGTCACTCCGTGTGCCGTCTTCCACTCCTCCAGCGCCGCTAGCGCACGCGCCGCAATGCGCTCGCGCTTGAGGCGCTTGTCCCGCGGCGCATCCGTAAGTTCGTCGACCAAACCGAAGTTAGCGTTCATCGGCTGGAAGAAGCGCGCGTCGGCCTCGCGCAGGTAGCGATACAGCGCACCGAGCATCGTGACCGGGGGCGGAATTACCGGCGACTCGCCACCGAGGAGGCGCGCGAGGTTGATCCCGGCCATGAGCCCCGTCGCTGCACTCTCGGTGTAGCCTTCCACTCCGGTCAGCTGCCCGGCGAAGAGCAGCCGGTCGTCGTCCCTGAGCGAGAGATGCGGCGTGAGCGCCGCGGGCGTGTTGAGATACGAATTGCGGTGGATCGATCCGAAGCGCAGGAACTCGGCGGCGCCGAGCCCCGGCACCATGCGAAAGACGCGTTGCTGCTCGGGGATGCGGAGCCGCGTCTGGAAGCCGACGAGGTTCCACATCTGTCCGGCGCGGTCCTCCTGTCGCAGCTGCAACACCGCCCACGGGCGACGCCCGGTTCGCGGGTCCGTAAGTCCCACCGGCTTCATCGGGCCGAATCGCAAGGTGTCACGCCCGCGCTTCACCATCTCCTCGGCGGGCATGCACGCCTCGAAGTACGGAACCTCGTCGAAGGCGTGCCCCTGGAACTGGTCGGCGGCGCCTAACGCGTCGATGAAGGCCTCGTATTCCTCGCGGGTGAACGGGCAGTTGAGGTACGCCCCCTCGTCCGGCGCACTCTCCATCGTCTCCTTCCCGTAGCGCGAGGCGCGGAAGGCGATCGTATGGTCGATCGAGTCGACGGCGACGATGGGGGCGATCGCGTCGTAGAAGGCGAGCGCCGACACGCCGAGACGGTCGCGGATCGCCACGGTGAGGGCGTCGGACGTCAGCGGCCCGGTCGCCACGATGCCAGGGGACAACAGCTCGGTCATCTCGCCGCGTTCGACCGTCACGCGCGGGTGCGCGTGCAAGCGCTCGTGCACCGCCGCTGAGAAGACGTCCCGGTCAACGGCGAGCGCCGAGCCCGCGGCGACCCGCGCCTCGTCGGCCGCGGCCAGAATCACTGAGCCGAGCGCGCGCATCTCCCCCTTGAGCAGCCCGTGCGCGTTCGAGAGTTCGGTGCTCTTGAACGTGTTCGAGCAAACGAGCTCCGCGAGCCGATCGGTGTGGTGTGCTGCCGTCCCCTTGAGTGGTCGCATCTCGTGCAGCACGACATCGTGCCCACGCTCGGCGAGCTGCCACGCGGCTTCGCTTCCGGCGAGGCCGCCGCCAATGACGTGAACAGGGGGTGCAGGGTGCATGCTCTAAGATAGAAGGGCAGAAGACGAGAAGACGAGAAGACGAGAGGCTCGCGGCCTTGGGGGACGCGAGCCTCTCTCAGTGCCGATTCTGACTCCACACTCGTTTACGCTACGCTTGCGGGTTCCTCGGCGGGGGTGACGTCCCACTCGTTCTGGCACTTGATGCAGCGGCGGTATTCGCCACGCGTCTTGGTCGACTTCGCTTCGGCGCCCACGTAGCCGCACTCGGGACACTTCTCCGGGACGGGCTTGTCCCACACCACGAAGTCGCAATCGGGATAGTTCTCGCACCCGTAGAACGTCTTGCCACGCGCCTTGGAGCGGCGCTGGGCGATGGAGCCGCCGTCCTTGGGACAGAGCACCCCCGTTGGCATCGAACGCGTACCGCGACACTTGGGGAAGCGCGAGCAGCCGAGGAAGTCGCCGGTGCGTCCATGACGGATCACCATTGGTGCGCCGCACTCCTGACACTTGTACTCGGTCAACTGCGCGGGCTTGCGCTCACCACTGACCGGTCGCGTGTAGTCGCAGTTCTTCGGATGATTCTCGCAGGCGACAAACGGTCCGAAGAAGCCGCCCTTGGGAAGGAGCTTTCCGCCGCACTTGGGACACTTCTCTGTCTCCAGTGCGGAAAGGTCGTGCGCCTCACCGATGAGCGCCGGGACGTCGACGTCGTCGAGCGATTCCTCGAACGGACCCCAGAAATCCTTCAGGACGCCGCGCCACTGCAGCGATCCAGTCTCGATCTTGTCGAGTTCCTCCTCCATCTCCGACGTGAAGCCGACGTTGAAGACGTTCGGGAACTGCTTGACCATCACCTTCTCCACGCTCTCGCCGAGCGGGGTCGGAGTGAAGCGACGCTGCTCGAGGAGGACGTAGCGACGGTCGGCCAGCACCGAGATGATCGACGCGTACGTAGACGGTCGCCCGATCCCCAGCCGCTCGAGTTCCTTCACCAGCGAGGCCTCGGAGAACCGCGGCGGGGGCTCCGTGAAGTGCTGGTTGGGATTGAGCGCATCGAGCGGGATACGCTCGCCGGCCTGTGCGGCGGGGAGCGCCTGCTCGTCCTCGAGCGCCTTTCCGTCACCCTCTTCGCGCGCTTCGCGATAGAGCGCGAGGAAGCCGGGGAACTTGATCACGCTCCCGGTGGCGCGGAACAGGAAGTGTCGGACGGCGCCATTGACCGGCGTGTCGCCCTCGACGTTGAAGTCGATCGTCGTGGTGTCGAAGATCGCCGGCGCCATCTGCGACGCCATGAAGCGCTGCCAGATGAGCTGATAGAGCTTGAACTGGTCGTCCTTGAGGTACTTGCGCACCTGGTCGGGGTGGCGCGCCGGATCGGTCGGACGCACGCTTTCGTGCGCGTCCTGCGTGTTGGCTGCCTGCGCCGCCTGCGCCTTTGCGCTGCTCGATCCGTAGAGCTGCGGGCCGGTCGCTAAATACTCCTTGCCGTACTCGCGCTCGAGGAGATCGCGCGCCTGGAGCGCCGCGCTCTCGGCGACACGCGTACTATCGGTACGCATGTACGAGATGAGGCCGACCGCTCCCTCTTCCTTTCCGAGCTCGATCCCTTCGTAGAGGTCCTGCGCCAGGCGCATCGTGCGCTTGGAGCCGAAGCCCAGCTTCTTCGCCGCCTCCTGCTGCAACGTGGAGGTAGTGAACGGAGCAGCCGGATTCTTCCGGCGCTCGCGACGCTTGACGTCGGTAACCGGGAAGACACCGAGTGCTCCGCGCGCGTCGCCCTTGAGACCCGTCGCGAGGCGACCCGCGGCGCGCGTGACCTCCTCGACGATCCCGTTCGCCATCCCCGCGTTCCCGATCTCGATCTTCCTGGTATCGATCGAGTGGAGCTTGGCGTTGAACGACTGCCCCCCCTTTTGCAGCTGGGCAGCGACCGACCAGTACTCCTGCGGCTTGAACGCGCGGATTTCGCGCTCGCGCTCCACGATCATCCGAAGCGCAACGGTCTGCACTCGCCCTGCCGAGAGTCCCTTCTTGACCGTCTTCCAGAGGAGTGGCGACGCCTTGTAGCCGACGAGTCGGTCGAGGAGCCGGCGCGCTTGCTGCGCGTCGACGAGCTTCTGGTCGATGTCGCGCGGCCGGTCGATCGCGGCGCGGACTGCGTCCTTGGTGATCTCGTGGAACAGGATCCGACGGATCGGTGCCCCGCCCTTGCGGCGAATCTGCTCGGCGACGTGCCAGCCGATCGCTTCGCCTTCGCGATCAGGGTCGGTCGCGATGAAGACGGCGGTCGACTCGCGCGCAGCCGCCTTGAGGTCGGCCAGCGTTTTTTCCTTGCCGGCGATGGTGACGTACTCGGGCTCGAATCCCTTGTCGAGGTCGATCCCAAGCTTCTTCTCGGGGAGGTCACGGACGTGACCGACCGTCGCCCGCACCCGGTAACCACGCCCGAGGTACTTGCCGATCGTCTTCGCTTTGGCGGGAGACTCGACGATGACGAGCGCCGAGGTTCCCGGTGCGACCTCTTCTTCGACTTCCTCGACGGCGGCGCGACGGCTCGTAGCCTTCACGCGCCCTTTCGCGGCGGTCGACGCCGACTTTCTCGCGGACTTGGACGCGCTCTTGGCCGTCGAGCGCCGGGCGGTCTTCTTCTTCGCCGCCGGACGCGCGACGCTCCCGCGACCGGCGACCCGGCGCGTGGTGGCGTCTTCCAGTTCAGCGTCTGCTTTCTTCTTGGCTGCCATGTTTCAATGTATGGTCACGTGATCCGGAGGCGGACCGAAGTCATCGTAGCCCCCGGAGTCCATGAGCGATCGTAGGTCCTCGAGGGCAATGCGTCCCTCGATCTGTGCCAAGGCGCGTTCGATCACGTTTTCGAGCTCGGAGGTGTTGATCATTCCCGCCCCCGACAACGCGATCAGGTGCCCCCATGCGTCGGTTGAGAAACGTCCGCGCTCGTGCGGCCCCAGCACTCGGAACGGCATCGATGTCTGGTTGGCTGGCGGACTCGCCGACTGTTCGGGGGAAAGATCAGCGACCCACGCGGAAACAATCTCACCGATTTCACGCCGGTCGTATCCTTCCGACGACAGAAAGTCTTCGACGTCAGTGACGTCGCTGTCGGCGGGGAAACGCTCTCGCAGCTTGGACAGGAGGAGCGCCCATCGTTCGTCCATGGCCTAACCTACCCCCACGCCCCAAGAGGAGGCAAGCGCAGCGGTCTTGGAGACAAGTTCTTGCAACGTAAGACTTTCGGTGTCGAGTACCGCATCGGCGAGACTGTAGGCGCCCCTTCGTCTCCTCTCCAGGGACACCAGCGCGGCGAGCGGATCATCACCGGTAAGTAGAGGACGAGAGCGCACTTCGTTCCCCATGCGGGACAAAGCAGTGCGCGGAGAAACCCGAAGGTAAAGGATGCGGGAAGGGGGGCGAAGGAGGGCGACCACGTCGGGTTGGGTGATCCAGCCGCCTCCCGGCGCGATGATCGACGGAGGGGCTGACCGGAGCGCGAGTGTGCGCTCGCGCTCCCATGAGCGAAAGGCCTCCTCCCCTCCCTCTGCGAAGATCTGACTCACGCTCGCGCCTGCAGCTCGTTCGATCTCGCGATCCAGGTCAATGAAGGGGCAGTCCTGCATTCGGGCCACGAGCGGACCGAGCGTCGACTTCCCGGCGCCGGGGAGCCCGACCAGGATCAGGTGGGCACCGCGACCGGAGGACTCGAGGGGATCCTGCGGTTGGTCAGTCACGCGCAACGCTGGGCTATTCGCTCGAGGGCGAGGGTTCGGGAGCAGCGAGGCGACCGCTCCCCACGCGATGCGCGACTCGCGCGAGGTACCCTTCGACATTTCGCCGAGTCTCCTGGAGCGAGTCGCCGCCGAACTTCTCCAGCCACGCCTGCGCCAGCACGAACGCAACCATCGCCTCGGCGATCACCCCCATCGCGGGGACCGCGGTGACATCCGAGCGCTCGGCGACCGCCGAAGCGGGATCGCCGGTGGGGATATCGACCGTGTCGAGCGGGCGCATGAGGGTGGCGATCGGCTTCATCGCGACGCGCACTATGAGCGGCTCGCCGGTAGTGATCCCGCCCTCGAGACCTCCCGCGCGATTGGTGCGGCGTTGCACGTTGCCGGCGCGCGTGCGCCCAGCGGCGGCGTCGAGTTCATCGTGGACCTCGGCGCCCGAGCGACGGGCCGATTCGAAGCCGAGCCCGATCTCCACGCCCTTCACCGCGTGGATCGACATGCATGCGGCGGCGATGCGTCCGTCGAGCTTGCGATCCCACGACACGTGCGAGCCGAGGCCAACGGGGAGACCGCGCGCGACAACCTCGCAGATGCCGCCGAGCGTGTTACCCGCGCGCTTCGCTTCGTCGATGAGCGTGATCATCCGCGCTTCCGCGTCGCGGTCGAGCGTGCGAAGCGGCGAGGAGTCGACGGCGGCGTTGAGGTCGTCGGGGAGAAGATCTGGTGCGGTTGCGTCGATTCCCCCCAGGTGGACGACGTGGCTCCCGATCGAGACGCCAAATTCGGCGAGGAGGCGTCGGCAGGCGGCGCCGGCGGCGACACGCGCCGTCGTCTCACGCGCTGAGGCGCGCTCCAGGATGTCGCGGGCATCGTCACGATCGTACTTGAGGAGTCCAGCGAGATCGGCGTGTCCTGGGCGCGGGCGCGTGACAACGCGCTTGCGACCATCAGTCTCGTCCTCGGGGCGCGCGGCGGGATCCATGATCTCCTGCCAGTTCTTCCAGTCGCGATTGCGAATGAGCATCGCGAGCGGGCCGCCGAGCGTTTCGCCGGCACGGACGCCGGAAAGGAACTCGATCTCGTCGCGCTCGATCTGCATGCGACGTCCGCGGCCGTATCCCATCTGCCGGCGCGCGAGATCGTCGTTGATGTGAGCAGCGGTCAGCGGGAGCGCGGCCGGCAGTCCTTCGATGATCGAAACGAGAGCCGGGCCGTGCGACTCACCCGCCGTGGTAAAGCGAAGCATCCTGGTCCGTGAGGGAAAAAAACGCGAGCCCGTCCACGGGAGGACGGGCTCGCGAATTGTAGAAGATTGCAGTACCGGTGCGCTACATCCTTAGCGCGACATCCGCCGGTCCGCGCGCTTCGAAGTCATCGCGGTACGTTGTCGATATCGCCCGAGCGCACATCAATGACGACGACCCCTTCCTTGGTCAAGCCGAACAGCTTCACGACCAGCGTCGGGTCCGACGAACGCTCAGCGGGCGTCGGGACGGCGGCGCGGAGCGGGCCGTAGAGCTCCTCGCGGATCGGGATGCGACCGCGGAGGCGATAGCTGTAGGAGTCGACGATCTGGATCGACTTGTCGCCCGAGGCCACGAAGACAACACGCGCGGTGGAGTCGGCGGTGTTCTCGTTCACGTTCTTGGGGTGGAAGGCGATGCCGGCGCCGGTGTTGAAGGTGGCGAACTTCCCCTGGAGGCGCAGCGACGAGTCGGCGAAGAAGGTCTCCACGCCATGCACGCCGATGTTGGAGCTGTTGCCGTTGATATCGAGGCCGTAGACCTTGTCGGACGCGTTGTTCGTGAGGTCGGCGACTTCGATCGGTGCCGAATACTGCGCACCGTTAGCCGGCGTACCGCTCGGATCGTAGACCAGGAGAACGCGTCCGGCGCGATTCGGCGTGTTCCCTTCACCGAAGGCCACGCGGCGACGATCGCCGCCAACCGCCACGAAGTTCGTGTCGGGGAGTGCGAGCGAGCCGACATCGAGGTCCTTGATCGCCTCGACGTTGCCGTTGATCGGGTTGGCGCGGAGCGACGCCACCGCGGCCTCGACCGTTCCCGAGTTCACGCAGACCGCCGTGTCGGGGTTCTGTCCCGGGGTGTGCTCGCAGATCACGATCTTGTCGGGAACACCGCTCTGTCCCTCGATCACGTCGACGAAGTCGGCGTTGATGATGACGTAGTGTCCCTTGAGGTAGGCGCCGTACTGCCAGATCTGGCGCGGCTCGGCGCGGGTGTCGAGGAAGTTGTCGATACGCCGCAGCGTGCCAGGCGTCGCAGTCGACGTGGGGCGCGTGGAGTAGTAGAGCGCACCGGACGCCGCCTGCGCGATGTACTGCGGGCGATCGGAGTAGTCGATCGGCGGGGGGACCTTGAACTTGAAGCCGCCGCTCGTCTCATCCTTCGTGTAGGTGACGTCGTAGACGTACTCGTTCGACGTCTTCACGCGCCCGAACTCCAGGCGGTCGATGAGCGACACCTTCGAGATGTTCGTACCGGCCGAGTTGGCGACCAGCAGGAGCGAGTTGGAGTTGTCGATCATCATCCCCCACGGCTGGGCACCGACGGCGATGGCCGGGAGCTGCTGCAGCGTGGTGGAGTAGGAGAATGCCTCGACCTCGTTCTTGGTCAGGTTCGAGATGAAGACGCGGGTGCGCGCGGTGTCGACGGTGATGTCGGCCCCGAGACTGCCCTCGGGGAGCGCGTACGTGAGGCCGTAGGCGTACACCGTCGGGTCGCGCTTGGCGAGCGTGTCGCTGGTGACGGCGACCGTTGCACCTGTCGGGACCGCGTATCCGGTGCGGCCGGCGACGTCGGTGGCGTAGGCGGTGACGAAGAGCGCACGTCCGCGGAGCGCGGTCGGGGCGCCCCACACGCGACGCCGCGTGACCTGCTGCGACGGTGTGGTCAGCGTATCCGCAGCGCGATAGACGATGCTCCCGGTCAGGTCCTTGGCGATGAAGCCGATGATGCGGACCAGGCCGTCGGCGTCACGCGCCGAGATGTCGATCGAGTCGGGGGTCTCCATCCGCGGGGCCACCGTCTGGTAGACGACGGGCGGGAGGAGATCGGGGCCGGCAGCGACGACGCGCACGAGGGTCGCCTCGCCGCTCCCGCGGAGGGCGTCGCGATTCTCGGCGAACGGGGTGATCGTGATCGTGGCACCGGCGGCGATACCAGCCGGCACCTGGAAGGCGAAGGAGACCGAGTCGCTCTTGGGATAGGGAATCGGGAAGAGCGTCGAGTCGGCCTTGGAGAAGCCGGGCGCGGTGGCGCGATAGCCTACCTTCGTGATGCCGGTCGTGTCGGTCAGCCCGACATCGAAGCTGTAGGTACCGCCGACGATCACGTTGGCCTGCGGCTGCACGAAGCCGACGCGCGGGACGTTCGGATCGAAGGCGATGGCCGTCGCCTCGCCGGACGCGGCATTGCCCGCGCCGTCGGAGACTGCGGTGCGCACCGTGATGCGCTGGCCGGCCTGGACGCCGGAGAGCGCGATCTTGAGCGTCTTGTTGAATGAGCTGCTGGCGACGGCGAAGGCGGTCGAATCGCGCCCGACGAGAGCCGAGTCCGCAAAGACGCGGGTCACGACCCACTGCAGCGCGGCGTTGTCGCTCGCATTCACGGCCACCTGGAGCGGGACGCGCAGCGACACGGAGTCGACGCCTCCCGACCCTACCTTGCTATCGATCGCCACGGTCAGCTGCGGGAGGATCTTGTCCGCCGAAGTGGACGCGACCTCCGTGCTGCCGCAACCCGCGGCCACCAGGGCCGCGAGCAGCGCCGGGGCGACGCGACGAATCATGGTCTTCATCGTGTGGGCTCCGGATGAGTTACTTCGCGCTGCCATCGGGTGGGCGGATCGGATCGCCCTCGTCGATGATGTGCGGAGTCATGAGGATGAGGAGGTCCTTCTTTTCCTCGCGCGACTCGGTCTGCGAGAAGAGGCGCCCGATCAGCGGGAGCTCCGAGAGGAGCGGGATGCCGGACTTGTTCTTCGTGACCTGCGTCTGCGTGAGGCCGCCGATGACCGCCGTCTCACCGTTGTTCACGAGGAGCTGCGTCTTGGCGTTGCGCTTGTTGATGATGAAGCCGAGGTCACCGCCGACGATGTTGAGGTCCGACTGTTCGGCCTCCATCGTCATGCGGATCTGCCGGTTGTTAGTGATGTGCGGCGTGACCGTGAGGATGATACCGGTCTCGCGGAACTGGACGTTGGCGCGGGCCGGCGTCCCGATCTGCGAGGCGGATCCGGCGTCGATCACGCGGACCGGCGTTTCCTGGCCGACGAAGATGCGCGCTTCGCGGTTGTCGAGCGTGACGATGCTCGGCTCGGCCTGGATGTCGGAGAGCGACGTCTCGCGGAGCGCGTCGAGGAACGACGTGAGCGAGTACTTCCCGATCGCGGTGGAGAAGATGAGGTTGAGCGCGGAGCCCTGCTTGTACTTGCGCGTGGCGTTGGAGACGCCGGCGAGGGCGTCGCCACCGAGTTCGACGCGAGAGTCGAAGGTGCCCGGCGTCGACTGACCCTCGGGGATGCGCGGGAGGAGCGTGTTGAAGAAGGTCCCGTTCGAGCCGAGGTCGTAGGAGAGACCGAGCTGCTCGATCTGCGTGCGCGAGACCGAGATGATCTTCGCCTTGAGGGCAACCTGCGGCGTGCGCACGTCGAGCCCCTTCACGTACTGCAGGAGGTCGGGGAGGCGCGAGGTGACTTCGGTGATGATCAGCGAGTTGGTGCCGCTGTCGGCGCTGATCGAGCCGCGAATGATGCAACCGCTGGTTGGCGACGAGCCGGGGCCGCCAGCCTGCGACGCACCGACCGGGCACTCCTTGTAGAGGAGCCCCTGGACCGTCGGGACGAGCGATGCCGCGGAGACGTAGTTGATGTTCACCATCTGCGTCGTGACCGGCTCGCTCGACTGCTTCTCGAGGATGTTCTTGTAGCTGTCGACCGTGATGATGCCCGAGGGCTCTTCGCTCGCGGCGAGTCCCTGCGCTTCGAGGATCGCCTTGAGGGCGATGTCCCACGGCTGGTCCTTGATCTCGGCGGTGACCGTTCCGGCCACGTCGCGGCCGACGACGATCGTGCGACCCGAGAAGGTGGCGAAGCCGGCGAGGACGTCGCGAATGTCGGCATCCGACCAGGTCACCGTGATGCGCGGCTGCTGCGATGCCTGACGCGACCAGAGCGGGTCACGATCGAGCTGCAGGCGCGCGGGGCGCGCGGGAGCCGCGCGCTCTTCCTTGCGGCTGGCAACCTGCGTGACCGGCGCGCCCTGCGACGAAGCGCGGGCGATGATCGCGTCGACCGGGTTCACAGCGTTGCTGCTGTCGACCGTCGCCTGCTGGGCGACCGGGGCGACCGGGCGCGCCGAGTCGGCGGCCAGGGCACCCGTGGAGACTTCGCGAGTGACCGTGTTCTCCGGTGTCGAAATCGCTTCGGCGAGCATGGCGCCTGACGAGTGCCACGCAGCGAAGCGCGCGTCACCACGGATCGCGACGCGAATCTCGCCGTCGCGGCGGGTGATCTCATAGCTGCGCGGCCCTTCGACGTCGAGCACCACACGCACCACGTCGCTGCGATACTGCGAGGTGCGGATGTTGGTGATGCCGCCGCGGGCCACGCGGTCGTAGCCCTGACCGATCTGGCCGAGGCGCGCGCCGGACAGGTCGAGCACGATGCGGTGCGGCGTGGGGACGGTGAAGTCCTGCACCTCGACCGGACCGGAGATGGCGATGACCACTTCGGCCTGCCCTTCTCCCGGCACGAGTGAGAGCGCCGTGACCGCGCTTGCGGCGTCGGCACGCACGATGGCGGCCGACGTATCGATGTGCGCGGCGCGCGCGGGCGTTGCGCTGACGATCAGCGCGACGGCCGGCAGCGCAGCCAGCGTCCAGACTCGCCTCATTGCTTCCTCTCTTTGTTGGAATCACCGAGCGCCAGCGTTTCCTGGCGGCTGTAGCCGAACTCTTCGATCGTGAACACGACGGCGCGGGGGTTGATCGCGGAGACGCGCATGCGTCCCAGCGACTGCCCGACGCGCACCCGGTACTGGTCCTTGGTGCCGAGGTCGCGGAGGACGGCGATCGAACCGCGTCCGGACTCATCGAACGTGACGCCGACCAGACGGAGGTCGGAGACGAGGGGGCGGAGCTCGCTGGTGTTCATCAGCGAGATGAACGGATCGCGGCGTCCGCTGCGGTCGTAGGCGAACGTTTCGCGCTCGAACCCAGGCTCGGCACGACGCTCGGCGGAGGTCTCGGAGACCGCGGCCGAACCGCCGGCGCTGTCACGCGAGGTGACGCGCTCCACTGCCGGCTGCCCGTGTGTTGGATGCACGACAGTGTCTGCCGGCAGCTTCGAGTTTGCCTCGACCTGTCGGTTGGTCGCCTCGACGGCGCGCTGCGCGGCCTGCTTCGGCTTCATGATGTTCGGCACCGACTGGGCGAGCGCCGCCGGGGCGGTCGCGGCCAGCCAGCCGAGCACGAGGAGCGTACGGGTCATGACTTCCCTCCCTTCGCATTGGCCGCGGTGCGGGCCACGTAGGTCTGGATCTCGAACTTCGTGTCGAGCGCGGAGGCGCCGGCGGGGCGTGCGCGCCCGTTGCTCCCGACGGAGCTCGTCGCCGGCGTCAGCGCCACGTTGACCGGGGCGATGATGCGGGTGAGCGAGCCGACGTTGGTGAGGAATTCGGCGACTTCGTGATAGCCGCCGGTGACGGAGATCTTGTAGCGGTAGGTGTCGAACTGATCGCCCTCGATCACCGGCTCGGGCTGCACCGCGGCGAGGTCGAGGCCGACTCGGCGGGCGGCGGTCGAGACCTGCTCGAGGAGCGACGGGACTTCATTGCCGGTCGGGACGAGCTGGCGCATGACTTCGAGGTCGCGCGAGTGCATCTCGACTTCCGCCTTGAGCGCCTCGACGTTCCCCTTCGCGAGCTCGCCGCGCGCGCGCATGTTGCGCGACTCGAGGGTGTCGACACGTTCGGTGAGCGTCACGACCTGCTCGCCCTTGGGGGAGTAGACGTAGCTGTAGTAGAGACCAACGAGGGCGAGCGCCACGATGCTCACGAGGAGCATCGCCTGCTCACGCTGGGATTTCGGGGGAAAGGCCATGATTACCTCACCGAGAGGGAGACGGGTGCCGTGGTGATCACGCCCTTCTCGGGCCGCTCATACTCGGCGTCGAGCTGGAACTCGGTGACCTCCTTGCCATCGACCATCACCAGTTCGGAGCGCGCGAGTTGCACGTTCTGCACGAACGGTGAGGTCTCGAGGATCTTCATGAAGCGGGTCAGCGCCTGGATGTCGACCGTGTTTCCAACGACGCGGAAGCGGAGCGGCTCCGTGCTGGGCTGCGGATCCTGCTTCTTGTCCTTGTCGTCCTTGCCGGCCGGCGCGGCCGGAACCGGGGCGGCGCTGCCGGCGGTTTGGGCGACCGACTTGAGCCAGGTGTACGGCGGAAGGGCGCGCGACACCTCGTCGAGGATGTGCGGCCAGACGAAGCGATCGTTGTCGATCGACTTGATGATCTCGAGCTGACGAACGACGGAGTCGCGCTTGGCTTCGGCCTTGCGGCGTTCCTTGAGCACGACGGCGAAGCGCGCCGAATCGCGCAGTGCCTCGGTCTCGCGCACTTCGAGCGCGGAGAGCTTCGAGGTCTGCGTCAGGTGCAACCCGCCGATGCCGATCGCGGCGACCAGCACGCTGGCGACTGCAGAGAGCAGGTAGGGGTCGCGCACGCGCGCCGAGACCGAGGCGCCGATGCCCTTGAACGAGAACCCGGCACCACGCCCCTTGTTCTTCTTGTCGGCGCCTGGGAGGAGATTGATTTCGATCATCGTAGGAATCTCGTGAGATCGCTCAGGCAGCCTTGCGGAGCGCCAGGCCGATGGGGAGCATGAGGAGCGGCGCGACTTCGTCTGTCACGAGGTTGTCGAGCGCCCCCTCGCGCACGCGAAGGTTGGCGAGCGGATTCGCCAGCTCGACGGGGAGTCGGAGACGACGGCCGAGTGCATCGGCGAGTCCCGGGACACGCGCGCCACCGCCGCAGAGGTAGACGACGCGCATCTGTCCACCGGAGCGCGAGGACGACGCGAGGAAGGCTGCGGCGCGCTCGACGCCGACCGCGAGCTCCTCACCGCGATTCTCGATCACGGCGTCGAGGTGCGTCGAACGATCGTAGCCCTGGAGGAGCATCTCGGCTTCATCGGCGCCGAGGCCGCGTTCACGCTGCAGGTCTTCGCGGAAGCGGCGCGTGCCGACCGTGAGATCGCGCGTGAGGATCGGGACGCCCTCGTCGAGGATGTTGATGTTGGTGACTTCGTGCCCGATGTTGATCAGCCCGACCACGCCGCTCATCGCGTCGGGGTGGTTGAGTTCAAAGGCATTGTGCAGGGCGAAGGCATCGACATCGACGATCGCCGTCTGCATCCCGGCGTCGGTGAGGAGACGCATCTTCGTCTCGATGAGATCGCGCTTCGCGGCGACGAGCAGGACGCTCATCTCCATGCCATCGCCATCGGGATCGAGGATCTGGAAGTCCAGCTCCACCGATTCCATGTCGAAGGGGACGTGCTGTTCGGCTTCCCAGCGCATCAGCTCGCGCGCCTGCTGTTCCTTGACGCGCTCGATCTGGATCTTCTTGATGATGACGTCGCGTCCGCCGACGGCGGTCACGACATCCTTCGTCTTGAGGCCGGCCTGTTCCACCGCGCTGCGGATCGCATCGGTGACGATGCCGGGATCCATGATTTCGCCTTCGACGATGGCATCGGCGAGGAGCGGGGTGATGACGACCTTGGCGAGTTCGGGCTCACCGCGCCCATGATCGACAACGGCGACCTTGATGAGTCCTGAGCCGACGTCGAGGCCGATCGTCGTCTTCTTGCGACCGAAGAGCGCCATAACGAGGAGTGGTTGCGGAGGTGGAGCTGGGGACGCGCGCAATGCGCGCAAGGCCGGTACAGCAGACACATTGACCGGAGTATCGGTCGATGTGCCCTTCACACGACCGTCTATGGCACGTGGTAACAGCAGAATGCGCCGGCCGTTGCGTTTTTCTGCCGACGTGCGTCATATCACTACGCGGTCGTGATGGCTCATTCGACGGCATGCGGTCGTACGACCACTTCGCGCGATTTTCACCGCGAGAAGCCCCTAGTCCCGGAGTGCCGCCCACGCGCGCTGACGTGTCGGGACGAGGCGAGCGGACCACTCGAGCGCTCGATCGACGGCGCACCGCGAGCGCTGAATGCGTGTCATCCCGCCCAGCGTCGAGTGATCGCCAGCCGCAACGACGGCATCGCCCGCGAGGACCGCACCCAGCACGGTTCCGCCGACACCGATCGACCGCAGGTCGTCGCGTGTGATGACGACGCCGGCGAAGACGGCTCCGTTGCTGAGCGTGAGATCACCATCGACGAGAAGCACGCCCTGCCCTGTGCCTCCGCGCATCTCGATGTCGCCACGAGCCCAGATGAGCGGCGCATAGGTGGCGCATGGACTCGCCAACGTCGGCGATCCCCAGTTGTCGGAGCGCGTGCGATCGCACATGGTCCCCATCACGACCGGCGCGGGTGAGACGACGCTTCCCGCCGGAAACGCAACGGCAGCGTGCGATGTGAGCGTGGCCCAGGTCTCGGCACCGAAGACGCGATAACGCGCAGTGTCGGCGGCGCTGCTGTCCTCACGTAGGGGGGGGACCCCGACGATGCGTCCGGTGGTGCTCCCGAGTCCGCACGTACCGTCGCAGAGACGCGTGGTATCGGGGAGGGCGATTGCCGCGGTCGAGAGCGCGGTGGCGCAGCTCCCGACCCATGCGGCGAGCGCGGTGTCGGTGCCAACGACGCGCGCGCTGTCGATCACGCTCACCGAATCGCGCGCGATGAGAGCGGCGTCGGTGAGGACGTCGGGGAGGGCCAGGCGAAAGGCCATCTGCACGGCGCGCCTTGCGAGGGTGTGGCTCGCCGAATCGCCGGCCGAGCCGGTGCTGACGGTCCAGAAGTGCGTGCGCGACGCGCGGGTCGTTCGCGAGACGGCGAAGGACGCGTTGCGCACGAGCGTATCGGGACCGATGGTGCTGCCGACGGCGAGTGCGGCGTAGGACGCGGTAGGCCAACGCCTGAGGAGGTCGTAGGCGCCGGCGTCCGCAGCATTGGCGGCGCGGCGCATGACCTGCTCGTCGCGCGCACGCGCGAAGTCTCCCCTTCCCAACGCCAGAGAGCCGACGGTCAAGACCGCGATGAGAAGGATCGCGATAAGGACGGTCAACAGCGCGACTCCGCGTCGAGGCGAGAGTCTCAACGGGAGTCGCCGGGGTCGCGAGAGTCGCAGCAGTCGCGGGCGTCGCGCCTCGGCGCAAAGCTGTTGTGGGTCTCGGTTGGCGCTCGCGCGGGGAATCGTGTCAACGGTCATCGTGCGTTGCGGAGCGGGATACGGATCGAGAGGGAGTCGCGTCGCTGCGCGCGCGCGACGCCGTCGGCTCTCACGAGTTGGCGGGTGACCGCGCCGAGTGAGAGGTCGAGCGCGCGTGCGGGCGTGTGCGGTGCGGGAGCGAGGGGGGCGCCGGTCGAGTCGTGCCATTGGAAGGCGAGTCCGCTGGTTCGACCGAGTGGGGCATAGGGGAGGAGTGGCCCCGCGACGGGCTGGATGACGTTCCACGCGGCGCTCGTCGCGTTCCATTCGGTCCACCCAACGGTCCATTCTGCTCCGGATCGGTAGAGAGCGAAGCGTTCAGGTCGCACAATGCGGAGGACAGCGCCGGTCGCAACGGTCGCAGGAAGCGGCGTGACGGGCGTGAGTCGCCATCCCACCGTGCCGGCGTCGGCGATGGAGTCGAGGTATGGGGTCGTGAGGCAGGCATTGCGTAGCGCTGCCGCCGATCGGAGTGCGACGTGGACGAACCGATCGTCGGCGGCGCCGGGCGATGTGCCTTCATCGAGGGCGACGAGGGTGTCGCCGGGCTGCGGCGATGTGTTCCACCAGGTGAGGGTGGCACCGGAAGCGATCGAGGGCGGAGCGACGTCGACGAATGCGCTGCCCGGGCCTAACGAGCAGGCGAGCGCGCTGCCCACGTTGCCGAGGAAGGCAACGGCGGAGTCAGAGCCGCTGAGGAGGTCGCCGTCGGTGGCATCAAGCGACTGGACCGCACCTTCGATGGCGAAGCCAGCCACCGCCAGCTGCGCGCGCTCATCGGCCATGAGGGCGAGTCCGCGAGTGAATCGCTGCGAGCGATCGACGAGGCGGAAGAGGGCAGCGCCGAGTGAGGCGGTGATGACGAGGGCGGCGAGGAGCTCGACGAGGACGAAGCCACGACGGTGTGTGCGGCGCGTGATACGACGTGTGGTAGTCCTTGTGGTACGACCGGACGCGAGACGCGCGATGCGTCGCCCAAGTGGTGGTTGGCTCAGTCGCATGGGACGAGCGCCTCCTCGATGACAGGTTGTCGCACGCGTGTGGAGCGCGGGGTGAGCACTGCGCGGATGTCGCGAGTTCCTGGCGCTGACGCAATCGTCCAGCGCACCGTGCCGGCACTGGTGGTGTTGCTACCGGCTGCGAGCGATGCGCAGGGGGTAGCACGGAGCGAATCGACGACGCTCGCCGTCTCGCGGGTGGCGTGGGCGACGGCGCGCGCGGATGCGGCGAGTCGCGCGAGATAGGTGGAGGTGGCGGCGACGTCGAGCGCCGCGGTGGCGAGGAGGACGATCGCGACGACGACTTCGACGAGGGTGAACGCGTCGCGTGATCGTGGTACGGCGAGCTGACCTCCGACGAGTGGCGCGTCGAGCTGCGTCGAGGGCCTGGCGCCGCGGAGGGCGTCGAAAGGGCGGCGGGCGAGGAGGTGTCGGCGAGGCATGCTGCACGTTAGGCGATCGGCGCCAAGGTGCAGTACCGAAACCGTGCGTCCCCTACCGAATTATTGCATCGCGTTGTCGAGGGATACAAATGATCGAGGGCAGCGCCGGGGAGCGCTGCCCTCGATCGTCACAGCCGGGAGGAGGTGGCTGTGGGACTAGCTGTTTACTGGCACTTCGGCTCAGCTTCGACCGTGGCCGGGGAGACCGCGCCGACGCCGACGAAGATGGCGCAGGTCTTGGTGGTCGCCGAGTGACCCGAGGTGGCGCTCCAGCCCGTGCCGCCCGTCGCAGCCGCCGTCACCGTCACGCCAGCCGACGGAACGAAGCCGTAGAGCGAGCTCGTGCCCGACGCGGTGTTCGCAGCGGTTCCGGCGATGTAGATCTGGTAGTCAGCGAAGTAGGACTCCTGCGTGGTCGCCATGTTGCGAAGGTCGGACTTCATCGAGGCGAGGTACGCCTTCTCCTTCGTGTTGGCGAACTTCGGAATCGCGATCGCGGCGAGAATGCCGATGATGACGACGACGATCAGGAGTTCGATCAGGGTGAAGCCCTTGCGAGTCTTGTTCAGCATGTTGGTCTCCGGGGTTGTGCGACAGGGGAGTGAAGAGGGCGATCTGGAGGAGCGTGTCGTTCTCGAATCTCAGCTAGGGCAATCGGTGGACCAGCAGCGGTTCCTCGGTCTAACCTGTTGCTAGACAGCGAGTTGGAAGATTCCTTGGACTGCGCGCAGACCGCGAGCTTCGAAGTGTTTTGCACGCTGTCTTGCAGTCTGCCACACGTCCAACATCGTCGCGCGGCCCGCCACTTTCACCTGCTGCCCTGCATCGGGATCCAAGGGACGACCCGTCCGACAGGACACTCGCAAGACGCCGACACGGGCGACGCGGTAACACGTGAAAGCCCAACTACCTACAGCGCCTCGCCCGTCGTGCGGCGCGTCACCGGTTTCATGAGGTTGAAGCGCACAATGTGCCAGAATGCGGCGACGCCATCGCGCCATCCGATCTTCTTTCCTTCGGCGTAGGTGCGTCCAGCGTAGGTGATGGGGACTTCGTAGATGCGCGCGTTGGCCTGCGCGAGTCGTGCGGTGATCTCCGGTTCGAAGCCGAAGCGATCGGCGGTGAGCACCAGCCGTCGTGCGACTTCGCCGCGTACGGCTTTGTAGCACGTTTCCATGTCGGTCAGGTTCAGGTTCGTGAACATGTTGCTGACCGTGGTGAGGATCGAGTTGCCGACGGAGTGCCAGAAGTAGAGCACCCGGTGCGAGCCACCCAGGAAGCGCGAGCCGAAGACGGCATCGGCTTTTCCGTCGATGATGGGATCGAGGAGGAGGGGCCAGTCGGCCGGGTCGTACTCGAGATCGGCGTCTTGCACGATCACGACGTTGCCGGTGCTGACGCGCATGGCGGTGCGAATGGCCGCACCCTTTCCGCGATTCACCGGCTGGTGGATGAGCGTGTCGATCAGTCCTTCTTCGTGGAGCTTGTCGAGGATGTCGCTCGTTCCGTCGGTCGAGCAGTCATCGACGCAGATGATTTCCTTGCGCACCGGGACCGCGTGCACCTGGTCGAGGATCAGGCGAATCGTGTGGCGCTCGTTGTAGACCGGGATGAGGACCGAGAGAACGACTTCATCGAAAGGGATGGGCGTACGTCCCCGCATGTACGGCGTGCCGCTCTCGATCGTGCCGCTGAAGGATGGAGTGGGATAGCGGTGCATCGTCATCGGACGGCGGGAGTACGTTGGAAGATCGTCATCGAGGGCGTCGCGCCGATGTGTTGCAGCTCGGGCGGAGTGCGGGCCATGAGTGCGCGCGCCGCGCGGAGGCCGGCTTCACTACCGACGATGAAGTAGTCGGGACGATACGCGGCGAAGATCTCGTCGACGGCGCGGAGGTCTTCTTCGTCGGAGAGCGGGCGCACGCGCTCGGAGGCGGTGAAGGTCGACGTGGGGACAGCGACGCGGCCGGTGTAGAGGTGGATGATCAGGTCGTCGTCGGTGGCGATGACGGCGTTGGGGGGTGTGTTCCGTTCCACCCATTCGACCGTTGGGCGTGCGCGAACGCCGGCGTTGCGCTGCACGGCGGTCCACCACTTTCGCTGGTAGCCCACGCCGTTGTACCAGAGGTAGCCGCCGCCGATGCAGGCGACGACGACGAGTACGATCGCGCGCCACGGGAGGCGCACGACGGTCGGGAGACCGAGATCCCAGCAGGCGGCGACACCAAAGCCGACGAGCGGGAGCCAGAGCGGCCAGACGGCGATGAGGAAGCGATTGGGTTCGAAGGGCCACAGCATGATGACCAAGCTGTAGCAGGCGAGGAACCCGAGCGTTACCGGCGCATTGCGGGCGTACCGTTTCATTCCCGCGAGCATGAACGTGAGGAGTCCGACGAGTGCGATCGCGCGCGGCCAGGCGGCCTGCACGGGGAAGAGCATGTAGCTGATCGTGCTGTCGATGTCCTGCGCGTTGCGGAGGATCGCCGCGCGGGCGAAGGGCCATCCTCCCTCGCGGTATCCCTCGACGAGCCAGGCCCCGTACGAGCCGTACTTCCCGACGAGGGGGTGCGCCATCTCTCCCTGGTACGCGGAGACCCACAGCTGCCAGGGTATGAGGAAGAGCGCCGCCGCCGCGCCTAACGCGAAGGCGGCGCGCCAGTGGCGGCGCCAGAGCATGATCAGCCCCGCGGCCGGAATGGCGAACGCCCCAAGCGTGCGCACCATCGAGAGTGCGCCGAGGAGGAGGCCGGCGAAGACGGCGGTCCGCACGTCGCCACGCTCGGCGGCCCGTTCCGTCAGGAGCAACGCGGGGAGGAGGAGCGCGAGGAAGAAGGGCTCGGACAGGACGACGCCGGTGATGAGAAGCACGACGACCGAGAGCGTGCCGATGATCGCCACCGCGGCCGATTGCCAGGGGGAGAATCGCCAGCGTTCGCGACTGAAGACGTAGCTCCCCACGGCGGCCGCCGAGAGGAAGAAGGCGTTCACGAACTTGAAGAGGACGATATTGTCCGGGAACGACGGCCAGAGCTTCCAGAGTGCCGCCAGGAGCAACGGATAGCCCGGGGGATAGTGCGTGTTGTGCGGGGCGCCGGGGAGGTTGATGA
>JBGAHX010000029.1:0-96329 GCA_044225935.1 Gemmatimonadaceae bacterium
GCTGACGATCATCGCCACCGCGCTCGTCGAAACCGGCTCGCGCATGGACGACGTGATCTTCGAGGAGTTCAAGGGAACCGGCAACTGCGAGATCAAGCTCGAGCGCTCGCTGGCCGAGAAGCGCATCTTCCCGGCGTTCGACATCGCGACCAGCGGGACGCGTCGCGAGGAGAAGCTCTACAAGGAAGGGCAGCTCGACGCGATCTACACGCTCCGGCGCGGGTTGCAGCAGATGCCGCCGCAGAGCGCGATGGAGTGGCTGATCAAGCGCATCGCCGGGACGCAGAACAACGATACGTTGCTGGCGGGGTTGTAGCGCGGATTCGCTGGTTCGGTCGATTGCGGAGGGCGCCTAACGGGATGTGAGGACCGTTGGGCGCCTTTCGTTTGTGTCAGTGAACGCGCCGATACGTCACCCAGCCTGGCCGCACACGCGCGAGGGGCGAAAATGCTCGGCGAGGCCGGTCTACGCGCGCGCTGCTGAGCGCAACGCTCGGTCGAGCGAGTCGGCGACATTCGCGTCGAGGGTGGTGCGAAGACGACTGGCCTTGAACGAAACGATCGATGGCAGTATCGTAGTACGACACGCTCATCGATGGAGGATTCGTGTCAATCGTCACCGTGTCGCCCAAGTTCCAGGTGGTGATCCCGCGCGAAATCCGCGACGCGCTCGGCCTGGAGCCTGGCCAAAAGGTTCAGGTCCTGCAGTATCAGAACCGGGTCGAGTTCATTCCTGTTCGCGCAATGCGTTCGATGCGCGGATTCTTGAAAGGCATCGACACGAAAGTGGTGCGTGAGCGAGATCGCGTGTGAACCTGATCGATTCGTCGGCGTGGCTCGAATACTTGGCAGCGGGGTCGCAAGCGCATCACGTTGCCGCGGCGATCGAGAGCGTGGAGCGTTTGCTGGTGCCCACGATCGTCCTGGTCGAAGTCACGCGCCGGGTCATGCAACAGCGCGATGAGGATGCCGCGCTGCAAGTCGCCGCGTTGTTGCACCAGGGACGCGTGGTGCCACTGGACAGCGCGATCGCCCTAAGTGCAGCGCAGCTCGGAGTTGCGCACAAGTTGCCGCTCGCCGATAGCATCATCTTCGCGACCGCGAAGCATTTCGATGCGACGATCTGGACGTTCGACGCCGACTTCAAGGATCTGCCGGGGGTCCGGTATTTCGCGCGCGCGAAGTAGCGCAACCGCGCGACTGCTCTTGTCCGCTCCGGTCTCGTACCGTGCGTGCTCGCGTTGCGACTGTGGGGCGCCGGTGCGGTGAGCTGGTTCCCGTTCGCGTCGTACGTGAAGCTCCCCGCCTCGGCGTCCCAGGTCTCCGCCGTCACCCCCACCCAAGTCGGCAAGACTCGTCAGGCGGTTGCTGCTGGCGGCGAGCGTGTAGGTGAGGTTGTCGACCAGCGTCCCGGTCTTCCGGTAACGCTGCAGCGCCGTCAGGTTGCCGCTGTTTCGTAGGTGATCCCCGCCAAGTCATAGGCCAGCGTGCTGGTCCACGCCGTCCCGCTCCAGCTCGAGTAGTCGGCGCTCGTGAGCCGGTTGAGCGCGTCGTACGTCGGGAAGTCGTACTTGTAGCGCTTGGTCGTCGCCGGGGTGCCGGCCGCGTAGAAGTCGGCACTGCTGATCGTGCTGTTGGCATTGTAGCTGTAGGCCGCTGAGGTCGTAGTCGTACCGCTGATACCAGTTCCCCGCCCCCACGGTCACCTGCCGCTGCGTGAGCGCGTCGCGCAGGTCGCGCGTGTAGGTGACCGTCGTGTTGAGGTTCGTGAGGACCGAGGCCCCGCCGGTCGCCTCGGTGTAGAGGGACCGGGTGGCGATGCGGCCGTCGGGGTCGTAGCTGAAGACCGTCAGCTGCCACGCGCCGTTCGACTTGCTGGCGACGGCCGCCAGGCGCCCTGCTACGTTGCTCAGGGTGAGCGCTCCGAGCTGGGTGCTGAACCGGCTCCACGGGAAGGCCGCGGTCGAGGGATGCCGCCCTTCTCGTCTTCGCCATGCACATCGGCGAGCGCGGGCGGCGCCCGTCGTTATTTCGATGGCGATTTCTCGCTAGCAGGCGCTACCCGCGCACCCACTCCTCCGCCGATCGGGCCGACACCCCTCGTGATAGCTCGCGTACGGCGCGCCATCCCGGTACACGGTGAGCGAGACATCGTCCACCGCGATCTCGCGCCGACAGAACGCACAGGTCGACACCCCCTGCGTGTCCTCGGCAGCTGCAACCGGCGCACTCGGCGCCGCCGACTCGATCACCCTTCGCTCCCCTTATTGTCACCAGCCGCGGAGTCACCCGCCGGCTCGAACTCAAGCGAGATGGAGTTCATGCAATACCGCTGCCCCGTCGGGCGCGGTCCATCGGGAAAGACGTGCCCCAGGTGCGCATGGCACCGGCTGCACAACGCCTCGGTGCGCCGCATGAAGTGCGAGAAGTCGTTCTCGGTGGCGACCGCGTCGGGATCGACGGGGGCGTAGAAGCTCGGCCATCCAGTTCCCGAATCGAACTTGGTGTCGCTCGAGAACAACGGCTGCCCGCACGCTGCACACTTGTAGGTGCCCGCCGCCTTGGTGTCCCAGTACTCGCCAGTGAATGCGCGCTCGGTCCCCTTCTGCCGCATCACACGGTACTGCTCCGGCGTGAGCGTCGCCTTCCACTCGGCGTCGCTCTTCTCGATCGGCTCCTGTGCACGGAGCTTGTCGCTGGTGTCGGTCATGTGCGTCTCCTGAATCTTTCGGTATCGCTGCCTGACGAGTCGCCTGGCAGAGTGGTGTTGTCGAACGTGTCGTACGCGGCGCCCCTGTCTCGCCGTCACTTCGCCGGCGGAATCGCCCCGGCAATCCCCGCCCGTCGCGGATCGCCGCCGCCGCGCACCCGGTCGCCGTCGATCATCACGGCCGATCCGTATCCCATGCGCAGCTCACCCGCGAGCGAGACGAGGTCGAAGTGATAGCCCATGTCGCGGAGCTTGGCGATGACGTCGGGGGAAAATCCATCCTCGAGGTCGATGACGGCTTCGCGCTGACGCCCTGACCCGCCGACGCCGGCGCGCTGCCCGGGGAGGAAGCGCGGGAGCTCGAGTGCGCGTTGCGGCCCCAGACCGAAATCGCTCATTCCGACGACGCCCTGGTAGACGGCCGAGTTGATCCAGGCATTCCCGGCGGCGCCGATCGCGAACCACGGACGCTTGGATGCGCCGCTCCCGTGGAAAACGATCGTGGGGGCCAACGTGCTCCCGTGGCGGGCATACGGAAGACGGGCTCCGTAGGCATTGGGGTCCGTCGCGTACGACGTGAGCTTGTCGTTGTACACAAAACCTAATCCCGGAGAGACGTAGAAGTTCCCGCCCCAGGTCCCCAGCGTCTGGGTGACAGCGACGAGGTTTCCGTCGGCATCTCCCACGGTGAAGGCGGTCGTTCCCTGGGCGCGACACTCGGCGCCTTGGGCGTGATCGAGCCCGGCGCATTCGTCGCGCGCGCCGCTCGCGCTCGGCGTATCGCCGCCGTGTGTGACGCCTCCGTGCGTATCGCCTCCGTGCGGGGCGGCGCCGGCACGCGGGTCGCTCTCGTCGTGCATCGTCTTCGACGTGTCGGCGGTCACCTCGACAGTGGCGCTGGCGCTGTTGCGACCGCCGGACTTGGCGCCATCACCCTCGGTTGGGTTCGCCGAGTCGCAGGCGAGGGAGTCGCCGCGGAAGATCGAGAGGTCGATCGCCTTGGCCGGGTTGTAGCAGCGCCAGCGCACGGCCGCCGTATCCTTGCTGGTGAACGGTTCGGTGGTGACCGGCCAGAGCGACGGGTCGGCGATGCGATTGCGTGACGAGGGCGAGAGCTGCCAGGCGGCGATCATGGCGTGGAGCGTGGCCGCGTCATCGGGATACGGCTTGGGCGAGCCGAAGCGCTCGAAGTTGGTGAGCTGGCCGGCGAGGATCGAACCGCCACCAGCGGGTGGCGCGCTCGAGTAGACGGCATTGCCGCGATAGGTGAACTCGACCGGGGCGCGCTCGGGGGCGAAGTAGCGGGCGAGGTCGGTGAGGCGCACTGCGTTCCCCTTCCCGCGCAGGTCCTGCACGAGGCGGCGCGCGACTTCGCCCTTGTAGAAACCGTCGGCGCCCCCCTTGGCGACCTGCTCCAGCGTCCAGGCCAAATCGGGATTGCGGAGCGTATCGCCGGCCACGAGCGGCTTGCCGTCGCGGAAGAAGAGCGCCTTGCTCCCATCGTACTTGAGGAAGTTCGCCTGCTCGAGCATGAGCGTGGTCGCGAGCCCGTCGCTCACCACGTAGCCGTCGCGCGCCGCCTTGATGGCCGGCGCGAGGAGATCGCTCCACGCGAGCTTCTTGCTCCCGTACTTCTTCCAGGCGGCGTGCATTCCGGCGACGGTCCCCGGGACCATCGCCAGCACCGGCCCGTCGGACGGGTAGCGCCCGTTCTGCAGCAGCGTGCCGTTGGAGAGGCCTCCCTCCTCGGGGACGCGGGCCATGAACTCGAAGAGCGCCGGACGCTCCATCCCCTTGAGCTGGACGAGCATCTCGCCGTACCCGCCCATACCGCTGGCATCTGGCTCGACCACGCCTAACGCGAAGGACACGGCGACGGCGGCGTCGACCACGTTCCCACCCTTGCGCAGCATCTCGAGCCCGGCCTGCGTGGCTACGGGGTGCGCGCTGGCGACGGCAGCGCGCCCGACGGCTTCCGGATTGAGCGTGGGACGGGCGCGCAGCATCTCGTGCACCACGCGTGCTAGCTCGAGATCGCTCGTCGCGGCGACGGCCCGCGCACGATTGGCATCGCGCAGCCGCTCCCACTCGGTGTGGCGCGTTGCGGCCGACGGCTGCGAATAGTACAGCCGGTCGATGCGTGACCAGATGCGGTCGAACAGCTCGGCGTTGTGCGTCGGACGCGACTCGGGCGCGGGCGAAGTCGCTAGCGCGACACGCGCATCGAGCGGCGCCGGCGCCGCCACCCACCGCAGCCTCGTCACGTTGCCTAACGACTCGGCGACTCGGTCAGGCAACCGGCGCGGGTCGCCGTTGTAGCCCGGCTCCACCCCCTCGGCCTCGGCTATGGCCAGCGTCGACGCGTTAGGCGACCACGAGACGTCGCCACGGACGGCGGTCGCCAGGTTCACGTAGGCGCCCTCTCGCGTCGTCACGTAGACGCCCGGAGACGGCGTGGTCGACGAGAAGGCGATGCGCTCGCCGTCGGCGGACCACGCCGGACGATCGGCACCCCGCTCGCTGACGATCACGCTATCCGGAGCTCCCGCAGCGATACCACGAACCCGCAGCCGTCGGTTGTCGTCCGTCAGCTGCACATAGGCGACACTGCGCCCGTCGGGGGAGATCGCCCCCCAGCGTTCGGGTGAATTGCCGCTCGTCAGGCGCCGCTCGGTCCCCGCCGAGTCGCGCACCCAGAGGCGCGCGAGCGATTCGCGCCCGCGCGTGAAGACGATGCTCCCGTTCGCCGCGACCGACGGCTCCATCTCGTCGGCGCTATCGGTGGTGATGCGCTCCGGCTCGGATGGCGCGCCGCCATCGCCCACTCGCACGCGCCACAGGTCGAGCGCACCGGCGCGATCGGAGGTGAAGACGATCGCGCTCCCATCAGGGGTCCAGGCCGGCTCGCGATCCCACGCCTGGCCGCTGGTGATTCGCTGCCACGCGGCGTCACGCCCCGCCGAGCGTTGGATCCAGAGGTCGCCATCGATGCTGACAGCGAGGCGCCCATCGCGCGAATACGCGGGATCGCGCATCGCCGGCTGCGTCGCCGACGGCTGCTGCGCGGCGGCGACCTGCAGGGAGAGGGCGCCGAGGAGAACGACGACAGACATGCACGACTCCGTATTCAGCGAAAGATTTCGGCAGGAGCGTGGCCCGCACGCCCCGCGACAGTCGAACGACGCCGCTGCCTAACGCGGCGACTTCGTCGGGCGCGCGGCGGATGGAGGGCGCCACGCGTTCGCGCGCTTCCCCTCGGCCATGATACGCTCGATCTCGTTGGCGCGCTTGGGGAGCCCCGCCGAGAGGTTCTCGTGCCCGGTTGCGGTCACGGCGATCATGTCCTCGATCATGATCGAGATATTGAGCTCGGGGATGTAGATCTTGGGCTCGATCGTCACGACCATCCCGGGGGCGAGGGGCTCGGTATAGTCGCGCGAGTCCTGCACCTCGAGCCCGATGTGGTGCCCCAGGTCGCGCACGCCGAGCCCGAAGGAGTTGTAGCGGACGATCCCCGCGTCGCGGGTGAGGTAGTGCGTGGGCGACGGCATGATCCCCCACACGCGATCGACTCCCATCGTCGCGACGTTCTCGTACTGCTCGAGCCCGTGCTTCTGGAAGACGCGCGCCGCGGCCTTGATCACGTCGAGCATCATCACGCCGGGGCGGATGGCGTCGATCGCCGCCTCCTGCGCTTCGAGGACGATGTCGTAGTACTTGCGCTGGTTGGGGGAGAACTTCCCCGAGACGGGCCAGGTGCGACAGAGATCGGTCGTATACGTGCGATACTCGGCGGCGCCGTAATCGACGAAGACGAGATCCCCGTCCTGCATCACACGATCGACCGCGTTGTAGTTCTCGCGGAGGAGGGTGAAGAAGGTCATCGCGTTCGTCCCCGAGGAGACGATCGGCGGGAAGGCGCTTCGCGTGGAGCCTTCACGCTTCCAGACGTACTCCATGAGACCAGCGAGCTCGCGGTCGTTCATGCCGGCGTGGGTCCCGCGCATCCCCTCGATCATCCCCAACCCCGAAATGCGGGCGGCGGTGCGCAGGACATCGATCTCCTCGGGCCCCTTGATCAGGCGCAGCTTCTCGACGAGCGGCGTGAGGTCGTGCCACTCGGCGTTAGGCGCGAGCGGCGCGAGCGACTCGCGGAACTGGCGCCGCATGTCGCGGGGAGCGGCGAGTCCGGTCGGCGCGAAGAGTGCCTCACCTTCGGGGGCGTAGATCCGCGGTGCGCCAACAACGAGTTCGCGGAATCGTGCGGGGAATTCGGCGACCGGGTAGACGCGATCGACGCCAGTCGCCGCGAGGGCGACAGAATCGGGGGCGAGCCGTCGGCGCGGGCGGTTCCATGGGGCGCTCCGAAAGCGCCCATCGTCCATCGGGTATTGTCCCCCCGCAAACTGATTCTGCGCCGGAAGGAAGAGCGTGGCGACGGGAGCACCCGATGCGGATTTCGTGAGGACGAGGATCGCGTACGGCGACTCGACGCCGGTGAGGTACCAGAAATCGGGGTCCTGCTTGGCGAGTTCGTCGCCGGGGTTGATCAGGTAGCGACCAGCGATGACGACCGGCGCGCCGGCGGCGCGGTCAATGAGCCTGGCGCGGCGTGCGGCGTAAACGGCTGGCGGGAAGGCGACGTCGCTCTGGGCCCCGCTGGGTGCGGGGGCGAGCACCACGAGGGCACCCAACGTCGCGGAGAGCAGCGTCGCGCGTTGCCCTAACATTCGCCAGCGATCGATCATCGCACGCCGAAACGCCAGGTCATGTACAACGTGGCGTAGTGGATGACCGACATGCCAACCACGGCGAACAACGCCGCGGCACGCCGCATGGTGATGCGCGGACCGGCGGCGAGCGCCTGCAGCGACGCGAAGAAAACGCCCGAACCCAGGAAGGTCCAGACGGCGAAGTGGATCACGACCCAGAGGAGGTACGTGTACCAGGCACGATCGGGCATCCCTCGCACGTAGAGGAGCGTGGCGATGCCGGAAGTGATAATCTGGGTGAAGAACGCGGCGAGGACCGCGCCATTGAGCCAGGTGCTCTCGATGCGGCTCCGCGCCGGCGAGACGCGCACCAGGGTCCAGAGCAGCATGATCCCGAATGGCACGCACTCGAGCCACAGGAGCGCGTACCAGTACGGCCAGATTCCCTTGTTGTAGAAAAGAGGCATGGTCGTGTCTCGTCTCCCGTCGCCGGCAGGTCGTTCCCCCGCTTCCCATTCCCTACGGTCCGACGCACCATTCGCCCCACATGCTGCGACGAATTTCCTTCCGGCGGGACGCCACGTACGACTCCCCCCGCCCCTCGATCGTGTATTCGCCCGTCCCGTGGCGCCGGACAAGGTGCACCGGATTTGCCATATCGGCCAGCTACACATGTCACCGCGCGCGGTTCATCGACGGCGCTCCGCGGCGAAGCGCGCGCTGATGGGGGAGAAGGAGGGCGCTGAGGATACACTCGCGAATCCGACGCTGATCGATCAGCCGATTCCACCGGACGTGAGCGCCACGCTCGCCCCGCTCGAACGCCTGCACTTCGAAGTGGCTCGGCGAATGAACCGCGAGCCGTGGAAGGGGATGTGGACATGGTGTCAGCGCGTAGTGGGGGCGACGTGGATCGCTGCGGTCACCGGGCGACTGCTGCAGGTGGAGGGGCTGGAGCATGTGCGCGAGGCGTATCCGCGCGGGCCGCTCCTCCTCGTGGCCAATCACCGCTCGTACTTCGACATGTTCGTGGTGTCGAGCCTCCTGCACCGCGTGCTCCCGGGGAAGAAGCGGCTCACCTTCCCCGTCACCGGGCAGTACTACTACCAGTCGTTAGGGGGAATGGCGCTCAACCAGTTCGCCGCGTTCTGGTCGATGTTTCCCCCGCTCTTTGCCCTTCCCGGGCGGACCGTGAGCGACCGCTACTCGCTCGAGCTCCTCGTGGAACTGTGCCAGCGAGGTCCCGGGCAGATCCTCGGGATCCACCCCGAAGGAGGGCGGAACCGCGGTCCCGATCCGTATTCGTTTCTGCGCTGCCAGCCGGGAACGGGGAAGATCATCCACGCCGCGCGCCCAATCGTCATCCCCTGCTTCATCGCCGGGCTCGATAACAGCGTGGTGGAACAGGTGCGGCGCAACTGGGGGGGCGGGGAGCCGGTGCGCATCTGGTTCGACGCGCCGATTGCCCTCGACGAGCAGCTGGCGCTCCCCGCGAAGGGGAGCACCTACAAGCAGATAACCGAGACGGTGATGGCGCGCGTCCAGGCGCTGGGGGAGCGCGATCGGGCGCGACATGCGCCGTCGGCGTCACGGGACGATCCGGCCGGTGAGGCGACGACGCCGACGCGGTGAGGCGCCGCGCGTCGCCTAACGCTTTGCCGCTTCCTTCCGCTTCGCCGCATCGGTCGGATACGCCACGTCCGGCGGCGCGTCGCCATTCGGCCAGTCCTTCTCCTTCCCCTTGAAGTCGGGGCGCGGGCGCGAGTCGACATACGTCGCGACGTCGAACGCCTCCTGCGCGGAGAGGACGCCCGCCGAGTCCTGCGGCATCCAGTGCTTGATGAAGGCGGCGGCGGTACGGACGCGCGCCATCCCGGCGCCGATGTTGTACGAACGATCGCCCCAGACCGGAGGAGCGAGCTGGGTTCCGTCTCCCCCTACACCGTGACAGCGGGCGCAACGCATGGTGAAGATCTCGGCACCGCGCGTCGTGTCGCCGGGGAGCGGATCGAGCTTCGGAAGCCCCTGCCCCTTCACCTCCGCGCCGACCGGGACGCCGTTGGAAAGGAAGGCGAAGTAGGCAACAATGTCGCGCATCTCGCGCGATTCGGGGTCGAGCGGTTTCCCGTTCATCGAGCGCTTGAAGCAGTCGTTGACCCGGTCCTCGATGATGATCGTCGTCCCCCCCCGGCTCCGGTACTGCGGGAAGCGCGCGTAGACGCCGACCCACGGCATCGCGTCGCGGAGCGTCCCTTCCTTCTGGTGACAGTTGGTGCAGACGAGGGCGTTGCCGACGTTGTGCGGGAGCGAATCTCCGGTATGCGTGAGGATCGCGCGGCCGCGCCGGATCGAGGCAAGGACGACGCTGTCCTTGATCTCGGATTCTGCGGGAATGCGGAAGTCGACCGTCGCAACTGCGGTGGGCTGCGGAAGGGAGTCCTTGGTCGGGATGGCGAAAGCGCTCGCGCGCGTCGAGTCGCCGGTCGCAGGGCTCTGAGTCGGTCCGCAGGCGGACGCGACGATCACCATTGCCGACAGTCGCAAGGCACCCCTGCTCGTCATCCATCGAGGCGCTGCTGCGTGACGCGCGGGACGCGGGATCGCGTCGCGGCGTGCGAGGTCTGGGCGTCGGGTCATGCGAGTCACCGCGGGAGAGACATGCGCCTGGCGTCGCGCGAGGGGCTCGGGCGAAGACAACGGCGTGTCTCTCGTACATAACGCGGGATGCGGGGGGTGGTCAACGCACCGCGCGTCACCCGGGGCGTGCGATCGCGTCGCACGAACGGTCGGCGGCGGGGGAGGCGTCGACTGCGCTGGGATCGTCGATGCGCGGGGCGCGACGCGCGCACCGCGCGTGCTAGCTTGCGTATGCCGTGCGTTCGTCTGTTGTCGCCCCCTACATCCCGATTCCGATGCGTCGCTCATCGTTCCGCGCCATCGCCCTCCTCCTCCTCGCTGCCGTTCCCGCCGCACTGCGTGCGCAACAGCGCATGCCGGCGCCGTTTCCCCTCGTCGTGAACGGCGAATGGATGGCCAAGCACCTCAGCGATCCGCACCAGGTGATCGTGCATGCCGCCGCGTCGCGCGCGGAATACGACGCGGGGCACGTCCCGGGGGCGCGCGTCCTCCTCTTCTCGTCGTATGCGCCGTCGCTCGGAGGACTGAGTAGCCAGATGCCGCCGGCCGAGACGCTCGATTCGCTGGTGGAGAGCGTCGGGATCAGCGACGGCGACCGGGTGATCATCTACGGCCAGCCGCTGCAGATGGCGCGTCTTCTCGTGGCGCTCGAGTACCTGGGACTCAAGGGACGCGTCTCGGTGCTCGACGGGGGGATGGACGCGTGGCGCGATGCCGGACGCGGCGTGTCACACGATGCGGTGGCGGTCACGACCGGGCGCTTCACCCCGAAGGTCGATCAGAACGTGATCGCGACGATCGACTGGGTGAGCGCGAACACGGCGACGCCGGGGGTGACGATCCTCGATGCGCGGGCGCCGGAGTTCTACCTCGGGTACAGTCCCGGACAGATGCCACGCGCCGGGCACATTCCCGGTGCGAAGAACGTCCCCTTCTCGCAGCTGACGGGGGAGCTCACGACGATCCGCGGCGACGACAAGCTGCGGCGTGCCTTTGCCGCTGCCGGCGTGCCGTCGGGCGGGACCGTCGTGACGTACTGCCACATCGGGATGCAGGCGTCGCTGCTCTACTTCGCGGCGCGGCGGCTCGGCTACGACGCGCGGATCTTTGATGGGTCGTTCGAGGAGTGGAGCAAGCGGAGCGAGCTGCCGGTGGTGGTGGAAGCAAGGAACTAGGACGGGGGACGGGGGACGGGGGACGGGAGACGGGAGTGCGCGAGCGAGTCTCCTCCGCGGACACCGCGTTCTCTGCGGAGAATCACTTCTTTCGTTTCTTAACGCGCGCAAGCTGCAACAGAAACTATTGAACCGCAGAGTCCGCGGAGAACGCGGAGGGGTGGCGCGCGCGGTGCGCGCTCGTGCGCGAAGTCGGTGAGAGAGCCGGTTGCGATGGGACACGACTGATCGAACCGAGATTCCACGGAGCTGGCGCGCGCCCATGCTCACGTGCGCGCGAGTCTCCTCCGCGTACTCCGCGGACTCTGCGGTAAATTGTTTTTCCGTTGTTTGACTCTCACGCCGCTGCAAGAACATTTTAGCGGCAGAGTCCGCGGAGGGTGGCGCGCAGCGGGCGAAGCCCGCACCCCCGTCCCCTACAGCCTAAAGAGATACGAATACTTCACGAACAACCCGTCCTGCACCCGCGTGAGACGCTTGAAACGCAGCGGGTCGGTCTCGTTGAGTGACGAGCCGTAGCCGAGGAAGAAGACTGTCCCCGGCGTCGGCTGGTACGAGAAGAGCCAGTCGCCGCGGATGCGGTTGTTGGTGAAGCCACTCAGGCGCGAGTAGGTGCCGTTCGCGTTCTGGACCAGCAGCGGATCGTTGGTGCGCCCGTCGTCGCGGCGGTCGAGCTTCGTCTGGGTGTCGTACTGTCCGACCATGCGGAAGAAGATCGTGCGCGTGGCCTGGTACTCGACCTTGAGGCGCGGGACCTTGCGGATCGAGACGGTTCCTCCACCATCCCAGCGATTGAACTCCTGGTGCTGGTACTGCGCCTCCACGCGCAACTGATCGGTAGGGCGCCACCGGGCGTTGGCGGTGACGATGTGGATCAACCCCGACTGCCACTCGTCGAAGTTTTCGTCCTTGCCGCCGATATAGAAGAAGTCGCCCGAGAACTTCCCCCACTCGGGCGTGGCAATGCTGAAGGTGAGATCGATGTTATGCAGGCGCGGATCGCCCGCCGCGGTGAACTTCACCGTGTCGACGTCGGCGCCGGTGTGGCGCTCGACGTAGTAGTTGGCGTAGAGATTCGGGTCGAAGCCGAAGTTCTCGAAGTAGACACCGCCGCTCAGGCGCCAACCGCCACGCAGCGCTGCGTTCGACGCGAAGTGCAGCTTGCGGTCCTGCGACGCGCGCCCCTTCACGAACGCGCCATACGGCCCGGTCTCCTGCCCGCGAACCGTCACTCCCCATGTCTCGACACGCGAGCCGGCTGGCCGGAAGAACGTCCAGGAGTTGCTCACCACGTAGTCGACCACGTCGCGCCGCGAGATGAAGCCGGCCTGCGCGTCGAAGTCCTCGCCGATGGCGTTGATGCGCGCCGAAAAGTTGTAGCGCCTCCCCTGCCTGGCGAGCGTCGCAGCCCAGAGGGGAGACGTCGTCGTCTCGCTCCCGGACTTGGTGTGGCTCAACGCCCCCTGCAGCGCCAGCGACCAGACCTTGCGGGCAATGAAGCGGCCGTCGAGTCCTGCAACGCGATTGTAGTCCTCGGCGTCGATGCGGTCGGTGTAGGTGAAGCCGAAGCGCGACTGGCGACCGAGGTCGCGCGTTCCGCGCACGATGTTGAAGAACGGATGCCCATCCCCCGAAAGCGACGACGAGCGATCGTCGAGCGCCGAGAGCACGGCGAGGTTGGTGCCGAGCGTCTTGCCGGTGAGCTTGACCGCAACGTCGGGCTGCACGATGCGCCGGCTGTAGATCAGGTTGTTGCCGACGGCGAAGTTCTCGATTCCCTCGAGGAAGAAGGGGCGCCGCTCCGGATAGAAGAGCGCCTGTCGCGGATCGTACTGGAAGGCGACGACATCGGACTCGACCTGCGAGAAGTCGGGGTTGATGGTTCCGTTGAGCGTGAGGTTGTTGGTGACGCCCCAGCGTGCGGTGGCGCCGTACTCGGGGCCCTGCGGCGCGTACCCCCAGCTCCCGTCGTCCTTGCGCGCCCCGTTCTGGAAGCCGACGACCGACGGGTTGAGGTCGACGGTCAGGCCGCGGCGCAGGTCGTGAAGCCCGGTGAGTCGCCCCGACTGCGCGAGGAACGATGCGGCGGCGCGGCGCGTCGGGGTCCACGTATCCTCATGCCCGAGGTGTTGCACCCGACGGACCAGCTGCAACCCCCAGTCCTGCACGGCGCGCGCCTGATAGCGGAGCGACTTGAACGGGATGCGGACCTCGATCTCGTAGCCGAAGTCGGTGACGCGCCCCTTCGACTCATAGACGAAGTTGGCGCTGAGGTCGGCCGCCGCGCGCCCCGAGTTGGCCGCCGTCCCGGTGGTGGTGTTCGTCGTGACCTCGTTGAGCGTCCCGTCGGCCTGCACGCCTAACGCATTCACGCCGAACACGAAGGCCTGTCGCCCGTCGTTGAACGTGGACAGGATGATCTCGACGTAGTCGTCGGTGGAGATCTTGTCGCGATCGGACAGGCGGGCGTTCGTTGCACCCGGCGGGGCGAAGGCGCGAATGCCGAAGTGGATCGCCGTCGGCGAATACCAGACCAGCACCTCGGTCGAGTCGGTGGACGGACGCTGGTCGCTCGGCTGGAATTGCGAAAAGCCGGTGAGGAGCGCGCCCTGCTGCCAGACCGGTTCGCTCAACGCGCCGTCGATCGCCACCTCGGCGTCGATGCGTGGCGGCGCCACGTCGACTTTGCCGGCGCGCCCGCTGTACACCTCGCGCGCCGCGGGCAACGGAAGCGGCGACGCCGCGGCTCCCTGCGCCGCCGTCTGCGACAGAGGAAGAGACACGGCGACGACAGCGAGCACAGCCAACTGGGATAACGTCACGACGGCGAGGGTGCGAATGGGTGGGGGCGGGGACGAGCTGCGCGTCGCAGGATTCCAACCGTGCCGATACGCACACTCCCGCGTGGAACGTTGCCCAGCGCGCAGCAATCGTCCACCAACACGACGGCGCAGGACGTGGTAACTTCTCGCGGCGCGCGCGGTATGAGCCAGCCGCGCCCCCCAATCGATATTCTCGCAGACGGAGCAGCGGACATGCGAATTCCCGTCGTGGCACCCATCGCCCTTATCGCTTCGCTCGCGCTCCCCGCGCGCGCTGACGCCCAGCACGCGGGGCATACCGCTGGAATGTCCCACGACAGCGCGATGGCCGCGCGCGCCGCGAAGGGGGCGCAGGATTCTCTAGCGGCGGCCACCCCTCGCACCACGCGCGCTGGGCAGGAAGCGTTCGGCACGATCGCCGAGGTGGTGCGCGTGCTCGACGCCAATCCGTCGACCGACTGGTCCAAGGTGGACATCGAGGCGCTGCGCGAGCACCTCATCGACATGGACGACGTCACGATGCGCGCGCAGGTGAAGGCGACATCGCTCCCCGACGGCGCGACGTTCGACGTCTCGGGAAGCGGGCGGGTGCGCGACGCGATTCGTCGCATGTCGATGAGCCACGGCACGACGATCACCCCTGCCGACGGCTTCACCTGGAACGCTGCCGAAACGCCCGAAGGGGCGCGAGTGACAGTTCGGGCGATCGACCCGACCGACACGGCGCGGGTGGCCCGACTGCGTGCGCTCGGCTTCCTCGGCATTTTATCGTTGGGTGATCATCATCGCGTGCATCACCTCGGGATCGCCGACGGGTCGATGCGTGCAAGTCACCAGCACTAGTCAACCCGTCTCGCTACGACTGTGAACGACACGTCGGCCGCCGCGAAGCGTTTGCACGAGTCCGTCGCGCGTGCAACGCCGCTCCTCCTCGCGATGACGGACGAAGCGTCCGCGCGACCACGTGCCGCGGGCGCGTGGTCGCCCCGCGAAATCATCGGGCACCTCGTCGACTCGGCGCTGGTGAACCAGCAGCGATTCCTCCGCGCCGCCGACCAGGATGACCTCGTCTTTCCGGGCTACCCGCAGGACGAGTGGGTCGAGCGGCAGCGCTACCGCGAGAGCGAGTGGGCGCCGCTGGTCGCGCTCTGGCGGGGGCTCAACGAGCACGTGGCGCGCACAATGGAACTGGCTCCGCGCGAGCTCCGTGAGCTGCAACGGACCCGCCATGCGTTCGACCGTATCGCCTTTCGCACGGTCCCAGCCGACGTCCCGAGCACCCTCGATTACCTGATGACCGACTACGTCGACCATCTCGAACACCACCTGCGCCAGATACTCGGCGACCGGTGGGACACCGTCGCCGAATGACGGAGACCCTCGCGCCCCGAACGATCAGAGCCGCATCGAACGCCGGCACGGTATCGGTTGTCTGACGACGAGCGCCGGCCAACGCCGCCGGCGGGGATTCTCGAGTACGAACTCCCCGACGGTTGGCAGGTCTTTGCCGGGAAGACCGACGCGGCGAACGACTACGTGAGTCTGAAGCTGGCGAAGGCGCGCGACCGCTGGTTTCACATTCGCGGGATGCCCGGAGGGCACGTGGTGCTGCGCGTCCCCGCTGAGCGAGACCCCGATCGCGCGACGCTCGAGTCCGCGGCGAGTATCGCGGCGTATCACAGCAAGGCACGCACGGCAGGGGTGGTCTCCGTCTCCATGACCGAGGGGCGGCACGTCTCCAAGCCGCGAGGGGCAAAGCCCGGAACCGTCTCCATCCAGCGAGAAATGGTCCTCAAGGTGCGCCCGATGTCGGAAGAAGCGCTCGCCCCGCTCAAACGCGGAAAGGCCTGAGAGCCCCTATTGCGCGCTGCTCCGCGCCTTGTCGTCGGCGAAGATCGCCACTTCGATGCGGCGATTGAGGGCGCGCCCATCTTCGGTGGAGTTGCTCGCAACCGGCTCGGCCTCGCCGCGCCCCGACTCGCGCATGCGCGATCGCGACACGTCGCGCGAGGCGAGGTAGATCGCCGCGCTGCTCGCCCGACGCGCCGAGAGCGACTGGTTGTAGCTGTCGCTCCCCACCGAGTCGGTGTGCCCGACGATGAGCAATTGGGTGTTTGGGTACTTCTCCAGGCTCGCCGCGAGCTTCGTGAGGTTCTCGGCGGCGGCGGGGAGGACGACATCGGAGTCGAAATCGAAGAGGAGCCCCGACGCGAAGGTCACCTGGATCCCCTCCCCGACCCGCTCGACCTTGGCACCCGGGATGGCGACTTCCAGCTCCTTCGCCTGCTGGTCCATCTGGTGGCCGATGATCGCACCGGCGGCACCTCCGACCACAGCCCCGAGTATTGCCCCGCGCGCAGTCGAACCATTGGCGTGCCCGATCGCGCCGCCGATCGCCGCGCCCGCGGCGGCTCCGATTCCAGCCCCCTTTTCCTTGTTGCTCAGCGTAGCACAAGCGCCGAGCACGAGTGCTGCGCCGAGGGTGACGCAGGGAATGAGCGAGCGGGCAAAGCAGCGCGGACGGAAGACAACGGAACAATGCATCAGATCCTCTGGGAGTCGGCGTCGACGTCTCGTGATATCCCGCGCAACGGCAGAAGTTGCGCTCCCCGATCCGCACGCAGCGAGTGAAAGAAGCGCCTAACGCGCGGTCGCGCACCGATGGCCGCTCGCGCTTCCTTGCAGCTGTGCGCGCCTCGCCTCCGCGGTCGAGTCGTCGCACCGCGGCGCGAGGGAGATGACCGACAGGGGAGCCGAAGATTCCCCGAATGACACGAAATCGGGCAGAACGGTATCGTTGCGTGCGGGGAGTACGCCGAGTCGACTGACCGACGCGCTCCCTCCACACGCCGCGCACGCTCGCGCACCCATCCCCGCGCGAGGCACGGCGTCGCACCGGACTTGTGCATGACGCTCGCTCGATACGAGGTGGACGCGACGACCGGCTTCGTCCCCTCGACACCACCGCTCCTCCAGCTCGAACCGTACTTCGACGCGTGGGAGCAGGTCGCCCCCGACCTCTCGGCGCTCATCCGCTCGCGGAGACTGCGCGCGGTGCTGGAACGCCTCCCGCAGCTCGACGCGAACGCTCTGACAACGAGGCGCGAGCAGGAGCGCGCCTTTCTTCTCCTGACGCACTACGTCAACGCCTACGTGTGGGGCGGCAACGAACCGAAACTGCACGTCCCTGCCACCATCGCCGTTCCGCTGTGCTCCCTCGCCGAGCAACTCGGTCGCCCGCCGATCGCCCACTACGCATCGATGGCGCTGCACAACTGGCAGCTCCTCGATCCCAACGGCCCCATCGCGGTGGACAACGCGCGCACGCAGGTGCAATTCCTGGGCGGGGTCGACGAGGACTGGTTCTTCATCAGTGCGATGGGGGTGGAGCTGGCGGGTGCCCCACTCCTCCCGGTAGTTGCCGCGGCCGACGAGGCGTCGCGCGTCGCGAGCGACACTGAGCTGGCCGAGCTGCTCTCGCGATTCTCCTCCGGCATGGACGCGATTCTCGGCGCGCTCCTGCGCGTGCGGGAGTGGTGCGATCCCGAGACGTATTATCGTCGCGTGCGCCCGTACGTGACGGGGTGGCCGGCGCCGGGCGTCGTGTACGAGGGGGTGTCGGAGGCGCCGAAGCGATACATCGGCGGGAGCGCCGCGCAGAGCTCCCTGCTGCAGGTCTTTGACGCATTGCTCGGGCTCGCACACCCCGACTCGCCGGCGGGCTCGTACCTGCGCACGGTGCGCGGATACATGCCCCCCGCTCACCGCGCCTTCGTCGAGGACATCGAACGGACGTCACGGGTGCGTGCGCGTGCCGACGCGGGGAGCGACGCGCTCCGCGATGCCTACAACGCGGCGCTCGATTGCATGGAGCGCTTTCGCAAGGAGCATATGCAGCTGGCGCACGACTACATCGTGCGCCCCTCCGGGGCTGGGAGCGACCAGAAGGGGACCGGGGGAACGGCTCTGCACACCTTCCTGCGCGGCGCGCAGGACACCACAACCTCGGCAAAGCTGTGAGCGGCGCATCGCATCACGCTACGGGCGCACAACGCGCCCCGCTCGCTCCCGCCGCAGAACTCGACGCCAACGACCCGTTGCGCGACTTCCGCGACGCGTTCGTGCTCGAGCCCTCGCTTGTGTATCTCGACGGCAATTCGCTCGGCGCACTCCCGCGCGCGACGGCCGCGCGGCTGCAGAACGTCGTGGAGCGCGAGTGGGGAGAAGGGCTCATTCGCAGCTGGAATACGAACGACTGGTTCGTGGCGCCGCGCCGCGTCGGAGGGAAGATCGCGCAGCTGATCGGGGCGGAGTCGCACGAGGTGATCGTGACCGACTCGGTCTCGGTGAACCTGTTCAAGCTGATCGTCGCCGCGCTCCAGTCGCGCCCCGGACGGCACACGGTGGTCTCCGAGCCGGGAAACTTCCCCACCGACTTGTACATGATCGAGTCGGCGATCCGCACGCTGGGCGCCGGGCACCGCTTGCAGCTGGTGGAGCGCGACGCGCTGGACGAGGCAATCGACGATGACACGGCGCTCGTATTGCTCACGCATGTGCACTACAAGACCGCAGATGTCTACGACATGGCGGGAGTCACGCGTCGCGCGCACGAGTCGGGGGCGCTCGCGCTGTGGGACCTCAGCCATAGCGTGGGGGCGGTCCCCGTCGACCTCGGCGGTGCCGGCGCCGATCTCGCGGTAGGATGCGGCTACAAGTTCCTCAACGGCGGACCGGGTGCGCCGGCCTTCCTCTACGTCGCCGAGCGGTTGCACGATACGCTGCAATCGCCGCTTGGGGGGTGGATGGGGCACGCGCGCCCGTTCGACTTCGTGGACGGATACGAGCCAGCCGCAGGAATCACGCGGTTTCTCTGCGGAACGCCTTCCATCCTTGCACTCGCCGCGCTCGAAACGGGGGTCGACCTCCACCTGCGCGCCGACCCCGCGCGCGTTGCAGCCAAGTCCCGCGCCCTCGCGGAGCGCTTCATCGACCTCGTGGCCGCGCGCGTTGGCGCGCACGGCATTTCCCTTGTGGGCCCACCGCGAGGAGCGCCGCGCGGGAGCCACGTCTCGTTCCAGCACCCCGAGGCGTTCGCGATCGTGCAGGCGCTGATCGCCCGCAATGTCATCGGCGACTTCCGCGCCCCCGACGTGATGCGCTTCGGGCTCACCCCGCTTTACCTGCGCTACGCCGACATCGACCGCGCCGTCGACGCGTTGGGGGAGGTGATGGATTCCGGCGCGTGGCGCGACCCCCGGTTCCAGGTGCGTGGCGCCGTGACGTGAGGGGGTAGAACGAGAAGGCGGCGCGTCCTGAGACCGCGCCGCCGGGAACGGGCAACTGAAGCGCCGCCCTGTGCGGGCGGCGCACGTAGGATCAGTCCTTCTCCTTGTAGACCGCCTTGCGCTTTGCCGCCTCGAGCTGGATGTCGTTGAGCTGCTCGATCGGTTGCGCCTCGCTCCCGTCACAGCGGATGTAGGTGATCGCCACGCGCCGGTTGCGCGCGTGGTCCATCGCCTTGGTCCCGTTCACGAGGGTGCGCTTCTCGCCGTAGCCGGTGGCCACGAGCTGCGACTCGGGGAGCCCCTTGCTGCGAAGGTACTGGCGCACCGCTTCCACGCGCCGCTCGGAGAGCGCCTGGTTGTACTCGTCGGAGGCGCGGATATCGGTGTGGCCCGAGAGCTTCACGCGGATCCCCGGCGTCTCCTTCATCTTCGCGACGAGGGCATCGAGGACTGTCTTCGTCTCTGGCGAGAGGAACGACTTGTCGAGCGCGAAGTGAACGATCGACGGGACGCCGGCGAGGACGTCGGGCGAGGAGCACGCCGGCTTTGCATCGGTTGGAGTGTTTGCCTTGTTGCTGTCGGCGGGAGTGACCGGGGTGACTGGCGTCGGCTCGGCCGGAGTGGGCGGGACCACCGGAGGCGCCAGTTTCCCTCCCTTTTCGGCGTCGCCCAGGAGGCGATTGGCTGCGACGAGCGGGGGCTCGTCGACGCACGCCGGTCCGGCGAGGAAGAAGTGCCCTGCGCGCAGGAGCTGCCCCTCAGCCTTGGCCACGTCCTCCGGGGCATTGAGGGTGGCTGCCCCCTTCCGCAGCCCTTCGGCGCGCGCCCACAAGGCGGGGTCGAGTGGCGTTGCACCTGTCGGGATGGGAACGACGCTGGCGAGGACGCTCTCGCTGTTCCCCCGCTCGAGGGTCTCGATGTCGGCGGCGGCCCACTGCAGCACGTCGTCGACGAAGTGCGTGCGGTCGTTGCGTTCGTACGCCTCGCGCGCAACCCGGACGTACTCCGCGGCGCGCGCCGCCACGTAGCGCTGCGCCCCTGCCGGGCTGGGCGCGGCGGTGCTGATGCGACGGTCGAGTGCATCGAAGATGGCGAGGTCGCGGGCGATCGCCTCGTCGGTCACGCGGTTCTTCACCGGCGTGAGTTGGTTCGCGGGCACCATCGTCACCGAGGCACATCCGGTGACGACGAGGAGCATCGCGGTCGTTGCGAACGCGCCGCGCAAGCGGAACCCGTGGGCGCTCATTCTTCCTTCCCCCCTGCGCGGCAGGCGTTGTCGCATGGTGCGGCCGGAGTCCCGAGCCCGAAGAGCGACTCGTCGAACTTGAAGCCGAGGTCGAGGTACAGCCCCTTGCGGGTCGTACCGAAGGTGTTGAGGTCCTTGTCGGTGAAGCCGAAGATGTTGTAGCCGCCGGCGATACGAAGGTTCTTCATCACGATCAGCCCGAGCTCGGCGCCGAGCCCATACTGGCGCGAGGAGAAGCCGTCGCTGAACAGCACCGACGAAATCAGCCCGGCGTCGAGGCGGCGGTTGAGATCGAAGATCCCGCGCCCCATCAGCAGCTGCGAGTTGGTCTTCGTGCTCAACGAGCCGATGTCGTCGCGGGCGAACTTGGCCGCGTAGCGCCCGGAGAGCGTCACGCGATCCTGCGGCTGGAAGTTGACCAGTGCGGCGAGGATGTTCGCCATGTTCTCGGTCGGCTCGGAGAGACCGGTCGAGCCGAAGTGCGACAGGCGATTCTCGTAGCGCATGAGCGCGTTCCAGCGGTTGCGATCCGTCTCGCGCCAGGCGAGGCCGAGCTGCGAGAAGCCGTGTGTCTCCTTGCCGCTCGTCTCGAAGACGTCCCACAACGTGCGGCCGAGGAGCGTCCAGTCGCGCGTGAGCTTGCGGGCGTAGCCAAACGATCCGAGGAAGTTGTCGCCCGAGTCGGCGTTGCGGAACTCGAGGCGTGCGGTGCTCTTCCAGAGCGACGGGCGCGTCCATTCCACCGCGCCGGTGACGGCGAGTGCGTCGCCGGATGGGACCACGTACCCGGTACCGAGCGAGCCGCCGCCGAGCGGCGACACTCGCTCGAAGGTGGTGTTGACCAGGAGCCCCGGCGCGATCGCCCAGCGATTGCGCAAGCCGATCGACGCCTCGGCGTCGCGCCCGTTGAACGAGTCGCGACCGCGATACTCGCTGAACATCTGCGTGTTCTTGAGGTAGTCGGCGTCGACTCCGAAGACCGTGTACTGCTGGTTGGTCCCCTCGTTCAACGCGTACGCCCCGTGGGTCGATGTGAGCCACTCGTGGCGCGCATACAGTCGCGTGTTGTTCGACACGATGTATTCACCGCCCACCGCGCCGCGATGCGAGTCGTCGCGGATGTCCTGCTCATACTCGGTGAAGAGCGAGCTGCGCGTTTGCTCGGGAAGCGTCCAGGTCAGACGCCCGCGCAGCGCACTCACGTCGTTGTCGACGAGCCCGCGGTTGATCTGCCCGAAGGCGCCCGGGTTCGGCGAGTAGTTGCCGCTCTCCTTGGCATAGCGATAGCCGAATTCACCGCGCCAGGCCTTGTCGAACTCGCGCTCGATCGCGATGAGCGCTCCGTCGCGCTTGCCTTCGAGACCGCTGTTGTTCTCGGTGTGTAGCGCGTCGCCGATGAGGCGGGTCTTCTCGTTGAGTCGCGTCGAGAAGCGTCCGCCGAACTCGGTGCGCCCTCCGAAGAATGTGGACGACGTGTTGCTGAACGCCGAGTCGGAGCGCGCCGCGAAGACGCGTCCCTCGAACTTCTCCGACTGATGCCGCAACTCGATGCGGAATGCGCTGCCGGAGGTTCCACTCGTGTCGGTCTGGGCAAACTCTCCAAACAGGAGCGTACCCAGTCCGAGCTTCGCCGTCGCGTTCACGCCGGCGAGGCGCGTCTTGATGAGCGGGTTCTCGTCCTGCGCGAAGGTACCGCCGAGTTCGAAGGCGTCGCCCAGTCGCACCGACCCGTCGCCGCCGTAGACCCAGAAGTTGTCGCCGTTGGCGCTGTCGGTCTCGTATGTGACGCGGATCGACACCGGGTTGAGGTTGGCATCGGCGCTCGGCACCGGGACGCGGAAGATGAGGCGTCCGCTGAGCGGTTCGATGGTGTAGTCGGCGAAGCGCGTCATCGCGACGCGCGACAGGATCACCGACGGCTGGTTGCGATCGCGGGTGATGATCTCGACACGCTCGCTGTTGATGAGTCCCTGCGCGCTCCTCAGCGAGTACGGTCCCGAGATGCCGCGTCCGGGGATTTCATCGACGGTCTGCCGCACGCGCCCGCGCGAAGCGAAGAGCGTCGCTGTCCCCTTGCTCCCTTCGAAGTGCTCGACCGCGCCATTGAGCGTGCGGTCGTACGCGCTCAGCGTGCGGCGTTCGTCGGCGCGGGTGGTCTGGAAGTCACCGAACATCGTGAACGACGTCCCGCGATCGAGGCGCACATAGAAGCGCCGCCGCGACTGCGCATCGAACTCGCGGATCGAGGCGTCGCCGTAGACGGGGAAGAATTCGTCGGGGCGAATGTCGCGGAAGAGCGTGGCACCGCGATCGCGCTCGCTGTCGTACGACAGGGTGAGGAGCTGGTCGTTGAGGACCTTCCCCTTCATGAAGAGCGCGCCGCGCGCGCCGCCGCGCACCTTGCCGCTGTCTTTCTCGAACGTCCAGTCGCGGAGCGATTCCTCGAAGCCGTCGGCGTCCGACGCGAGGGCGTTGCCACCCTTGATGAGCGAGCGGAAGTCGATGCGGGCGTTGAGGAGGCCGGTGGCCATGAGCGGGCGCACCACCGGGATGAAGGTGATGGGCATCGTCGCCACGCCGTCGGGCGTGGTGACGCGCACCTCGCCGCGCCCGGGCTGGGCGGCAGCAATCAGCGTGTAGCTCCCTTCGCCATCGGCGAGGACGACCTGGCGTCCCTGCTCGGTGGCACCGATGTCGTCGCCGAGCCAGCGCCCTAACGACGACTCGATGGTCACCGGGACGCGCCCGGCGAGCGGCTTGCCCGCGGCGTCGGTGGCGCGGACGATGATCTTCACCAGCGATTGCCCGTCGGCCGGGATGCCATCCTGCGGCACCTCGAGCTGCACGCGTCCGGCGGCGAAGGGGTTCCGCCCCTGCTGCACCGCGAGTGCGCGCAGCGGGGTGATTGGCAATTGCGAGTTGGCGTCAGTGAGCGTCCGCGTGCCGCCGATGAGCGGGCGATACGCTTCGGACTGGTGCACCGGACCGGTCCCCGAGTCGTGCGACAGGGCGATCCCGGGCTTGGTGGAGCTATACGCGATCTTGATCGAGTCGGCTGGGGTTCCGGCGCGCAACGGCTCGCCGCTCGCCTCTCGCGCGGCCGGCGTTCCGCCGGTTGCAACGCCCGGCGGGATCGCGCGATCGTTGATCTGCGTCCCGGCGTTCTCCACTTCACCGGAGCGACGGCGCTCGAGCACCAGGCGCAGCACTTCGGTGGAGCCGGAGCCCTCGGCGAAGTCGGCCTTGTGCAGTTCGCCCGCCTTCACGTCGGCGAAGCGCGAGTAGCCGTCGAGCGCGTTGCGATTGGCGATCGGCACCATCACCGCGCCGGCGGGGAGCGAGGTGCGATCGATCTTGACGATGTGCAGCCGGTTGGACACGCCGTAGAAGTTGTACTTCCCTTCCACGTCGGTCACGACCGACGAACCATCCTCGAGATAGACGCGCACGCCGGGGATCCCGACTTCACCGGCTTCCTGCATCTGGCTCTTGCAGTTGCACTGCGTGTAGACCTTGCCGGCGATGGCGCCGCGTTCGCTGAAGAGACCACCAGTCACGCGCGTCGTCGCGCTGGCCGGATCGGACTTCGTCCCGCCATCGGTCGTCGCAGCCACGGCAACGTTCCGGTTGTTCCCGAGCTGCGCCGCGGCCGTGATGCGGACGCGGTAGGTCAGGATCACCGGCGTGCCGCGGTTCACGGCGCCGATGTTGAAGGTGAGATAAGGACCCGGGGCGCCGCTCGGATCGGCGATCGTCGTGCGGCCGATGCGCGCGGTGTGCGAGTCGTAGGCGAAGCCGGTCGGGAGCGTATCGCTCACGACGGCGCTGGCGATGTTCGCCGTTCCCGTATTGCGCACCGTCACGGTGTAGTCCAGCACATCGCCGATCGTGGCCTCGGACTTCGAGACGCTCTTGGCGATCTCGAGGAACGGGATGCCTGCCACGGGTGCGGTTGCACACCCGGTGTTGTTGGCGAGCGAGGAGTCGCCAGCGACAGTGACGGTCGCGCAGTTGGTGACTTGCGGGATCGCCGCATTTCCGACGTTGACGCGGAGGTCGATCGTCGCCGATTCGCCAGCGGCGATCGGTGCCGTTCGCGTACAGGTGACGATGTTGCCAGCGACCGAGCAGGTCCATCCGGTCCCCGCTGCAGACTGGTAGGTCAGCCCTGCCGGGAGCGTGTCACGCACGGTGATCGGCAGCGGCGCGGCGATCGTGCCGGTGTTCCGGATGGTGAGCTGGTAGCGTCCCTGCCCGCCAACCTGGAACGGCCCGGCGGTCTCCTTGACGAGCGAGAGGTCGACGAGCCCGCTCACTGGCGTGCTCACCGTCGACGAGTCGTTCGCCGGGTTGCCGTCATCGGGGGAGCTGCCGACCGCGGTGTTCTGCACGGCGGGGATCGCGCTCACGAGCGGGACGACATTGACGGTGATCACCGCCGCATTCGCCGGCGGGAGCGGCGCCGCATACGTGCACGTGACGGTCTGGACGTTGATCGAACACGCCCAGCCGGTGCCGCTCGCGGAGAGCAGCGTCAGCGACGCCGGCACGATGTCGGTGACGACGATCGGCTGGGTCGTGGCGACTGGACCGATGTTGCGGACGAGGATCGTGTAGCTGGCGGGCTGCCCGACCTGGAAGGCAGCGGCATTCGCCGACTTGGTGGTCTGGAGGTCGGGGCGGAGCGCCGGCGCCGCGATCGGAACCGTGCTCTCGTCGTTCCCCGGGTTCGGGTCACCCGGTGTCTTCACCACCGCCGTGTTGCTGGTGTTGACGATCGGGTTCGGCGCGGTGGTGACGAGCGTGATGACGCTGATTTCCTGCGGCGCCATCGGTCCGGGGTTGGTGCACGTGACGAGCTGGCCCGCCGCGGAGCAGCTCCACCCCGTCCCGGTTGCGCTCACGTAGGTATAGCCCGGCGGGAGCATGTCGGTAACGGTGATCGTCCCCGTCGTGGGCGCGGAGCCGACGTTGGTCACCGTGAGGGAGAAGGTCGCGTTCCCGCCAGCCGCAATGGAGGCGATCGTCTTGACCATCTTGAGATCCAGGACGCCACTGACCGTCTCCTGAATCGTCGAGGAGTTATTGAGCGGGTTTTCGTCGTCCGGATTGGCCACGACGCCGGTGTTGGTGATGACCGTTCCCGCTGCAGCGGTGACGTCGACCGTGATGATGATGTTGACGGTCTGCAGGTGCGCGAGCGATCCCGCGTAGACGCACGTCACCGGGGTTCCCATCGCGCTGCAGGTGAAGCCCGCTCCGGTCGCGCTCACGAAGGTGAGTCCCGCCGGAAGCTCGTCGGTCACGATCGTCGGCTTGGTCGTCGGATCGAGCAGGTTGGTGACTGCGAGGTTGAAGGTCCCGCGCGACCCGGCGACGAGCTTCGACGACGTCTTCACGATCATGAGATCGATCCGCGTACCACCGCCGGCGCTGGTGACAATGGTCGACGTGTCGTTGGCCGGGTTGGCGTCGCCAGGAGTCTTCACGACGCCAGTGTTCGTCACGCCCGGTGCCGCCGTCGGCCCGACGAGCACCGTGACCGTGACCACGGTGGTCGCTCCCGGCGCGATGACGCCGGCATGCGTGCAGCTGACGGTCTGTGCCGGTGGTGCGTTGCAGCTCCACCCGCTCCCGCTGGCCGACACGAAGGTCAGGCTCGGCGCGAGCGTGTCGCTCACCACGGTCGTCCCGGTGGTCGGGAGCGTGGAGACATTCGTCACCGCGAGGGAGTACGTCGCGTTCTGCCCGACGACGAACGGCGTCGTCATCGCCGTCTTGACGATCGCCAGGTCGAGCGTCGGCGACGGCTCCATGACGGGCGTCGGATCGAAGGCGGTGTTGTTGCCGGGAATCGCGTCGCCCGGCGTGGATATCGTCGCGACGTTCGTGACCGTCGGGACGGCCGCACTCGCCACGCTCACGGTGAGCGTGATGACCGGCGCGGCCCCGCCGGCGGGCAGGATGACCGGATTCGTGCACGTCACCACCGCGCCCGCCGCCGAGCAGGTCCATCCAGTCCCGCTGGCAGAGACGAAGCCCAACCCGTTAGGCAGGTTGTCGGTGACGGTGAGCAGTCCGGTGGTCGGCGCGCTCCCGGCATTCGTCACGCGGATGCTGTAGGTGCCGTTCTGCCCGACGGTGAACGTTCCCGAATGGATCTTCGTGATCGCCGCATCGATGGCCGTGGCGACGTTGACGGGGTCCGACGCGGTGTTGTTCGCCGACACGGCGTCACCTGGCGTCGAGACCGACGCCACGTTGGTCGCGCTCGGAGCAGCCGCGCTCGAGACCGAGACCGTCAACGTGATGGGCGGCGCCGAGGCGCCAACGGCGACGATCGCCGGGTTGTTGCAGGTGACGACCGAACCGGCCGCCGAGCAGCTCCATCCGGTCCCTGTTGCGGAGATGTAACCGAGCCCTGCGGGGAGGTTGTCGGTGACGGTGAGTCCGCCCGTGGTCGGCGTGTTGCCGACATTGGCCACGGTGATCGTGAACGTTCCGTTCTGCCCGACGGTGAAGTTGCCGGCGTGGCTCTTGGTGATCGCCACGTCGAGGAGCTGTACCGGGGTGCTGATCGTCGAGCGATCGTTCGTCGGGTTTCCGTCACCCGGCGACGACACCGTCCCGGTGTTCGAGACGGATGGCGCGGCCGCCGCGTCGACCAGGACGGTAACGAGCACGCTCGACGACGCGGATGGCGCGAGGACCGCCGGGTTGGTGCAGCTGACGGCGCCCGCCGCGAAGCTGCACGTCCACCCCGTCCCTGTTGCCGAGACGTAGGTGAGCCCAGTCGGGAGGATGTCGGTGATCGTCGTCGTCCCCGTGGTGGGCGCCAGCGAGACGTTCGTGACGGTGAGCTGGTAGCTCGCGTTCGATCCGACGATGAACGGCCCGGTTGCCGTCTTGACGATCGCCAGGTCGAGCGTCGGTGCCGGTGCGACCGGCGTCGGATCGGAGGCCGTGTTGTTCCCCGGCACGACGTCGCCCGGCGTGGCGACGGTCGCGACGTTGGTCACCGACGGCACGGCGGCGCCTCCCACCGCCACTGTGAGGGTGATCGGCGGCGCAGTGGCGCCAACGGCCAGCGTCGCCGCGTTGGTGCACGTGACGAGCGCCCCAGCCGCCGAACAGCTCCACCCCGTCCCTGTTGCAGAGACGTAGGTAAGTCCGGTGGGAAGATTGTCGGTGACGGTGAGTGGGCCGGTGGTCGCGGCAGTTCCCACGTTGCTGACCGTGATCGTGTACGTCCCGTTTTGCCCCGCCTGGAAGGCGGCGCTGTGGCTCTTGGCGATCGCCACGTCGACCGCCGTCACCGGCGTGCTGATCGTCGACTGGTCGTTGCCGGGATTCCCGTCGCCCGGCGTCGAGACGCTGCCGGTGTTGGTGACCGACGGAACCGCGGCAGCGAGGACCGAGACCGTCACGGCGATGTTGGTCGATGCGCCGGCGGCATAGCCCGCCGGCGTGCTGCAGCTGACGGTATTGCCGGCGTTGCTGCAGCTCCACCCCGGGCCGCTCGCCGACACGAAGGTGAGCCCGGCGGGGAGGATGTCGGTGACCGTCGTCGTCCCGGTGGTCGCCGACGTCCCGACGTTGGCAACGGTCAGCTGGTACGACGCGTTCTGCCCGACGACGAAGGGGCTCGTCGCCGTCTTGACGATGGAGAGGTCGAGGGCCGGCGCGCGATCGACCGTCGTCGGGTCGCTCGACGTGTTGTTGGTGCGGCGCCCGGGCGTCTCGTTAGGTGTCGCGGCCGTGGCGGTGTTGGTGACCGCCGGGAAGGCCGCATTCCCTACCGCGACCGTCAGCACCACGCTCGTCGACTGCGCTGTCGCCAGTGGCGCGGCGTAGCTGCAGGTGACCTGCTGCCCGATGGCGCTGCACCCCCACCCCGTTCCTGTTGCGGACACGTAGGTCAGCCCGGCGGGGAGGTTGTCGGTGATGGTGATGGCGCCCGTTGTCGTGCGGTTGCCGAGGTTCGACACCGTGATGACGTAGATCCCGTTCTGCCCGACGGTGAAGTTGCCGCTGTGCGACTTGGTGAGGAGCAGGTCGATGAACGGGTCGTTGTTGCCGACCGTGATGACCGACGCCACGTCGGTCGACGTGTTGTTCGCGAGGAGCGCCGCCGACTCGCCGGGCGTCGATGCAACCGCCGTGTTGGTGACCGACGGAAGCGCCGCACTCGACACCGCGACGCCGAGCGCGAAGCTCGTCACCTCGCCGGGCGCAAGGCTCGCGGCGCGCGTACACGTCACGCTCTGCCCGACCGCGCCGCAGCTCCACCCGCCGCCGGAGACGGACGCATAGGAAAGCCCGTTCGGCAGGTTGTCGCTGACGGTGATCGCCCCGGTGGTCGCTGCATCGCCCACGTTCGACACGATCATCGTGTAGAGCCCAGTCGAGCCGACGGCGAGGTTCCCCGCATGCGACTTCACGAACTGCAAGTCGATGCCGACCGCCGTCGCTGACGGTCCCGTTGGCACCGCCGGCGTTGCGCCTCGTTGGGCGATCGCGAGCGAGGGGGTGAAGAGTGACGCAACGGCGACGGCCGATGCGGCAAGGAAAAGGTGTGCCCGGCGAACGGCGGGGCGCACCCACTGCGGGGCAAGGCGAAAGCGTGTCATTGCGGCTGTGCCGGGACGCTGCAACGGGAAGGACCGGATGCGGCAGGATGTCGCGTCAGAGTCGACCTGGAATCGGGGAACGCCCCCGCACGTCGACGGTGCAACTGAAGTTCGCACCAGCAGCGAGAGAGGAGGCGAAGCTACTTCCTGTTGCGGAATGCGCAATCAGAACGAAAATCCTGTGCCATGGCTCACCGGCACGACGTTCCGGCGCCGGTCACTCCACGACCGCAAGGCGTTCGCGCTCGCATCGCCGTTTGTAGCGGGTGTGCGTTCGCACCGCACGCACGAAAGCGCCGCCGGTGAGAAGGTTGCAAACGCGAGGGAACGCTGTCGGCGTTGCAGGGCGCGTTCGCCGCTGTTCCCCCCCGTTGATGCGCTGGCGCGACAGAGACCACGCCGACAAGAAAGTCTCACGTCGGGGCGCATCGCGCCGCGGCGAAGCGCGACGTATTCTCTCGTCGCGCCACACGCGACGTACGCTCTCGTCGCGCCACACGCGACGTACGCTCTCGTCGCGCGTGGCGCGAGGTACGCCCGCGTCGCGCGTGGCGCGGGGCACGCTTTCATGAACACGCGCCCCGCCCTTCGCCGTGACGCCTACGTCGGTCGCACCGATCACTCCGGTCGGTTCGCGCGACCACTCAAATACCAGACTTCAGACTCGCCTGTGGACTCACCGGTGCACTCCTTGACCGACGACTACCCGATACTGCTCGGGACCCGCGAACAATTCGCCGCGGCGCGCGCCGTCCTGCGGCAGGCGCGCTTTGACGAACCAACGGTCGCCCGTCGACTGGGCGGCTCCTCGCTCGTCGGCGTGCCGCGCTTGATCGATGGCCGGAAGTCGCTCGACGGTCCGGTCGGCGACGCGAACGCGGCGCTGGTACGCCTCTTCATAGATGGCGAGCCACTCCCCGCCACTTCGCTGCGCGACTTGCTGAGCGACGACGCCCTGCACGCGCTCCGCACGCTCGGCCTGCTCGCGCCGTCGCCCGATGACGCCGAGGTGCTCGAGCCGACCGTGATGCTGATGCCGCTGCAGGGGCTCTGGCTCGCGTCGGACCTTTTACCGCGGACTCGGGGTGGTGAGGCGACCACGCGCCAGGATTACGTGTACAGCGCGGGGAATGACCTGACGGCGTCGTTTCTCGCGGTGATTCCCAAGGCACCTGGTGCGCGGGTTCTCGAACTCTGCGCGGGCACGGGCGTCGCCGCGATTCGCGCGGCGCGCGACGGCGCGGCGTCGGCGATGGCGAGCGACATCACGCCGCGCTGCGCGCACTTCGCGCGCTTCAATGCGTTCCTCAATGAAGTCGACAGTATCGTCGACGTGCGCGTGAGTGATGTGTGGGCGTCACTCGGTGATGCGCAGTTCGATCTCATCGTCGCGCATCCACCATACGTCCCCGCCCTGAGCCATCGCTTCGATTTTCGCGATGCCGGCGCGGACGGCGAACACGTCACCCGGCGCATCGTCGAGGAGGTGCCATCGCATCTCGCACGCGGCGGTCGACTCATTTTCCGGGCGGCGTTGAGCGACCGTCGCGATGCGCCGATCGCCAGTCGCATACGCGGCTGGCTCGGCGAGTCGGCCGACGAGTTCGACCTCGTACAGATCGAGTCGTTCGACTACGGACTCCTCGATGCGTACAAAGGTGTGACGAAAGGGGGACGCGACTACGTGGACTGCGAGCGGTGGCTCAAGCACTTTGATGCGCTGGAGATCGAGCGATTCGCCGTCTGCTTCGTGGAGCTGCGTCGCGAGGCATTCGGTCGTGCGCCGATCACCGAGCGGCGTACGATGGGCGCTGACCTGAGCCCGCTGGTGGCCGACTGGCATTTCCGTTTCGCGCGCTTTCTGCAGGACGGGGGCGACACCGCGGTCGCCCGCATGGCGGGGCAGCGTCCGCGCGTGCCGGCGTTGGTGCGTGCGGCGGTGCACTTGGAGTCGCTGGCCGATGGCGGATGGCAGACGGTCGGCGCGACGATCGAATCGAAGTGGCCGACGCACGGACTCGTGAAGGCACCGCCGATCGCGCCGACGCTCCTCGAGTTGTGCGACGGGTCGCGCGACGTCGCCGCGATACTCGACGGTCTCAAGGGCGCGGGTTTGGTGACGGATGAGGTGGGAATGGAGGAAGTGTCGCTCTTGGTGGAGGTACTGGCGACGGCCGGCGCCCTCGAGCTTCCGGCATGCCCGCATCCACCGCGACCGGTGCGCGGGGCGGTCGGAGTTGCGTCGGCGAGTGGTGCGGTCGGTGCGGTGCCGACGGTGTGAAGAAAGAGTGAAGTGAAGGCGATTGACCTAACGATCCCCACCCAGACAGTCTGCTTGACAACATTCAGCGCCCCCTGCACTGTTGCCGACTCTGTTCCATCGCGTTCCGCAAGGCTGCCGCGTCGTGCGTATTCGACGTGAACCGCGGCGCCACAGAACCCGCCACAACTCAGTTTCCACGCCGTAGGAGGCACGAATGGCCGACAGTACGCAGAAAAAGCTGGAACGCGTTCGACCCCCGCGGGTGGCGATCTCCTACGAGGTCGACACCGGCGGCGCGATCGAAAAGAAGGAGCTCCCGTTCCTCATGGGAGTGCTCGGCGATTTCAGCGGGCAGCCGACCGAACCGCTGCCTCGCCTCAAGGAACGGAAGTTCGTGGAAGTGACGCCCGACAACTTCGACGACGTGCTCGCGTCGATGAAGCCGCACCTGCAGTTCTCCGTCGAGAACAAGCTGTCGGAGGACGCCGACGCGCCGAAGCTCGGCGTCGACCTCAACTTCCGCAGCATGGACGACTTCTCGCCCGACGCGGTCGCACGCCAGGTGAAGCCGCTCAAGGCGCTCCTCGACTTGCGCACGCAGCTCGCCGATCTGCGCGGCTCGCTGCAGACCAACGAGAAGCTCGACGAAGTGTTGCAGGCCACCCTCGGCGACGCCGAGAAGCTCAACAAGCTGCGCGGTGAGCTCGGCATCAAGGAGGGCGAGAACAATGGCTGACGCCAAGGCTGCAGCACAGGGCGCCGAAGCGACTACCACCGAATCGCTCTCGCTCCTCGATCAGATCGTCGACCAGGGAAAGATCGGGAAGGACGCCGAGACACGGGAGCGCGGCAAGGATCTCGTGAAGCGCTTCGTCGAAGAAGTGCTCGAGGGATCGATCACAGTCGCGCGCGACACCGAGGCGATGATCAATGCGCGCATCGCGCAGATCGATCACCTGCTCTCATTGCAGCTGAACGAGATCCTGCACCACCCCGAGTTCCAGCGCCTCGAGGCGTCCTGGCGCGGGCTCAAGTACTTGATGAACCAGAGCGAGACCGGGACCATGCTGAAGGTCAAGGTCCTCAACGTCTCGAAGAAGGACCTGCTGCGCGACCTGCAGCGCGCCGCCGAGTTCGACCAGAGTGCGCTGTTCAAGAAGGTCTACGAAGAAGAGTACGGCGTCTTCGGCGGCACGCCCTTCGGCGCGATGATCGGTGACTACGCCTTCGACAAGAGCGGCCAGGACATGGAGCTCCTGGAGAAGATCTCGAACGTCGCCTCCGCCGCGCACGCCCCGTTCATCGCATCGGCGGCCGCCGACCTCTTCTCTCTCGAGAAGTTCACGGACCTCGACCAGCCGCGCGACCTGGCCAAGATCTTCGACACGACCGAGTACGCGCGCTGGAAGGGCTTCCGCGCCAGCGAGGATTCACGCTACGTGGCGCTCACCGCGCCCCGCGTGCTGATGCGCGAGCCGTACGGCTCGGCGACCGTGCCGATCGACGCCTTCAATTATGAGGAGCGCGTCGACGGTACGAATCACGACGCCTACCTGTGGGGAAGCTCGGCCTGGACGATCGCCGCGAACATCAACAAGGCGTTCGCCAGCTACGGCTGGTGCGCCACCATTCGTGGCGTGGAGAGCGGCGGACTCGTTGAGGGGCTCCCGGTGCACAACTTCCGCACCGAGGCGGGCGAACTGGTCATGAAGTGCCCGACCGAAGTGCAGATCACCGATCGCCGCGAGAAGGAACTCGCCGACCTGGGGTTTGCCGCCCTGGTGCACCAGAAGGGGACGGCCAACGCTGCCTTCTTCAGCGTGCAGTCGTGCCAGAAGCCCAAGGTGTACGACTCGCCGCAAGCGACGGCGAGCGCGCGCCTGTCGGCGCAGCTCCCGTACATCTTCGCCACGTCACGCTTCGCGCATTACCTCAAGGTGATGATGCGCGACAAGATCGGCGGCTACACGTCGCGCGGTGAGGTGGACGCGTTCCTGAATCGCTGGATCCAGCAATACGTCGTTGGGTCCGATGCCGCAGCGTCGATCAAGGCGCAGCGCCCGCTCGCCGAGGCGCGGATCGACGTGGTCGAAGTGCCAGGGAAGCCGGGGGCCTACAAGGCCGTCGCGTTCCTGCGCCCGCACTTCCAGCTCGACGAGCTGGGGGTCGCAATGCGACTCGTGGCGGAGCTTCCGCCGCCGGCCGCGTGATTGTGAAGTGATGGTCCGCGCTCGGCACTCAGGCCGGGCGCGACGGCAGCTGTTCGTCCCGCGCCGAGGGGACATCGCTCCTCGGCTTCCGGGATATGCACTTGGAACCTTTCGCAATAGGACGCACTCCCCATGGCATTCGACGCATACGTAGACCTCAAGGGCATCCCGGGTGAAGCCACGGCCAAGGGCTTCGAGAAAAAGATCGAGATCTTCTCGTTCTCGTGGGGCGCCAGCGCCCCCGTCACCGTTGGTCCGGGCACCGAGGGCATGACCGCGTCGCGCGTCTCGCTCTCGTCGTTCAACGTCATGAAGAAGACCGACGTCGCCTCGCCCAAGCTCTTCGCCGCCTGCACGCTCGGCGACCACATCACCGAGATGACGGTTTCGCTCCGCAAGCAGACCGGCGCCGGCGGCCAGGACACGTTCATCATCTACAAGTTCGAGGAAGTGATGGTCGAGTCGGTGCAGTGGTCCGGTTCGTCGGGCGGCGATGACACGCCGACCGAGTCCGTATCGTTCGCCTTCGGCAAGGTGTCGTTCGAGTACAAGCAGCAGGGGACCGACGGCAAGCTCGTCTCGGGCACGCCGATTCTCTGGGACGTCCGCAAGGTCTCGAACGCGTAAGGGAGACCGTCGCCGATGCCAACCGCACGAGAGCATTTCGACGCTGGACGGCTGGAATCGGCGATCGAGACGCTGGGTGCCGAACTTCGGAGCAATCCGACCGACACCCAGCGGCGGGTATTCCTGTTCGAACTGTTGATTTTCGCTGGTCAGTACGACCGGGCCGAGAAGCAACTCGACGTGCTCGCCCGCGGCGGGCCGGATAACGAACTCGCCGTCCTGCCGTATCGCGCTGCCCTGCAGGGCGAACGGATCCGTGAGCACATGTTTGTCACCGGCGACTTCCCGCAGACGCCGGCCCCTGAGCCGGTGTCGGGAACGTTCAACGGTCGCGCCTTCGCGTCGATCGAGGATGCCGATCCTCGACTCGGCGCCCGGCTCGAGGTCATGGCCGGTGGGCGCTACATGTGGATACCGTTCGCCTACATCGACGCGATCCAGCTCGAGCCGCCGAAGCACCTGCGCGACCTGCGATGGGTGCCCGCACGCGTGAGCACGAACGCACTGATGAAGGATGTCGAACTCGGCGAGGTGCTCCTCCCCGCGCTCTCTCCGCTCGCGTGGCAGGTCGACGACGCCGAGCTCCGGCTCGGACGCGCCACGGACTGGACCGAACTCCCCGATGGCGCCTTCACCCCTGTCGGGCAGAAGATGCTGAGCGTGGATGGCGAGATGATCCCGCTGCTGGAACTGCGCGACGTGGTGATCGCACCGAGTTCTGCCGGCTCCGCCAGTTCCGCGGCCGCCGAGACAGCCTAACGCCGCCGCCGGCCGCGGCGGCGTCACCTCGTCTTTCGCGACGCTGGCGCGCGTCACCACGGCCGCCCTCGCCGCACCGTCAGTCCCTTCTCGCCACTATCCCGGATGCCTGTCGACACGGCCCTGATCGAAGCGCTGCTTGCCCCGGTTCCCGGCGACAGTCCCGCCGGCAAGGACCTGCGGTACGACCCTCGTTATGCAGCGATCAAGGAAGCGCGGCGCGAGGACGATCCGAACGAACCGCGCCAGGATCACGCGGGGCCGCTCAAGGTCGCGGACTGGCCGGCCGTCATCAAGCAGGCGACGGAGCTCATCGGCAAGGAGTCGAAGGATTTGCAGCTGGCGGCGTGGCTCACCGAGGCGCTGCTGCACCGGGAGGGGCTCTCCGGTCTCGCCACGGGCGCGCGCACGCTGCACGGCATCCTCGACAAGTTCTGGGATGGATGCTTCCCCGAATGGGATGAAGAAGATCCCGAGCTGCGCGCCGGACCGCTGGAGTGGGCGGGGGCCAAGCTCGAGGTGCCGCTCCGGTTTCTCAGGATCGCCCCCAACGGCCCGTCGTTCCTCGACTTCGAGGAGTCGCGCAAGATCCCGACCGAGGGCGAGGCCGAGGGGAGCAAGGACAAGCAGGAGCTGCGCGATGCGGCGCTCAAGGACAACAAGCTCACGCCCGAGGCGGTGGACAAGGCCATCGCCGATGTGAACAAGGCGTTCTACAAGGGACTCCTCGCCGACATCGAGGGCGCGGCGTCCGCGGTCTCCGAACTGGAAAAGATCACCGACGAGAAGTTCGGGCGCGACGCGCCATCGCTCATGAAGATCCGCGGCGCACTCGAGGACTTCAAGCGCTTCGGACAAACGATCCTCAACCAGAAGCTGATCGACGACCCGGATCCGATCGTCGAGGAGGCGATCGACGAGAGCGGCGCACCGGTCGACGACAGCGGCGTGCTCAGCGTGGAGCCGGTGAGCGCCGGCGACGCGACGAATCGCGTCTCGGTCGCCGCGCGCTTCCTGCGAAAGCTCGATCCGGCGAATCCCGGCCCGTACCTGATGCTGCGTGGGCTGCGGTGGGGCGAACTGCGCGCGTCGGCCGCGGCGGGCGAGCTGGATCCCAAACTGCTCGATGCTGCGCCGACCGTGGTGCGGTCGCGCCTCAAGGGGATGCTGCTCGACGGGCGCTGGTCCGACTTGCTCGAGCAGTGCGAGATGGTCATGGCGACCCCGCAGGGACGCGGCTGGCTCGACCTCCAGCGCTACGTGCTCACCGCCTGCGCGCAGCTCGGCTACGAAGCCGTTGCCGCCTCGGTCCGCGACCAGCTGCGCACGCTGCTGATTGCGATACCCCAGCTGCCGGAGATGACCCTGATGGACGATTCACCCACCGCCAACTCCGAGACGCAAGCCTGGTTGGCCGAGGAGCAACTCGTTCCAGCAGTTGGCGACGAGAGCGCGACCACATCGGTGCCCGTCGACGGCGACGACCAGGCGACACGCGACGACGAAGTCGTGCAGGAAGCGCTGGAAAAGGAGGACAGCACCAGCAAGCACGGCGGACTGTCGGCTGGCCGTCGCCGCCGCGTGGGACGCGACCCCTTCGAGCTGGCCAAGAGCGAGATGGCGCAGGGACGCGTGCGCAACGGCATCGAGATCCTGCTCGCCGAGGCGGGGCGCGAACAGTCGCCTCGCGGCCGTTTTCTCCGGCAGACACAGCTCGCCTACATCATGGTGGAAAGCGGGATGGACGCCGTGGCCCGCCCGATTCTCGAGCGCCTCGTCGCCACGATAGACGAGCGCAACCTCGAAGAGTGGGAAGCAGGGCCGCTCGTGGCCCAGCCGCTGGCCCTGCTCTGTCGGGTGATGGACCGCAACGGTGAGCGCGACGGGAGTGACCGCTACCAGCTTTACCTGCGCGTCTGCCGCCTCGATACCTTGCAGGCCATGCAGCTGCAATCGAGCTAGTCGGCGCCGTCGAGAGGAGACCCATGGCACGCACCGAGATCGAGCATATCGTCGTTCCGTCGCTCCTGGACCGCCTCACCGACGAAGCACCCAAACTCACCCAGGACCCGCCGATCACGCGCGCCGAATCGGAGCGGCGCTTCCGGCATTCGGTGGAGCGCGACGTGGAGACGCTCCTCAACTCGCGCCGTACGATGTTCCCGGCTCCGGTAGCGCTCCCCGAACTCCGCCAGTCGGTCTACGACTTCGGGTTGATCGACACCACGGGTATCCCCGTGGGGACCAAGGCCGGTCGCGAGCGCATCCTCGCCGGATTGCGCGACGCCATCACGCGCTTCGAGCCGCGCATGCAGGATCTCACCGTCCGGCTGGTCGATGCCGACCAGGTGCGGAGCCCGCAGATGCGCTTCGTGATCGAGGCCACGCTCATCATGGACCGGGAGCGCGAGCCGGTCGTCTTCGACACGCTGCTCGAGGTATCGAACGGCGAGTACGAAGTGCACCAGGGCGGAGGAGCGCCGGGCGCATGACGGGAGTCGCCATCGTTTCCCGCAGGGAGGTGCTCCGCACTGCGGTGCTCTGCACTGCGGTGCTCCGCAGCGTGAGCAGCACAGGTGCGTTAGGTCTACCGGTTTGCAGCAAGTTGCCTGGAGGGCATTGCCGGTGAAGGACGACCTCCTCATCTACTACGAGCGCGAGCTGACCTACCTGCGCCGGCTCGGTGCACAGTTCGCCGAGCGCTACCCCAAGGTCGCCGCGCGATTGCAGCTGGAAGCGTCCAAGTGCGAGGATCCGCACGTGGAGCGACTCCTCGAGGGATTCGCCTTCCTCGCCGCCCGCGTGCATCACCGCCTCGACGACGACCTCCCCGAGGTCTCGGAGGCGCTCCTCGATGTGCTCCATCCGCAGCACGTGCGCCCGATCCCTTCGATTTCCCTCGTGGAGATCGAGCTCGACCCGGCGCTCGGACAGCTCCCCGGCGGGCACCTGATCCCGCGCGGGAGCGAGGTACACTCGCGCAGCGTGCAGGGGCTCGCCTGCCGCTTCCGCACCTGCTACGACACGACGCTGTGGCCCGTGACCATCAGCAGCGCCGAGTGGACCTCGGCGGATCGTGCCGGCGGTGGCGCCCGAACGGGCGAGGCGGCCGGCGCATTCCGCGTTGAGCTTCGCGCCTTTGACGGGATGCAGCTCGGGAAGTTCACCGTCGCCGCTCCCGAAGCAGAACGCGATCCGCTCGCGCCGCCCGCGCTCGACGCGCTGCGCCTGCACATCGCCGGCGAGGCGAACGTTTCCGACGCGGTGTACGAACTCCTCGCCAACAGCTGCACGCGCGTGGTGGTGCGCGACCCCGACCAGCCGTCGCGCCCCCCCGTGATCCTCGAGGCGAGCGCGGTGGTCCCGGTCGGCTTCGGCGAGGGCGAGAATCTCCTCCCGTACCCCCGCCGCGCGCTCGGCGGCTACGCGCTCCTGCAGGAGCTCTTTTGCTTCCCGCAGAAGTTCCTCTTCGTGGACGTACGCGGCGTGGCGGCCGCGCTCCGCACCCTCGACGCCGGCCCGCGCGCCGAGTTGCTCTTCGTCATCGCCCCGTTCGAGCGCGCCGAGCGTCGACAGCTCGTCGAGTTCGGCGTGTCGGCGCGCACCTTCAGGCTTGGCTGCACGCCGATCGTGAACCTGTTCGAGCAATCCGGCGAACCGATTCTCCTCACGCAGCTCACCACCGAGTATCCCGTCGTCCCCGATTCGCGGCGCCGCCTGGAGATCGAGACGTGGACCGTGGACTCGGTCGTCGGGATCACCCCCGGCGAGGGAGAACCGCGTGCGATCGAACCGCTCTACGGATTCCGGCACGGGCGCGCGGACTCGGCGGGTGTCTTCTGGCACGCAGTGCGACGGGAGAGCAGCTGGCGGACCGATGGCGGCACCGAGGTCTACCTCTCGTTTGCCGACCTGTCGGGACGTATCCGTCCGCCGAATGCCGAAGTTGCTTCCGTCCGCCTAACGTGCTTCAATGGCGACCTCCCGTCGCGCCTCCCCATCGGCATCGACGAGAAGGGAGACTTCGAGATGGCGAAGGGGGGGCCGGTGCGGCGCGTGCTCTGCCTCGTGAAGCCCACGCCGGTCATCCAGCCGCCGCTCGGCAAGCCGCTCCTCTGGCGACTCATCTCGGCGCTCTCACTCAATCACCTGTCGCTGGTCGACGAGGGGCGCGAGGCGCTGCGCGAACTCCTGCGCCTGCATAACGCCGGCGACTCGGCCGCCGGCGAGCGGCAGATCCGGGGGGTGATGGCGGTGAACAGCACACCGTCGTTTGCCCGCCTTCCCACCGAGAACGGACTCGCCTTCGCGCGCGGGCGTCGCGTCGAGGTGGAGTTCGACGAGGAGCAGTTTCCCGGCGGCGGCATGTTCCTCTTCGCCAGCGTGCTCGAACGCTTCCTGGCGATGCAGGTGACAATGAACTCGTTCGTCCAGCTCTCCGCGCGGTCGCGTCAGCGACGACACGTCGTGCGCCAGTGGTCGCCGCGCTCCGGCGCGCGGACGCTCCTGTGACCACGTCACCGCGCGACGGCGACGTGGGCGACGCGCTCGACAGCACCGTCTTCGCCGGCGACATCGACGACGCGGGATACGCGCGCGGTCGCATGCTGCGCGCGCTGGAAGAAGAGCCGACCGCGTTCGCCTTCTACCAGGTCGTGCGCGTGCTCTCGCGCCTTCACCCCGAGCGCGCGCGCACCGGGCACTGGTCCGATCCCTCGCAGGAAGTCGCCCGGTTTCATGCAAGCACCTCGCTCGGCTTTCCGGCGAGCGAGATCGAGGAGATGACGATCCCTCCCGGCTTCGGCGCCGGGTCGCCACCGGCGGACATCACGGTGAACTTCTTCGGGCTCACCGGCCCGCAAGGCGTGATGCCGCATCTCTACAGCGAGCATGCGTCGTATCGCGCTCGCGCGCGCGACACGGCGTTCCGCGACTTTCTCGACATCTTCAACCACCGCGCGATCTCACTCCTCTTTCGCGCGTGGGAGAAGAACAACGCCGCGGTGGCGCACGAGTCCGGGTCGGAAGATCGACTCTTCGATCATCTCCTCGACCTCGCCGGAATGGGAACTGGAGGGCTGCGCAATCGCCTCCCGATCCGTGATGAGGCGGTGGCCTTCTTTTCGGGGCTGCTGGCGACGCGCGCGCGTCCGGCGGACGGATTGGCGCGCATCATTGGCGATTACTTCGACGTCCCGGCGAGCGTGGAACAGTTCGTCGGCGAGTGGCGTCAGCTCGACGCCGGCGGGCAGGCGGAACTCGGGCTCGAAGGAGAAGCCGGGCGGCTCGGCTTCGGCGTCGTCGGCGATGCCGTGTGGGATCCGCAGGCGCGCGTGCGAGTGCGCCTGGGACCGCTCACGCGCGAGCAGTTCGAGTCGTTCGTTCCCGGTGGATCGGCGCACGAGGCGCTCAAGGCACTGGCGCGGTTGTACGCCGATGACATCGTCGGCGTCGATGCCCAGCTCGTGCTCACACGGCGCGAAGTGAGGCCGTGCGTGCTCGACGTTCCTGGTTCTGCACCTGGTGCACGTCGCGGTCCTGGGCTCGGCCGCGGAACGTGGCTCGCCAGCCGCCCGCTCTCCCGCGATCCCGACGAGACGACCTTGCGGCTCTGTTGATTCGACAGTAGTTGATCACCCTTCCCGTACTCCCCACTCCGAGGGATCCATGACCGTGAATTTGCGGGCGCTGATCGGCAAGTTGAATTCCGCAACGCGCGGAATGGTCGATGGCGCAGCTGGGCTCTGCCTCTCCCGCACGCACTACGACGTCGAGATCGAGCACTTCCTCGTCAAGGCGCTCGACGCCAGCGACTGCGATCTCGCGCAGATCGTCAAGCATTTCGGCGTGAACCGGTCGCGCCTGGCCGACGACCTCGCGCGCGGCCTCGACCGGCTCAAGAGCGGGAATGCCCGCACGCCGTCGTTGAGCCCGACGCTCGTCAAGATGCTCACCGAGGGATGGACCACCGGCTCCATCGAGTTTGGTGCGCCGCAGGTGCGCACCGGCCACTGCGTCCTCGCCCTCGTCTCCAACACGGAGCTCTCGCGTCTCGCGATGGACATCAGCCGTGAGTTCGAGAAGATCCCGGCCGATGTGCTGCGCAAGGAATTCCTGCAGATCACCGCGGCGTCGGCCGAAGCGTCGGCCGAAGCGGGGGCGATGTTCTCGTCGGGGAGCGCGAGTGGCGCCGGCGACGGCAAGAGCGCCACTGCACCTGGCGGCAAGGGGACGGCGCTCGGACAGTTCACCGTCGATCTCACAGCGCGCGCGCGCGAGGGGAAGATCGACCCGGTGCTCGGGCGCGACTTCGAGGTGCGTCAGCTCATCGACATCCTCACACGCCGCCGGCAGAACAATCCGATCCTCGTCGGTGAGGCCGGCGTGGGAAAGTCGGCCGTCGTCGAAGGCTTTGCCCGTCGCGTGGTCGAGGGCGACGTCCCCGAGCCGCTCAAGAACGTCACCATTCGCACGCTCGACCTCGCGCTCCTGCAGGCCGGCGCTGGAGTGAAGGGGGAGTTCGAGAATCGCCTCAAGGGGCTGATCGAGGAAGTAAAGAACTCGCCGTCTCCGATCATCCTCTTCATCGACGAAGCGCACACCATGATCGGGGCGGGTGGAGCGGCCGGGCAGAACGACGCCGCCAACCTCCTCAAGCCGGCGCTGGCGCGCGGTGAGCTGCGCACGATCGCTGCGACGACGTGGGCCGAGTACAAGAAGTTCTTCGAGAAGGACCCGGCGCTGTCGCGGCGCTTCCAGCTCGTGAAGGTTGATGAGCCCACCGAGGACCAGTGCCTCATCATGCTGCGCGGCGTGGTCCCGGCGCTCGAGGCGCACCACAACGTGCGCATCACCGACGACGGGCTCGACGCTGCCGTTCGTTTGTCGCACCGCTACCTCCCCGACCGCCAGCTCCCCGACAAGGCGGTGAGCGTGCTCGACACCGCCTGCGCCCGACTCGCGTTAGGCCAGCAGGCGACGCCGGCGCCGGTCGAGGATGCGACGCGCCGCCTCGCCGACCTCGACGTGCAGACCCGCGTGCTGCAGCGCGAGGCGGCACTCGGGATCGACCACAGCGAGCGCCTGGCGGCGATTGCCGCGCAGCGCACCGAGCTCGAGTCGACGCTCGCCGCGCTCAACGCACGCTGGACCGAGGAAAAGACACTCGTCGACGAGATCCGCGGACTGCGCAAGCAGCTCGAGGAAGCCCACTCGGCAGCTGCAAGCGAGACGCCGAGCGAGGCGGCGGCCGATCTCACGGCGTTGCGCGCGACGCTCGCCGAGCGGACCGCGGCGCTGGAGACGCTGCAGGGAGAGACCCCGCTCATGCGTGTCGCGGTCGACGCGTCGATCGTCGGCGAGGTGATCTCCGGATGGACCGGCGTCCCGGTGGGGAAGATGCTCCGCGACCAGCTGTCGATGGTGTTGCAGCTGGAGAGCCTGCTCGGCGCACGCGTGATCGGCCAGGACACCGGGATCGAGACCATCAGCCGCCGCATGCGCACCTCAGCGGCCAAGATCGAGGACCCCAACAAGCCGAAGGGCGTCTTCATGCTCGTCGGGCCATCGGGCGTCGGGAAGACCGAGACGGCGCTGGCGATGAGCGATCTCCTGTTCGGCGGAGAGCACAACATCATCACGATCAACATGAGCGAGTTCCAGGAGGCGCACACCGTCTCCACGCTCAAGGGATCGCCCCCGGGGTACGTCGGCTACGGCGAGGGTGGCGTGCTCACCGAGGCGGTGCGGCGTCGCCCGTATTCGGTCGTCTTGCTCGACGAGGTGGAGAAGGCGCACCCCGACGTGCTCGAGCTCTTCTTCCAGGTCTTCGACAAGGGCGTGATGGAAGACGGCGAGGGACGACAGATCGACTTCAAGAACACGATCATCCTCCTCACGTCGAACGCGGGCACCGACACGATCATGTCGCTCACCGCCGACCCGGAGACGATGCCCAATCCGGAGGGGCTGGTGCAAGCGCTCAAGCCGGAACTCAACAAGGTCTTCAAGCCGGCATTCCTCGGGCGCATGGTGATCGTCCCGTACTATCCGGTGCGCGACGAGAACCTCAAGAAGATCGTGCGCCTCAAGCTCGGCAAGATCGAGCGCCGGCTCCGCGAGACGCACAAGATGGCGCTCGAATACGACGACGCGCTGGTCGAGGCGGTGAAGGCGCGCTGCACCGAGGTGGAGAGCGGGGCGCGCAACGTCGACAACATCCTGACCAACACGATGTTGCCGGAAGTGTCACGCCTGATCCTCGAGTCGCTGGCCGGCGGCGATCGCCCGGCCCGGGTCAAGGTGTCGGTGGGAGACGCCGGCGACTTCGCATACGACGTGACCGGCGCCACGATGGCGAACGCGTGACCGATTCCCCAGGCAGGTCGAGATGCCCGCGATAAGCCAGGAACACCGCAAGCTCCGCATCACCACGCCATTCGGGACCGACGTCCTCGTCCCGGCCGGCTTTACCGGGACCGAGGAGCTGTCGCGCCCGTTCGAGTACGTCGTCGAGTGCGTCTCGGAGAGCGAGTCGCTCGATGCATCGAAGATCCTGGGAAAGAGCGTGACGTTGCACCTGGAGGTGGTGGACGGGACCGTCCGCCACCTCAATGGGTTGGTACGTCGCTTTAGCACGTTGGGCAGCGGACGCCAACTCACGCTCTATCGCCTCGAAATCGTCCCGTCGACCTGGTTCCTCTCGCTCGGGCGCGACTGCCGTACCTTCGAGAACAAGACCGCGCTGGAGGTTGTCGAGGCGGTGTGCGGCGAAGCCGACGTCGCGCTCAGCACCCGCGTCACGACCACGCCTCCAACCAGGGAGTACATCGCGCAGTTCAACGAGTCCAACCTCGACTTCATCTCGCGACTGATGGACGAGTTGGGGCTCTATTACTGCTTCGAGCACGCCGACGGCTCGCACACCATGGTCGTGACCGATGCCAAGGCGGGATCGATCCCGCAGCTCACCCCGGAGTCCACGGTCCTCTTCCGGCCCAACACCGAGGCGAACCGCTACCAGGACAACGCGATCTTCGAGCGCTCGCACGAGTACGCCGTGCACTCCAAGAAGACGATCGCGCGGGACCATGACCTGCTGCGCGTCGATAGCACGGGCGACGTCTCCAGCGGCGGCTCGCACGCGCGCGGCGAGCAGTTCGAATTCTACGGCGACCTCGGACCCAACCGCGCCAGCGCCGATGCGAGCCTGCGGATCGAGGAGGAAGAGCGCGACTACAACGTGGTGCGAGGGAAGAGCACCTGCGCCGCGTTCGTCGTCGGGAAGCGTTACACACTGTCCGAAGGTCCCTCCGATGTTGACGGCAAGGAGTTTCACCTGGTGAGCGTGACGCACCGGATGGAGTCGAACGACGTCTTTTCCGGTGAAGGGCTGCAGGTCACCTACCAGAACTCGTTCTCCTGCATCCCGTCGTCCACTCCCTATCGGCCGCGGCGGGTCGCCCCACGCCCGAACGTGCGCGGTACCCACATCGCCAAGGTGGTCGGGAGCGGCGGCGACGGCGCCATCGACGTCGACGCCGAAGGGCGTGTCCTCCTCCAGTTCCCGTGGGACCGCGGCGCCGGAAAGGATGGCGCGTCGGAGCATCGCGTGCATGTTGCCAGTGTTTGGGGCGGGGTGAAGTGGGGCTTCGTGCAGATCCCGCGCATCGCGCAGGAAGTGCTCGTCGAATACCTGCACGGCGACATCGATCGCCCGGTGATCACCGGCCGCGTCTACAACAGCCAGCATCAGTACCCCTACGCCCTCCCCGACAACAAGACGCAGAGCGGGTGGAAGTCACAGACGTTAGGCGGCGGCGCCGACAACTTCAACGAGCTCCGATTCGAGGACAAGCAGGGCTCGGAACACGTCTACCTGCAGGCCGAGAAGGACCACCAGATCAAGGTCAAGAACGACGAGACGCGCGACGTCCTGCACGACCGCACCACGACGATCAAGAACAATGACACGCGCACCGTCACCGAGGGCGACGACACCCACACGGTCAAAGCAGGAAAGCAGACGAACACCATCAAGGGCGACCTGACCACCAAGGTGGAAAGCGGCAATCGCAGCACGACCGTCGAGAGCGGGAACGACACGCACAAGGTGTCGCAGGGCAACATGGACGTGGACGTCTCGCTCGGGAACATCACGATCAAGGCGGGGGCCGGGAGCATCACCATTCAGGCCGCGCAGAAGATCGAGCTCAAGGTCGGGGGCAATTCGATCACCATCGACATGCAGGGAGTGGCGATCAAGGGAACGAACGTGAAGAGCGAGGCGCAGGCGATGGCCGATTTCAAGGGTGCGATGACCACCGTGGAAGGATCGGGGATGGCGACGCTCAAGTCCGGCGGGATGACCACGGTCAAGGGCAGCATCACCATGATCAACTAGGAGCGGAACGCATATGAGCACCGCGCCCCCCGCCCCGCATCGGGCCCCGCCCCCGATCGTCGCCTGGCTCCTCGAGCGCGCCAACGTCTCCGACGAGGGGCGCGAGAGCGCCGCCCCCGCCACCGACGTCGACGCCCTCTTGTTGCACCTGACGGACGGCGGGCACGCGATCGACGCGCTCCGCGTGGTGGCGGCCGCGCTCCCCCCGCGCGAAGGGATCTGGTGGGCCTGGGCCTCGGCATCGCACGCCGCCCGCATCGCCCCCGACAAGGCGGGGACCGAGCCGATGCTCGCCGCACTCGCCGCCACCGAGCAGTGGATCGCCGCGCCGGACGATACCAAGCGGAGGACTGCATGGGGCGCCGCCGATGCAGCGGGAACCGATTCCCCCGCCGGCTGCGCCGCCGCGGCCGTCTTCTTCGCCACGGGGAGCATCGCCCCGCCCGAGATTCCGCCGATTCCGCCACCCCCCGGGCTGCACGCAACCATGGTGGGGATCGCGGCGATCCTCTCCGCAGCGGTCGACCCCGTGCACCTCGAAGCGCTCGCCCGCGCCTACATCACGCAGGGGCTCGAAGTCGTCAAGCAACTCGGCGGGTGGAACGCCTCGGTCGAGATGGCCAAGGGGCACTTCGACCAGCAGCAGAGCGAGCATGCGAAGCTCGCCGCGCCGCCAGCCACGCCACCTGCAAAGGGTAAGTAGCGCCTCCCATGGGACAGCCCGCCGCGCGCCTCACCGACATGCACGTCTGCCCGATGGTCACTCCGGGCGTCCCCCCGATTCCGCACGTGGGAGGACCGATCGTCTCGCCCGGCGCCCCGACCGTCATGGTGGCCATGATGCCCGCCGCCACCGTCGGGAGCATGTGCGTCTGCGTCGGCCCGCCAGACAACGTGATCCTCGGCTCGTTCACCGTGATGATGGGAGGAAAGCCCGCGGCGCGCATGGGCGATTCCACGGCGCACGGCGGATCCATCGTTGTCGGAGCCCCGACCGTGCTGGTCGGCTGACGACTCGTCAGGCAGCCACCGGCAAAGGGAAACGGAACGGGGCGGCGCGCCAATTCCGGCACGCCGCCCCGCTTCATGTCCTGCAGCGATCCGCGTTAGGCGCCTTCTACTTGCGGCAGCGCTTCTCGTCCAATCCCTGTGCGCAGGCGCGATCGTAGAACTGCTGCGCCTTGGTGATGTCCTTGGCGACCCCGCGCCCATCCTTGTAGGCGTCGGCCAGGTCCTCGCACCCGCGCGGGTCGCCGCCATCGCATGACTTGAGGAAGAGCCCGGCCCCCTTCCCCTCGTCCTTCTTCACGTTGTCACCCTTGGCGATCAGGCGCCCCGCGCTCAGGCAGGCCCCGGCATCGCCGAGCGTGCACCCCTGTTCGTACGTCGCCACCGCCTTGGGGCGGTCCTTCGGGAGCGCCTTCACCCCGCGCCAGAGGACGTCGGCAAGCAGGGTGCACCCGTCGCCGCTGCCGAGGGAGCACGCCTTCTGGTACAAGGGCACCGCCGCATCCTCATTTTTCGACATCCCGACCCCGTTCTCGGTCGCGCGCCCTAACTGCGCGCATCCGAGCGCGTCGTTGGCGTCGCACGCGGTCGCGAATAGGCGCACCGCCTTGGGAAGGTCGCGCGGCCCCGCCGTCCCTTGCAACGTCGCGAGCCCCAACCGTCCGCAGCCAGCCGGCACCTTGCCGTCGCACGCTTTCTGGTAGAGCTGGGCCGCCTTGGTGCGCCCCGCGGCACCGCTGCTCGTGTCGGAAGCGATCAGGCGCCCCAGGTCCACGCAATACGCCAACTCCCCGCCGTCGCAGGCGCGGGTAAAGAGGTCGCGCGCGGTGTCGCGATTGCGTGCGACTCCGTTCCCCGCCGCCGTCAGCTCGGCCAGCGCGCCGCAGGCTGCGAGGTTGAGCGCAGTACACGACTTCTCGAAGAGCGACGCCGCGTTCTGCGCCGACGCCGGCACACCCTCGCCGCGCAGCGTCATGCGCCCGAGCGCGAGGCAGGCATCGGCCGCGTTCGCATCGCATGCCTTCTTGTAGAGCGCCGCTCCCTTCGCCGGGTCCTTCGGAATCCCCAGACCGCCGGCCTGCGCCGCTGCCGCCTTGCTGCACCCGCCGATCACCCCACTCTGGCACGACGACTCCCACAGCTGCGCCGCCCGCGCGAGGTTCTGCGGGACCGACTTCCCCTCGGCGAGGATCCCGCCGAGCGTGTAGCAGTCATCGGGACGGTTGCCGGCGCACCCCTTCTCGAAGAGCGCTGCCGCCTGCGACTCGGTGTGCCCAGGCGCGCGCCCCGCTGCAATCAGTTTGGCCAGCTCGCCGCATGAACGCGGATCGTTGGCGTCGCAGCCGCGCTGGTACAGCGTTGCGGCGCGCGACTGATCGGCGCCGACCGATTTCCCCTCGGAGTAGGCCGCGCCGGCGCGCGCGCACTGTGCTGCAGACTGCTCGGCGCTCCCCGTTTCGCAGGCGCGGGCCGCGTACGCAAAGCCCGTTGCGCTGTCGGCCGGCACCTCTTTTCCGGAGAGGAGCATTCGCGCCGACTCCACGCATGCGTGCGGGTCGTCGGCGTCGCAGGCGCGGCGATACAGCGCGAGCGCGCGCCGGCCGTCCTTCACCACGCCGTGCCCCGTCTCATAGAAGCGCCCGAGCCGGTTGCAGGCGATCATTTCGCCCTGGTCGCAGCGGAGCGTGAGGACCGCTGCACCTTGCGTGTTGTCGGCCGGATTGCTGCTGGCGTCGAGGATCTCGACCGCGCGCCAGCACGCCGGCGTGGCCCCCGTGGTACACGCCATCAGGAGGTACTCGGCGGCCTTGGTCGGACTCTTGGGAGCGAAGATTCCTTCGAGGTACTTGTCGGCCACGCTGTCGCACGCGGCCACCGAGCCGCGCTCGCAGGTGCGTTGGAGCGCGAGCACCGACGGTGTCACCATCCCGCCCGTCGAGTCGACGACCGTCGCCGCCGTCAACGTTCCGGCGACGCACGAGGTGAGGAGCGCCGCCACGTACGTGCTGTCGGCACCGGCTGCGTAGAGCTGCTTCTCGTCGTTGGCGGTGAGCGGTGTGGCGAGGCAGTTCTTGCGGACCTGCGTGAGCACCCAGAGGGTGGGCGCCTTGCGCGCGAGGAGGTCGATGATGTCGCCGACCACCATCGGGCGTGCGGGGACTTCGGTCGAATCGGGGATCGTCTGCGCCCGGGCTAGTGGAGCGGCCGTCGTGAGCGCGACCATCAGCGCGACGAGCAGGACGCCCAACCGGCGAGCGAGCTGCTGCAGGATCGGCATGGAATGACGCATATGGGGGGTCCTGTCTACGCTCGGAAGCTACCTGAGCCAGTCTCGGACTATACGAATGGAGGCAGGGTGCGGCAATGGGGATCGGGGAACGCAGCGGAGTACCCCATGCGACCGTCCGAGATACGCGCACCTCGCCAAGGCGCGGAGCCGCGGCGGCGCGCGAACGGCGCACGACGTCTCGCAATTCTCAAGAAATTCGCGCGTCGGTCTCGCGCAACGCGCGCATCTCGCTCGACCAGGCGTCCGCGACGTGCTAGCTGCAGCCGAGCGCCTCTTCGAACCGGCGAAGCTCGGCCTGTTGCGACTCACCGCGAACCGACCCCTTCGCCGAGCGGAACGCGGTGCAAGCGCCGGTCAGGTCACCGGCCAGCACGCTCGCCTGGATCAGTCGGAAGTATGCGGTCGCTCGCGTCGACGGGTCCGAGAACTTTGGCGCGAGCGAGCGGAGGGCTCCCGCGATGCGCGTCGCCTCGGCGACGTCGATCCCGCGCCGGCCGAGTGCACGAGAGAGCGAGTCGAGCGATTGGGAGAGCGACGGGTCGACGGCCGGCGCCGGTGGCGTTGGTGGGGCGCTGGTCGCACCGCCGGTGGTACCGCTAGTCGTGGCGGCAGTCTGGCGACGCGCGGCCGCCGAATCGCGGGCCGCGCGAGCTGCGAAGTCGCGAGCGATCGAATCGCGCACCGCGCGAGCGATCGCCGCGGTGTCGACCGTCGGCGTGGAGACCGCCGGAGTCGTGGACTCGGCTGGTGGTGTGGCTGCCGGTGCCGGAGCGACGCTGTCGGGGCGCTCGGCAACCGTCGCCGCGCCGACCGATGGCTGCAGCGCTCGGAATCCGAAGTAGCCCGCGACGGCGAGGACAGCCACGACGCCAGCGATGATCGGGGCGCGACTGGCCGGCGCCCGCCGCGGCTGCGGAAGGACCGCGGTGCTCCCCTTCCCCGCCGTGGTCGAGGGAGCGCGAGGAGCGCTCGTCGCTCCTGCGCCGGCCGGCGCGACCGCTCCCTTGCCATCGATCGCTTCCGCGAAGAGACGGGCGAATGCACCGGCGCTCTCGGGGCGCTGCTCCACCTCGCGCGACAGCACCGCGTCGAAGACCTGCTGTAACGCCGGCGGCCACGCCTTGTCGCTGACCTCGTCCAGGCGCAACGGGGCGCTCATGAGGCGGCCGGCCATCTTCTGTTCCGGCGTATCGCCAGGGAATGGGAGCGCGCCGGTGAGGCACTGGTACGCCACCAGCCCGAGGGCGAAGACGTCGCTCCGCGCGTCGAGCGGGCGCCCCGTCAGCTGCTCGGGGCTCATGAATTCCGGCGTCCCGACGACGAAGCCGGTCTTGGTGAGGTTCCCCTCCTCGGCGCCGAACGCCTTGGCGATACCGAAGTCGACGACCTTCACGCGGTCGCGTCCGTCGGGCCCCTCGATCACCAGAATGTTGTCTGGCTTTAGGTCGCGATGGATGATCTTGAGGCGGTGCGCCGCGTCGAGTCCGCGCCCGATCTGCTCGACGATCGACGCGGCGCGGCGCGGCTCCATCGGTCCATCACGATCGAGGAGGTCGCGCAGTGAGATGCCGGCGACGTACTCCATCGCCAGGTACACCGTCCCTCCTGCCGCCTCACCGAAGTCGTAGACGCGCGCGACGTTCTCGTCGTCGATGCGGGAGGCGTTCGATGCCTCGCGATTGAAGCGCGCGACCGCCGCCGGGTCTTTCACCATCTCCGGTCGCAGCACCTTGATGGCCGCCTGCTGCGGGAGTCGCACGTGGCGTGCGAGGTAGACCTTCCCCATCCCTCCTTCACCCAGAAGGTCGGTGACGAGGTACCGGTCGGCGACCACGCTCCCGATCAACCCCCCTTCGAGGTCGACGACGTGCAGCGTCGTTCCGTCCACCGGACAGAACGCGTTGGCGTCGGGGTACACGGTGTCGCAGACGGGACAGACTTTCGGCATCGAGGAAACCTGGGGAGAGGCGCCGCTTCGCGGGGGAAGCTACCGGCGCCTCAGGACGCGATCAAGAACGGCGCGGCGCGGTTCGCCGGAGCGATGCAGATGCGTGGCACGCCCCCTCATGACGCCGCGCGCCGCGCCGCAGTCACGGCGCAGCGCACGATGTAACGGCCGCCGCGTCCACCTGCCTAACGCGTCACCTGCGACGCGCACGACATCGCGCCGAGCCAGCCGCGCTGGAGCACCGGCGCCCCCGACTCCACGGTGAAGAGCACGGCGACCGGGCGCGCGTCCTTCCCCGTCGCATTCCACTCGGCGCGAAGTGCGCCCCCTCCCATCGGCTCGGCCTTGGCCGCGTGCGACACGAGGCGGAAGATCGCCCACTCGCCGGTGGCCTTGTCGACCTCGCGCTCCTTGTTCTTGCCGAACACCGCGAGCAGTCGCGCTTCGCGCCCGCTCGGCGCCGGCCAGACGAAGCGGTTCTCTGGAGTGGTGGACGTAAAGGCCGCCACCTGCGAGCCGTGCGTGAGGGTGACGCGCGGGATCGCCGGCGACGTCTCGGCCTTGGCGAGGAACACGACGCGCGGCGCCGCGCCACCATCGAAGAGCGCCGCCGAGACCTGCATCGCCTTGTTGAAGAAGGCGACGAATGGCGCGGAGAGCGCGACCGGCTGTCCCGCTTTTGCCACCCACTTGTCTCCCTGCTTCTCGAGCAGGTCGCCGAGGCGCTCCGACTGGAAGGCGGCGAGCTGCCCGGCGTTGGGTGCGAGGAGCCCCGACACCTCGGCGACAGTCGCCTCGGCGGTGGCCGCGGGATTGAAGGGGAATTTCTGCAGCATCGGCGTCATCGCCTCGCAGATCGCGCGCCCGCGCTCGTTGAGGATCGCCGCCAGCTCTGCGGCTTTCGCCCCCTTGTCTCCGCCGCCGCCTCCACCTCCGCCGCCCCCTCCCGATGGCGGTGGCGGTGGCGCTGCGGCCACCGTCGGGCGCACCGCGGGGGGACGCGTACCGGCGACTCCCTTGAGCACAGCTTCCGCGCCATTGATCGGAGCTTCCAGCAACGCCCCGACCGTCCCGGCGATCTTCACCGCCGAGGTGTCGACCGCGAACTTCTGCGCGAGCTGGCGCGCCGCGATCTTTGCCTGCGTCACCGAGCCGAGCGCCTCCTGCCCCTTCTGCGACATCGCCATCGCCGACGCAGTGTCGACGACCGGCGGCATGTAGGAGACCTGCTCGAGCGCCCCCTGCAGCCCGACCAGCGCATTGACGTACTGCTGGTTCCCCTCGGTGACGTTCTTCCCCTTGGCGTCGGGGGGGACGACGGTCTGCACCGGTTGGAAGGCCGCCGCCACCGTCGAGTCTACACCGGTGTTGCTGGCGACCATGGCCAGCGCACCGAGGAGCGGAGACTGCGCACCGCTGATCGCGCCGAGCTTCTTCGCCGCGTCCTTCACCCCTGCGTCGCGTGCACCTGACGGACGCACGACGTTCGTGTTGCGCACGAAGTCGCGCCACTTGTTGATGTAGTCAGCGGTGTAGCGCGCCCGGAGCGCGGCGAGAATCGCGTCGCGATCCTGTGCCACCGCTGCGGTGGCGTCGCCGACGACCCACTGCTCCCCCTCGAAGTAGCGGTCGGAGTTCCTGAACGCCCCCTGCATGAACTCCCACCCGGCGGCCGTGAACGCCCCCGATACCTGCGCCGGCGCGGTGATCACCCCTGGAGCGAGCGGTGCGGCATCGGCCAGTTTGGCTGGCGGCGTCGCTTCGTCGGCCTTGGCCAGCATCGACTGGTAGATCTGCTCTCCACCGGTGAACCGGTTGAGGAACGAACGCGCACGCGTGACGATGCGCGCGTCCTCGTTCTCCGGCCACGGATTCTCCTTGGCCAGGAGCGTGGCGTAGAACTCGAACTGCTTGCGTGCGAGCGCCATTTCATCGGCGTCGACCGGCTGCCCGCGCATCCAGCTCGTCATCAGCACCGGTGCGAGGAAGGTCGGCGTGCTACGCGGCGACTCACCGGTCATGATCAGGTACGCCTTGAGCATGCTGTAGTCGACGCCGTAGTCGTCAGTGGCGCGAGGGGCCTCGGGGAGGGCCTTGAGCGAATCGACCAGAGCGCCGTACGCCGTGGTGTGCAGCTGACGGCGGTAGCCGTCGAGCCAGACACGACGCCCGCGATCGAGCAGGTCGTCGCCATGCCACAACCCCCAGGTGAGGCGTGCCGGCGCGCCAGTCGTCGTGTAGCCGTTGAGCGTGTCGAGAATCGTGCGCAAGGCCTCGAGCCGGCGGAGTGCGTCGGCCGAGGGGAAGGCGATGGCTCCTTGCGGCGCCGTCACCACCGGGAGCGCCGTCACATCACGCGACGCCGCCACCGTGCGCGAGGCCAACTCGCGATTGCCGAGCCACGAGCGCAGGACGCCGAGAGACATCACCAGGCCGGCCGCGATCCCCACGCCGAGCAGCGTGCGACGGACCGCCGACACCCGCACGCCCCCGCGCGCCATCGAGGCGGCACCACGGTCGGCGAGGAGCACTTCGGGGAACAAGCGCTCGAGAAAGACCCACTGCGGGACACGGCGCGTCGTCCCGCCAGCCGCAACCGGTGACGCTTCGGCCTGCGCCGGTGCCGACGGAACGAACACGTGCGTCGCGCTGGTCGCCGAGCCGCCCCCTTGCGCCCGCGCCTTTGCAGCTGGCGGCGCCGGCTTGTCGGTCACCGTGATCGGGCGCGCCCCCACCAGGTAGAAGCCGCGCAGCTGCGGGCTCACGCCGAGATGCACCGGGCGACAGATCTCCACCAGGAACTTCGCCGCGTCGGGGGCCAGCTTCCCCACCTCGCGCGGAAGCTCGTAGCCGGTGAGACGCCGGTCGGGCTGGCTCTCGCGGTCGAGGAGCGCGGTCCGGTGGCCGGCAAGCGCCGACACAACGCGCGCGAGCCCTTCTTCCACGCGCGGCACCACGCGCTCGGCGTACGTCCCCACGGCCTGCGCCCGGTCCTTCCCGGTGGCGCCGGCCGCGGCATCGAACGGAAATGTCGCGCCGACCGGCGCGCGCACTTCCTCGTTAGTCAGGGTCGAGGCCCACGTCTCGAAGTGCGGGAGCTTGTCGGCCTTGGTGAAGACAACGTAGACGGGGACGGCGATCCCCCACTCGCGCGCCGCTTCGGTGAGCCGCTCGCGCGTCATCTTCGCCAGCCCTTCGACCTGCGCCTGCGCATTCTGCCCGCGAAAGAGGTCGCAACTCACGCACACGACCGCCGCCCGCGCCGCCGCCTCGCCACGCCCCACCGCGGCCGCCATTCGCGGCGCCCGCAGCGCCCGCACCAGCTGCTTCCAGCGCGCTTCATCGGTGAAGACCGGCCCTCCGGCTTCAGCGAGGATTGCATCCTTTACCAGCCAGAAGTTGGCCAACGCCGTCTTGCCGGGAACGTCGCCGGCCACCGCGTCGCCCGCCAGCAGCTCGGGATCGGTCCCCGACTTGATGACCAGCGTGGACTTGCAACTCCCCTGCGTCCCCAGCACGAGGACCATCGCGCGCGAGTCGAAGGCGCCGCGCGGAAGGCGCGCCCGCGCCGCATTCACGACGCTCACCACGTCGGCGCTCTTCGCGTCGGCCTTCGCCTCCTGCACTTCGTCTTCCTGCGGGCGAAGATACCAGAGAAGCGCGACTGCACCGATGAGTCCGAGCGCCACCAATCCGACGCGTAGCGTCACGCGCTCGCCGTCGCTCAGGGTGAGGACCGCGCCGAGCAGCCAGGCGAGGAGGACGAAGACGACCAGTACCGCGAGGGCCGCATACCATCGCGTCGAGGGATTACGGGCCATGGCCTGGAGTTGGACGAAGGAGGAAGGCGTTCGCGGACATGGGGACCTTGCCTAACGCGACGCCGCGCCGGTGGCGGCCGGCGCACTCGGCGGCGGTGCCTGGATCATCCCGACCGCACTACGCAACGACAGCGTGCCGGCACCCCACAGGGCCACCGCGAGCACCACGCTCGCGGCGAGTCCCACCACGAGGCGCCGGATCCACGGATCGTGGCTCGTCACCTGGTCGTTTGGGGGGCGCCACCCGGGGACGAACTCCTGGCTCGCCCCGCGAATGCGGCGCGTCCGTTCCCCGAGCTGCGAGGCGATCGCGTGCAGCGCACCGCGATCGGCCGCGCCGTAGCGCCCCTTGAAGCCGAGCAGGAGGCAGAGATGGTGCAACTCGAGCATGTCGGCGAGCGATGCCGTATCGGGGCGCGCGAGGAGGCGTTCGACGTGCTGGAAGAACCACTCCCCCGCCATGTGCCCGCCGAACAGCTCGTCTTGCAGCGGGCGGCGCGCCCAGTCGTCCCACGCGGCATCGCGCATGTTGAGCACCGACTCGTCGAGCAGCGCGACCACGGCAAAGACGGCGAGCTGCGTATCCGACGGATCGTACCCCATCGCCTTCGCGTCGTCGTCGGCCTTGCGCAGGAGATGGTGCATCTGCGCGCGGAACGCGTTCGCGTCGGTGACCGTCTTCTGGTTTGCGCGCAGCCGCGCGATCGCCGTAAGTGCTTCCTCGAAGAGGAGGGCGAGGCGGCCGGCGCCGACGGGGGTCACGGCGGCGGCACTGGGACCCGCCTGGGACTGACTGGGCATCGATAAGCTCCCGCACGTCTGGATGGGGCCGGCCCCGGCGATCCGTCGCGCAGTGTCCGGCGGGGCGAAACTATGACCCGAGACCGGCATCCGCCATGTGCGCCCTCGGCGGTGTCTCGCGGTACCGTCCCCGGACGATCGGAGGCGCCGTTAGGCATCCGCATCCGCGCCCGTCACACGTCAGCTCACAGATCGTGCCCGATCGCCAGCGCCGAGCGCCCGCCGGAGACGGCGCGTGAAATGACCTCTACTCGGCGACGAGTACCGCCACCTCGAGCGCGATGTCGGGGAGCCCCTCGGGGACGTAGACCCCGATCTCCCGCGTTTCCTTGAGCCCCTTGCCGCACGGTCCGGCGATGGTGAGTTCGAAATACGTCAGGTCGGCGCGTGGTGCGAGTCCGGCTGGCGGCGCCGGGACGTGCTCCATGTCGAGCCCGGGATACGCGCGGCGAACCAGTTCCACGACATACCGTGCCGCGCAGACCTTGAGGAGCTGCGGTGCGCGCGCGCGTGTCTCGAGCTCTCCGACCGACGACCGAACGCCCAGGAACCAGCGCGCTCCGGTCGCATAGCAGCGCGGATCGCTCACCGTCCCGCTGTAGAGCACGTCGGAGACCTGCGTCAGCGTCACCACGACCGCCTGCGCGGCGATCATCACGTCCAGATGTTCGCGCAGGTGTCGTTCGAGCTGGGCGAAGCACGTCCCCAGCTCTTCATGCGAGTAGACCGGGAGGTCGCGCGCCTGCGTCGTGAGCGAGAAGGTGCACAGCGCGCCGGCGAGGTGAGACAGCTCGAGCCACAGGCGCTCGGGGTGCGCGTTGCGCGTCGCCAGCATATGACGAAGCGGCGCTTCCGCCGAGCGCACCGCGTGCAGGAGCCAGCGCGTCGCGAGCTCGTTGCCCACATACGCCGCCGGGGTGCTCGCCCCCGGCGCCACGCCCGGGGCGTCGAGCATGGCGCTCAGTGCCGCCCCCTTCGCTTCCACCATCCCGACCACTCGGCGAAGGATAGAGACGAGCTTTTCGCTCGCCCCCACCTTGAGGCACGGCGGGACGAAGTCTCCGTCGACCACGAAGCGCCCCCCCTCGTCGCGCCGCACGCGGGCGATCGGGAGCGCGACATCGGTCGCGCCGAGTTCGCGATCGAGCACCAAACGCAGCTGCTTTTCGGCGAAGTGAACCTCAGCACTTTCTTCACCCGCCGTTTCGTCGCGCACCTTGGCTACGACTTCTACAAAGCGCCGGTCGCTCGCCGCTCCCGGTGCGGCGCCGTCGAATGCGCGCCCGAACTCAGCGCTCGCGCGGTCGTCGGTGAAGCGCACGTTGGGTGCGTTCTCGCGCCAGGCAGGGAGTGCGAGATAGACGACGTGCGCATCGCGATCGGGAGCGAAGCGCGGCGCGATGGGCGATGATTGCGGCGGGCGATCGGAGTCGGGGACCGAGATGACCGTCCCGTCGGGCATGATCCCGCGCGCGAACGCGACCGCGAGCGTGCCGCCGGCGAGTGCTTCGGTGTCGAGCGACGCCGACGTGATGCCGTAGGCAAATGGGAAGAGCGCGTCGAGCGCTTCGGCGACTGTTTCCTCGCTATGTCGGCGCTGCGCCTGAAAGTGATGCGGGGCGAGATACATCCCCTCTTCCCAAACGACGCGGCTCTGTCGGCGAGGTGCCAGGCGCACGGAGTAGTCCCGGTAGGTGACGTCGTCGTGGCGCGACTGCGAGCGCTCCACGACATGGCTCGATCGCAACCGCGCCACGACGTGGCTCGATTGCATACACGCGGCAGCGGGTGAACAATATAGCTTGGCGCCGTGCGCCGCCCCTGCCGTCCTCATCGTCATCTCAACGCGCCGTGTTTCGCGCATCGACGGCGGCGTTCTCCCAATCATCTCCTGATGACCACGCCGAACTTCGAGTCCCGGTACCAACTCCTCAAGTGTGTGGCGGTCGCCGATGGCATTCGCACACACAATGCGTTGGAGACGGTGACCGGGCGTGTGGTCATGGTGCATCTCGCCGATGCCGCCGGCCCCGAAGCGGTGACCGCACTCCGCGGGATGCTCGGGCGACTGTCGGTGCAGGACAAGGCGCGCATCCTCGAGACGGCGACGGTGTCCTCGGGCTTCGCGATCGTCACCGAATTCCTGCAGGGACTCACGAGCTTCCCGGAATGGCTGGACCAGCGCGCCCTCCCCGAGGTGAGCCGCGCCGACTGGTCCGACGTGGAGGGTTTCAGCGTAGAGGCGCTGCGTCAGCCACCGCCAGCGCCTACGTATCCGCCCCCAGCTCCTCCTCCGGCAGCTGCAACGCCTCCGGCCTTCGCCCCGCCGCCGCCGCCGACGCCCGCACCGACTTCAGGAGCCCCCGAATCGCGTCCGCCGGGCGAGTTCACGAAGCTGTTCGGGGTCATGGCACCGCCGGAGGGGAGCGATTTCGCAGCTCCCCCTCCCCCGGCCGCCGCGCGCCCGGCTGAACCGCCCCTCGCGCCGGTCTCCCCTCCCCCCCCACCGCCAAGCAGTCCGATGCTCGGCGATCTCCGGCTGTCGGCGACAGGAAACGCGCCGCTCTCGTCGCGCGCGACGCCGGGAGCAGCACCGACGGTGCCCGAATTCCCGGTCCAGTCAGCACCGCCTGCACCCGCGGTGCCTCCGCCTCAGGTCGAAGCGCCGCCCCCCGAGGCGCGACAGCCCGCGCCGCCAACTCAGGCGCCACCGCCCGCACCGCCTCCGGCAACTCCACAAGCCCCTCAGGTCGCGCGGTCCGAACCGTCGCTCACGCCGGGAGAGTTCACGCAGCTCTTCAATCCAATGATGCCGGCGGGGGGATCGCCCACGTTCCCGCCGCCACCTGCGCCGAAACCCGCAACTCCTCCCGCGTCGCCGCTCGACGCCGTGTCGTTTCCGCCACTCCCGCCACCGGTTCGCCCGGTCGAGCAGGCGCCGCGGAGCGAGCCGCCACGCTACCCTCCGGCGGCGCCCGCGGTCGATGCGTTCTCTCCCTTCGCCGGCTCGGCCGGACCTGGCCCCGTCGATCCGCGCGCGCCGAACAGCGGTGCGTCGTCGCCGCTCGGCGGAGCGGTTCCGCCGGGGCAGTCGCCGCTCGGTATGCCACCGGTCGCGCCCCCGCGTGCCGCGCCACCGCGGGGTTTGTCGCCGCTCGGCGGGGCGCCGAACGACCCGGGGGCACGCCAATCACCCTTCGGCGCGGGTGGTGGGAGTTCACCGATCGGCGGGTCGCCCCTCGGTGGCGGGGCGGGCGGCGGGAGTTCGCCGTTAGGCAGCTCGCCGTTGGGCGGGGGGGGGCCGGGGCGTTCGCCGTCGCCACCGCCAGCTGCATCGTCCCCCTTCGACACCTCGCCGCTCGGACGAGGCGGGGCGGGTCCGTCGCCCCTTGGCGCACCCGCGCCCGCCAGCCCGCTTGGCAGCTCTTCGCCGTTAGGTAGCTCGCCGTTAGGTAGCTCGCCGTCAGGCGGTCCGCCACCCGCGGGATCTCCGCTCGGCGCGTCGCCGCTCGGCGGTTCGTCGGCAGTGCCGCTTCCGCCGGTCCTTCCTCCGCCCGTCTTCGGCAAGCCGGGTGGCGCGGCGAAGGAGGCGCCACCGCCCGGCGCCTACACGCAGATGATCCGCGAATCGAGCACGCCGGCACCGGAACTCCCAGGCTCGAAGCCCGCAGCGGTCGCCGCACCGCCGAACAAGCGCTCGATCCCGCTCGGACTCATCATCGCGCTCAACGTCGTGCTCGTCCTGGCGATCGTCCTGATCCTTTATTTCGTCTTCAGGCCCGCACCGCCGACCGCGACACCCGGCGATGGCGCCGCACTCCCGGCCGGCGCCAAGGCGCCGGCGGTGCCGAAGCCCAACATTCCGAAGCCGGCCGCCCCTGCTCTACCGAAATAGGGAATCGGGGGCGGCGTGCCGCCCCACAGGAGATAGGCAAGCAATCGAGAGCGCGGGCGGCCGACGATCCGGCGACGCCCGCGCTCTTCACGTCCGCGCCTAACGCAGGACGATCACCAGCTCGAAGCGCGCGTCGGGGAGATCGTCTGGGACGTAGACGGCGAGGTTTCGTGCCCGCCCGATCGCTTCCCAGGCCGGGCCGGCGCGGCGCAGCGCGAAGTACATGAAGTCGAGCTTCACCGGCACCGACGCCGGGGGCTGCGCCACATGCGCCAGTTCGAGCCCGGGGAGCGCCTGACGGATCAGTGTGTCGACCACGTCGGCCGATCCCACCTTGCAGCTGTGCAGGACCTTGGACGCCAACTCCGCCTGACGCATCGGCGCCGCCACGGCGAGGTACCACTGCGGCGCGGTGAACCACGCCTCCTGCTCCACCGCCACCGCGCGCACCGCCGGGCGCACCGGGCGCAGCGGAAGCGACACCGCCGTCTCGGGGACCGCCGTCTCCAGCAGCTCCAGCACCATCGCCTCCAACGCGGCGAAGCAGTCGCCCAGCCGCACATGATCGTACTCGGGGAGCTTCCCCGACGACGGCGCGAACGTCGTGAGCGCGCCGGCCAGCGCGAGCAGCGCCTCCCACAACTCGGTCGGGTGACCGGTGCGCACCTCGTGCAGGTGGCGGAGCCGCGGGAGGTGCGTGTTGAGCGTGTATAGGAGCCAGAACGAGGCGACGTCGGTCACCGAGAAGTCGGCCAGCCCCTGGTTGCGCTGCCGACGAGTCCCCGACAACGCCGACGCCTTCGCCGACACGCGCTCGACGATGCGATGGGCGATCGCCGACAGCACCGGGCTCGTCGCCACGTCGAGCACCGACGGGACGAAGGTCGGATCGAGCGTGACCTCCCCCGTCCCCGCCCGCAGCAGGCGCGCGAGCGGAATCGTCACGAAGCCTTCCGTCGACTCCCCTTCGAGAATCAGCCGCAGGTTGGGACGCGCGATCTGGATCGGGCGCTCGGCGAGCCCGGTCGTCTCGTCGCGCGCGAGCTGCTCCTCGGCGCGCCAGCGTGCGGTTGCCGCGGCCCCCGTCCCCGCAGCGTCGCGCCCCGAGACGTTGCGCGCCCCGGGGCGGTATTCGGGAACCGCAATGAAGACCAGCATCGACTTCTGGTCCTGCTTCCACGCCGAATCGAGCGGGCGCGGGGGAGGCGCGGGGTCGGCGGCAGGCGCGTCGAAGAGAAGGCCATCGGAGAATCGCCCAGCGGCGACGCGCAGCACGAGCGTCCCGCCGGCGAGCGACTCGCGGTCGACCTCGAGTTTCGTGAGCCCCCACGGAAAGGCCGACAGCGCGTTGATCTGGAGGCGAAGGCTTTCGTCGAGATAGCGGTCCTGCGCCTGCAGGTGCTGCGGCGTGAGGAGCGTCCCCTTGGCCCAGAGGACGAGATCGAGAGAGGGCATGGCGTACAACGTAGGGGCGCACCGCCGGTCCGCCAGCCTCCGCCGCGCCGCGCTCGAAACCTCAGTGCCCGAAACCGCCGCGCGTCGCGACGCTCTGTCGGGGTGACCACGAGGTGACCGGGAGGTGACTCCCTCTCCGTACGGCCACCCAGTCGAGGGCAAGTGCCCCGGCCCGCACCCACACCGTGCGTCAACTCACGCCTCTTCTGAGGATCGAACCATGTCACGCAACATCCTGAACACCACCGTTATGCGTTCCGGCGCGCGCGCCGCGATCGCGATCGCCACCCTCACCGCCCTCGCGGCACCGGCCGGCGCCCAGGCTGCGCTCGGCACGCCGTTCATCGGCAAGAACCTCTTCTCGTTCCACACGGCACAAAACACCCGCAGCGGCGGTGCAGCGACCACGCAGACCTTCGGCGCGATCTACGGACATCGTTTCGGCGCAGCCGGCGACGCCTCGAACGTGAACCTCGTCGTCCGGTTCAGCGCGCGTCCACTCGAAGGCGTCGATAGCGGCGTGCTCGACCTCGCGGCGACCGTCGGCGGATCGCAGGCAGTCCCCGGCGTTCCCAACCTCTCGTTTGCCGCGTCGACTGGTGCAGGTTTGATGGCCTGGAGCGACGACGGCGCCAAGACCGGGCGCGTGATGATGCAGATCCCGGCGAACGCTGGCCTCTCGTACGCCATCAAGATGGGAAGTGCCACGCTCTCGCCCTTCGCGATGGGAACGCTCGCCCGCTACGACCTGCGCACCTCTCTCAACGATGTGCAGCTGACGCGGGAACGCGGCTGGGACACGTACTACACGTCCGGTGCATCGCTCAAGCTGCGCGAGGTCGTCCTTACCTCGTCGGTGACGTCGGGCGAGCACGGGATGCCGACCAAGAGCCGCTGGGCCTTCTCGGCCGGAGTCTCCTTCTGAGCCGCCGCGCCCTCACCCCGTTCCACGCACCCCCCGGCGCCGCACGAGCGCGCCGCGGGGGTGTCGTGCGTCCCGTCACAGACCGTCATGCCTGGCGAACCGCCGCCTATCTGCCCGACGCTGGAGAGTCTATTATGGCGGCATGTCCCCCCTCTCCTTCGCCCCGCCAGCTCGCGGCCGCGCAACGCGCGGCGGCAGCGCGCGGATTCGACTACGCGCCGAATGCTGGAGGTAAGAGCACTGGGGGGACTCGCGGTCGAGCGCGAGGGGCGTCGTCTCCTTGGCGCCGCTGCCCAACCGCGTCGCCTCGCCCTCCTCGCGATGATCGCGCGCGCCGGCCCGCGCGGCATCTCGCGTGACCGGCTTCTGTCGACGCTCTGGCCCGAATCGGACGACGAGAGCGGTCGCCACGCCCTCAAGCAGGCGCTCTACGCGCTGCGTCGCGACGCCGGCGCCGGCGAACTCTTCCTCGGCACGCGCGAGATCCAGCTCAATCCCGACGAAGTGCGGTGCGACGTCGTCGAGTTCGAGGAACTGGTGCGGCGTGGCGAACTCGAACGTGCGGCCGCGCGCTACGAGGGGGCGTTCCTCGACGGCTTTCGACTCTCGGCGGTGCCCGAGTTCGAGAACTGGGTGGAAGACGAACGACTCGCACTCGAGCGCACGCTGATCGCCGCACTCACGCGTTTGGCCGCCATCGCGCGCCAGCGGCGCGATGTGACACAACTGGTGCAGTGGATGCGGAGGCGCGCGGCGCTAGAACCGCTCAATGCCAGCGTGACGGTGGAGCTGATGCAGGCGCTCCTCGACGCTGGTGACCAGACCGCCGCGTTGCAGCAGGCGCGCATCTACGAAGCACTGGTCGCGCAGTCGCTCGACATGCCGCCAGATGCAACGGTGCTCGCGCTGGTGCGCGACATTCGCGAGGGACGAGCTGCCGTCGCGACGCCGCCGAACGTTGCGCCGATCCCACCCACGCCGGCCGCCGTCGCGTTCACGCCACCACCGTCCGATTCGCATGGTGCCCCGCAGGCGCCGAACGCGCGGCCGTCGAGCGGACACGCGGCGCAGCCCGCCAGCGACGGTGGCACCCACGTCGCCCGCGGTACGGCGCCCGCCCAGTTGGCGCACGCCTCCATCGTTCGCGATCGCAGCACCCTCGCCGTTTCGCTCACGACCTTCGCCGCCATCCCCGACGACGCTGCGGTTCGCGTCTTTCGCGATGGGTTGCGCGAGGAGCTGCTGTCGGCCTTCGCGCGAATCGCCGGATTGCGCGTGATCGGGCGTGCGACGCCTGTCGGCAACGAATCGGTAGGGGAAGCGCCCGCGACCGGAGTTCCGGGAGAGGGCTCCGTCGCGATTCTCGAGGGGTCGGTCCGTGTCGCCGACGATCGCGTCCGCGTGACCGCGCGACTCCTCGATCCGGACGGAGGAGTAGCGTGGTCAGAGCGCTTCGATCGACCGATGTCGAACGCCCTCGCGCTGCAGGACGACCTGTCGGCTTCGATCGCCGAGGCGTGCGAACGCGCACTCCGCGAAGCGGCCGGACTTCCGCGTGCCCCGTCGGCGCGTGCCCGCGCCGACGAACTCTACGCCGCCGGGATGCGCGCGTGGACACCGCAGGGCGCGGGACTCGGTCAGGGGCTCGAGCAGTTCCGGCAGGCGGTGGCGATCGACCCGTCGCACGCGCGCGCGCATGCGGCGCTCGCCGAGTCGTACACGCAGCTCGCCTTCTTCGGCTTCTTTCCGGCGCGACGCGCCGCCGTCCTCGTCGACGCCGAGTCCAGAGAGGCAATGCGCCTCGCCCCCGACCTCGCCGAGTCGCACCTCGCGCGCGGAACGTCGCTCCTCTGGGTCGAGCGTGAGTTCGAGGCCGGGATCGCCGAGCTTGTCCGCGCGCTCGAGATCAACCCGACGCTGACCGTCGCGCAGGCGCGCCTCGCTTTTGTGCAGCTCTGTCATGACGGCCCGCTCGACACCGGGCGCGATGTGGCCCTGCGCGCGGCAACCGCTGTCGGCGCGTCGGGACTCTCCCGCGTGATGTACGGACAGCAACTTCTTGCAGCTGGCCGCTACGACGACGCGATCGAGGCGCTGCACGCCGCGATCGACATCGAGGCCCCTTCGTTCCTCGCTTACCACTGGCTGTGCGCCGCATATGTGGAGTCGGGACGCGGATCCGAGGCAGTCGCCGCCGCCGTCGCCGAAGCGAGCCTGTCGGACCGTCATCCCTGGTCGCTCACCTCGCTCGTGATCGCCAGCGCGCTCGCCGGCCAGCGTCGTCGCGCCGAGACGCTTCTCGCCACGCTCGAATCGCGCGCCGCAACGTCGTACGTGCAGTCGAGCCAACTCGGCATTGCCCGCGCCGCGTTAGGCGATCTCGACGGCGGAATGGCGCACCTCGAGCGCGCCGTCGACGAACACGACCCTTCGATGATGATGGTGCGCACCTTTCCGATGTTCGCCCCATTTCGCGCCCACCCGCGATTCCGCGCCCTCCTCCGCACCGCCGGCTGGCGCGACTGGGACACCGCAGAGTTCAGAGTGCCGTCGGCGTAGGTGTTAGAAGTCAGGAGGTCACAGCGTCATACAAGCTCTCGTCTTCTCGTCTTCTGATATCTGATCTCTGCGTTTTCCAGTGTCTCCCGCCCGACTTCGCGCCGCCCTGATCCTCCTCGCGTGCGCCGTTCCCGCGCGCGATGTCGCCGCGCAGCGCCTTGCCACGAGCGTGTCACTCAGCACGTCCCTCTCTTCGGTCAACTTCGACGGAATCGGCGGACGCTTCGGTGCTGTCGTCGTGCAGGGGACAGTGGCTCGGCGCGTCCGCGCGAATGTCGGAATGGAGCTGAATGGATTCGCCCTTGTCCCCGGCGGTGGTGCGACGGCCGATCCCGCCTGTCTCCCGGCTCAGCCCTGCGAATCCTTCTCGACCCCATCGGCAATCGTCGGGTCACTCGTGGGACCGTTCGTCGACGTGGGCACGTCGGGCGTGCGACTCTCCGCGGGAGTCGGTATGGCGCGCGCTACCGGGGGGAGCGGCTTTTCGCCGCGCACGAGCGCCGCGGGCGCCGTCGCGATGGAGTGGCGCATTCGCCCGCACGCTCGCCTCTCCCCTAGTGCGGGGCTGCGCCTCGCCACACTCGGGCGACCGCTCGCCGGCGCACGGCTCCTGTTGCTTCCCGGTCTGGGCGTTACGTTCTAGTCGGGCGTCGCTTAGCTCGTCGCTACACGCGCCGCCGGGAGGCAGGCGACTCGTCGTGAGATGACTTCCAGCGCCTGTCGCCCTATGATCATGCGATAGCGGCGCGCACGTCGGAGTTTCATGACGCGCGCGACGTACGCGATCGCACGGCACGCAACGTCGATTCGTGCTGTCCAAGAGTCGATCGCGACGCCGTACCCACGCCCCCTCGCCTCGCATGACGGACGAGCTAAGCCCGCTCCTCGACCACTTATCCGATCGGTACGACGTCGAGCGTGAACTCGGCGGAGGCGGGATGTCGCGCGTCTTCCTCGCCACCGAACGTGCGCTCGCCCGACGCGTCGTCATCAAGGTGCTGGCGCCGGAGCTCGGACAACGCGTCAACCTCGAACGGTTCCAGCAGGAGATCGCGACCTCGGCGACGCTGCAGCACCCGCAGATCGTTCCGGTCTATCATGCCGGCGCGCACGACGGACTGCGCTACTACGTGATGCCGTTCGTCGCTGGGGAGTCGCTCCGGCAGCGACTGCAGCGCGATGGGAAGCTCGCGCCGCGCGACGTCGTCCATCTCGTCGCACCGCTCGCCCGCGCGCTTGCCTATGCGCATCGGCAGGGCGTGGTGCATCGCGACGTGAAGCCCGAGAACATCCTCCTCTCCGAAGGCGAGCCCATGCTCGCCGACTTTGGCATCGCAAAGGTTGTCCGCGAGGGGAGCAGCGCGACCGGGCTCACGTCGGCAGGCATGTCGATCGGGACGGTGACCTACATGCCCCCCGAGCAGTGCGCCGCCGACCCGAACATCGACGGGCGAGCGGATGTGTACTCACTCGCCGCCGTCGCGTACGAACTGCTGACCGGTGCGCCACCGTTCACCGGTTCGCCGCAGCAGGTGATGGCAGCTCATCTGGCCAAGGCGCCCGTCGACCTCTCCAACTCGCTCCCGGCCTCGCAGGGCGCGCTCGCCTCGGCCATCATGGCCGGCCTCGCGAAGGAGCCGGCTGAACGACCGGACGCCGAGAGATTCGCCTCGATGTTGGAGGGTGCGGGACGCGCGTCGCAACCGACAGGTGCAATCGCCCCTCCGGCTACGAGCAGTGGAATGCGGCGGTCGTTGCTGCTGGCGGGCGGTGTCGCCGCAACCGCGTTGGTCGCCTTCTTCGCCTGGCGCGCAACGGCCGCACGCCCCGCCTTCGCCGCCACGCCGGCGATCGCCGTCCTCTCGTTCGAGATGATCGGCCCCAAGGACGATGCGTACCTCTCCGCCGGCGTGACCGACGAGCTCACGACCGGCCTGGCGCAGGTGCAAGGGGTGCGCGTCCTCTCGCGCGCCACCGTCCGCGCCTACGCCGACTCGCAGTTCACGCCGATGGACTACGCGGCGAAAGCAGGCGTGCGGGCGCTCGTCGAGGGAAGCGTGCAGCGCGCCGGCGAACAGCTTCGGGTCAATGCCCGCCTCGTCGACACGCGCGACGGGAGCGCTATCTGGTCCGAGCGATACGAGCGTGCAGTCGCCGACGTCTTCCGCACCCAGCAGGAGATCAGCACCGCGGTCGCCAGCGCGCTCACGCGACACTTCGGGCTGACCGCGTCCGGCCCTCGCCTGGAATACGTCGCCGACCCCGCGGCGTACGACCTCTTCCTGCGTGGGCGCTTCGCTTTGCGCGAGCGCGGAGAGCAGGGGCTGCAATCGGCGATCGCGCTCTTCAGCCAGGCCGCCGTACGCGACCCCGACTTCGCCCGCGCACACGCCGGGATCGCCGAAGCCGCGGCGCTCCTACCCATCTACAGCAGCATCCCGCGCGCGAGCGTGGCCGACACGATTCGCGCGAGCGCCGCGCGCGCCATCGCCCACGACTCGCTCCTCGCCGCCCCGCACATCGCCGTCGGACTCCTCGAGAAGGGGCTCGGACGGTGGAACGACGGCGAGCGCGAACTGCTCGCCGCCGTGCGCCTCGACCCTAACGATGCATCGGCGCACCAGAACCTGGGCGAGCTGTACTTCACCATCGGGCGCATCGACGATTCGCGCGTCACACTGGAGCGCGCCGCAGTCCTCGAGCCGACCGAGGCGGTGATCGTCGCCGAGTTTGCCTACGCCTTGGCCCAATCGCAGATGCTCGACAGCGCGGCGCGCGTCATCGCCCGCGCCGCCGTTTCCGCGCCGCGCAATCCGTTTGTAGCCTATACCCAGGGTATCGTCGCCGAACGGCAGGGCGACGCCGCGCGCTCGGCGCAGCACATGCGCACCGCAGCCGAGTCGGCGCCGATTCCATTCTTCAAGGGAGCGCTGGCGCGAGCGCTGGCGCTGAGCGGAGATAGCACGGGTGCCGGCGCCATTCGTGGCGAACTCGCGGCGCTCGCCACAGCGCCGCGCGCCGCCTTCGGACGCGTGATCGCCGGATTACCGGCCGACTCCCCAAACACCCTCTTCGACGGCTTGATGCGCGCCGCGAACGAGAGCGATCCGTTCGTCCTCCTCCTCCCGCTCCGCGACCCGTGGTACGATCGCCTGCGTAGCGACCCGCGCTTCGCATCGCTCGCCGAGCGGCTCGGACTCCCGCCTACGAGCATAGAGGCGATAACGCAGAAGACGAGTCAATAGAAGACGAGAAGACGAGAACTGGGGTGCAAGCAGTTCTCGTCTTCTCCATACTCGTCTTCTCCAAACTCCTACCCTATAGACCGAGCGTCAGTCCGACCGTCAAGGCGACATTGTGCGAGACCTTGTTGCGCAGGTCGAACGAGGTCGCTTCCTTGAAGTCGAACTTCCCCACGTAGTCCTTGACGCCGGCGCGGACGCCGATCGAGCGGTTCAGCTGCAAGTCCAGCCCGCCCCCGAAGTTGCCGGCGAAGTTCGTCGCGTTGGTCGTGAGCGGGCCCGTGCGCACTTCATAGCGAATCGCGCCGGCGCCGACCTGCACCCACGGGACGATCCCCGTACCGAGCGACGTGGTGGGCATCCGGAACTCGAGTCCACCATCGTAGAGCAGGACCTTGCTGTCGGCGATGTTCACGCCGCCGATGATCGGCAGGCCGACGCGGATGTTGCTGTCGGTGTAGCCGATATTTCCGACTAACGACACGTTGCGAGAGAGATCGAGCCCGACGCCTACGCCATAGATCGCCGAAGGCGAGTTGGAGATGCGGGTCCCGATGGGGCCGTCGACGTAGCTCCCGAAGTTCATGTAGCCGACGTACGGCGTGACGCGGGCGACGGTGGGGCGCTGCGCGTGGGCGAGTGGTGCGAGGAGGAAGGTGGCAAGCGCCGCGAGGACCGTCGCGGCAAGCGCCGCGTTGTCGTGCGCGGAGCGCAATGGACTGACGAATGCACGAAGCATGGGATCTCCCGGTGAGGTACGGCGGCGTGGGTACGCACGGGAGGTGCCGGATCGTGCCGCGAACGGCAACGCGCGACGCGACAAGGAGTTGCTCGCATCGCGCGCGTCGTGAAGCGGCGAGGATGTCCAGCGGCGAGGACGGTGGGGCGTCCCGCCCCTAATACGACCGGCTACCGCTTCCCCAGTTCCTCCCACAGGAGCGCCGCCGCCCGGATCCCCTTGGTGTAGTTCTCGTCGCTCATCCATTCGTTAGGCGCGTGGGCGTTCTCGCCGGGAAGGCCGAAGCCCATCAGCAGGACGGGAGCGCCGAGTACGCGCGCGAAGTCGTGCACCACCGGGATCGAGCCTCCTTCGCCGACGATCACCGGCGCTCTCCCGAAGGCCCGCGCGAGCGCTGCACTTCCCGCATCGAAGAGGGGACCAGCCAACTCGCCGCGCCAAGGCTTCCCTCCGTGGAGCGCCGTCACCGTGACGGAGACGCCCGCCGGCTGCACCGCCGCGATATGCGCCTTGATGAGCCGCTCCACGGTATCGGGATCCTGATCGGGAACGAGACGGCAACTCACTTTCGCCATCGCCTTCGACGGGAGCACCGTCTTGGCTCCTTCGCCGGTGTAGCCGCTCAGCAATCCGTTCACCTCACAGGTGGGGCGCGTCCAGATTCGCTCGAGCGTCGTGTAGCCGGTCTCGCCGCCTAACGCGGAGGCGCCCGTCTCGTGGCGGAATCCCTCGTCATCGAATGGGAGCGCGCGCATCTGCGCGCGCACTTTCTCTTCCCACGTGCGCACGGCAGCGTAGAAGCCCGGAATGGCGACGCGCTCCTCCGTGTCGTGGAACGTCGACAGGATGCGGGCCAGCGCCATCGCCGGGTTCACCACCGCCCCGCCGTAGCTCCCCGAGTGCAGGTCGCTGCTCGGCCCGACGACGTCGATCTGGAAATAGGCGAGCCCGCGCAGCGACGAGAGGATCGACGGAAGCCCGGGGGCGAACATCGCCGAATCGGAGATGACGACGCCATCGCACGCGAGGCGCTCGGCGTGCGCCTCCACGAACGGCGCCAGGTGCTCGCTCCCGACTTCCTCCTCTCCTTCGGCGAGCAGGATCACGTTGACCGGGAGCGCACCGTGCACCGCGAGGTACGCTTCGATCGCCTTGAGGTGGAGGTAGAGCTGCCCTTTGTCATCGACTGATCCGCGCGCGAAGATCTTCCCGTCGCGGAGCGTCGGCTCGAACGGCGGCGAGTCCCACAGCTCGAGCGGCTCCGCCGGCTGCACGTCGTAGTGACCGTAGACGAGGATTGTCTTCGCACCCGGTCCCGCCTTGCGCCACTCGCCGAGCACGACCGGATGTCCTTCGGTCGGATGAATCGAGGCCTCGAGCCCGCAGCGCTCCATCTTCTCCTGGAGCCACTCCGCGGCCTTGGCGACATCCGCGTTGTGCTCCGAGCGCGCGCTGACCGACGGGATCCGCAGGAAGTCGAAGAGCTCGTCACGAAAACGAGGGGTCGCGCTGGCGATGTATTCGAGAAGGGAGGACATGCGTTGGACGCGGGAGGGGGGACAGGGGTTCGGCGGTGAGGGGGAAGGTGGGGATTCGCCGGGGTGGGCACAACTCAAGAGTCGCGCGCAAGGGTCCAAGTATGTGTTCGTGTCGCCCAGTTTGCGCGAGAACCGCCGGCGATCCGCAGCGCTGACTTCAAGAGCCTTTTACCGCGGAGTCCGCGGAGTTCGCGGAGGAGAGGCGAAGCGCGAGACCGAGTTTCTGTCGTCCCCTCTGGACCTTTGTGTCCTCCGTGTCTTCTGTGGCCTCTGTGGTGAAAAAGCTGTTAACCACCGAGGTCTCAGAGGTCACGGAGGACACGGAGCGTTTCGTCGCCCATGTCGATCGGTTCGCAAGTTCGTTCTGCAAGTGCACGTTGGCTTGGATAGCTGTGGCTTGGACGAGTCGCTCACCGCATGCCCTCAGCGTTCTCCGCGGACTCCGCGGACTCAGCGTTCTCCGCGGACTCCGCGGACTCAGCGTTCTCCGCGGACTCCGCGGACTCCGCGGACTCCGCGGACTCCGCGGTTCAATCTTTTTCTCAGGGCGATCTGTGCTGACGCCAGACGATTTGCGCCAACGGCTTCGACTGTCGTCACCGTGTCCTCTGAGGTGAAAAGCAGTTAACTACTGTGAGCCTCGCGCGCGAACCCAGCGAGGCGCCGCGCTCCACCCTTGAACACCTCGCTCCACCGCACCTCATGCCCCTCCTCTCTGTCGCACTCGGCTCCGCCGTCGGTGGCGTCGCGCGCTATCTCCTGAGTGGCGCGCTGCAGCGCGGCACGCGGGGGTCGTTCCCGGTGGGGACGCTCACGGTGAACCTGATCGGCTGCTTCGTCCTCGGCTTCATCGTCCAGTACGCCCTCGAGCGACCGGACTTTTCGCCGGAGTTGCGCCTCTTTCTCACCGCCGGCTTCTGCGGCGCCTTCACGACGTTCTCGACCTTCAGCGTCGAGACGTTCGACCTCATCGAGTACGCGCACTACCAGCAGGCGCTCCTGTATGTTGCGACGAGTTTGGGCATCGGACTGCTCGCTACCGCCGCCGGCTTCATGCTCGCCCGCAACCTTGTTCGCGCGTAGCGCACCCCCGTCTCCCGTCCCCCGTCTCCCGTCCCTTTTCGTGCCCAACCGCCTGGCCTCGGCCACCTCGCCCTATCTTCTACAGCACTCCGACAACCCGGTCGACTGGTACGAATGGGGACCGGAGGCTCTTGCGCGATCCGCCGCCGAGGACAAGCCGATCCTTCTCTCGATCGGCTACGCCGCGTGTCACTGGTGCCACGTGATGGCGCACGAGTCGTTCGAGGACGAGTCGACCGCGCGCCTGATGAACGAGCACTTCGTGAACATCAAGGTCGACCGCGAGGAGCGCCCCGATCTCGACGGGATCTACATGCAGGCGGTGCAGGCGATGACCGGACACGGTGGGTGGCCGATGACGGTATTTCTGACGCCGAGCGGCGAGCCGTTCTACGGGGGGACGTATTTCCCGCCGGTGGAGCGTCACGGAATGCCGTCGTTCAAGCGGTTGCTGCTGGCGATCAGCGAGTCGTATCGCACCAAGCCCGATGCGGTCGCCAGCACCGCCCGCCAGCTGCGCGAGATGTTCGCCCACTCGGCAGCTGTCGACGGGCGCGACGGAGCGACTAACCCGGAAGTGCTCGCGTCGTCGTATCGCGTCCTGACGCGCACGTACGATGCGGAACGCGGCGGCTTCGGCGGCGCGCCGAAGTTCCCGCCGTCCATGACGCTCGATTTTCTCCTGCGACACTGGGCCCGCACCGGGACCGGCTACGCGCGCGACATCGTGCTGCACTCGTTCCGGGCGATGGCGCGTGGCGGGATCTTCGACCAGGTCGGGGGCGGGATTCATCGCTACAGCACCGACGCGCGCTGGCTCGTGCCGCACTTCGAAAAGATGCTGTACGACAATGCCCTCTTCGCGCGTTTAGGGGTCGAGCTCTGGCAGGCGACGGGCGAGCAGGATGTGCGCGCCGCGACGCTCGAGACGTTTGCCTGGGTCGCGCGCGAGATGACGTCGCCCGAAGGCGGCTTCTATTCGTCGCTCGACGCCGACAGCGAGGGTGAGGAAGGAAAGTTCTACGTGTGGGGCGACGGCGCGCTCAGCGCGCTCCTTGGCGTCGACGCCGAGATCGTGCGCGAATACTGGGGAACCACTCCGTCGGGGAACTTCGAAGGGCACAACATCCTCCACGTCCCTAACGAGCCTTCCATGGTCGCGCGGCGACACGGGCTCACCCTCGCCCAGCTTGGCGACGTGTTAGCCCGCGCCCGCGAACGGCTCTACTCCGAACGTGCCACGCGCGTCTGGCCGGCGCTCGACGACAAGATTCTCGCCTCGTGGAACGGCTTGATGCTGCGCGCGCTCGCCCAGGGCGTGCGCGTGCTGGGCGATGTACGTGTCGGCCATCGGACGCTGCGAGAACTGGCGATTCGAAACGGAGAGTTCCTGCGCGCGAAGCTTGTGCGCGACGGGCGCGTGGTGCGCTCGTTTCGCAACGGTGTCGCGTCGAGCACGGGATTTCTCGAGGACCACGCCGCCGTCGCGCTCGGCTTCCTCGAACTCTACGCGCTGACCTTCGATGCGAGCTGGCTCAACGACGCGCTCGAGATCGCCGACGCCACGCTCGACCGCTTCTTCGACGCGGATCGCGGCATCTTCTTCGACACCGCGAGCGATCACGAAGCGCTCATCACCCGCCCGCGCGACGTCACCGACAACGCGATCCCATGTGGGAGTTCGCTCGTCGCCGACCTCCTGCTGCGGCTGTCGGTGATCACGGGGGACTCGCGCGGGGGCGAGTTGGCGCGCCGGCACTGCGACTCACTTGCGGAGGCGCTCGCCACCCACCCGTCGGCGTTCGGACACCTGTTGGGGGTAGCCGACATGACGTTGTATGGTGCCACGGAGGTGGCGCTGGTCGGAGATCGCGATTCCGACGCTTTCCGGAAGCTCGAGGAGGTGCTCGCCGGGCGGTATGTCCCGGCGCTGGTTCTCGTGGGCGGCGCGCCAGACCCGGATTCGAAGATGGCGCTCCTGCGGGGGAGGAGCGCACTCGCGGGGGGAGCGACCGCTTACCTTTGCTGCGATTCCCGCTGCGAAGCGCCCACTTCCGACGCCGGTGAACTGCAGGAGCAGCTGGAGGCGTTCGGCGCCCGCTGACCGTCCCGTCCAGCTTGGCAGCGGTGCGTGGCACCACGCTTGCTTCATCCCAAGTATCGCCCCCGCAACCTGCTCGTCCGTATGGGGGTAGCACGGTCCGATTGCTGCACCCCGACCGGTGTCGGGCATCTTTCTGCGTCCATATCTCCCCTTCGTCGGGGGTGACCCGCCTCGGGGTGTCGCTTTCTGACCCTCCGCTCGGTCGTCGACCTCCCGTCAGGGATCAATCCATCGTCCGCCGAATGCCTAGATCCGCCCCTGCCCGACCCTCGAGCCGCAGTGCACGCCTCTCGCGCCTGGTGCTACCGGCGATTCTCGTTCTGGCTGCAGGGATCGCCGCGTCGTGCACCGAGCCGGTGGCACAGCAGACGATCTCCACGCTGAGGATCCTCCCGCAGCAGGACTCGTTCTTCAGAGGCGAAACGAGCGAGGCCAATCACTTTCAGGTCACGCTCTTCGACAAGAACAACATCGAAATCCGCGACGGGCGCCCGATCGCGTACTCCTCGTCGGCCCCTGACGTCTTCACGGTCGACAGCAAGAGCGGCGCGGTGACGGGCGTAGCTGTCGGACAGGGCTTCTTCCGTGCAACCGTGACCGGGCGAGTCGTCGAAGCCTCGGTCAAGATCATTGCCCCCGTCGCCCAGATTCAGCTGACCACCGGCGACTTCGCCCTCAACGTGGGCGGCACGCGGCAGCTGACGCCGAACCTCCTTTCGGAGAGCGGCGCGACGATTACCGGACGCACGGTCAACTATTCGTCCTCCAACACTTCGGTCGCTTCCGTGAGTGCGGGTGGACTCGTCACCGCGATCACGGTCGGAACGTCGACCATCACCGCGAACGTCGAAGGGAAGTCGGCCAGCGTGGTCGTGACGGTGCAGGCCGAGCAGGTGGCATCGATACGCATCACGCCGCAAGTTGCGCAGCTCCTACGGGTCGGCGGGCAGTTGCAGATGACGGCGCAGCCGCTCAATAGCGCTGGACAACCGCTCACCGGTCGCACGGTGGAGTGGTCGGTGAACAACCCGGCGATCGCCTCGATCACGCAGACGGGTGTCGTCACCGCCCTGGCGGTCGGCAACGTGACCGTGACCGCGCTCTCCGAGACGCGGACCGCGACGCTCGGCATCACGGTCACCGAGATTCCTCCGGCCAGCGTGACGCTCGACCCGAGTTCCTTTGCACTCGGAACCGGTCTCACGCGGCAGCTCGTTCCGACGGTGATCGACACGGCGGGACACCTGGTCACGAACTTCAACAACCGTGCGGTCATCTGGCAGTCGAAGAGCTCGATCGTCGCGTCGGTGAGCTCGAGCGGCGTGGTGACCGGGACCGGCGCCGGCACGACGGACATCTTCGTCACGGTCGACGGCTTGCGCTCCAACGATGCGACGGTGACGGTGAGCCCGGCCACGAACAACGTCATCGTGACGCCGTTCAATCCGCAAGTGCTGCGCATCGGGACCACGGTGCAGCTGACGGCTCAGGCGCGCGACAACAACAACCAGCCGATTCCGGGGAAGACGGCCAACTGGTCGTCGAACAATCCAACGATCGCCAGCGTGAATCAGAACGGCCTGGTGACGGGAGTCGCCGTGGGGTCGACCACGATCACCGCGGAGATCGACAACAAGACGGCGAGCGTGCAGGTGACGGTGACGTTGGTGCCGGTGGGGAGCGTGACGTTCACGGTCACGACCGATACCCTCGTAGAGAACGACGTGCGACAGTACAACCCGGTGGTGAAGGACACCGCAGGGAAGGTCATCACCTCGCTCATCGGGCGTCAGGTGATCTTCACGTCGAACAACCTCCCGATTGCCACCGTGAGCAACCAGGGCGTGGTGAACGCCGTCTCGCAGGGGGTGGCGACGATCAATGCCACGATCGACGGCGTCGCCAGCAACGACCTCACCATGCGTGTCGCGCGTATCGTCACTGTTCAAGTAACGCCCAACCCGACGACCGTGGCGAAGGGGGCGACCCAAGCGCTCACCGTCGTCCTCAAGGACATCAGCAACAACATCCTCACCACATCCCGTCCGCTCAACTTCACGACGAACTCGTCGTTCGTCGCCACCGTCTCGGCGGCCGGAATCGTCACCGGCGTGAATTCGGGGACGACGAACATCAACGCCAGTATCAACGGCGTGAGCGGATCGACGGCGGTCACGGTTCCGTAGCGCTCCCGAGTGCCCGACATCCAGACGCCCTGCCCGGCCAGCGGGTCAGGGCGTCTTCGTTAGGCGATCGATGTCCGAGTGACCGTCGGTACCACGGACGCAATTACGAGCCTTGGTTCCAACGGCATCGTCCTGCGAACCCGATCCCACCATCTTCGAGCACGAACCTGTCTTTGGTGTGGACTCTGCAGTCAATAAGATCTTGAACCGCGGAGTCCGCGGAGACCGCGGAGTACGCTGTCGCCGGGATCTCCGCTGTCGCCGGGATCTCCGCGGTCTCCGCGGTCTCCGCGGTTAAACGCACTTGAATCGCAGAGTGCGTAGAAAGGGATATCGATCTACGCCAACACCCCGTGTCAGGCGCCGAGGTCAGCGCAGCTCTGCAGGATCGTCCGGCAGTTCTGGCAGATCACCTTGCAGCGGATCTCCGCGACGCGATCGGAGCCGCACACTGGGCACGCCTCCGTCGCCGTCGACGTTTCCCCAACGTTCGCCAGCATCTGCGCCACTACTCGAAGTCGAGCGCCAGGTTCATCGCCGGCGCCGAGTGCGTGAGCGCGCCGACCGAAATGTGGTCGACGCCCGTCTGCGCGATCGCTCGCACCGTGTCGAGGTTCACCCCACCCGACGCCTCGAGGATCGCTCGGTCCTTCACCAGGAGCACGCACTCCCGCATCAGCTCCGATGGCATGTTGTCGAGGAGGATGATCTCGGCGCGGGCCTCCAGTGCCGCGCGCACCTGGTCGATGTTCTCGCACTCCACCTCGACCGTCGAGCCGGGCCCCACCAGTTCACGTGCGCGCGAGATCGCCAGCGCGATGTCACCCTCGACGGCGGAGAGATGATTGTCCTTGATCAGCACGGACTTCGCGAGATCGAGGCGATGGTTCACCCCACCACCTGCGCGCACGGCGTATTTCTCCAGCGCACGCCACCCCGGCGTCGTCTTGCGGGTGTCGAGGATCTTGGCCTTGGTCCCCTTCACCGCCTCGACGTACTTGCAGGTGAGCGTCGCAATCCCCGACAGGCGCTGCATGAAGTTCAGCGCCACCCGTTCCGCGGACAACATTCCGCGTGCATGTCCGGAGATGTGCAGCACCGAGTCGCCCTTGGCGACCTTCTTCCCGTCCTCGGCGTCGATGCGGATAGACGTCTTGGGGTCGAGCTGGTGGAAGGCCTCGATCGCCAGCGCCACGCCGGCCACGACGCCCGACTGACGCGCGACGAGCCGCGCCCGCGCGCGACGATCGCTCAGCACCGTGGCGATCGTCGTGACGTCGTTGAAGGCGCCGTCCTCCATAAGCGCATCGCGCACGAGCGTCGAGACCTGCGCCTCGGAGAGCGGGAAGCGCAGCACCGTGCGCAGGTTGATGCTTGGGGTCTCTAGTGGCGTCAGGCGGCGAGGCGGCGTGACGGGGTCTTCGTGCAACGACATCCCGGATTCCCCCAAGGTGCGGGTTCGACAGTAAGGCGCGGGCGACTCGACGTCATCTCACAAGCGGTCGACAACTCACGGCTGTCAACCGTTTGCGAAATCACCGTTACTCGCCCGGATCATCCGTTGTGGCAGCGGCAGGCTGTGCGTTCCCTCCGATGCTGACCATGCGCTCCAGCGCCCGGCGTGCCCGCTCGGCGACCGACTCGGGAACCGTGATGCGATGCTCCATTCGCTCGAGCGCGCTGAGCACCTTCGGGAGCGTGGTCATCTTCATGTACTGGCACTCGGCGCGCGCGCTCGCCGGAAAGAACGTCTTGTCCGGATTGGCGCGGCGCAACCGGTGCAGGATTCCGGTTTCGGTCGCCACGATGAACGAATCGGCCGACGAGTTCCCCGGACGGCGAATCATCCCCTCGGTGGACAGCACCTGCACGCCGTCGGCCGCAATCGCCCCGGCCGACATCGCCTCCAGCACATTGGTCGAGCAGCCGCACTCGGGGTGCACCAGCACTTCGGCGTTGGGGTGTTCCGCGCGCTGGCGGGAGAGCGACTGCGGGGTGATCCCGGCGTGGACGTGGCACTCCCCCATCCATACGTGAATGTTCTTGCGCCCCGTCACCCGACGCACATGTGCGCCGAGAAACATGTCCGGAAGAAAGAGAATGTCCTGGTCGGCCGGGATCGCGTTGATCACCTCGACGGCGTTCCCCGACGTGCAGCAGTAGTCGCTCTCCGCCTTCACCGCGGCAGTGGTGTTCACGTAGCTCACCACGACCGCCCCCGGGTGCTCCGCCTTCCAGACGATGAGCTGCTCGGCGGTGATCGTGTCGGCGAGCGAGCAACCCGCGCCCAGGTCGGGGAGGAGGACAGTCTTCTGCGGAGAGAGGATCGCCGCCGTCTCGGCCATGAAGTGCACGCCGCAGAAGACGATCACCTCGGCGTCGGTGCTTGCCGCCTCGCGGCTCAGTCCCAGCGAATCGCCCACGAAGTCGGCAACGTCCTGTACTTCGGCGCGCTCGTAGTTGTGTGCGAGAATCACCGCTCGCTTCTCGGCGGCGAGGGCGCGGATGCGTGCGGAGAGCGCCTGGGTAGCTTCGGCGTCCGTATCGATGCTGAGCGTCGTCATTCGGTCAAAATAAGGGAGGGCGAGCGGCCACGCCCCCGCCGTCGGGGGCGAGGCTACATCTCCCCGGGGAGGGGGGTCGCGACGAGCACGGCGGTTACGCCGACGAGCGCCAGCGCCAGCGCGAGCTCGATCACCGCCGAGCGCCGGATCGCGCCGACATCACCCGTGGCCCGCAGCCGTGGAGTGGCGACGCGCCAATTGTATGCGCCGAGCGCGGCGACGCCGCCCAGGATCGCGAGCTTGATGAGGAGCGTTCGCCCGTAGACCGACGTCCAGAGTGCGGCAAGCGTCTGGAGGTGGAGCCATGATGCGAAGGAGCCGGTGAAGGCGACGACCAAGGCGCTCGCGAGGGCTACGGGTGAGAATCGTTCGAGCGCACTCACGACGGAGCCGGGTGTCGGGCGCTGACTCGAGGCGAGCGTTGCGACGGCGATCGCGAGGAGTGTGCCGAGCCACGCGCCGGCGGCAAGGACGTGCATCGTGTCCGCGACGACGGCCTGCACGGTGAACTGTTCGGCGCCGATCGCGTGCCCCATCAATGCCGGCGAGACGGCCAGGAGGAGGGCGCCGGCGCCTAACGCGGCAATCGCCGCGCGGTTCTCCAGCCGCAACATCGCGGCGGCGCCCGCCAGCAGCAATCCGGCGGCGCCGATCCACCACCCCGTCCCCCACGTCATCTTGAACAGGACCACGGTCACCATCGACGACCATGCCGCAGGGGAGTCGGCAAATGCGGCCGACTGCTGCACGAGTCGCCAGCCGGCAACGACGGCCAAGCCCACGAAGGTCGCGCGCAGGAGCGCGCGCACGCGCGCACGCTCCTGCTGCGCCTCTCTAGTGTGGGGCGGGAGCCGTGGGGCGACACGAACGAGGAAGAGCGTCGCCCCCACGACGATCATGATCCCGCCGAGTGTCAGCGCGCGGGCGACCGCTTGTGCCGCCGCCGACACGAGCGCGTCGATCACGCGCCCTTACTCGGCCGCCTTGACGGTGAAGGCGAAGTCGCCGGTGACCGGGTGACCGTCCTTCGAGGCAGTCTTCCACGACACGATGTAGCTCCCGGGACGGAGGGCGTCCTTGATGTCGACGTCGACAGGATCGCTCGCGCCCGACCCTCGGTGCGGGGAGCCCAGTGTGATCGCCTTGCCGTCGGCATCGGCAAGCTTCACCGCGGTCACCGCCATTTCCGGCGGCAGCGAAAACCAGAGGTGAATCGCCTTCGGTGCCGCGGCAAGCTGGGCGTCCTTGCTCGGTTCGGACTTTTCCAGGCGAAGATGGAACGGAGCGGCGGGGCTCGCCGAGAGATGGTGCGACGCAGTCACGTCGCGTGCGAACGCCGACGAGCTCGAGACCAGCGCGGCGGCGACGGCGGCGACGGCGGCGAAGAGGGCAACGCGCGCGGCGGTGCGGCGCGCGGACGTCGATGAGCGAAGAGGGGAGGCCATGGGTGCTGAGCGTGTGTAAGTGAGAAGGAGATTATCGCGAAGTCGCGGAATGCGCACGCGATGCGCGCGCGCGTGCGTCGAATGGATCGACGAATCGCGCATCGGTCAGGAAGGCGCTGTCGGTCAGCGAGCGCAGAAAAGCGAGCAGGTCAGCGCGCTCGCGTGAAGAAAGAGTGAAGCCTTTGACGAAGCCGCTCTTGTGCGGATTTCGGCTCCCGACGCCGGCGTTGGGTCCCGCCTTGATGGTCCGTCCTCCCGCTGCGTAGTGGTCGATCACTTCGTCGAGCGTGCGGATCGAGCCGTCGTGCATATACGGTGCAGTCACCGCAATGTTGCGCAGCGTTGGGGCCTTGAACTTCCCCATGTCGTCGTCTCGCCCGCTGAGTTCCTTGAGTCCGGGATTCGCCGCCGGGTATGCGCCGGTCCCTCGCAGGTTGTACAACCCGGTGTTGTGAAACTCGACCTCGGGAAAGCCCTTCCCCACGTAGTCGGTGGTGTTGGTGAAGGCGAAGCCACCGTGACAATGAAAGCACTCGAGCCGCTCGCCGAAGAACATCTCGGCGCCGCGTCGAGCGGCGGGCGACAGCGCCGTGGAGTCTCCGTGCTCGTAGCGATCGTACGCCGAGCGTCCCGAGATGAGCGTGCGCTCGAACGCCGCGAGCGCACGCGTCACGTTGGTCACCGAGACCGGCTCGCGATCCTCGGGAAACGATTCGGCGAACATCCGCCGATAGCGATCGTCGCCCCGGAGTGCGGCGAGCAACGAATCCTCGCGCCCCGCGAGTCCGAGTTCGATCGGCGAATCGCCGAACATCGGGACCACGGCCTGCTGTTCGAGGCGCTTGAGGTTGGGATTCGCCCAGGTGAGCACCGGCGCATACGCCACGTTCGCCAGCGACATGCTCCCTCGCGGATGCACTTCTCCGGTAGATCCGACGCCGAGCGGGAGCGAATCGGCGAAGGCTCGATTCTGCTGATGACACGAGGCGCAGCTGAACGTCCCGTTCCCCGAGAGCCGTTTGTCGTAGAAGAGATACCGCCCCAGCTCGACCTTCACGTCCGACATCGGGTTGTCGGCCGGGACCTTGGGGCGCGGGAAGCCCGGCGGGAGCTTCCATTCGTACGGCAGCTGCGCGCCAACAGCGTGCACACTGCGCGTGGCGAGCCCTCGCGAGGCGACGACGAGCACCGCGCTCCCCGCGAGGATCAGCACACGCGACGCCAGATGCGGTGACATCGTCGCTACCGCGTGCCGCCGACTGGCGCCGACGCGGCACTCCCGCGCAAGACGCGGAAGGCGTTCTGGGAACCACCGGGCGCGCCGGCGAAGGGGAGCCCGAGTGCGGCGAAAATCGGTGCGCAATCGCGGTCGGTCTGCCCCGACATGCACCCCGCCGCCGTCTTTGGCTGGTTGACGGTCACGTCGGCCGAGCGCAGGAGCGCGCCGAGGTCGAGATCGATGACGTCGCGATCGATGTCGAATTGTGCGAACGAGATCACCGGGCGGTTCGCCCACGCACACTGCGTGGGGATCGTCGTCACCGATCCCTTGGGCATGCACTCGGTGCTTCCGAGGTGGATCATCCAGGTCGACGCGGCCTCCGATCCATCGGTCGGCGCCCCGCGACGGTCGCCCACCTCGGTGGTCATGTCGACGCGCAGGAACTTGTGCCCCGAGTTCCACGCCCAGAACATGCGCGCGAGCGAGAGCGGCGAGGGCTGCGTGGTGAGGTCGAGGTGATTGAGGGAGAACGGCACGCCGACGGCGAAACGAACGCCGCGATAGTCGCCCGCGGGAGCCGTCCCGAGCACCACGTCGCGCATGTCGGCGTTGCCGTTCGAACACGGACCGCTCCCGTTCTCGAAGTCGAGAAGTGCCACGCCTTCGGACTGCCAGAGCGAATCCGATTGCAGCTGCACGGGGATTTCTTCGCCGTGCTCGCCGATGAGGCGCACATCGTGGACAAACAGGCGAAGGTCGGAGGGGGTGATGGTGGCGTGCGTGCGGCCGATGTTCTTGTACGACGTGCCGCAGGCAAAGGGGAGCGAGTCGACGCTCGCGGCGAACCGCAGGGCGATTGCGCGCTGCGGAGCGGACTGGGCGCGCACGGTTGTCGCGGCGACGAGGGCGGCGGCGAGCGTGGCGATCGAGCGAAGACCGGCGCGTATCGATGAACGGCCCGTGGCGGGCAGGTGGTATGGGAACACGAGTCCCTCCTTGCAGTCTAGGTGTAGGGCTACGTGCGCGCGTCACCGACTTCGCAACACGTCGGTGGTGAGCGCCCGCAGCAACAGGCGAATCGGGATGTGATCGTTGGGACGATCGCGCTGTCGGCACACCTCGACGCGCGCACCGCCGACCGGCACCGCCTCCCGCATGCGGCGTGGCAGTCAGATCGACCGCACGGGCAACATGGGGCGTGGTGGGCGCTCGTGGCGCAGCGTCCAACGCAACGCGCACCCGTTAGGCGGGCGCGCGCACGACGTCAGGCGGCCAGGGGCGAGACGGGGGGAGGGGTCGCGAAGGGAAGGCGGTGCTCCTGCCGCTCCGCCGGACGCTGTGCAGTGGACGCGTCGACCTGCTGCCTCTCATGCAGCTCCGCCAGCTGCAGCCGCAGCGGCGCGGGCGCGAGCGCGTGGACGGCGGCACCGATGCAATGCCCGAGGCAATTGCAAGGCGAGCGCTTGGGCGTCGGCTGCGGCTGGTCGTTCTCCGCCGCTCCGTCGGCGACGGAGGCATGGGCGACGTGCGCCGTCGCCGGCGCTGCTCCCTGACCAACGCCCCCGTGCATTGCGTGGGCGCCGCTGGCGGCCGCCATCGCCTTTCCGCCATGCATCGGACACGCGTTCAGCCACGCCGATTCGCCGATGAAGACCGCGAACCAGAGTGCCAGAACGGGCGACGCGACCTGCTGCCAGCGACGAAGGCGGAGCATGATGCAGGATGCTATCGGGTCACCGATCGGGCGTCAAATGCTTGACGCTCGCGGGAGCGACGCGCTCCAGATGGTCGTCAGATCCCGCCGATCTCGCCGACCAACGATCGGCTCACCACTCGATGTGCTTCCCCCGCCACTCCCCCTTCGCCTTGGGGAAGTCGCTGCGAAAATGCCCGCCGCGCGACTCCTTTCGGCGGAGCGCGGCACCAGCCACGAGCTGTGCCGTCTCGCACATGTTGCGCTCCTCGGTCATTCCCTCGTCGAGGCGTTCGTGCAGTTCCTCGAGCGCAGCGATGCAGGCACGCAGCCCCTTCGCATTGCGGTCGATTGCGGCGTGCTCCCACATCACCGTGCGCACCGCGTCGGCCGAGACCTGCGCAGCGCCTCGATCTCCCAGCGGCGGCACATCCCAGCGCTCGGCGGAGCGTTTCGGCGCCTCGGTACGCGGCGTCGTGATCATGTCACGCGCAACGCGTTCGGCGAACACGAGTCCCTCGAGCAGCGAGTTGGAGGCCAGACGGTTCGCCCCGTGCACGCCAGTGCAGGCGACCTCACCGCAAGCATAGAGGTGCGGGAGCGAAGAGCGACCGGCCAGGTCGGTGACGATCCCTCCCATCATGTAGTGGGCGGCCGGCGTCACCGGGATGAGGTCCTGCCGTGGATCGATGCCGCGGTGCTGGCAGAGCGCAAAGATTCCGGGAAAGCGCGACTCGAAGCTCGAAGCGATGGCTCGCGCGTCGAGGTGCACCGCGCCGGTGCGCGCTCGCTCGCGGAAGATTTCGCGCGCCACGATATCGCGCGGCGCGAGCTCGGCGAGCTTGTGGCGCCCGACCATGAAGCGTTCGCCGTCGGCGTTGAGGAGCGTGGCCCCTTCGCCGCGCACCGCCTCGGAGATGAGCGCCAGCGGGTTCTCCGGCGTATCGAGCGCGGTGGGGTGGAACTGCACGAACTCCATGTCGGCGAGTCGCACGCCGGCGCGGTGGGCGATGGCGAATCCGTCGCCGGTGGCGACGACCGGGTTGGTCGTGTAGCGGTAGATCTGCCCGCAGCCGCCAGCTGCAATCACGGTCGCGTCGGCGCGGATCTCCACCGCCTGCCCGAGTACGCTCGCGCGCACGCCGGCGCAGCGCCCCTTCTCGACGATGAGGTCGAGGACGCGCGCATGTTCGAGGACACTCGCCCCTTTCGTGGCGCGCACGCGATCGATGAGGGTGCGGGCCACCTCGGCGCCGGTGCGATCGCCATGGGCGTGCACGATGCGGTGCGCCGAGTGCGCCGCTTCCTTGCCGAGGGTGAGTTGGCCGTCAGCGCCGAGGTCGAAGGCCGCCCCCGCCAGCTGCAACTCGCGCACGCGCGCGGGACCTTCTTCCACGAGCACTTCCACGGCTTCGCGATCGCAGAGCGCCGCGCCAGCGGCCAGGGTGTCCTTGCGATGCAGCTCGGGCGAGTCTCCGGCGCCAAGTGCGGCGGCGATCCCCCCCTGCGCGTACGACGTCGCGCTATCGTGCAGCGTGCGCTTGGTGAGGACCATGACTTCGCCGTGCGGAGCGGTACGCCAGGCGGTATGGAGTCCGGCAACGCCGCTGCCGATGACGAGGAAGCGGGTGCGGAGAAGGGAGGGCATCGCGGGGTACGAGGGAGTGAAATCGCGTAGCCGGCAGGGCGCTGCACCCGCAAGCGGTCAACCTGCGCGCGCTGCATCAGCACTCGCGTCGTTCGCAGGTCTCGAGCCGGTCGGGCATTGCCGTCACCGCTCAGGCGACGAGATTTGAGCGGAATTCCCTTCACGTTAGCGCCCTGTCCATGCCGTTTTCCATTCCCCGCAAGGTCGAGACGCGCGTCGAGCACGTGCGCGGTTCGCTTCTCCATTCTCGCAGCCATCTTCACGCGGCGCGCGCCGTGGCGATGTGCGTAGCGCTCGTCGCGCTGGTGAACAGCTCCGCCCATGCACAGTGGACCGCGATGTCGAGCGGCACCACGGCGTCGCTCCGCGGGCTCAGCGTGGTGGATGGGCGAACCGTGTGGGCCAGCGGGACAAAGGGGACCGTCGTGCGCACGACCGACGGTGGCACCACTTGGGAAGTGCGCGCGATAGCCGGCGCCGAGGCGCTTGACCTGCGCTCGATCCATGCGCGGAGCGCGCGCGCCGCGGTAGTCGCCTCGACCAACGGGCGCATCTACCGCACCAACGATGGCGGCGCCACGTGGATGCTCGAGTATCAGGCGAGCGATACCAGCGTCTTCCTCGACGCCATCGACTTCTGGGACGACCGAAGTGGCATGGCGTTAGGCGACCCGATGAGCGGGCGCTTCTTCCTCCTCGTCACGCGCGACGGCGGCGACACCTGGCATGAGCCGCCGCTCGACCAACGCCCGGTCGCCGAGAAGGGGGAGGCGGCCTTCGCGGCGAGCGGGAGTTCGCTCCTGTTGCAGGGCGCTGCCGACTCGATGGTGGCGTGGATCGGGACTGGTGGTGGCGCGGCGCGCGTCCATCGGAGTGTGCAGCGCGGAACGTCGTGGGTCGCGTACGCCACACCCATGCGACAGGGAGGATCCGCCGAAGGGATCTTCTCGCTCGCCGCGCGCCCTGGCGGCGGCTTCGTCGCTGTCGGCGGCGAGTACACACAGAATGATTCGACGCGCGCGAACGCCGTCTCGTCGCGCGATGGCGTGAACTGGACGCTGATCGGCGGCGAAGGGCCGCGCGGCTACCGGTCGGGGGTCGCATTCGCGAAAGTGGGTGACGCCGTTGTCGGCGTGGCGGTCGGGCCGGGGGGGAGCGACATCTCTCGTGACGGCGGGACGTACTGGTCGGCGTTCGATACGACCGGATTCCACGCTGTGCGCGCGTCGCGCGATGGTATCTTCTACGCGTCGGGGAGTGGGGGGCGGCTCGCGCGCTTCGACGCGAACGCGATGCGCTGACCTCTCGGCGCATCGCTACGTGCGGGGCTGCGCTGCTCCGTTAACGCATCGCTACACGCCGGCGCACCGACCGCTCTCTGTACTTCCCGCACGCTCCGTCCGCGGCGACGCTCCGGCGTGCCGCATACTTTCCCGCACGAGTCTGGACTCGTTATGCAGCTCTTCGTCTCCCGCACCGCCACGCCGCGCACAACCTCACCGCGCTTCGCCACGCCGCGCTCGGCCACATCGCGCTCGGCCACTTCGCGTAGTGTCGCTCCGCGCCTTGTCACGCTCTCGACGATCGCCACGCTGTCACTCGTCGCTGCCTGCGGCGGCGGTGAGCGAAAGTCGTCGTCCGGGTCGAGCGATGTCGGCCTCCCGGTCGCATCCACCTCCGAGGCGCCAGCCAACTTCAAGGTGCGCTTCGAGACCAGCAAGGGCGCGTTCGTGCTCGAGGCGCACCGCGCCTGGTCGCCGCGCGGCGTGGACCGGCTCTATCAACTCGTGCAGGCGCGCTTCTTCGACAACACACGCTTCTTCCGTGCGCTCACCGGCTTCATGGTGCAGTTCGGGATCCACGGCGAGCCAGCGGTGAATGCGGCGTGGGAGAAGCTCCCCATCCCCGACGATTCGGTGGCGCACACGAACGCGCGCGGCACGATGTCGTTTGCCACGAGCGGGCCGGCGACGCGCACAACCCAGGTCTTTATCAATCTCGTCGACAACGCGTCGCTCGACCCGATGGGCTTTTCTCCCGTCGGCGAAGTGATCGAGGGGATGGCGGTGATCGACTCGCTCTACGCCGGCTACGGCGAAGGGGCACCGGCCGGCTTCGGCCCGGACCAGATGCGCATCATGAGCGAGGGGAACGCGTACCTGGAGCGCGAGTTCCCGAAGCTCGACTTCATCCGCACGGCGCGCCTCGTCGACGAACCGGGATCGTCCCCCGATACCATGGCCAGCGTGGTAGAGCCGCCGCCGAAGATTCCTGCCGCTGTCGCGCCGCCGAGACAAGGAAAGGCACGCGTCTACTAGCGCGACGATGCCGGAGAGGCGCCGATGAGTGCACGCGTCGCTCGACCCGACGCACAACTCGTAAGGCACGCCCTCGCCTCCCTCTCGGCGCTCCTCGTCGCGAGCGCACCGATCGACGCGCAGCACGCACACACCGGGGCGAGCCGCATCGATTCATCGGCTCACGCGGATTCGGTGCGGAGCTGGCGTGTCGGGGCGATGGCGATCGGCGTGGCGACGCGCGCCGATCCTGGTGCGCACGGTCGCACCGTCAGGGAAGGAGCGCTCACCCAACCGATGATCGTCGGTGACGTGCAGCTGGCGGGCGAAGCGCTGCAAGCTCTGGTCACCGTGAACCTCGAAGGGCTCACGCTCCGGCGGGGCGAGATCAATCCGGGGATCTACGGCGAAGGGTACATCGACCGGCGCCATCCGCACACCTACCTGCACGAGGCAATGCTCGGCGGGTCAACGCCCGATGGCCCGATCCGGCTTTCGCTCTTTATTGGAAAGGGGTTCGTCCCCTTCGGGACCGACGACCCGATGACGCGCCCGTTCGTGAAGTATCCCGTCAATCATCACCTCGTCCAGGTGATGGAGCGCGTGATGCTCGTCGGCGCCGTAAACATTGGTGCGGCTGCGCTCGAGTTTGCACGCTTCAACGGCGATGAGCCCGAAGGACCGTCCGATTCCCCCAACCCCGGTCGCTCGCTCGATTCGCGCGCGGTGCGGCTCACGATTCGCGCGCCGTTCGGACTCGAGCCGTCGGTGAGTCGGGCCAACGTAAAGTCGCCGGAATTCGCCAGCGGTCAGGGTCTCGACCACGAGAAGGAGAGCGCCTCGCTTCGCCTCGCGCGCGACACGGGCGTTTGGCGCTACGCACTCGTGGAGTGGGGGCGCACGCGCGAGATCGAACGTGACGGTCGTACAGCCTTCACGTTCTCGACTGTGTTGGCCGAAGGGAGCGTTACTCTCGCGCGGGCGCAGCTCGCCGCTCGATTCGAGCGAAGCGAGCGCCCAGAGGAAGATCGACTCGACGATCCGTATCGCTCGATACGCCCGCTGCTCGACTTCAACGTGCTGGGGCGCACGCGCTGGGACATCGTCACACTCTCGCTCGCGGCGCCAGCGCTTCGTCGTCGCTGGCTGTCGGCGGTGCCGTTCGTGGAAGGGGCGTGGTTGCGCCCGCGTGCGCTTGCGCATCCCTCCGCCTTCGACCCGCAGACGTTCTACGATGCGCGCGAGCTCTGGACCTGGTCGGTGGGAGTGCGGGTAGAGGGGGGAGCGATGCGCCCCAGGTTCGGACGCTATGGCGTCGCCGCGGTTTCTCCCCCGGTTCGCCGTTCGTCGATGCACATGTCGGCGGTGCGATAACCACCGATCGCCAGAAGCCACTCCACGCCCTTCGTCACGCCGCTGTGCATTCTCTCACCGCGCTTCGCCGTCCGCAATGGCTCCCGATCCTGCTCTCGATCATTGGAGCTGCCGCACTGTCTTCATGCGGATCGGCGACCGAGTCGCCCCCGGTCGGCACAACGCCCGAGCCCACGATCCCCAAGACGCTGGCGATCAGCGGGCGCGGAACGATCCTCGGCCGGTACAGCGCCGAGGTGGCGAAGCGGGGCGACTACGCGTACACGACGACGTGGGGGCAGCGCGGCGGTGCCTCGGGGGCGAACGGCGACGCGATCTACATCTGGCGCGTCACCGGCACACCGCAGTTGGTTGACTCGATCATCGTTCCGCCGCTTCAGTCAGGAGTGGCGATCCGCCAGACGGGGGACGTGCAAGTGAGCGACGACGGGGCGCTCCTCGTCGTCCCCACCGAGTACGCCCCGGGGTCCGTCGAGATCTACAGCCTGTCGAATCCGGCGCGCCCGGTTTCACTCGCGCGCTTCACTTCGCCCTTCATCACGCGCGGCGTGCACACCGCCAAGCTGCAACGCATCGGCGGGCGTCTTCATGCCTTTCTCTCGGTCAACAATGCGGCAGGGCAATCGTCACGACTCATGATCGTGGATCTTGGCGACCCCGCGCACCCGGTGGAGGTGATGCACCGCGACATGGGGAACCCGTTCATCCACGACGTGTTCGTGCGAGACGGGATCCTCTTCACCGCGCTCTGGGACGACGGACTCGTGCTGTGGGACATCGGCGGGGGCGCAACGGGAGGGACCATCGCCAATCCGGTGGAAGTCGGACGGGTGATCCCCAAGAACGGGCGCACGCATAACGCCTGGTGGTTCCACGACCCCGCGACCGGCAGCAAGCGCTTTGTCTTCGTCGGCGAGGAAGGGGCGGCGTCGCTGTTCACCTCGTCGTCAGGGGATCTTCACGTCGTCGACATCGCCGATCCGGCGCACCCCGTCGAAGTCGCCTTCCTCAACATTCCGGGCGCCGGCGTGCACAACTTCTCGATGGATGAGGCGCGCGGGATTCTCTACGCGGCGTACTACAATGCGGGAGTGCAGGCGCTCGACGTGAGCGGCGACCTCTCGCGCTGCACGATCCTGCAGAAAGGTGAGGATGGGCGGTGCGACCTGCGCCTCATGGGGCGCGTCCTCGCCTCGACCCCACTCGATGCGGCCAACCCGCTCTTCGTCTGGGGGGTGCAGTACGATGGCAGTTGGGTCTACGCCACCGACATGCTCGGCGGACTCCTTCGCCTGTCGGCAGTCACGCGGTAGGTCGCCGAGCGTACGGGCGTCGCGAGGGCGAGGACCTACAGGTTCTCCTGAATGAAGCGTGGGCTCAGGTGCACGTCGACCTGCACCAGCGGGGTGTCGCCGGTGTTGGTGAAGCTGTGCACTTCACCAGCCTTGATCACGAGGATGTCACCTGCCGTCGCGTCGAACGCGACGCCGTCGACCACATAGCTCCCGCGCCCTTCTCGAATGAACTGCACCTCGTCGTAGGGGTGGCGATGCGGGCCCGGCCCCTTGCCCGGCGCAGCCGACAGGAGGAAGACGGAGATATCGACGTTGCCCTGGTCGGCGCCGACGAAGTGATGGGAGCTTCCGGCGAAGGGAAGCTCCTCCTGGCGAATGCGGTGCATGTCTCTCTCCAGAGTGTGGGCGCAACGCACATGCGCCGACTCCCGTTATTCAACAGAGCAGTCGCGTGCTGCGCAATCGATGCGCAACGTTCACCTTCCGCGCCTCCCCCTCGCCGAGTAGCACATCATGCCGCGCTTTCGTCACGTGCGTCTCGCCCCCTGTTCGCTGCTCCTTTCGTTGCCGCTGACGGCAGCAGTGGCGCAAGGCACGCCGCGCCCCACCGCCGACCCGCGCATCGAGGCGATGGTGAAGGCGGTCTCCCCCGATCGTCTGCGCATGCTGGACACCAAGCTCGCATCGTTCGGGACACGATGGACGCTTTCCGATACGATGTCGACCACGCGCGGCGTTGGCGCGGCGCGCCGATGGATCTACGACGAGTTCAAACGCACCAGCCCCAAGCTGCAGGTCTCGTTCGATCGTCATCACGTGGCGCAGCAGGGGCGCATCACCCGCGACGTCGACGTCGTGAACGTCATGGCGGTGCTCCCGGGGCGCTCGTCGCGCCGAGTGTACATCAGCGGGCACTACGACACCGTGAACCTGCGCGGCGGTTCGAATACGGACCCCGACGCGCCGGGGGCGAATGACGACGGGAGCGGAACCGCGCTCACCATGGAACTGGCGCGCGTGTTCGCCGAGAGCGGGGAGACGTTCGACGCCACGCTGGTGTTCATCACCTGGGCCGGTGAGGAACAGGGACTGATCGGGTCGATGGCCCACGCCCAACGACTGGCAGCCGACAAGGTCGTCGTCGAGGCGAACTTCAACAACGACATCGTCGGGAACATCATGAGTGGCAACGGCGTGATCGACGGCGAGAGCGTGCGCGTCTACTCGCTCGGCCCGGAGGACTCGCCCTCGCGTTCTCTGGCGCGATACATCGCCCGCACTGCCGCCGTCTACGTCCCGTCGCACACCATCCGGCTGATGGCGCGCGAGGATCGCTTCGGACGCGGGAGCGATCATTCCTCGTTCACGGCGAACGGCTATCCGGCGGCGGTGTTCCGCGAGGCCAATGAGAACTACTTCCGCCAGCACTCATCCGAGGACAAGGTCGAGGGCGTCGACTTCAACTATCTCGCGCAGAACGCGCGGGTGAATGTCGCCGGTGCCGCGTCGGTCGCCTTCGCCCCGCCGGCACCGAATGTGATGACCGACCGCGGGCAACCGCGCCTCGCCCGTGGGACGAGCGGGTACGATGCGACGCTCCAGTGGAGCGCCTCGCCGGGCGCCGCCAGCTACCGAGTGTACTGGCGCAATGCGTGGACCAACGATTGGGAGCATGTACAGGACGTGGGCGCGGTGACGCAGTTCGTCTTTCCCAACGTCTCGATCGACGACTACGTGTTCGGCGTCGCTGCCGTGGGGGCGGACGGGAATGAGAGTCTGGTCAGCGCGTACGTCTCGCCCGATCGTCCGATGCGGGAGGTGAAGCTGGTGCCGTAAGGGGGAGGAGCCGCGCGTTGGCGAGACGTGGCACGCCGCCAGATCGACACCATACAACGCTTCTTGCGCCGCGAGACCTGCCGGCATCGGCGCCGGCGGCCTGGTCTACCCCGGCGGCTACACCTGTGCCCTAAGCGCGCGCAGCTCCTTCGCCCGCTTCGGCAGCACGCGTTCGAGCCCGCTCCAGAGGGAAGACCACACGTCGCGTAACTCCGACGCGCGGCCAGGAGCAAGGCGGTGCGTCGCTCGCACGTTCGCTAACGCGCGTTGGGCCTGTGCGCGGTGGGCAGCGATGACTCGGGCCACGGCGCGGTCCTCCTCGTCGGAGAGTGAAAGCATCGTGCGCACGACGAGTCGATAGTACTCATCTTCATCAGCCGCGAGCGCCATGCCGTTCACAACCGCTCGGTCCAGCGGTTCGGCCGAGGGGAGGCCGAGCCGCGTCTGAGGAAGCATCCAGTTGTCCGTCACGAACGTCCCGTCGGGATTGCCGGTCCAAACCCACGCGTGCAGCACGAAGAATCGCGGTGTCGGATCGTCGGCTGGTCGTGCGCGCGCCGAGCTGGGAGTGAGCGGTGCCGAGTGGCTCAGCGGAAGGCTCCCTTCGGTGATCGTTCCGCTGTGCTCGTGCCAGGCGTTTGCGAAGGGAAACGAGGGCGGCGTCTGCCGTCCGCGCAACAGCTTGGAGTACGCGACCCCAGCGAGTCGCGGCCCGTCAGCGGTGTTCGTGTAGATGAGAATCGAGGGGCGCTTCGCGTCGAAGGAGTCCTCCATGACGCGGGCAAGACTGACCCAATGCTCCCCCATGGCGGGAAATTCCACGCCAACGCGCGTGAAGCCGTCGTCGATCGCGCGCTGGCGCGAGAGGTAGCGGCGCGTCCCTTCGCGCGCCTCGGCGATGAAGCGCGCCTCGGCGATGAAGCGCGCCTCGGCGATGAAGCGCGCCTGATCGCTCGCTGCAACGCGTTGGGCCGCTGCAGAGCGTGGGACGACCGCGACGAGGCACATCAGCGCGCCTAACGTGACGCGGGAGTGCAGCGACGGCGCTCTCATTGCGACGCGATCACGAGCGGTTCGAGCGTGGACTGCTTGGTCTGTGCCAGCAACGCGGCGAGCGCGGCGTCGGTGACGCCGAAGGGGAATCGGCTCGCACGCGCAAGCGGCGCCGCCGCTTCTCGCGTTCCGGGACGATACGACTGCCATGGAGTGCTGCGAAGCGTCACGCCGCGGACCTCGGCGAATTTCCCCGCGACCACGTGCTCGCCTATCAGCATCACCAGCGTGGAGTCGCTCGTCCCGATAAGCTCGCCCACGCGCGAGTATCCAGCCGAGAGGTGTACCGTGACCGTTTCGCCCTGCTTCGTGGTGACGAGCGCCGCGCGGCGCGGGGACGGAGACGTGAAGCACGCGGTGCAGACGAGGAGCGCCGCACTCGTCAGGCGACGAGCGGCCCCGAACACACGTGAGAGGCTGGTCATGCGATCGGTACCCGGCGCGTGAAGAAGAATGCTTCGAGGGAGTCACGTCCCCCTTTCCAGCTTCGCAGCAGCTCCCGCATCGAGGTGGTTGATGGGGAAAAGCGCTGACGCTTGTCTCCCTCCGCCATCCACGCGGGGCGCAACCACTCGACGTAATAGCCCTGCGCCGCGAAGAAGAACGTACTGCGCTCCGCACCGGCACCGGACGGGCGCGCGCTCCCCGGTCGTGCGGTGTCGAACTCGAGCGAGAAGTGCGATCCCGGACCGGTTTCCACATCGCGATCGTCGGCGCGCGAGAGCATGTCCTCGAGGTCCGTCCGGCGCCCGCCGTTCGAGTCAAAGGCTCGCGCGATCGGGATCAACCGCTGCTCGACACGCCGCACGCCCGAGCCCACTGCCAGACGATCGATGCGAAACGCATCGGCGGCGAAGGTGAGCCGTATGCGTACGCTGTCGCCGGCGCTCCGCAATGCGGGAACGACGACGCCGACTTCGCGCCAGGCCGTCGGGCCAAAGTCCATGAGCCTAATGACGGGCTGCCACTCCTCGCCATCCTGCACACTCACACGCATACCGAAGTTGTTGCCGTACCACATCGCGAGGGTGGCAAGGCTCGAGATTCCTTGCAGGTCCTCGCCCATCCAGTCGAGTGCCCGCGCCCCCTGCCGCCCCATCAGGTGTTCGTAGAGGATCGATGTTGTCAGCAGGCTGCTGCGGGCACGCAGCACGAGGGCGACGCTGTCCACACCCGTGCGGTGCGGGAACGCGATGGTGAGCGCGTCGTCGGTCGGGCCACCGGCGATGGCCCGATCCAGCAAGGCGTTGTCGGTCGTGAAGAACTGGTCGTCCTGCTGCGCGAGGGCGCGCGCGACGTTGCGGCCGCTTCCGTCGGTGATCCCGCTGGGCGTCTCGATCGCCGAGACAGCGATGGCGCCTCCTCGAGGCGACGGCAGCGCTACTTCGTCCGCGCGGTGTCGCACTTCGATGACCTCGATGTGGTCGAGGTGGTGCGTTTCGAGTGCCTCGTTTCGCACCGTCAGCCGCACGACGCCGTCTGCAGACGCCTGCACCGTCATGCGATCCACGTCGCGCTTGGCCAGCAAGGGAGAGATCGAGTAGGAGAATGACTCTGCCTGTAGCGTGGGGGTGCCGGCACTGTCGGCGTAGACGGTGGGACAGGAGCCGAAGATGATGATTGCGGCAGCGGCGAGCGCGAGCGTCGACGCAACGGCCGAGACGGTGCCGTACACCAGGGTGCGCCCCGGATTGATCCTGCGCCGGAACACCTCGAAACCCAGCACGCTGTCGATGGCGATACCGTTGCTCGACACGGAGGCTTTTCGCGAGGCATCGAATCGCTGCCCGGAGCCACGCACCTGTCGCCCGCGCAGCGAGAACCCGTCGGCGAAGACGATCACGCTTCCGTCTATGAGGTGCGCCTTGGTGGCAGCGTTGACGACCGTGTCGCCTAACGCCGCAGCGGCAACGCGATCGCGCTCGGTGGTGCTGGATACCAGGATACAGCCGCCGGCAAACAGCACGAGTCCCGCGAGCGCCACTCGGCGACGAATGCGGTGGGTGAACAGCGTCATGTGAGCTCCGGGGCGATCGGCACGAGGGATGGTTACCAGTTGTAGCAGACGCGAGCGAGGCGATGGGCGAGGTGCCCGACGAGCGCGGGCGACTCCCGCGAGAGCGTCAGCGCGCGGCGCATCTCCGACGGGAGCGCGCGCGCCACCCGTCCGGATCGCCAACACGGCAACGACAGGAGATACAACGGAAAGACCGGAGTACACACGCCGCTCCGAAACTCGAGCTGTGGTGTCGGCGGCTCCGCGCGCCAGAGCGCGACAAGCGCCTCGAAAAGGTCGACGCCCGCACGCCGAGCCGCCTCCATCGATCCCCACGGTCTTGGGTTGAGCTCGAGGAAGTGAAACGTCCCGCGAGCGTCGCATATCAGGTCGATGCTGGCGATGCCCGACACTTCAGTGGCGGCAAACACCTCTTTCGCGACCGTAGCAAGCGACTCGTCGTCCACCGATCGTAACTCGGCCGCGGGCCCCACACGCGGGGGGAACTGCGCCGACTTCACGCCGGCAAAGAAGCGCAGCGGGCGTCCACGATCGAAGACGCCGCCAGCCAGGTATGTTGCGCCGGCGACGTACTCCTGGACAAACGTCGGCTGTCCTCGCTCGGCAACGCTGCGCGCGGCGGCATGCGCAATCTCGCGTGTGGCGCACACGTGGGTGGCGTTTCCTCCGCGCCCGCTCCCTCCCTTGACCACGATGGGAAGTCCGAGTTCTGCGACTCCGCGGTCGATGTCGCGCGGAGTCGCCACCGGGAGTTGCCGTGGGATACGGATGCCGCGTTCGGCGAGTCGCAGGCTCATCCGCTGCTTGTCCCGGCGGAGCGCGCGATCTCCTTCGTCCACCTGCGGATAGACGATTGCGCTCCACTCCGGCGCTCGATCCCAAAGCAACCATTGCAGGGGTTCGGTGACCGGGTAGACGACGTCCCACTGTGACTCCCGCACGGATCGGTCGAGCACGTGGAACAGACGCGGGTCACTCACGCGCGGCGCGAGCCGCCACGTACCTCCCGTTGCCCTGCAGCTGCCGGAGCCGCCGGTCGCCGCGATGACATCGACGACACAACCCGCGCGCCGGAGACCGAGCGCGGTGATGGCGCCGCTGGCGAACCCTTCGTCGAGGATGAGTACGCGCACGGTCTTCCCTGTTCGCGATCACCGAATCTGAGGAGCCCCAGTCGAAACCGGAAGAGCAGGAGCTGCAATCCTCCGCTATCCACGCCGCTCAGCGCCTCCCTCCCCCGCTCACTTCCGTGACTTCACCCACTCCTCGATCTTCGCGCCGAGCACCGTCATCGGGAGCGCCCCGCTCTCCAGCACCTGTTCGTGAAAGGCGCGAAGGTCGAAGCGCGGACCCAGCACTTGCTCGGCGTGATGTCGCAGCCGCTGGAATTCCCTGCTCCCCATCTTGTAGGCGAGCGCCTGGCCGGGAAGGTCGGTGCTATAACGGAGCGACTCGGTGCGGATCTGCGTGTCCGACTCGAGGAGGTGATCGCGCATGTAGGCCATCGCGTGCTCGCGGCTCCACCCTAACTCGTTCATCCCTGTGTCGACCACGAGTCGGCAGGAGATGAACATGTCCATCGCCAGCCGCCCGTAGCGATCCCACGGATCGTCGTAGAGCCCGAGCTCCCCGGCGACTATCGATGCGTAGTCCCCCCACCCCTCGGTGAACGCCGTGTAGTATCCTTGCCGATACGGCGGAAGCGCCGCGTTCTCGCGTTGCAGGTTGATCTGGAAGTGATGCCCGGGCCAGAGCTCGTGCGAGATGAGCGCGGCGGCGGTGAGCATCGTGCGTTCTGACAACTGCGTCCCGTTGTACAGATAGTGCCCCATTGAATCGGCGGGGGTCGGCGCCTGGTAGAAGCCGAACGTCATCGCCGGCTCGAGCGCGGCCGGAAGTCGTTGCACGTCACCTTTGGCGCGCGGGCGCCGCGAGAAGGCGCGATCGAGGAGCGGATCGAGGCGCGTGGCGTACGACATGAGCTTTGCGCCGAATTCCTCCGGCGTCTTCGCAAAGAAGCGCGGATCCCTGGCCAGCATCTCGTGGAACTCGCGCTTGCTACCGGTGAAGCCGAGCTCCTTGCGGATCGCCGCCATCTCCGCGTCGATGCGCGCGACTTCGGCGAGCCCGATGCGGTGCACCTCGTCAGGCGCAACGTCGAGGGTGGTGTGCCAGCGCACGAGCCACCGGTAGTACTCCATTCCACCGGGATACATCGCCAGCCCCACTTTCGGTTCGGCCTCGGTGGCGTACGAACCGTTCAGCAGAGTCAGCAAACGATCGACTGCCGGCGCGATCCCGTGGTCGACGATGCGGGCTGCCGATGTCGCCGTTGCGGTGCGCGTTGCGTCATCGAGCGACGAGAGGCGCGCCGGTGCCACCGCGAACGGGTTGGCCGCCCCGGTCGCGGCGAAGGTGCGCAGGAGCGCGACGCTCGCCGGGAGCGCGTCGCGCGCAAGCAGGATGTGGCGGGCGCGTCGCTGCTCGATCCCCGCGGTGATGCTGTCGACCAGCGCCGGCACCTGCCCCAGGAGGCGGAGCACCTGCGTCGTGTCGCTCGCGCTTGTCAGCGACAGCGCTCCGATCGACCGCGCGAGGTAGCCGAGCGGCGAGGAGTACGGGGTGATGCTGGAGAAATCGACCCACCAGTGCGGAGCGCGGGCTCCCTGCAGCTTCGACTCCCAGCGAAGCACGCCGAGCGTGAGGCGTTGCTCCTGGTCGAGACCCGTCAGCTGCACCTTCGCCGCGCCCGACGAGAGCGCGCGCCAGCAGGCGGCGTCGCGCTCCCACGACGCGCGCGAGACCTGCGG
>JBGAHX010000030.1:0-90275 GCA_044225935.1 Gemmatimonadaceae bacterium
GGGAAGACAATCTCCTCGGGCGCGCCCGCTCGCTCCGCACGTCGCTCCGCATCGACGAGGGACAGCCGGGGTTCGGCGTGCAATACGTCGATCCGTGGTTCATCGGCTCGCCGCTCGCCCTCTCGGTCGGGCGCACGCAGTACAAGGGGGGCTTCGAGTCGACGGTGCAGCTGCAATCGTCGTCGCCGCGCCCCCACGATGCCTGGGGCCTCGAGCCCGGCGCCGCCCACTCCCCACGGCCGGCGCGCAAATAGGCGGGGGATCGCGTCAACCGACTCGAATTGCGGGCGATCGTGGCGCGACAACTCTGGAGCTCGCGCAGCTCAACCGTCGCCCTGCAGTTCGGCGCTGAACGCATGCGCGCGCGCATCGAATCGTCGCCGGGTGCGCTCCTCGTCGGACCATCGCAGGTGACGCGCGACGTGACCGGGCCGCTCATCGGGATGTCTCGAAGCTCGCGTTCCTTCATGACGCGTCCGCTCCTCACTAGGAGCACCGAACTGGTCGAACTCCCCACAGCGGTCGAGGGGGATGCAACGGTGACGATCGGTCGCGATGCGGTGACCGGTGAGGCGACGCGTCACGTCGACGCGTGGATCGGAAAGCTGTGGGGCGTGGGTCCTTCGGCGATCATCTCGGCCAATGGTTGGTGGTCGGGCTTCAAGGGACGGTCGGAGTGGAACGCGGGAGACACACGCGCATCGCTCTTCGCGCTCATGCCGGTGCGCGGCGGTTCGTGGAGCGCGAGTGGCGCGGTCCGCGGGTCGGCGGGAGCTACGATCTCGGCGGCGCGTTGTTCATGTCTGCTTCACGTCGTTGGGATTTGGCCAGCTACACCACGCTCGCCTCGCGCGACGTTGCGGTGCTCGGCGCCGGCGTGCGACTCCTTCCAACCAGGATTGCGCGCGCGACGTTGCGGCTGGACGTCTCGATGCCGGTGGGGGCGACGTCAGGGTTGTCGCACCGCCCGATTGTCTCCTTCACGCTCACGCCGTGGCTGGAGCACGAGCGCCATCGCGACGGGCGGCCGAATCCATGACAAACGGTGGCATGCGTCACACACTCTTCGCGGTCGCGATCCTCCTGATTCTGCCGGCAACGGGCTCGGCGCAACGCGTGGAGCGCTCATGGGCAGCCGGCCAAAGCGCCGCACCTCCGCCTGCGACCGCCGAAGCGCGAGAGGTCCCCAACCTTCCCGCGCTTTCGCGGTCACAGCCGCGCATCTCACGGCACGACCTCGGCCAGTTTGCACTCTTTGCGGGCGCGGCGCTCGCGGCGCTCCCCATCGATGGACGTCTTACACACGCCCTGCAGTCGCCGCGCTATCAGGACAACTCCGCGCTCAATCGGTCGGCGTCGATCGTTCGCACGATCGGTGATCCGGGCGCATGGATCTTCTCGGCGGGGGCCTACGCCGCGGGGCGCCTGGCCAATCGCCCCGGGCTCGCCGATGCCGGACTGCACGCGGGAGAGGCGGTGCTGGCGAGCGGACTGTTGACCGCGGGAATCAAGACGCTCGCTGGGCGCCAGCGCCCGAACGCCGCAAACCCGGCTGAGCCCACCGATGCCGACGAGTTCCAGCTCCTGCGCGGATTCCACGGGACAAACGCCTCCTTCCCATCGGGACACACCACGGTGGCATTCGCCGCGGCGACGGCGTTCAGCGCCGAGCTGGCGCGGACACATCCTGCGGCATCGCGCTGGGTCTCGCCCGCGCTCTACACGACGGCAGCAGCCGTCGGCGTTTCGCGCCTCTACAACAACCAGCACTGGGCGTCCGACGCGATCATGGGTGCCGCGGTCGGTCACCTCGTGGGGCGCACGTTGGACGCGTACCACCATCGGCATCGCGACTGAGCGATTGACGCAAATCTCCATTGCACGCCGATCCCCACCCGCGTGACGCGCGCAGGACCTCACGCGTGACCGTGTCGTCATCAAGGGGATCATATTCTGCCGCTCATGAACGACGACGCCGACATCGACCGAATGCTCTCGGACGGGAACTCCGACTACGACGCTGACGCAGCATCGACGCAACCGCGCGGTGCTCCCGTCGGCGGGTGGGGATTGCTGCTGGCGGGGACGGTCGCGCTGGTCGCGAGTCGAGCGGTTCCGCTCGCGCCACTTGTCACATGGTCGTCACGAAGTGCCGACGTGCGCGCGACGCTCGAGCGCTCGCCGATGCGACTCGCGCTCTCGCCGGTGGCGAGCACGCTGGAGGGGCTGTCGCTGCTCCCGTCGAAGGATCATCTCGCGATCGCGCTGTCGCTCGTGATCGTTGCGGCCGTGTGGGGGGCGGTCCCTTCGCCGTCGTCAGGTGCAATGCGCTGGCCTGGCCGCGCGCAGCGCGTGCTCCGCTTCGCGCTCGGCGGCGCGTTCGCCTTCGCGACGGTGTATCTCGCCGGGGCGCTTGCCCCCTGGCCGATGGCGCAGCTCAGGCTCGACGATCCCGATGAACTCGCGGTGGACTTCCATAGTCACACGCTGCAGTCGCACGACGGACGATGGGACTTCACGCTCGAGCGGAATCGCCAGTGGCACCGCGACGGTGGATTCGATGTCGCGTACGTGACCGATCACGCCGACAGCGCGGCGGTGCGCACGCTCGAGGAAGTGGAGCGCGGCGCTCCGGTGCTGCTCAGCGGGGCAGAGTTCTGCAGCAATGGGGCGCACGTGGTGCGGCTCGGGCGCGCCGACGATCCCGGCGCCGTCCTCCTGCTAACGACCCCCTTTCCGGCATCGTCGCTCGCACGTTTGAAGGAGTCGGGGACAGTCGTCGCGGGGGTCGAAGTCGCCGACGCATCGCCCCGCGGGCTGCAATGGATGATGGATCCGCCGCCCCAGCTGGTGCAGGCGGCGTCGGTGCCGGCACTCGTCCCGATCGCCAGCTCGAACCTGCACGGCTGGGGGCGCACGGTGGCGGCGTGGTCGGTGCTGCGTCTTCCCGGGTGGCGATCCAACTCTCGCGAGCAGCTCGACGCGCGGATCCGCGACCTGCTACGAGCGGGGAACCGGGGCGATGCGCGCATCATCGTGCGCAACTCGCAGCGATTTGCAGCTGGCGGCACGGCTTCGACGGCGCTCGCACTCCCAAGGCTGGTGTGGTCGGTCCTCCGTTCGCTCGACAACGAGGAAGTCGGCGTCTGGCTGACGTGGTTGTGGGCGCCCACGGTCTTCGCCTTGATGCTCTCCTGGCTTGGAGCGCCGGGGATGGCGCGCGCGCCCAGCACCGTCGGCGCGGGAGCGTGGGGCTACGACGTGAGCGCTTCGTCGGAGACGAGGTAGCCGGCACCGCGTCGCGTGTAAATGAGGGGGACAAGCCCCTCGGTGTCGACCTTTCGGCGCAAGCGGTTGATGTACGAGTCGATCACGTTCGAGGCCGGGTCGTAGTTGTCGTCCCAGACGTGCTCCGAGATCTCGCGTCGCCCCATCACCCGGTTGACGTTGAGGACCAGGTACTCGAGGAGCGCGTACTCCTTCGTGGTGAGAGCGATCGGTATGCCGCCGCGCTGCGCCTTCTGCGCATGCGTATCGAGCTCGAGGTCGAGCACCGACAGGCGCTGGTCGCGCACCTCCCCCTTGCGGCGCATGAGCGCACGTAACCGCGCGACGAGCTCCTCGAAGTCGAAGGGCTTCACGAGATAGTCGTCTGCGCCGGCATTGAGCCCCTCCACGCGATCGCGCACCGCATCGCGTGCGGTCAGCATGAGGATGCGCGTCTCCGATCCGCGCTTGCGGAGCGTGCGACAGACTTCGATCCCGTTCTTCTTCGGGAGGGCGAGGTCGAGCACGACCGCGTCGTACGGATTGATCGCGCCGAGATAGTCGGCCTGCTCGCCGTCGGCGGCGTGGTCGACGGCGAAGGCGAGCTCGCGGAGTCCGCGGACGAGGACATTGGAGATGGCCGGATCGTCTTCGACGACGAGGATGCGCATGGAAATCTCTTCAGTGAGCCGATCGAACTTGCGGGTCTACGCGTCTTCTGACTTGGGGTCGCCTTCCACACCGGCGCTCCGCGCCAGCGCAACGCAGTCAGTCATCGGTGAAAAGACTTCTTCTGAAGCCGACACATGAGCGTCAAGCGACACCCACGGATGTGCGTGGTTGAAGCGGCGCAGTGTCATCTCGGCCACTGGTGCTCGTCGACTCCGTCGATCGCCGGTCGTTCGTGGGTGCGCCAGTCGAGAGCAACACCGCCGTCCCCACCGCTGCCGCCAGCGTCGAGCCGAGTAGCACGCCCACCTTCGCCACCGCCGCTTCTCCCGCATCGGGCAGTGCCTGCTCGGCCATGAGCAGCGACATCGTATAGCCGACACCGCACAAGCACGCAGCCCCAACGATCGTACGCAGCGGAACTCCCGGCGGCGCCGCAGCTATACCCACCTTCACCGCCAACCACCCTGCAAGCAAGATCCCCAACGGTTTCCCCACCACGAGCCCCAGCACGACTCCGAGCAGAATGGGGCGCGTTGGCGCGGCGAAGACGTCACCCCCGAGCTCGATCCCCGTCGCGGCAAAGGCGAAGAACGGGAGGATGAGATACGCCGTCCACGGCGCCACCGCCCGCTCGATGCGCTCGGCGGGTGACAACAAGCGGTCTGCCGCCGCCGACAGGTTGCGGCTCGCCCATTCCCACACCTGCTCGGGATTGGCCTCGTCGCCCCCCGGCTCGCTCGACGCGCGCTCCGCGTCCTGCAGGAAGGTCAGCGCGTTCGCCGTCTGCGCGAGGAGCGGCCCTGCCGCCGGTGCCGGCCGGCTGGGGAGGAGCATCGCCAGCACGACGCCGCATAACGCGGCATGAATCCCCGCGCCGTGCAGGCACAGTCCAAGCGCGATGGTGAGCACCGCGTACGGCCAGGCACGATACGCACGCCAGCGGTTGAGGGCGAGGAGGGCGACGCTCACAACAACCACCGCGAGGAACCACGCAACCGCGAAGCCGTGTGCATAGAAGACCGCGAGCGTGATCACCGACGCCACGTCGTCCACCACGGCCAGTGCGGCAATCGACACGCGTACCGCGGCGGGAACGCGGCTGCCTAACAGCGCCAGAATGCCCAGCGTGAACGCAACGTCGGTCGCGGTGGGAACGCTCCACCCGGGAGACGTGGGGCCGCGATTCACCAGGAGGTACACGAGCGCCGGCATGACCACGCCGCCGACCGCCCCAACGACGGGGAGTACAGCGTTGCGCCTGTCGGAGAGCGATCCCACGCTCAACTCCCGCCGAATCTCCAACCCTACAAGCAGAAAGAATATCGCCAACAACCCCTCCGACGCCCACTCCCCCACGGTCAGCGCCAGCGCGTGCCCAGCCGGCCCGATGATGAACTCGGCGTCGACGAACGCGTGATACCACGGGGCGAGCGGCGAGTTGGCGAAGACGAGTGCGGCGACCGCGGCGACAATCAACACGAAGCCCCCCGACGCCGGGAGTGACGCGAATGCTCGCGCCGAGCGACGCACGCGCGCGGCCAACGGGCGCTCGAGCGCCTCGAGGAGCGCGTGAAACTCCCACGAGTCGTCGTAGCGCTGCCCGTCGATGAAGACGGTCGGGGTCCCGCTCACCCCGTTCGCTCGTCCCTGCGCTACGTCCTCCTCGACGCGCGCGGCGACGGCTTCGCTCTCCAGGTCGGCGCGGAACTTCTCCATGTCCAGGCCTAACGACTCGGCGAACTCGTAGGCGGCGTGCTTGGATGGCGGCCCGGCCTGCGCGTAGGCCCAATCGTGCAGCTCCCAGAACTTCCCCTGTTTCGCCCCGGCCTCGACCAGGCGCGCCAGCATCGTCGCCCCGGGGTGCGCGCGCTCGTTAGGAAAATGCCGGTAGACGTACTGGAATCGATCGCCGAGTACTTCGCGCAGGCGCACCAGCACCGGGCGCAACCCGCGGCAATACGGACAGAGATAGTCCGCATAGATCACCATGCTCACCCGGTCGGAGGCCTCGCCGCCGCGCACATGGTCGCGCGACAGGTCCACCGGGAAGCGGAGCCGCAGCTGTGCGGCATCGTGCTCGGCCACTCGTCAACGGGAAAGTTGTGAACGACATCGCGAGCCACGGTCGGCTTGCGGTCGGCTCGCGGGGAGCGGCAGTTCGGTCAGTCCGGGCGGTTCGGATGCTTTCGAAGGTTGGCCGTCGCTTCTTCGATCCGACTCATGTACGCGCGCAGCGGCTCCCCGTGCGTTCGCCGCGGGAGGACGAAGTGGACGTCGTCGGGCTCATCACTGTCGAGATCATCGACCATGAGATCACCGCCATGCCGTTCGACTGCGGCTTCGAAGCGCTCGACCGCGGTCAGCAGATCCACCAGATCCTCCGCGTCGTCGGCTCGGCTCACCACGATGCCGCGCCCCTGCAACCGCGACACCACCTCGGCGACCGCGTCGCGCTGCTCCGATGCGCGATTCGGATTGACGTCCCGCTGGTGGTCTTCGTAGCGTTCCATGGTCGGTTTCCTCAGGGTGGGAGTGGCACGTGCCGCGCACTCGAGGTCGCCAGCGTGAAGGGCGACCAGCGCGCGCAACGAATCCATACGCGCTGGGCGACGAGCGGGGAAGGACTCGAACGGGGTAGGACTCGGCGATGCGTTCGTGGCTCGCCCGATGGTTGAGGTACGTCGGCGATCGCAGTGCTCGAAAGAATTGAACCGCGGAGATCGCGGAGATCGCGGAGGGGAAAAGGCTCGTTCCACCGCCATCGGCGCGCTGCGCCGACGCTTATCGCCGCTCTCCCTCCGCAAACAACTTGTCGAGCTCCATCGTCCACGCCTCGGTTACTCCCGACGGATGCCACACCAGCCGCACCGTTTCGTACACGGGCGCCGTCGCCGCAGGCGTCCAGATCTCGGCGCGTCGATTGGCGGGGTCGATGACCCAGTAGAGCGGCACTCCCATGTCCTGGAACAGACGTCGCTTGGTGAAGCGGTCGTACCGCGCTGAGGAGGGGCTCACGACCTCGACAAACAGCGAAAAGTGCCTGAACTCATCCCATTCGCGAAACTGCGCGTCTTCAGGTGCGATGACGAAGACATCGGGCTGCACGAGCACGTCGTCGGGGCGGCCCCACGTGATATCGGCAGGAGAAATCATGACGACTCCCGCCGATCGTGTGCTCAAATAGCTGCGAAGCTCGGCAGCGAGCGCAAGGACGAGCTGCTGGTGATTGTACCTGGGAGCCGGCGTCACCAGCAGCTCCCCGTACACCAGCTCGTAGCGGTTGCCGTCCTCGGGGAAGGCGAGAACCTCGTCCTTTGTATAGTATCGATCGGTCGCGGCAGGCATGCCCATAGACTCAGCTCGGCTCGGCCGAGCGCGCAAGGGGGAAGGGGAGTTCGCATTCGGAAGACTCGCAGGGCCTAGCCACCAGGCCGTCATCATCCCATTGCGCATCGTATCGGTATCGCGCCGAGCCTCCGGACGCCCGCCGCGGCTCCCCCCCGCTCCCCCGTCTAGACGCCCGCTCTCAGCGGCAACACTTTGCGTCAGCCGCGCCCGCTCGCCGCCGATCCGGCGAACGGCCACCCGCACTCCCTCTCGCCCGCGCAGTCGCATGCCCTTCGTCGTCTTCGCCGCTCCGCTCCTGAGCGACAACGCCTTCGCGATGGTGCGCGCCGCGGCGACGCTCCCCGATGTTCATCTCGGCGTCGTCACGCACGACCCCGCCGACAAGCTCCGCGAGCTGCAAGGGAGCGTGCAGCACTGGCGCGTGGACAACATCCTCGACGTGGAACAACTCGTCTGGGCGGTGAACGGACTCGCCGAGCGCTTCGGGAAGCCCACGCGCCTGTTCGGTGCGTACGAGCAGCTGCAAGGACCGCTCGCCGAGGCGCGCGTTAGGCTCGGGATCAAGGGATTGAGCGTCGAGGCGGCGAACAACTTCCGCGACAAGGCGCGGATGAAGACACTCCTGCGCGAGGCCGGGCTCCCCTGCGCGCGTCACGCGCTGGCGGCGAGCATCGAGGAGGCCGAAGCCTTCGCCGAGAAGAACGGCTTCCCCATCGTGGTGAAGCCACCCGCCGGCGCCGGCGCGATTGCGACCTTTCGCGTCGACGACCTCTCCGCCCTCCGCCGCGCGTTGCAGCTGACGCCCCCGTCTTCGGAGCAGCCCACGCTCCTCGAGGAGTTCGTGCAGGGAGAGGAGCATTCGTTCGAGACGATCACGATCGACGGTGTGCACGTCTGGCACTCGCTCACGCACTACTACCCCACGCCGCTCACGGTCATCAACAACCCGTGGATCCAGTGGTCGGTCGTGCTCCCCCGCGAGGTCGACGCGCCGCAGTACGACGACATTCGCCAGGCCGCCCGCCGCGCGCTCGACGTGTTAGGCATGACTACCGGCATTTCGCACATGGAGTGGTTCCGCCGCAGCGACGGGACCATCGCCATCAGCGAAGTCGCCGCCCGCCCGCCAGGTGCACAGATCACCCAGCTCATGTCGTACGCCAACGACTTCGACGTGGTGCAGGAGTGGGCCAGGGCGATGATCTTCGGCGAATTCCGCGTTCCCGAGCGCAAGTACGCCGCCGGCGCCGCTTTCCTGAGGGGACAGGGCGATGGCCGCATCGCGGCGATTCACGGCGTCGATGAAATCAATCGCACACTCGCCTCGATGATCGTCGCCGCCAAATCCCCACAGGTCGGTGCCACCCCCTCGACGTCCTACGAAGGCGACGGCTGGGTCATCGTCCGCCACCCCAAGACGGAAGAAGTCGAGAAGGCCATCATGAAGATCATCAGCACCATCAAGATCGACCTCGCCCAACCCGCAATTCTCAGTTTGCTCCCACGTTAGTCGAGATATCCGCTGAAAGGTTTGTAGTTGGCAAGAAATTGAGACGGAATCTGAATGCGCACGCGTCCCCACCGTTCCAGCCCCTCGTCTTCTCGTCTTCTCGTCTTCTGACACCTAGAAAACAATGAACGTCATCATGCTGGCCCCGGGCTACCCGGGAGAAATGCCCTACTTCTGCCGCGCCCTCTCGATGCACGGCGCCAAGGTCTACGGGCTGAGTGATGTGGCCGAGCACGACCTCCCCGCGCTCACCCGCGAGCACATGTCGGGGTACCTGCGCGTCGCCAACTTCACCGACGAAGACGCCGTCGTCCGCCAGGTCGTCGAAGCGGTCGGCGGACACCAGATCGACCGCGTCGTCTGCATGTGGGAGCCGGGCGTCGTGCTCGCCGCCAAGCTGCGCGAGGCGTTAGGCACGCCGGGACAGAGCGTCCAGCAGGCGAACACGTTCCGCAACAAGGACCTGATGAAGCAGGTCATCACCAAGGCCGGCATCCGCACCGCGCGTCACGCCTCGGCGACGACCATCGCGCAGGTGAAGGCGGCCGCCGAGAAGATCGGCTTCCCGGTGATCGTCAAGCCGATCGCCGGCGCCGGCTCGATGGACACCTTCCGCGCCGGCTCGATGGCCGAACTCGAGGCCGAACTCGCCAAGGTCACCTCGTACGACGAGGTCAACGTCGAGGAGTTCATCGAGGGCGAGGAATACACGTACGACACGATCTGCGTGAACGGCGAGGTGAAGTACGAGAACGTCTGCTTCTATCGCCCCAATCCGCTCATCGCCCGCAGCACCGAGTGGATCTCGCCCCAGACGATGGCGCTCCGCGACCTCACGCCGACTCCCGTTGCCGCCGGGATCGAGATGGGGCACCAGGTGCTCAAGGCGATGGGCTTCCAGACGGGCTTCACGCACATGGAGTTCTTCTGGACTCCCAAGGGCGAAGCGATCTTCGGCGAGATCGCCGCGCGCCCCGCTGGCGCGCACACGGTCGACCTGATGAACTACGTCGGCGACATCGACCTCTTCATGGGCTACGCCGAGGCCGAGCTCAAGGGGACGTTCTCGCAGTCGACGATAAGGAAGTACAACGCTTGCAACATCTTCAAGCGCGCTGAGGGGAAAGGACGTATTCAGAGGATCGAGGGGCTGCAGCACCTGCTGCAGCGCTTTGGGGAGCACATCGTCCACATGGATCTGCTGCCGGTGGGCGCCGAGCGTCGCAACTGGATCCTGACGCTGGTGTCGGACGGTTACGTCACAGTGCGCCATCCCGATCTCCAAGCCTGCATGGATATCAGCGATGCGGTGGGCACGGATCTCCGACTCTTTGCCTCTTAGAGTTTTCAGAAGACGAGAAGACGAGAAGACGAGGAAATGCAAAGCACATCCTACGATGCGATTGTGGTGGGGTCTGGGATCTCCGGCGGATGGGCGGCGAAGGAACTCACGGAGCGCGGGCTCAAGGTTCTTCTACTCGAGCGGGGGAAGAACATTGAGCACATCAAGGACTACCCTAATGCGCGAAAGGCGCCGTGGGAGTATCCGCATCGGGGTGGGCGGACGCAGGAGATGGTGCGCAACTATCCCGTGCTCAAGCGCGATTTCCCCCTAAACGAGAAAAATCTGGACTGGTGGGCGTCGGATCAGGACTCGCCGTACACCGAGACGAAGCGCTTCGATTGGTATCGTGGCTACCACGTGGGCGGACGCTCGCTCATGTGGGGGCGGTGCTCGTTCCGTTGGAGCGACATCGACTTCGAGGCGAATGCTCGGCAGGGGATCGGGACGGATTGGCCGATCCGCTACGCCGAGATCGACCCGTGGTACTCGCACGCCGAGAAGTTCGCCGGGATCTCCGGGTCGCTCGAGGGACTGCCGCAGCTCCCCGATGGCGAATTCCAGCCGCCGATGACGCTCAACTGCGCCGAGCAGATGATGTCCGACGCGTTGAAGACGAAGTTCGATGGCGTTAGGCGGATGATTCCCATGCGGCAGGCGAACCTCACGGCGCCGCTCGAGGGGCGGTCGCCGTGCCAGTATCGCGATGCGTGCTGGTTAGGCTGCCCGTATGGCGCCTACTTCAGCACCCAGTCGTCGACGCTCCCCGCGGCGATGAAGACCGGTCGCCTCACGCTCCGCCCGTTCGCGATCGCCACCGAGGTTCTCTACGACCCGGATCGGAAGCGCGCGACCGGTGTGCGCGTGATGGACGCGCAGACGATGGCGATGACGGACTATTCGGCGAAGGTCGTCTTCCTCTGCGCCTCCACGCTCAACTCCACCTGGCTCCTCCTCCGCTCGGCGAACGACATCTGGCCCGGCGGGCTGGGAAGCTCTTCGGGCGAGCTGGGACACAACCTCATGGACCACCACTTCCGCGTGGGCGCCGAGGGGAATGTCGAGGGATTCGACGACAAATACTACTTCGGACGCAGGCCTAACGCGGCGTATATCCCGCGCTTCCGCAACCTGAACGGCGAGAAGCGCCCGTACCTCCGAGGCTTCGGCTACGAAGGGGCGGCCGGCCGACACGGGTGGGAGCGTGCGGTCGCCGAGCTCGGAGTCGGGGGCGAGTTCAAGGATCACGCGGCCGAGCCCGGGAAGTGGTACATCGGCGGGACGGCGTTCGGCGAGATGCTCCCCAATCACGACAACAAGGTCACCATCGACCCCGAGAAGAAGGACAAGTGGGGGCTCCCGGTCCTGCGCATGGACTGCACGATCGGCGAGAACGAGCGCCTCATGCGGATCGACATGGCCAACGACCTGGCCGAGATGCTCGAGGCGGTGGGTGCGAAGAATGTGCGAACGTACGACAACGAGTATTTCCCGGGGATGGGGATCCACGAGATGGGGACGGCGCGCATGGGGACGTCCCCGAAGAACTCGGTGCTGAACAAGCACAACCAGGTGTGGGACGCCCCGAATGTCTTCGTGACCGACGGGTCGTGCATGGCTTCGACGGCGTGCCAGAATCCGTCGCTCACGTACATGGCGCTGACGGCACGGGCGTCGGCGTTCGCGGTGGAGGAGCTGAATCGGCGAAATCTGTGAACTGCAGACTTCTGAAGACGAGAAGACGAGAAGACGAGGGGTTTCTTTGCACGTTCCGTCTGGACCCCTCGGGCTCTCGGTCGGGTACGCGAACGGGCAGCGGGGTGGGCGAAAGGGGGAGGGAAGGACTGATCCCGGGAGAGAGATGCGTGGAACGGACGTGGACGGACATGTACCACGCGGGCCTTCACACACGCCAACGCCGTCCCGACTCCCGTCTCCCGTCCCCCGTCTCCCGTCCCATACATCGCCAATCCGCGGTTCGCGCCACATATTTTCGCCCGCCGCCCGCCCCATGAGGTGCGGGCGACTGTTCACGTCGTCGGATGTGGCACCGTTTCCATCGCAAGGAGGACGTAGTGCAAGAGACGCAGTACGATGCGATCGTCGTCGGCTCCGGAATTTCCGGTGGCTGGGCCGCCAAGGAGCTGACCGAGAAGGGGTTGCGGGTGCTGATGCTCGAGCGTGGCAAGAACATCGAGCACATCAAGGACTACGTGAACGCCCGCAAGGGACCGTGGGAGTATCCACACCGCGGACGCCGCACGCAGGAGATGATCGAGCACTATCCGGTGCTCAAGCGCGACTACCCGCTCAACGAGACCAATCTCGACTACTGGGTGAAGGACGAGGAGTCGCCCTACACCGAGGTCAAGCGCTTCGATTGGTATCGCGGCTATCACGTCGGTGGACGCTCGCTCATGTGGGGACGCCAGAGCTACCGCTTCAGCGACATCGACTTCAGCGCGAACGCGAAGGACGGAATCGCCACCGACTGGCCGATCCGCTACGCCGAGATCGCGCCGTGGTACGACAAGGCCGAGAAGTTCGCCGGGATCGCCGGATCGTTGGAGGGACTCGAACAGCTCCCCGACGGGCAGTTCATGCCGGCGCACCCGCTCAACTGCGGTGAAGAGTTAGTCGCGGGGAAGCTCAAGGCGCAGTTCGGCGGTGCACGCCGCCTGATTCCGGGTCGCGTGGCCAACATCACGCAGCCGCTCCCCGGTCGTAACCAGTGCCAAAGCCGGAATGCCTGCTGGCTCGGCTGCCCCTACGGCGCCTACTTCAGCACGCAGTCCTCGACGCTTCCGGCGGCGATGAAGACCGGGAAGCTCACGCTCAAGCCGTGGTCCATCGTCACCGAGGTCATCTACGACAAGGATGCCAAGCGCGCCAAGGGCGTGCGCGTCCTCGACGCGATGACCAACCAGACGACCGACTACCAGGCGAAGATCGTCTTCCTCTGCGCCTCGACGCTCAACAGCACCTGGCTCCTCATGCGCTCGGCGAACGACGTGTGGGAGGGCGGACTGGGGAGCAGCAGCGGACAGTTGGGGCACAACCTGATGGACCACCACTTCCGCCTCGGCGCCAACGGCGACCTGGAAGGGCTGGACGACAAGTACTACTACGGGCGCCGCCCCACCGGCTTCTACATCCCGCGCTTCCGCAACATCGGCAAGGACAAGCGCCAGTACCTGCGGGGCTTCGGCTACCAGGGGAGTGCATCGCGCGAAGGGTGGGACCGCGCGGTCGCCGAGCTGGGCGTTGGCGCCGCGTTCAAGGACCAGATGGCGCAGCCCGGTGGGTGGACGATCGGCGCGACCGCCTTCGGCGAGATGCTCCCCGACCACAAGAACAAGGTGTCGATCGACACCGAGAAGAAGGACAAATGGGGATTGCCGGTGCTCAAGATCGATTGCGAGATCGGCGAGAACGAGCACAAGATGCGGAAGGACATGATGGCCGACATGGCCGAGATGCTCGAGGCGTGCGGCGTGAAGAACGTGCGCACGTACGACGGCGGCTACTTCCCGGGGATGGGGATCCACGAGATGGGGACGGCGCGCATGGGAACGGCGCCGACCAACTCGGTCCTCAACAAGCACAACCAGGTGTGGGACGCGCCGAACGTCTTCGTGACCGACGGGAGCTGCATGGTCTCCGCCGCGTGCGTGAACCCCTCGCTGACCTACATGGCGCTCACGGCGCGCGCGGCGGAGTTCGCCGTCGATGCGCTCAACAAGCGCGACCTCTGAGCCGCCGACAGGAACCCATCATGCCTAACGATATCCTCCCCGACGCGCCGCTGACCGAGACGTTGACCGTCTCGCAGATCAATCGCCGCGAGGCGATCCGCCGCGTGAGCGCGATGCTCGGCGGCGCCGCCTTCATCGGCGGCTCCGGGCTCCTCGCCGCCTGCACCAAGGAGCCAGCGGCCAAAAGCGCCGACTCCACGGTGGCCGACGCGCACCCGACGCCGAAGCCGCAGCAGACGATGTTCAACGCCGATCAGGTCGCCCTCCTCGACGAAGTCGCCGAGACGATCCTGCCGGAGACGAAGACTCCTGGCGCGAAGGCCGCTGGGTGCGGGCCGTTCATCGCCGTCATGGTCCAGGACTGCTACACGAAGGAAGACCAGGACATCTTCACCAAGGGACTCACGACGCTCAACGAAGAGTGCCAGAAGGCGCACGGGCACCCCTTCATGCAGTCGTCACCCGAGGAGCGCCTCGCTCTCCTGACGCAGCTCGACAAGGATGCCAAGGCGTATCAGGACTCGAAGAAGGGCGACCAGCCCAACCACTACTTCCGCATGATCAAGGAGCTCACGCTCCTCGGTTACTTCACGTCGGAAGTGGGGATGACCAAGGCGCTCGTGTACGCCGAGACGCCCGGGCGCTTCGATCCGTGCGTTCCGTACAAGCAGGGCGACCCGCTCTTCGCCAACCACGCGTAGCAGCGAACAATCGCTCGTCGCGACGGCGAGCGGAGCTGGCCTCGCGCGCGCTTGGGAGGAAAACAGACAGGGGCGCTTCCCGATCGGGAGGTGCCCCTCGTCGCTTTCCGTGCGCTGCCGGGTGCGCTTTCCGTACGCCACCGCGTGCCGCCCGCGTTCCCGCCTGCGCAGCTCCCCACGCTTTCCCCCTTCTCCGCGTAAGTACGGATCATAGCGTATTCCTTGCGACTGTTTTCTCCTGAACTTCCCCCCACTCAGGTCTCCCATGGTCAACCGGCGCGAATTCATCGGCAGCGGACTCACGGCGCTCGGCGCGGCGGCGATGCTCGACCCGCGACTCCTCGTGGCGCAGCGCGCGCCGTCCGTCGCGCCCAAGAAGATCCTGATCCTTGGCGGGACCGGCTTCGTGGGGCCGCACGACGTGCATCGTGCGCTCGAGCGTGGGCATCAGGTCACGATTTTCAACCGCGGCAAGAGCGCGCCGGGGATGTTCGGGAAGGACGTCGAGGAGCTGGCGGGGGATCGTTCGAGCGACCTGAGCGCGCTGAAAGGAAGGAAGTGGGACGCCGTCATCGACGAGTCGGCGTCGCTGAGCAGCGCACCGGAGTGGGTCAAACTCTCGGCAACTACGCTCAAGGATTCGGTCGACCAGTACCTGTTCATCTCCACGCGCTCGGTCTACTACGACCTGAGCGCGGTGCCCATGTCGTCGGCGGCGCCGGTGTACACGTTGGAGAACACGCCGATCGGTGAAGGGAAACCGCTCCCCTACGGGCACGCCAAGGCGTACGCCGAGAAGGAGGCGCACAAGGCGATGCCGGGGCGGGTGACCGTCGTGCGTCCGGGACTCATCGTCGGCCCGGGCGACGACACCGATCGTTTCACGTACTGGCCGGTGCGCGTGAACCGCGGCGGCGAGATGATTGCACCTGGCGACGGGACCGACCACGTGCAGATCATCGACGTGCGCGACCTGATGGCGTTCTGCATTCGCCTTGTGGAGGATCGCACCTACGGCGTGTTCAACGGGATCGGCCCCGATCGCGGGATGCCGTTCAGCGAGTTCCTCGGGCGCGTGCAGAAGGGGGTTGGCGGCAACCCGAACTACGTCTGGGTGGATGCCGACTTCCTGCGGGCGAACGGCGCCAATCCGTACGGGCGCGAGTTGCCGGTCTTTCAGGTGATGAAGGGGCGCACCGCCGGCTTCGCGCAGTTTGACCTCACGCCGGAGATCAAGGCGGGGCTCGTGGTGCGGCCGATGGAGGAGACCGCGCACGACACGCTGGAGTGGTTCCACACACAGCCGGCCGATCGGCAGGCGGGGCTCAAGACCGGCTTCACGCCGGAGCGGGAGAAGGAGATTCTGGCGAAGTGGAAGGCGCGTTAACGCGCCGCCACGAAGTTGCGGCTGACGGGGGCGACGACGGCGCAATGCCGCTCGTCGCCCCTCGTCGTTGACCCTACGCCGCCTTGAGCACCTCGCGCTCCAAGCGCTGATAGCTGGTCTCCATCCCCTTCGTCATCCCCGTGCCGAGCACCATGTCGCGGATCTCCTTGCTCGGATAGGTGATCACGAGGCTCATCAACGTCCCCTCGCGCGTGGGGGTGAGCGTGAGTTCGTTCCTGGCCGGCTGGCCGGGCATCCCGATCATGCCCTCCGTGGTCACCGCGCGATACGGCGCACTCGACTCGAGCAGCTCGCCCTCGAAACCGAAGCGCTGCGACTTGTCGTCCTTCTCCCACTCGTAGCGATAACGGTCGCCGACTTTCGTGGCGACATCGCACACCGGCATCGTCCAGCCGTCAGGACCGAGGAGCCACCGCTTGAGGAGGTCGGGCTCGTTATGCGCGCGCCACACATCGGCGACCGATCCGCGGATCACTCGGCTGATGCGCACCTGCGTGTCGTTGAGGATCTGCGACTCGGTCGCCTTGCCGGCGGCGAACGATGCGAGGTCGGCCAGCACGGCGTCGATCTGCCCCATCGCCGAACGCATCCCTTCCTCCATCCCCATGTTCACCAGCTGCTCCATCGCCTCGACGCTCGGGAACGTGGTCACGCTCTTGAATCGTGAGCCCGAAGCCGTCGAGCTGAAATCGAAGACCATCTTCATCGACGGCATCTGGGAGTTGGGGTTTCCCTGCTCGTCGGCGAAGCCGTCCTCGAGCTCGATGCGCTTCCCGGGCTTGATGTCGACAAACTTCCACCAGCCGCGCGACTTGGTGCCGTCCGGTCCCGTCATGTAGTAGTTGGAGTAGCCGCCCACGGCCATGTCGTGACGCGTGAATGTCGCGGGCCACGTCTCGGGGCCCCAGAAGCGTTCGAGCTGGCGCGGATCGGAGTACGCCTCCCACAGACGCTCGACCGGAACGGGGTAATCGGCGACCACGGTGAGCGTGAGCGCGGCGGGATCGGAGGTGACGGCGGTGATCGGCATTGACTACTCCTGGGTTGGGCGCGGCTCGGCGAGCACGGCGTCGAGCTGGCTGAAGCGGGACTTCCAGAGTCCCTCGAGTTGGGTGAGGAGCTCGCGCGCACGCGCGAGCCGCTCGGGATTGCCGCGCACCATGCGCTCGCGGCCCTGGGGCTTCTTCGTCACGAGTCCTGCCTCCTCGAGCACGGCGACGTGCTTTTGCACGGCCGCGAACGACATGTCGTAGCGCGCGGCGAGCGTGGAGACCGAGGCATCCTCTCCGCCGAGGACGCGGGCGACGATGTCGCGCCGAGTGGCGTCGGCGAGTGCGCGGAATAGCCGGTCGAGGTCGGCATCGGACTCAGTGGGGGAAGGACGTACAACCATATGGTTGTATGTTAGGGATGACCGTTGGATTTCGCAAGACCCTTTCCGGACGTGGCTTGGTCCCCCCCGCCCGCAATACGCGACCACGGCTCGCGAATGGCGTCACAACCTGTTGGTACTCGGATACTTGTGAATCGCGACGGCTCACTCTCGGATCAGCGCCACCGCTGAGGTGACGCTCACGTGACGCCCTCGTGCTAGCGTAGCGCAGTCAACACGCCCGCTCGTCCAACGGCGCGCGAACCACAACCGACTCGATGTGGGACTGGTCTCTCCCGCCGACCGTCCCAACCGCTGCCCGCCCGGTCACTCCACGCCGGTAGGCGCGCACCGAGACGTCCGAGACGATTTGCGCCTGGCGAGATGCCAAGGGTGTGCACATGACCAATCACCATCGTTCCCGACCGTCACGGCTCGGGCGAGTCCACGTTTCCGCCGTACTTCTCGCGATCGCCGCCGCCCTTGGCTGCAGCGAATCGCCGCTCCGCCCCCAGCTCAAGCAGCCGATCACCAACAGCCCCGAACCCAGCCGGTTGATCGACGTGGATGATCAGTGGAACCAGATGACGCTCGATGTGGAAGTCTTCGCTTCCGGCCCAACCGGAGCGACGGCGAACTCGTCGCGCGGGTACCACTTCTCCGTCACTCGCCAACTCGCCGCCAACGGCGTCTGGCAGTCGGTCTTCAACCTCGGGTCGATGTATCCCTCCAACGCGGCATTGCCGGCAGGGATGTCACCGCCGACCCGCATCGAGACTGCCGACGACAAGTCGTACCTGCGCATCTACAATGCGGCAGGCCTGATGCCGTCGGTCTCGCTCGATACGTCGATCCATGCCGCGCCCCCGGGGCTCATCGCGCGCCCCAAGTATGCGACGCCGTTCCCAATAGTCGCCGGTAGCGGTGGCAACATCATGGCTGCAGCGAGCGCCGCGCCATTTGCCACTCCCAAGGACTCGTCGCGAGCCTGGGCCGATGCGTACGTCGTCGGGCGCAACGCGAAGGCGCGCATGCTCACGCGACTCCTCGCGATGCAGGGCGTTTCGCGCGCGAGCCGAGATACGGTCGACATCCTCTCGATGCGCGCGGGGAGCGACTCGGTGCGACTCGTGCTCAACCCGAAGACCGGGCTCGTTCATGAGCGCGCGACCTTTCATCAGGGAACGAGCATCGTCAAGCGCAACACCTACGCGCGCCTCGGTGCCGACTCCTGGGTGATCAAGGAAAGCCAGACCGAACGGCGAAACGCCGACGGCTCGCTCGCTGGCCCGACCATGACGACGCGCTACTCGAACGTGAAGCTCGCGCTCGTCACTCCCTCCACCAACTAGAGGACACCATGCATACTCCGACGATTGTTCGGTCGCGTGGTGTGATCCTCGCGATCCTCTCGATTCTTGCGGCGAGTGCCGCGCCGCCGACATCGACGTTAGGCGCGCAGCCCGCGGCGACCCTCGACAAGCCCGTGGCCTTCCTCCACGGATTCAACTCGGGCGCCAGCACGTGGAACTCGGCGATGGGCACGTTACGCAACAGCTTGCGCATCAAGGCCGCAGCGCCAACGACCACCTGGTGGGCCTCGATCAATAGCCAGGCGGCCGAGCTCCCGCCGCAGCTGAATGCGTTCTTCGGGAGTGACTCGACGCTCAAGGTGAAGCTCGTCGCGCACTCGCAGGGAGGCGTGGTGGGGCGTGCGTTCTCCCGAATCTCCACCCGCAGCGACGGACTCGTCACTGTCGGCAGTCCGCACCTGGGTGCGGACATTGCCGCCAGCTTCTACTACGGCGGCGTGCAGAACTGGGTGCGTTGGGTCGCGAGTTCGATCGTGACGCCGATTCAATACTACAGCGCGTACGACCCCAACTTCCGCGACCCGTATCTGAACGGAAATGCGCACGACCTGGCGTTCTTTCAGTACCTGTACTCCGCGATCGCGCTGATACAGAGCCGCTTCTGCACCGAGATGGGGTTCTGCGAGATTCTCGCGGGGCAGCTGGCGCCGGCCATCGTCGACGAGATCCCGGGGAGCGCCTTTCATCAGTTCCTGAACCAGACCCAGGCAACCGAAGCGCAGCGCCTCCCGCAACGCGTTTCGATCCGCGCGACGGATTCGCCGTACAACGTCATGTGGAAGCTGATGTTCGGCGGACCGAACGGAGCACTGGCCGGCGCGTTCATTCGGAGCTACGTCTGGGCGCAGTCGGTCGCCGAGTGGCTCTACTACAACAACTCGTACGATCCGCTTCAGGCAGCCGGTGCGGACCTCTGGCTCTACACAGCGCAAGCAGTCGGCGACATGGACGCGGATTGGGCGGCGCTGTGCGGTGGACTGCAGGGCTACTATCGCCCAAGCCCGCTGGTTCCTGAACCGTTGCTCGCCACCGATTTCGACGGCTTCATCAGCGGCACCAGCCAGGTGATGAACGGCGGGACTCGCACGATCGGTCTGAGCGGTACGTATCACGGCGAGGAAACCACGAAGGCGACGCCGAGCATCGAGAGCGCGCTCACCGGAAACCTGGGGATCGCCATTCGCCCTTCGGGCTCCGTGGCTACCGTCGCAGTGACTCCGACGTCAGTGACCATGGGAATCGGGTCGACGGCCCAGCTCAGCGCGTCGACGTTCTCGGTACAGGGGACGCTTCTCTCGGGTCGCGTGCTCGCCTGGACGTCGCGCAATCCGTCGATCGCCTCCGTGTCGCCGCAAGGTGTGGTGACCGCGTTGGCCGGAGGAACCGCGGTGGTCGAAGTGGTGAGCGAAGGGTACGGCGCACTCGCGACGATCACAGTGCAACCGCCCGCGCCACTCGCGTCCGTGTCGATCGCCGGACCGTCAACCGTTCTCCCGGCGGACCATCCGACATTCACGGCATCGGCGGTCGGCGGCACGCTGCCGTTTCAGTACGTATGGAAGGTGAACGGCGTAGTCAAACAAACTGGCGCCAGCGCGAGCTTTGCCTGGACGTCGGGTGCAAGCTACACCCTCACGCTAACCGTGACCGATGCGTCCGGATCGTCGCGATCTGCAAGCAAGGCGGTGACGGTGCAGTGCGGTGCCATTTGCCAACTCTGACAACGACCGCGGTATCCGCCGACCCATGTCGGCGGGTGCCGCAGCACTTCAAGGAAGATTCGATGAGGCGAACTCTTGGCAACGCATCGATGGCCGTCGCACTCCTCGCGTACAGCGTCCTTGCGTACAGCGTCCTTCTCTCCGGCTGCTCGACTCCCGTGGACTCACCAACGAATGGTGTGCCGTCGGGCGACGGGTGGATCTGGAAGGAATCGAGCGACGTCAGCCACATCACGCCGGCGTATGACAGTGCTCGGCATCAAGTGTACATCGTCACGCGCGACCGGGAGCTCATTGCGCTCAAGTCGAACTCCGGTGAGGTCGTGTGGCGCAACAAGTATTCGAGCGGCGTGCAATTCGGCGTCAACATCGCGCTTGCCGGCGACCTGGTCTACGTGGGTGACGTCGACATCTGGGCGTTCAAGGCCGCTACAGGCCAGGCCGCGTGGATCCTGTCCCGAGTCAACGGAAACGAGGGGGCTCGTGCGATCGAGAGCGACGGCCGCACGATCTTCGTATCCGCGTTCGATGGACGCGTGCAGCGATTGGGTCAGACACCTGACGCACTCTGGAGCACCACGCTCCGCAAGGGTGATAGTACGCTCAATGCCTTTGGCAACAAGCTCGTCGGCTCTACCCTGTTTGTCTGCGGTGTGAACTTCGGCTCTCCCGTCCAGACCGGGACGCTCTTCGCGCTCGATGCGGCGACCGGTCAGGAACGGTGGCGATATCAGTACACGCCACTGCTTCCCGGGCAGGGATCGAAGTGCTTCTCGCGCGTCGCGCACACAGGTGCACTCATCTTCTCCGCGCAAGACGATGGACGCATCTTCGCCCACGACGCGGCAACCGGCGCCGTACGCTGGAGCGTTGCGCGGATCCACTCGCCCCCCGGCGATCCGAACGGACCAGGTACCGGGCCATACGACGACCGCCGGTTAGTCGCGGCGGACGCCGAACATTTGGTCGCGACTTCCGACGACGGGAGCGTCGTCTGCTACTCGACGCGCGACGGCACCCAGCTCTGGCGTACCCAGGGACCAGGGGCAGCCGCTGATCCTCCGGTGCTGGCAAAGGGGATGGCGATGGTTCCCCACGTCGGATTCACGGTCGCCTACGACCTGGCAACTGGTGAGAAGCTCTGGGAGCAGCCGAGCACCGATCCGCACAGCCTCGACGCAACGCGGTACTTCACTCAGCCCGTCCTGTTCGGTGACACGTTGCTGATCGCCGGAAACGCCGGCGCGCGCGCGCGCATTCTCTCGCGCAGATAACCGTCGCCTGTGCGGCGAGCAGATCGCACTGCGACGCGCAGCGCGCGGATGGAGTAGCCCAGAAGGTGAGGTGGCAGCCTGCAGTTGGAGTAGAAGCCGGAGTGGCCGGTGCAGGTGGCCCGCGCAGGTGGCCGGCGCAGGTGGCTGGCGCAGATGCAGGTCGCAGGCGCAGGTGCAGATGCAGTTCGCAGGTGCAACAGCAGTCGCGGGAGCAGTACGAGCGAAGTCCCGAGCGAAGACCCAAGTAGTCGAGCGAACGAGCGGAACACTTGAGAGGGTGCGGGCGAGCACGGGCGCCCGCGCCCCTCACCCTCGTCTTCTCGTCTTCTCGTCTTCTCGTCTTCTGAATCTTCTGGTCTTCCGACCGTTCACTCCCACTCCTCCAGCACACGCCCGAGCGTCGATACGATCAGCTCCGCATCACCCCTCCCGAGCGTCAGCGGCGGACGGATCTTGAGGACGTTGTCGGCCGGACCCTCCGTCCCAATCAGGATCCGTTCCTCGCGCAGCCGATTGACCGCATGCCGCGCCACCGCCGTCCCAGGTGCTCGACTCTCGCGATCTGTCACCAGCTCCACACCCACGAATAGCCCGATCCCGCGCACGTCGCCGATCAGCGGTTGACGCGCTTGCAGCTCGCGGAGGCCGCTCAGCAGCTTCGCGCCGACGTCGCGCGCATTCGCCTGCAGCCCCTCTTCTCGCACGATCCGGAGCACCTCGGTCCCCACCCGACACGAGAGCGTACTCCCGCCGAACGTCGAGAAGAACTCGATCCCGTTGTCGAAGGCGCGCGCTATTTCGCCGGTCGTCAGCACCGCCCCGATCGGATGTCCGTTGCCTAACGGTTTTCCCAGCACGACGACGTCGGGCAGCACCCCCTGCTGCTCGAACGCCCAGTAGTAGTCGCCCAACCGCCCGAGTCCGGTCTGCACCTCGTCGGCGATGCAGATCCCGCCGGCCGCGCGCACTCGCGCGTACACGCCCGCGAGATACCCCGGCGGCGGAATGATCTGCCCCGCCACGCTCGGAAACGTCTCGGCGATGAATCCCGCCAGTCGCCCGCCGCGCGCGGCGATCGCTTGTACAGCGCCGTCGACGAACGATGCGTACCGCTCCGCGGCATCGGCGCCCCGATGTTCTCCGCGATACGTGTCGGCGACCGGAACGACCTGCACCCACTCCGGGGGCCCACCACCGCGCGGCTTGTTGAACTTGTATGCCGAGAGGTCGTAAGCGCCGGTGGTGTTGCCGTGATAGCCATGGTCGGCGACGATCATGTCGCGCCCGCCAGTCGCCGTCCTCGCCAGCCGCAACGCCAACTCGTTCGCCTCGCTCCCGCTGTTGACCAGGAACACATGCGTCAGGTGCGGGGGCGCCTCGCGCAGTAGCTCATCGGCGAAGTCACGGAGCGCCGGGTGCAGGTAGCGCGTGTTGGTATTCAGCCTCGCGAGCTGGTCGGCGGCAACCGCCTGCAGCCGCGGATGCGCGTGCCCGACGTGCGGGACGTTGTTGTACGCATCGAGGTAGAGCCGCCCCCATTCGTCGAGCAGGTAGTGCTTCGACCCGCGCACGAAGAGGCACGGATCGCGATAACTCAGTCGCAGGTTGGTGGCGAAGTGCTCACGGCGATGTGCGCGTACCCCCTCCTCGTCGATGGGGCGATAGGCGACGGCTGCATTGGGGAGGTTGAGGAGCGCCGCCGGATTCGGGCAGAGCGCGCGCCAGAGCCCCCAGTCGTCGGGGGAGGCGACGCCCGGCCAGTCGCTTCCCATTCCGTCGATCGACAGCGCCAGCTGCAAATGCAGGTGCGGATCCCAGCCGCCGTTCTCCCCCATGTCCCCCAACTCGGCGATGCGGTCGCCAGCTGCAACCGTCGTCCCCGCAGCGAGCGACGCGACGCTTGCCCGCGACAAGTGACCGTAGAGCGTCCAGTACGGGTCGCCCGCCGGCGTCGCGTGTCGGAGCACGACCATCCCACCGTAGTCGAGCGCTGACTCGCGATACTCCACGGTATCGATCACGGCGTCCGTCGGCGCGTGGACCGGCGTTCCCGCCGCCATGAAGATGTCGACGCCAAGGTGAACGCTCCGCCGATCGGAGGTCGCATGCGGACCATTCCGAAAGGCAGGGGCGGTGTAGACCGCGCGCGGCTCGCCGTAACTCCCCACCCACTCTTCACCCACGCCGGCTCCGCGTCCCAGCACTCGCGCCTCGTCCGCGGTCATCGCCAGCGGGTTCCGCGGGATGGCCGAGTCCTTCACCGAGATCGATCCCTGCGGCACATCGGCGAGCGAGCGCCCCATGACTGGGGCGAAGCTCCCGCGCGCCGAATCGAACCACGCGACGACGCGCGCCGCCGCGTCGGTGGCGGGAAATCCGCACGCCGCTCGCAGACGGGCGGCGACGACGAGTGCGCTCTCGTCGGCATATCGCTCGAGGAAGCGCCACGCCCCCCGCTGCGAGACGACGACATACAAATCGTTCGGGCGCTCGCGCTGCATCATCGCCGAGTTGGTCACGCTCACCGCGAGGCGCATGAGGAGGAGCGGCCAGACGAGGTCGAGCTGCTCCCCGGTCAGTGGCGTAACCGCGTGATATCCCGCGACGAAGGCGGCAAGCGCACGCAGGGGTGTGGGGTGATCGAGGACGAGATAGGCGCCGGCGATTGCCAGCTCGGCGACCACCGGGCCATCGATGATGTCCCCAAAATCGATGATGCCAGAGATGCGCGGCACGCCGGCGTCGTCTCGCGCGACGAGCAGGTTCCAGTCGTTGAGATCGTTGTGCAGGACGACGGTCGGCTGCGCCCGCATCGCATCCTGGCACTTCGCGAATCGGTCGATGACCGAAGTGATGATCGACCGGCGCGAACCTTCGGGGTGGACGTGCAGCTGACGGGAGATCCAGCCGGCGCGGCGCAGGTCCCACTTGAAGTCGCGTGCGAGCGCGGGGTGCGCGAATCCGGCGAGTGCGGCATGGAGTCGCGCAACCTCGGCGCCGAAGCCGGTCATGAGCGTCAGCGAGCGCTCTCGTGTGCGCGCGTACTCGCGACCCTCCAGCAGCGTCAGGAGCCAGGCGATGCGTTCGCGTCCGGCTTCATCGCTGACCGCGCTCCAACGATCGCCAGCAGGCGTCGGCACGACGCGGGCAACAGGCACGTTTGCGCCGCCTGTGCCGTGCGCGTGGATGTAGTCGTGCGCCGAGATCATGAGGTCGACCAGCGCGCGATCGCAATCCGGGCGCATGACCTTGAGCACGTACCCCGCGCCATCGCGTCCCTGCACGCGGTAGTTGAGATCGAACTCGCCGGGGAGCGGGTGGATCGCGCCTTCGATCCCCCAATGGGTGCGAAGAGCGGTGGTCGGGTCAACAGTCATGCGCAGCGCAAGCGACGGGGCGGGGACGGGAGATGGGAGACGGGAGTTGACTCGGCGTCACGCTTCAACTGTCGCGCGATACGTCGCGCGGATTCGATCCCGCTCCTCTACGGCCGATAGGCGATGCAGTCGATCTCGACCAGCAACCCTTCGCGCGGAAGAGCCGACACCTCGACGGTCGTGCGCGCCGGTCGATGCTCGCCGAAGACGCGCGCGTAGACGGCGTTCATCGCCTTGAACTCCTTCATGTCGGCGAGAAAGACCCCGCAGCGGAGCACGTGCTGCAGCGAAGACCCGCCGGCGACGAGGATCGCCTCGAGGTTGCGGAGGACCTGTTCGGTCTGAGTCGAGACGTCGTTCCCCGCGAGCGCACCGGTCGCTGGATCGACGGCGCCCTGTCCCGAGACGAAGAGCAAGCGCTCGAAGGCCATGGCCGGCGAGTACGGGCCGACGGGAGTGGGGAGGTTGGCGGCGACGACAGGTTGATGACTCATGGCGGAGCGAGTGGGGGAGATGTCGATTCAGCTCGCCGAAGGGCGCGATGCGCGCCCTCCTGGGCTAGGCTGGGCAAGATACCGTCGCTTCGTGTTGCAACCGAACTGCTCACCCGTCCACCCCCTCTCTCATGCCCATCGATCGCAAGGAAGCCATCCGACAGTACAAGGAACGCCCCCGCGGCTACGGCGTTGCGGTCGCGCGCAACACGACCAACGGAAAGGTCTTCGTCTTCTCGGGGATCGACATCGAGGCGCTGATCAACCGCAATCGCACGCAGCTCAAGTTCGGCGGACATCCGAACAAGTCGATGCAGGCAGACTGGAACGCCGTCGGTGGCGACCACTTCACATTCGAGGTCGTAGACACCCTTTCGCCTCCCGCGAACGATCCGCAGGCGGACCTTCGCGACGAGTGCAAGGCGCTCGAGGCGTTGTGGATGGAGAAGCTCGCGCCGTACGAGCCGGCTGGCTATCACCGCCCCCCGCGCACGGACCGCTGAGCAACAATTCACCCTTGTTTCATGAACTACGCATGAACAAAATTGTTACGCCTTCCGAATGGATACCGTCCAGTTCGGAAGAGCGACGAGGGGGCGAAGGGCTCGGCGTTGGGCGAATCGGGATGTCCCCGTAGCGCTCCGGCGCGACGCAAATCGGTCGCCGGCGCTCGGGGACTCGCTCCCCGATCAACCATCGCCACGCACCAGCGCCGAGCCCATGTGGAAGCAGGACAAGGCTTTAGGATCGAGTAGCACGGTGGAGCGCCGGCGGCGGCTGCGCCTGGCAGCCTACGGCGTCGCGATTATCTCCATCACGATCCTGACCGCGGCGATGAGCGAGCTCGCCAAGGCGACTGGCACACGCGCCGACTCCCGATATGTCGACCTCCGCGCCGTTCCGGACTCGGTGCTGCGCCGTCCGCATGTGGTCGTGCTCGAGGTCGATCGCAACGAGCTCCGGGAGATCGTCGAGCACCCGGGACAGCGCGGACGTCGTTGGGAGCGCGTCGGGCGCATCGCCTTTCTCGCCGACGGCAAGCTGACCTTCGAATCGCCGGTCGGCGTGCGCGTCCACGGTGGCTCGAGCCGCTATCTCCCGGTCAAGAGTCTCCGCCTCTTCTTCCGTCCGTCGCTCGGTGCGACGCATCCCACCAGCGCCGACGTCGGGCTCGAGGGCGACGCGACCTATGAAACGCTGATCCTGCACGGCGACGTACGCCCCGACTCGGGCGAGCGCGAGTTCCACTACGCCAACCCGGTGAGCTACGCGATCGCCCGCCGACTGGGGATCAGCACGTCCGCGACGGTCCCGGCGAGCCTGGTGATCAATGGCGAGGCGCCGCTCCCCTACGTCACGAGCGAGCAGCTCAACCGCGCGCTCCTGCGGGCGCGCATGCGCAGCGATTCGCTCACGATCTACAACCTGCGCGATGCTCGCGACAAGGAACGGCTTCGCGCCGAAGGGCCGATCGCCGAGCTGCATGCGCGGTTTGGACCAGACTCGACGTGGACGATGGAACAGGTCGGGGAAGTGGTCGACCTCGACAACCTCACCGCCTGGTTCTTGAGTGTGATGTTCTGCGGTACACGCGACATCGCGCAGGGAACGCTGGTGCACGATCCGACGCGAGCGGGTGCGCCGTGGTACTGGGTTGCCTGGGATTTCGACATGAGCTTCGGCCGGCTCGACGATCCCGACGGCGGGCGGGCGGAAGACTTTCACCTCAAGTGGATCTACGCGCCGGTGCGCACCCCTGACCCCGACGCGCGCGCGATCATCCTGCGCCACCTGTTCCGCAACAGCGCAGAGTTCCGCGAACGCTTCGCCCGGCGCTTCGTGTTCGCGCGCGACTCGCTGGTGACGAAGCCGTTCCTCGAGGCGACGCTGTCGACCTTTGAGCGGGCGGCCGCCGACAACGGAATCGTCGACGTGCGCTACCAGTCGGTGATGCGCACCTTCCTCATGCGGCGCCCGGAAGTCCTCACTCGACAGCTGCAAGAGCGGCTGTCCATCAATCTCCAGTAGGAGCCTCGCCGCGTGCAATCGCTCGTGTCCCACCTGCCGGCCTTCCTCACCGACCTTCGCCAACCGCTCCAGGGCTTCGGGGTGGAGGTGTTCCTGAGCGCGCTGATCTTCCTCCACTATCGCCGCTTCGGAAGTGCGCTGACTGGCAAGCAGGGGTTTGGCCCTGTCCTCCCGTTCGTCGGGCTCACGACCTTCCTCGTCATCACTGCGGTCAAGTCGTCGTTCGCCCTCTCGTTAGGGCTGGTCGGCGCGCTTTCGATCGTGCGCTTTCGCACGCCGGTCAAGGATCCCGAGGAGCTCGCCTACATCTTCCTCACGATCGCCTCGGGGATCGGTACGGCTGCCGGCCAGCTGCGACTCACCGCGGCGGTCGTGATCCTCATCCTCATCATCATCGCCCTCACTCGTCGCGTCTCGCGCCAGCCGGCGGAGCACGTCTTCGTCTCGCTCGACGTCGCCGGCGTCACCGACGGCGAGGCCGCCTTCGCTGTGGTGAGCGCTGCGTTGCGGGGACACACACGGCGCCTCCACATCATGCGCGTGGAGCACCACGCCGACACGTTGCACGTGACGGCGGAGGCGGAGCTCCCGGAACCAGAGGCGGTCCCGCGTATCTCGGCGACGGTTCGGCAGTCGTACCCGCAAACCAACATCTCCGCGCACGACGAGTCGCGTCTCCCGGCGCCCTGACCGATGCGCGCACTTCGTGATTTGCTTGCGGTCGATCCGCCGCACAGCGGACGACGCGAGTACAAGCACCTCCTGCCGTCGCTCCACGGAAGTCGAGCGGTGTCATGGGTGACCACGCGTGTGCGCGGCCTGCGAGAGGAGTATCCGCCGCGCCAGGTCTCCTCGCTGTACTTCGACTCGGCGAGCTACAGCTGCTACTGCCAGAGCAACGCTGGTGCAAGCGAACGGGTTAAGGTACGACTGCGCTGGTATGGTGCACTCGTCGCCGACTCGCCATTCACGCTCGAGTTCAAGCATCGGGCGAACCACCTCGGCTGGAAGACACAGCACGCGTTCACGCTCCCCGACCTGCGCGAGCGCAACCTACGCGCGCTTGGAGTGCGGTTGGAGGAGGGGCTGGGAGCCGACGCGCGTGCGCTCATGGCGCACCTGCGCGTCCCCATCCTGGTCACCTCGTACCACCGGCACTACTTCATCACGGCCGATGGCGGAATTCGGGTGACCGTCGATACCGCGCTGCGCTACTTCGACCAGCGCCTGCGCCCCGCGCTCAACCTCACGCGCGACGCACTGCATTGTGACTTCGCCGTGGTAGAGTGCAAGGTCGAACCGCGCGGCGAAGCGCAGGCGGGGCGCCTCCTCCGCGCGCTCCCGTTGCGTCCGACCCGGTTCTCGAAGTACTGCCACGCGCTGCAATCTCTGGCGGGGCGTTAGGCAGCGCGGGGATCCGGTGCTTGGTGCACGTCAGCTGCGGGACTTCGCCCCGCCGACCACCGCCCCCGCCCGATCGTCGCGGAACTTGATCGGGAAGCCGAAGAACCATTGCGAGTGCTCGCGATCCTTGGCCGGTACCTGCAGCATCCCCATCAGCATCGGCATGAGCGCGCGCTGCGTCGGTGTGACGATCGAGTCGGCGATCTCGGGCTGCTGCCAGAAGAGCTTCCAGTAGACCTTGCGAGCCGCCGCCACGCTGTCGAGCGCCGCCTTGGTCGCCACGCCGTCACCAAACTGCGCGAGGTAGTCGCCCAGCGGAACGAAGACGGCCCGCACCTGCGACACGTACGACGAGTCGGCGCGACGGAGCGCGGCGATCTGCTGCTGGCTCAGGAAGAGCGAGTCGCTCTCCGACAGGAGTGCGCGATGGATGTCGGAGGTGTTGTTGAGGTAGAACGCCGCGAGCGAATCGGCAGTGCGCCGCTCCCACTTCTTGTTGACGCGCACGGGCTCGAGCGCGCGCCGCAACTCCTGCAGGTTGTAGTCGGTCGACAGGCGCAAGGAGAAGTCGATGGTCAGGCGGAACGGGTTCCGCACGAGCGTGCTCGCGACGCGCGCGTCGGCGAAGCGCGGGTTCACGTCGTAGGCAAAGCGCCGAGTGCTGGGATCGAAGCCGCGCGGAACGAGGAGCACGGGATCGACGGTGGCCGGCGCGCCCCACCCGTGCAGCCCATCGGCGCCGTGCAGGAGCTGGTCGACTCCTCCAAGCACGTTCTGCATGTAGACGGTGGCCTGCAGCCGGTTCCCCCAGCGCCGCGGGATCGGCGGGCGCCACTGCGCATTGAGCGAGGCGGTCCAGGGGCCGCGACACCCGTTGCGGGTCGCCGCGCGGCCGGCGAACGATTCCACGCAGCGGCGTGCCGCGTCGGAACCATCGGCTACGAGCGCGCGCAGCTGCGCAGCCGTCGTTGCATCGCCGCCGGCTGCAAGCGAGGGGATGAAGGCACGATCGCCCCCCACGCCGTCGCCGTTGATGTCACCCTGCACGATCGGCGTGAACGGGAGCCCCGACTGCGCCCGAGCGAAGAGGGTGAAGACGCCGGCGTACTTCGGGCGCACTCCCCCCTGCAGGATGATCGCGTGGCGCGCATCGCTCGCCGCCGCCCCCCACTCTCGCACCCGTGGATCGCCGAAGGTGCCGCCGTCGAAGCCGAGGAACTCGCGACGCGCCGACTGCAGCGTGTAGGCAAGCGAGACGTAGGGTTGTCCGGGGACGCGCCGGAACTTGAACATGTCCGGCGCCACCTGGAAGGTGAGCTGTCCGCCGTAGCCACGGAGCTTGCTGGTGCGCAGGGCGACGCGCCCGTAGTCGCTCGAGCGGCGCGATCCTGCGGCACTCACCGCACCGCTCGCAGGGTCGATCGCCGTTGGCGCGACGAACACGGGTCGATCGCCCTCTCCCGCCAGCGCAAACTGCGGCGTGCCCGCAAAGTTCGCGTCGAGCGTGCCCGGTTGCGACAGGTCGTACGAGCCGAGCGCGCCGACGCGGAAGGTCCACGACCCCACGTTCCCGTTCCAATCGAGCGACGCACGCCAGCTGCGCGGCACGTCGTACCCGCGATCGATCAGCTGCACGCTCGGCGCTCGCTCGGCGAGCGGGCCGCTCCCGTCGGCACAGGTGGTGGGGAGCGCGCTCGGTGACGAGAGGAAGGCGTCCCAATCGGGCATGGGGACACCGATCCCGACGCAGGATAGCAGTTCCGTTCCGCCGGCGAGCCCGGTCGAGGCGCGCGCGTCGGCGAGGATGTCGGGGCGCAGGAGGTCGCGAAACTCGCCGATCCCGCCTCGCACGACGCCCGATGTGGAGCGATAGAACTTCCCGATGCTGTTGTTGCTGCTCCCGTTGCCGTTGTCGCGGTCGCGGTTGTAGGTCCACGAGAAGCCAACGCGCGGGCTCAGGTGAAGGCGCGCGGGGGCCACGCCGGTACGGACGCCTAACGCCTGCTCCAGCGCTGGATTGCGGCCGGGAGCATTGGTGAAGCCATCTCCCTCGATGCGCGCGCCGTAGAGCAACCCGAAAAAGCGCGAGGGCGAGTATTGATGGGCGATGGCTCCCGCCGCGTTCCACACCGATCCCTCGCGCGGCGGTTGCACGAGTGTGCGGCTGTACGACGAGGGGCGCCCCGCCTCCAGGTCGGCAATCGATGCGTAGGAGTAGCGCCCCAGCAGATCGCTTCCTCCCTCCTCGCGCAGTCCGTCGATGCGCCCCCATGCGAGTGCCTTGAAGGAGTGTCGGCGCCCGCGCGCGTTCCAGAACGTCTCGTTGGCGCCTTCCACCGTCCAGCGCGACTCGCTCCCGGCGCGCCCCGCACCACCACCTAACGACAACGAGGTCACGTCGCCGGCGCTCGCCGTCGAGCCGCCCGCCGAACGCACCAGCACCTGCGCGCCCGGGAGCGCGAGATACGGGTCATTCTCCGATCGCACGGCGTTCCACCCGAGTCGGTTCTGCGTCAGGATGCGCCGCCCGGGCCCGACGTAGTCGCCGGTTTGCAGTTGGACTCCAAGCGTACGCCCCTTGCGCTCGCTTCCGATCGCCGGCGCCGAGCGAATCCCGTACCCCTGCGCCCCGTCGGTTGTCACGCCAGCGTACGTGGTAAGCGTGCGCGTCTTGAGCGAATCGCGGATGTCGTCGAGCCGACCGAGCCAGGTGATCGCACTCGATTCGCGCGACGACGGGATGCCAATACCGCTCAGCGGAATGCCGAGCGCGCCCGCCGCCTGGCGCAGACGTGCGACCGAATCGGCATCGACGCCGGCGAGCGAGAAGGTGAACGGATCGCCGGAAAGGAGCGTGGCCGGATCGCTCCCAGTGCGCGACACGTCGAGCGCGACATTGTACGTGAGCGCCTGTCGAATCAGCTCGCCATCCGCCCCTGCGCTTCCGCGAAAGGTCCCCGCGCGCGCGCCGGTCGCGGTCCCCACCGCATCGGTGAACTGGAGCGTGGGCGCGTCGATCGTGAAGTACGCATTGCGCTGCTGATATAAGCGATCGCCGGCGCCGAGTCGCACGTCGATGTTGGCGCCAGAGAAGCCGCCGCGCGTGGGATCGAAGGTCGCCCCCGTGACGCGCGTCTCCGTGCGCGCGGCGCGCGGGAGCGAACCGCCGCCAAGCGACATTCCGTTGAGTGTGGTCAAGTTCGATTCGCCGCCGGAGCCGAGAATCGCCGGTCCATTGGGGCCGAGCGTGACGCCCGGCATCGTTCCCGCGAGTGCGTTGAGGTCCCCCGCGGTCGTCGGCGAGAGCTGCCCCTCGACGCCGTCGCTCCACTTTTCCGAGGCGCCGGTTTCGGGGCTGTAGGGAGTGATGCGATTCGTGGCGCGCTCCGGCTTCGCGGCCGTGACCTTCACCGTCGCGAGGAGTGCGGCGGCGTCGCGCCCGAGCACGAAATCGGCGACGAGCTCGCGCTCGCTCCCCTGCCGCTGCACGCGCCGCCGTGCTGTCTTGTACCCGACCGCCTGGATCGCAACGAGATAGTCCCCGGTCCCGTCCTCGAACGTGAGGGAGTAGACCCCGCTCGAATCGGTGGTGGTCTGCTTGAGCGCGCGATCGGGGCCGCGGGTGATAAAGACCGTCGCTGCGGCTACGGCGTGCGCGGAATCGTCGGTGACGCGCCCGCGGATGAGGTCGGACGGTGACTGGGCGACAAGCGAAGACGAGGCGAGCGCGACGAACAGGAGCGCGCCTGGGATGGCGAGGAGCGAAGTTGAGACAGTCACGCGCGGCATCGTTGCGGGAAGCACCGGGGGGAGCGCTCGTTGGACCCCGTACGCGCGGCGAGGGTTGGCATCCGCGATCGCATCCGATAGCATCGTCGGTGCCCGCGAGGACTGATCGGAACAACGTGCGCCAATCGCCCACGGTTTCGCGCCCGGTTCGTTCCCACGACAGCAGACGTTAGGCAAGCGCCCTTCGCATCCACACCGCCACCAGACCGCGTCATCGTGATCAGAGCAAGCGTCCACAGCAGCCAAGCGTTCGCCCGCGTCGCGCGCCCGCGCGTCTTCTCTCTCATGGGCATGGCGCTGGCGTTCGTGACCGCAACCCCGGTCGCAACTCACGCGCAGCAGACGACCAACTGCGCCTCCTGTCCCGTCTGGAACACCCCGCAGACCCCACTCCGCGCCTACGGCAACACGTACTACGTGGGGACGCACGGACTCGGCGCAGTCCTGATCACCTCACCGCAGGGGCACGTCCTCATCGACGGCGCGCTCGCCGAGTCGGCCCCGCTGATCGCCGCAAGCATCCGGTCGCTCGGCTTCAAGCTCGAGGACGTGAAGGCGATCCTGAACTCGCACGTGCACTACGATCACGCCGGCGGGATCGCCGAGCTGCAGAAGTGGACTGGGGCGGTGGTGTACGCGAGTGCCAAGTCGCTTCCGGTGCTCGAGCGCGGGACCGTGGGGAGCGACGACCCGCAACGCCACTCGGCGTTTCCCATCGCCCGCGTCTCGAACTTGCGGGCAATCCCCGCCAACGACACCGTGCGTGTGGGGAGCCTCGCGCTGCGCGCGATCGCGACGCCCGGTCACACGCCAGGAGGGACGAGCTGGACATGGGTCTCGTGCGACAGCGGGCGCTGCCTGACGATGGTGTACGCCGACTCCGAGACGCCCGTATCGGACGACGACTTCTTCTTCACGCGCACCAGGGAGTATCCGACGGTGCTCGCCGACTTCGATTCGACCTTTGCGCGCATCGAAGGGACCGCGTGTGACATCCTGCTCACCCCGCACCCGGATGCATCGGGGATGTGGGAGAAGGTGGCGAAGCGGGACGCGGGAAATGCGGACGCGTTGCGCGACCCCAGCGCGTGCAAGCGCTACGTGGGTGCAGCGCGCGATCGGTTGGCCAAACGGCTCGAGAGCGAGCGCGCCACGACGACGCCTCGCTCTCGAGAGTTTCTGCGCTAGATCGTTCGCGAGGTCATTCGCGACCTCGCGCGGTGTCGCGCTGGCTAAGTCGCCGGCGCGGGTTCGCCTTCCACTACGGGGGTGGCTGGTGCCGCGCTGCTGGTGCCTTCGTCGTGACTCAGTGGGTTGATCGCGCTCGCGGTCGCTGCGACCGAGCTCGCGACGCTTGATGCGGTCGACGTCACTGCCTTCACGGCGCGGCGGGCGACCTTCTTCGCCTTCTTCGCCGCGGTGCGAGCGGCCGACTTGAGGGCGCTGATCCCTCCCTTCTTCGTCGCCTTCTTCGCCGCAGCCTTCTTCACCGCCTTCTTCGCGACCTTTCGCGCCCCCTTTGCCGCCGTCTTCTTCACGATCTTCTTTGCGACCTTTTTCGCGCGCTTCTTCGCCGCTGGCTTGGTCGCCTTCTTCGTTGCCTTCTTCGCGACCTTCTTCGGCGCTTTCCGGGCCGCCCGCTTTGCTGTCTTTGCCGCCTTCTTCGCCGTGCGCTTCTTGCCCGTGGCCATGGTCTGCTCCAAAGAAGGAAAGGGGAATTCTCCCCTCGAGGTCATCTCGCAAGGAATCGACGCCCTCCAACCGGCGCTACACGCCGACGCGACGGGCGACTCTTCGTGAGATGGCTTGTGACAATCGCGCTCGTACCGCCGGTCGCGGTGAGGCGCGCACGATAATGCGTGCACGAGGGCGAATTGCCAAGACGTGTTGCAGCCGCGATTGTGCAGGATCACACTGGACGCCATCTCACAAACAGTCTTCGCCCTCGGGGCAGCGCTGGGCGCCGGCCCGACCGGCAACTCTGCGTGAGAGGACCTGTCGATCAGATTCGAGCATGCATCCTACCCAACGACCCAACGTCGACGCACGCGTGCGCCGGCTCCACTCTCCGAGGCCGGCGTACTTCGCGGCGCTCCTCCACTGCATCGCGCTCGCTGTTCCGGCTACCGCGCAGGAGCGTCCGCCGGCGCCACTCACGGTGGAGCGCATCTTCGGCTCAGCGGAGTTTCGGGGCGAGCGCCCCCCCGAGGTGCGCTGGCTCGACGACTCGACCTACACGACGATTGAAGGGAGCGCCGCCGGGGCGGGGGCGGGGGGCGACATCGTGCGCTATGACGCGGCCTCCGGTCGGCGCAGCGTTCTCGTGCCGAGTGGTGACCTGATCCCCCGCGGGAAGAGCGCGCCGCTCGAGATCGAGGACTACGAGTGGTCCGCCGACCATCGCCGCCTCCTCCTCTTCACAAATTCGGCGCGCGTGTGGAGAGCCAATACGAGGGGCGACTTCTGGGTCCTCGACCTCACGACCAAGTCGCTCCGTCAGCTCGGCGGCTCTTCTGCCAAACCGTCGACCCTGATGTTCGCCAAGTTCTCTCCCGACGGGGGGCGCGTCGCCTATGTGCGAGAGCACAATGTCTACGTCGAGAATCTGTCGACCGGCGCCGTCGTCCCGCTCACCCGCGACGGTTCGACGACGACGATCAACGGGACGTTCGACTGGGTCTACGAGGAAGAACTGTACATGCGCGATGGCTTTCGGTGGTCTCCAGACGGGAAGCGCATCGCGTACTGGCAGCTCGACGCGAAAGGGGTGCGCGACTTCCTCCTGATCAACAACACCGATTCGCTCTATTCCTTCGTCACCCCGATTCAATACCCGAAAGCCGGTACCACCAATTCGGCAGCGCGCATCGGCGTGGTGAGTGCGAGCGGGGGACCGACGACCTGGCTCAAGGTCCCGGGCGACCCGCGCAACAACTACCTCGCGCGCATGGATTGGGCGGGGAACAGTGCGGAGCTCTCGGTGCAGCAGCTCAACCGCCGGCAGACGCAGAACACGCTCTGGTTCGCCAACGCGACTACTGGCGCGGTGCGGCAGGTGCTCATGGAGCGCGACAGCGCGTGGCTCGACATCTGGGACGACTACGTCGGCTACGGCCCTGGTCCCTCGCTGCACTGGTTTGACAACGGCGCCTCGTTCCTCTGGTTGAGCGAGCGCGACGGGTGGCGCCACGCCTATCTCGTTGGGCGCGATGGGGCGACGAAGCTCGTGACGCCCGGCGACTACGACGTGATGCGCGTCGTGCACGTCGACGCGAAGAACCGGTGGCTCTACTTCGCCGGCTCGCCGACGAATGCCACGCAGCTCTCGCTCTGGCGGGTAAAGCTCGACGGCCAGTCACCCCCCGAGCGTGTGACCCCGGACTCGGCTGGCGGGACGCACAACTACCAGATTGCACCTGGCGGCAGTTGGGCTGTGCACACGGCCAGCAGCTGGGGAGTTCCGCCGACCGTCGATATCGTCCGCCTTCCGTCGCATGCCGTGGCGCGCACACTGGTGACGAACAGCGCGCTCAAGGAGAAGATCGCGCACCTCGCGCAGGGGAAGGCCGAGTTCTTCCGCGTCGATGTGGGAGACGGGGTGAAGCTCGATGCGTGGATGATGAAGCCCCCCAACTTCGACTCGACGCGCACCTACCCGATTCTCTTTCAGGTGTACGGCGAGCCGGCCGCGCAGACGGTGCGCGATGCGTGGGGGGGAAGCGGGTGGCTCTGGCACCTGATGCTCACGCAGCAGGGGTACATCGTGGCGAGCGTTGATAATCGCGGGACGCCGGCGCCTCGCGGACGAGCGTGGCGCAAGGCGCTCCTCGAGCAGTTTGGCTCGCTCAGGGTGCACGACCAGTCGACGGCGGCCAAGCTCATCGCTCGGCGCCCCTACATCGACTCTGCGCGGGTCGGTGTGTGGGGGTGGAGCGGTGGAGGATCGTCGACGCTCCACCTGATGTTCCGCGCGCCGGACGTCTATCGCATGGGGATGTCGGTCGCGCCGGTCCCCGACGTGCGCAACTACGACACGATCTACCAGGAGCGATACGTGGGCCTCCCCTCGACCGACTCCCTCGCTTACCACGACGCCTCGGCGATCAACTACGTGAACGGGCTGAAGGGTGACCTGCTGGTGGTGCACGGGTCGGGGGACGACAATGTGCACTTCCAGGGGACCGAGCAGCTGATCAATGCTATGATTGCGGCGGGCAAAGCGTTCTCCATGATGGAGTATCCCAACCGGACGCACGGGATCTTCGAGGGGAAGGGGACGACCGTCCACCTGTACAACCTCCTCACGCGGTACCTGCACGAGCATCTGCCGACTGGGCCGGCGACGGTGCAGTAGGGCGCGCGAGCTCAAGGCCGGGGGTGGAGCATGAGTGGCCACACCCGTGCTGTAGTCAAAGGTTAGGTTCGGCCGCCGTCCGACGGGGGGGCGGTACTCAGTCTTTCACCAAAGGAGCCTGCCTATGCGTCGTCGAATGGTCAGTGCAGTGGTCGTAGCGATGCTTCTCACCGCTCTTCCCGGGTCCGCTCAAGGACCTCGCCAGCTTGAGCTGACGGTCCTGGGAGGCACTGCGCACACGGATCGCACCGCGCGCCTCAACTCCGAAGAGTGGATCGAGCCGTATTCGGGGCTGCGCCTCGATGCGCGTGTCGCCTCGCTGTGGGGCGGTCGAGTGGGCGTAGCGATGCAGCTCGATCGCTACGGGACGCGCGACGATGCGCAGGTCAGTCCGCCCTGCGACTGGCTCTGCGCTGCGAGTTCTTATCGCGACCCCTACACGGGGTTGGTCCCGTACAAGGTGCGTACGTCCGACGCGCGGCTGCTGGTCGGGGCGTCGTGGCAACGTCCGATCGCCTCCTGGCTCAGGGCAGACCTTGTTGGGCTGATGGGAGTGCGGCGCCTCAAGAGCGACCTCCAATGGGGTGACCACGCCTTTGGCAGTCCATCGGTGCGCAAGGCAGTCGTGGGAGGTGAGGCCGGGGTCAGTAGCCAATGGCGAAACCTCGTGGGAGGCGTCGCCTTCCAGTACTCGAGCGGGAGCCAGTGGGATGGCGTACGCCGCGGGCAGAACCGGGTCGCGTTCCGCGCCGGCTACGCGATCCCGCTGGGCGGTGCGCATTAGCCTATACGCAAAAAGCCGGCGGTCGCGCGATATCCAGCGCGACCGCCGACTCTCGTTTGAAGAGGATCAGTCGTTCCGCCCCATCCGCTCCAGCAGCTCGCCGAGGCGCTTGATCTCCTCGCCGTAGCGCGCCCAGTCCCCTTGCCGTTGCGCCTCGAGCGCCGCCTGGTAGCGCCGGCGTGCCTCGGCCGCCATCTGTTGCAGCTGCGGTGACGCCTGCGCGGTGACCGCCGTCGAGTCGCCAGCCGCGACCGCGGCCACGCTCTGGGTGATCGGGACATCGCTGCCGCCAGCGAAGAGCGCCTGGAGTGCCAGGTCGAGCGTCTCCCGCATCACCACCTGGTCGCCGTACGCCACCAGGACGCGCTTGAGCTCCGGGATTCGCCCCCCCTCGGCCTGCAGGTACAGCGGCTGCACATAGAGCAGTGCCTCCTCGATCGGGATCACGAGAAGGTCGCCGCGAATCACCTCCGAACCGCGCTGGTCCCACAGAGAGACCTCGCGCGCGATCTCGGTGTCCTGGTTGATGCGGTTCTCGATCTGCCGCGGGCCGAACACGAGCGACTGGCGTGGGAACCGATACACACGCAGCATGCCGTAGTTGTCGCCGTCGTTTCGCGCGACCATCCACGCGGCAAGGTTGTCCTTGCCGCGCGGGGTGAACGGCGCCATGTAGATGTATTCGGCTTTTGGCTCGTCGGGGAGCCGCATGATGATGTGCCGCATGAACGGGACCGCCTCGTCGGGGCGCGTGACGATCGGCACCTGCCACTGATCCTCCCGGTGATAGAACTCCTCCGGGTCGTCCATGTGGTACGTGGTGTAGAGGTTCGCCTGCATGCGGAACAACTCGTCGGGGTATCGCAGGTGCGCGCGCAGGTCGGCGCGGAGCGAGTCGAGCGGCTGGAAGACGCCGGGAAAGACCTTCGCCCACGTCTGGACGAGCGGATCGTTCGGGGCGCTGATGTACGCCGAGATCGTCCCATCGTAGGCGTCGACGATCACCTTCACGCTATTCCGCATGTAGGTGCTGTTGTCGGGCGCCTGAAACGAGTACGGGTAGCGGCTGGTCTCGGTGTACGCGTCCTGGATCCACTTGAGCGTTCCATCGTCGGCAACCACGAGGTAGGGGTCGCGGTCGAGGCGGAGGAACGGGAGCGCCGTCTTGATGCGGTCGACGATGTTGCGATGGTACAGGATGCGGCTCGAGTCGGTGATGTCGCCCGAGAGGAGGATCTTCGACGAGCCGAAGTGCATGGCGAGGATCGCTCGGCGCAGCACGTTCCCCACCGGGACTCCCCCCGCGCCAGCATACGCCGTGTAGATGTTCTCCTCTCCCGACGGAAAGTCGAACTCGCGCTGCCGAGTCCCGGTAAATACGAAGTCGTTCGCCAGCTCGCCGAAGTAGATCTGCGGACGCGAGACCTTGAGCGTCCCGGTGGTGGACGGCGGGAGGTCCTTCACCAGGAGGACGGGGAGCCCCTGCGTCGTCACCTGGTTGACGGGACTCATGGTAAGTCCCATTCCGTGGGTGAACGTGAGGTGCTCGTTGATGAAGGTGCGCGTGGGGAGGGAGCCCGCGTTGAGCTCACGCGGTGAGAGGAGGACCTGCCGGTACTTTCCGTCGATCCAGTAGCGGTCGTCGTCGACCGAGACGAAATCGTAGTAGGTGCGAATCTCCTGCAGCTGGCCGAAGGTGCGGAGGAGCGGAGCGCGATCCCACAGCCGCACGTTGTCGATCGTTGGGGCGTTGGCCTTGAGGGCGGCCATCGTAAGGTTCTGCTCTCCCACGAGGTCGCGCGACTCGACCTGGTCGATTCCCCAGGCTTGTCTGGTCGCAGCGATGTGCGAGGCGAGATACGGGCGCTCGCGCGTGAGTTCGGTCGGGGCGACGACGAACTTCTGCATGATCGTCGGGACGACCCCGCGCCCGACGATCGCGACGATGAAGTACCCGCCGACGGCGAGGAAGCCGTACCAGCCGAGCTTCTCGCGTGCTCCACCGACCATCACCATCACCGCGACCACGAGCGCCAGCACCGCCGACAGGCGCAACGCGGGGAGCGTTGCGTGCAGGTCCGTGTAGCTGGCCCCGACGAGGGGGCCCGTCGTCGAATAGAGAAGCGCCGCACTGTCGACGAACCAGAGTCGGAGCGCTGTCAGGACAAAGGCGACCGCCAACAACACCGCCAGATGCATCCCCGCCGCCGGCTCGATCCTGAGCCGTCGCGGCGCGATGACCACGTCGCCGCGAAAGAAGTAGACGGGGAGCGTGCTGATGAGCGCGAGCACCGCGAGCGTCGACAGGAGCCCCAGCACCAGCGAAATCAGCGGGAGCGTGAAGACGTAGTAGCCCACGTCGCGTCCGAAGACCGGATCAGTCACCCCGAACGGCGTGCGGTGCATCCACTGGAGCACGGTGTCCCAACTCGCCGTTGCGCCAAGCCCGAAGAGGAGTCCGAGCACGATCGCCAATGGCGAACGCAGGCGATGCGCCGTGCGTGACACGTCGAGCGGCGGCGCCGACTCGCCCACGTGAATGAGGACGGGGTCGGGGACGACACCGCGCTGCGCGATGCGAAGCGTGAGCTGCAGCGACGCAAACGCCACCGCGCCCGCGATCAGGAACAGCAGCGTGCGGGCGAGCAGCTCCTTGAGAAAGACGACCTGGAAGCCGATCTCGCGGAACCACCAGAGATCGACGAGGAAGCCGCTGCCAGCGGGAATGACGATGAAGATGACGGCGGCTATCGCCACCGCCATAAGGACGGGCGCTCGCCTGCGATTCACGTGTCACCTCGAAGCGCCGGAGGGTGGACGAGGGGGGCGGGTGCCGGCATTGGTCGGCACGCCGGACGAACGTGTGGTCCGGCTTGGTTGGCGCGTCTACGACTCAGCTTGGACCCGGGACACCGGAAGTACAAGCCCTACGTCGCAGAGGGTTGCATTCGATAACGTTTCGGTTATCTATTCGACCATGCCGAGGCTCGCCTCTTCATCCGATCCGTTCCTCGCGGTCGCTGATCCCACGCGCCGAGCGATTCTCGATCGCCTGCGTGCGGGAGAGACGCCGTTTGCCGAATTGGCCGCGGAATTCCCGATCAGTGCGCCGGCGGTCTCACGCCACCTGCGCGTACTCCGCGAGGCGCGGCTGGTGCAGGAACGCCGCGACGCCAACGACGCGCGGCAGCGGAGCTACCGGCTCGATCCGCAGCCACTGCGCGAAGTCGTCGACTGGGCTCGCGGGTACCAGCAGTACTGGGAAGGGAACCTGGCATCGCTCAAGCGACACGTCGAAGCCAGGAAGACGAAACGCACGTGACCCCGAGGATCGGATGACTGATGTTGAGACCGAGATCGCCCGCACGTCGGAGGAAATCGCTGCCTCGCCCGAGGAAGTCTTCGACGCGTTGCTCGATCCCGCCGCACTCGCCGACTGGTTCCGCGCCCCAAACGACGGAAGCACGAGCGAATGGGAAATCGAACCCGAGCCGGGTGGCGCGTGGCGCGCCCGCACCGTTGCGCCTGACGGCATGCCTGGCACGCTCGCCGGAGAGATCCTCACCCTCGACGCGCCGCGACTGCTCGAGCTCCGGTGGCATTCGCTGCCGGGCGAGCTGTCCGAATCGACGGTGCGCTTCGACCTCGAGCCAGTCTGGCGCGAGGGGGAGCGCGCAACCCGCGTGACCGTGACGCACATCGCCCACTCCCCGCTCGCCGCACGCACGATGATGCGGGGACGAGGCATTACCTCAGCACATGCGGTGGACGGTGCGCTCCCGTACCAAATCGTCTGCGCGCTCCGCCGCTTCCTCTCCGCCGTCGTCGTCGCCTGAGACGTGGCGCGCGTCACGCCCCCCTCCGCCTAACGCCATGCCCACGATCTATCCTCCGTCGGTCATCGAGCGGTCGAGCCGAGGAGAGCGGCAGTACGACATCTACAGCCGACTCCTCCTCGATCGCATCGTCATGCTCGGCACTCCCGTCACCGACGACGCGGCGAACATCATCATCGCGCAGCTCCTCTTCCTCGACGCCGACAACCCGGGGCGCGATATCCAGCTCTACATCAATTCGCCGGGCGGAAGCGTCACCGCTGGCCTGGCGATCTACGACACGATGCAGTTTCTCCGCTCGCCGGTGAGCACGATCTGCATGGGGATGGCGGCGAGCATGGGGTGTTTCCTCCTCGCCGGCGGAACGAAAGGCAAGCGCTTCGCCCTTCCGCATGCTCGCATCATGCAGCATCAGCCGTCGCAGTAAGGGGGCGGTGGCTCGGCCTCCGAAGTCGAGATCCAGGCGCGCGAGATCGTCTTCCTCCGCACCCAGGTGAACCGCATCCTCTCCGAACATACCGGGCGCCCGGTCGAGCAGATCGAGCGCGACTTCGATCGCGACCGGCACATGTCGGCGGAGGAAGCGGTGGAATACGGGATCATCGACGCGGTCGTGACCGCGCCGGTGAGTACTCCCGTCCCGGCAGGTTTCCGCTAGGGAAATTGCGGCGGTGGATGGCGCCGCTTGGTCGCCTGCTCGAAGGAATAGGCGAGGGAGATGAGCTTCGGTTCGCCGCACGCGCCAGCCGTGAAGGTCACACCGAATGGTGCTGGCGCCGGCTCGAAGCCGTCCGGGAAGGCCTGCGCCCCCGTCCCGCGCGCCACCGCAACGAACGTGTAGGGGACGGTGATCGACGGATAGCCGGGCTTGGCGCCGATCCCCGCGCTGCTCACGCCGGGGAAGAGCAGCGCATCGAGCGAGTTCGCCTTCATCACGGCATCGATGCCATTCGTCGCCGAGAGGAGGATGTCCTTGCGACGATCGGCCTCGTAGCGCGAACGGTCCGCCTGCAGCTCCATTTCGTCCGACACGTCGAGGTTGGCCTGCCCGTATCGAATGGCGTTGGCCTTCTGGTGGGCGACGTTCCATTCGCGGAGCTCGGTGAGCGTGTGCACGGGGGCCGCATCGCCTAACGATTTGAGCCAGAGGTTGAAGTCGCGCTTCATCCCGTACTTGAAGGCGATCGAGCAGTCGGCGTCGCGCCCCTTCCCCGCGTCCGGCCCGCCGCAGGTGTTCCAGTTGAGGAAGTTGTCGGCGGGATCCTTGGCGAGGACGCTCGGGATGTCGGCCGGATCGACGATCACCGCTCCCTGCGCCTTGAGCGTGGCGATCACCGTGTCCATCGCCGCGCGCTGCGCATCGCTCAATCCCCCGCGTGGGTTGGTGCTTCCGGGGACGGTCATGCGATCGTAGAAGAAGGCGCGCGGGATCCCGATGCGCGCGCCGGAGAGTCCCTTGGCGTCGAGGAACTTCGTGTAGTCGCGCCCCGCCGGCGGCGGACAGCGCGACGTCGCCGGATCGTTAGGGTCGGGGGACGCCCCCTCCATGGCGCCGAGCATGATCGCCGCGTCCGAAACGGTGCGCGTCATCGGCCCCGGGGTGTCCTGGTCGGCGGTGATCGGGATGACGCCATAGCGGCTCACGCGTCCGACGGTCGGCTTGATCCCGACGAGCGCGTTCTGGTGCGACGGAGAAAGGATCGACCCCGACGTCTCAGTACCGACGTTGCCGGCCCAGAAGGAGACGTTGGTCCCTACACCGGAACTGGATCCGCCGGTGGTGAGCACCGGGCGCCCGTCGAAGAACGGGTCGCGCGGGTCGCGCCGCGGATCCCACGGGTTCATCCCGTAGCCGTTGAGACCATTGTAGTTCCCCGGCATTCCGCTGGCGATGAAGTTGGCGAGCTCGGTGAGCTGCGTCTTCGCGAGAATGATCGCGCCTGCGTCCCGCAGGTTCTTCGTGAGCGTGGCGTCGTATGAGGGGACGAAGCCGGCAAAGGCGAGCGCCCCGCCGGTGGTCGGCATGTCGTTGGTGTGGATGTTGTCCTTGAGCGCGACCGGAATCCCGTGCAGCGGTCCGCGCAGCTTTCCCTGGGCGCGTTCGCGGTCCATCTGCTCCGCCTCGGCGATCGCCTTGGGGTTCACGTAGATGACGGCGTGGAGGCGGTCCTCGTACATCCCGATTCGGGCGAGGTACTGCATCACGATCTCGCGCGAGGTCGTGCGGCCCGAGGCGAGGGCGTCGCGCATTTGCGAGATCGAGGCCTCGACGACGGAGAACGGCGGCGCGTTCGTCGCGCGGGCGCGCTGGGCGTGGGCGGGAGGTGCGAATGCGAGAGCGGCAACCGCGACGACAGGGGCGAGCGCGCGGCGAGGACGAGACAGAGGCATGGTGGCGGCGAGTGCGATGATGTTCGGTGTGCTGTTTGAGCGGTCAACGGCAACTGCTTTTTACCGCGGAGTCCGCGGAGAGCGCGGAGGAGTACCTGCGCTTCACGGGAGATATCGCAGGTCCTCAGATGTCGGCACGATCGGTTGGAGCACTTTGCCGTGGGAATAGGCGCGCGAACGCGACGCACGGCAAGCACGCGCACGGTCAGAGCACACACCGGCCAATGCACGCACACGCACAGTGCCCGCGGGGCCGCGAATGCGGTCCCGCACTCCCGTCTCCCGTCCCTCTTCCGTCCGCTCGGTGAGACTCGAACGTCACCTCATACGGACGCCGACGCACGATTCCGCGCCGTCAGCTGCCACGTTCGCTAGGGAGCGCTATCACGATCACCCGATGGCACAGTCGATGCCTTTATCACCTCTGGAGTTCGGCGTCATTTTCCTGAGGAGGAGTCATGTTGTTCTCCGCACTCGTGGCAGCGATGGTCGCGCTGCCCAGTCCGAGCGTGTCACCCATGGCCGCGACACTGCTCGGCGATCCCAAGATCCGCGTGAAGCTCTCGGACGACGAGCTGGTCGCGGGCGACAAGGCCAAGGTGAAGGTGAAGGCCGCGCAGGACGGATATCTCGTGGTGCTGCGCATGGACACCGAGGGACGCGTGCGGGTGATCTTCCCGGTCGACCCGAACGACGACGCGCATGTGCGCGGCGGGAAGGAGTTCGAGGTCAGGAGCCGCGGCGATCGTGAGGCGTTCACGGTCGCCGAGCATACGGGCGACGGGATGGTATTGGCGGCGCGGTCGGATCGTCCGTTCGACTTTGCGCGCTTCACCACGAACTCCCGTTGGGACCTGGACGCTCTCGCGCCAGATTCCGCCGCGCGAGATCCGGAGGCGGCGCTCCTCTCGATCGTCGACCGAATGGGTGGGAGCGGCTACGACTACGATGTCGTCAGCTACAACGTCGGGACGCGATCGGCGCGCCGGCAGTACGCGAACCGCATGTACGGCGGATTCGGCTACGGCGGGTGGTACGATCCCTGGTACGCGAGCGCGTTCGGGGCGTGGCCGTATTACTACGGGCCGAGATACGGCTTGGGCGCGACGTATGTCCGGGTCGTCAGAGTTGGGCGGGGACACGGGAGGCGGTAGGGAACTACGGACGGGAGACGGGAGACGGGGGACGGGAGTGCAAGCGGCGCCGCGATGCGGCGCCGTTTGCGTTGTTGGCGAGCGCGAGAGATGTCACCGCACGCCGGAGGCTGGGTTCGGGGCGATAGCCGCCGCGCGGAGCGCGGTGGCACTCCCGTCTCCTGTCCCCCGTCTCCCGTCCCAGGACCTTACCGCGATACGCTGGCGAGGGTTCGGCCCACATGGCGTCCCCGCGCGCGAGCGCCGATAGTACGACGTCTGCTCGGTGGGCGTCGCGCTTGCCGGGGTCAATACTCTCTTCGCCCACCGCCGTGTCATCAGATATCTCCCGTCGCGACGTCGTACGTTCGCTTGCAGCTGCCGGCGCCCTTTCGGTGGCCGCTCCCCACGCTCTCGGTGCGGCCGCGGCTCGCGCGATCGGCGTCTCGAGCGGACGCTCGCGAACAGGCGAGATCCTCATCCGCGGCGGCCGCGTAGTGAACGCGGACGGCGCCATGGACGCCGACGTGCGTATCGTCGATTCCACGATCGCCGAGGTGGGGCGACGCCTAACGCCTGGTGGTGGCGCACGGGTGATCGAGGCGAGGGGGATGCTGGTGATGCCGGGCGGGATCGATCCGCACACGCACCTGCACCCGACCTTCGTGGACGACATGACGAGCGGGTCGATGGCGGCGTTGGCGGGCGGAATCACCACGGTCGGGACCTTCTCGACGCCACAGCGCGGAGAGGCGCCGCTCGCCGCGCTCGACCGGATGGAGGCGACGGTCAAGCGCGAGGCGATCGCCGACGTCATCCTGCATTCGGCGATTTGGCCACCCACCGAGGAGTTGATCGCGCTTCTCCCGCAGCTCGTGGAGCGCGGGCAGCCGAGCATCAAGTTCTACATGATGCGTGGCGACTTTCCGGCGCAGCTCGACATGGTGATCCGGGTGATGGAATCGGCGCGCGACGCCGGTGTCGTCACCATGATGCATTGCGAGGACGCGGCGCTCCTCTCGGCGGCGGTGCGGCGGCTGACGGCGGCGGGAGAGACCTCGCTCGAGCACTACATCGAATCGCGCCCGATCATCGCCGAAGTCGCTGCGACCGAACAGGCGGCGGCGCTGTGCGAGAGCACGAAGGCGCCGACATATCTGGTGCACATGTCCTCGGCGCGCGCACTCGAAGCGTGCCAGGCGGCGCGCGCGGCGGGGCTCCCGCTGCATCTCGAGACGCGACCGTTGTTCATTCATCTCGACGAGTCGAAGCTGCGCGGCCCCGACTATCAGTTGTTCGTGGGGCAACCGCCGCTGAGGCCGCGCGATGATGTCGAGGCGATGATGCGCGGATTGATCGATGGACACATCGACGTGCTGGCGACCGATCACGCGCCGTGGACGCGAGCGCAGAAGATGGATCCGGCGCTCTCGATCACCCGCGTGCGCCCGGGGGCGAGCGACCTGCAGTTCGTCCTCCCGATGTTCTTCGCCGAGGCAGTGGGAAAGCGGAAAATGGCGCTCCCGCGCTTCGTCGAGGCCACCTCGACTAACGCAGCGAAGATCTTCGGGCTCTATCCGAAGAAGGGAGCGATCCGTGTTGGCGCCGATGCCGACGTGGCGATCTGGGATCAGCGCAAGCGTGCGCCGGTGCTTGCCGCCAACGACCACTCCAAGGCCGACTACTCGCCGTACGAAGGGTGGGACGTGACCGGGTGGCCGGTGACGGTGATTCGGCGCGGCGAGATGGTGGTGGAGAACGGGGAGGTCACGGGGGCGGCGGGGAGTGGGCAGCTGGTGAGCCGCCGGCCGTGGCGCCCGTGAGGGAACACTGAGAAGAAGCTACGGGACACGAGGTGCACGTCGGCGCCCGGCGGGCGCTCTGCTTGACTCTCGACGCATCGCCGATTTCATCGTTGCTCAATCCTGGCTCATTTCTGCTTCCGGACGGTTGTCATGCGAGGATTTCGCTCACGCGCGCTGCTGATCGCGATCGCCGTGTTGTTGTGGACAGCTCCGCAGCTGCACGCCCAGGACCTGCAGGCGTACGCAGCGGCGCAGCTCAACGCGCTTCCCGCAAAGACGTCGATCTACGCCAAGCACCTTCCATCGGGGCGGACGATCGAACTCCGCGCCGACGTGCCGATGAACACGCTGAGTGTGATCAAGATCCCGGTCATGATCCTCGCGTTCCGCGACGCCGAGGCGGGGAAGCTTGACCTGGCGAAGCGCTACACCATCCGCGCCGAGGACTTGAGGCGTGGGAGCGGATTGCTCCAGACGTTCGACGTGGGGCTCTCGCCCACGTATCGCGACATCATCGAGCAGATGATCATCACCAGCGACAACACGGCGACGGACATCATGATCCGCACCGTGGGGCGCGACCGGGTGAACGCGATGCTCGCCGAGCTGGGGTTCAAGGAGACGCGCCTCAATCGGAGCACCGGGGAACTGTTCCGCGAGGTGTTCATCGCGGCGGACCCAAAGAACGCCTCGATGAGCGATCGCGAGGTCTACGAGCGCGGGTCGCCTAACGATTCGGGGGCCGCGGCGCGGAGCTTCACCTTCGAGGGGGACTCGAGCAAGTGGCTCGGGCGCACGACGGCGCGCGAGATGGCGGTGATGCTGGAGGGGATCCTCGGCGCCAAGTACGCATCCAAGGCGTCGAGCGAGGCGATGCTCGGGATCCTTCGACGGCAGTTCTACTCGTCGCGCCTGCCGCAGCGCATCCAGTTTCGGGCGCGAGTTGCGCACAAGACCGGAGACTGGCCGCCGATCGCCGGGAACGACGTCGGGATCATCTTCTATCCCGGGGGGCCGGCGGTGGTGAGCGTGTTTACGAATCAGAACACGGGGGACTTCTTTGATGTGGAGGCGGCGATTGGGAGGGTAGCGGAGCGGGTGGTGGACGAATGGCGTTAGGCGGAGTGGAGGCGAGAATAGGACGGGAGACGGGGGACGGGAGACGGGAGTGCGGGGCCGCGTTCGCGGCCCCGCGAACTTGCGAGTGCTTCTCCTGTCCTCTCCCGTCCCTCCCCAGTCCCCGCCACCAAATACCCAGCTCTACCGCAACCCTCAGTTGGAGTCGGCGAACGACTTTCCCGTTTCCAGCAGCGACTTGAGGTCGCTGAGCACCCAGGCGTGACCGCCGCCAGCACCCTGCGCCTCGAACGCACCGCTCAAGATCGCGGCGAGCGTCGGCGCGCCCTCGAGTTCGTGCGTGAGAGTAAGCGAGCAGACGCCATTCGCTCCCGGGACGATCTCGTGCGTGATGCGCGTGAAGCCTTCGCCCTTGAGCCGCTCGTCCATCAACATGCGGAACGTCGTCACCAGCTTGCGCGGCGGATCGGCTTCGAGCACTTCGCCATCGATGATCACTTCGGGCAACTTGTTCCCTCGCGCCTCGGCGCCGGCGCGAAACTCGGCTGACGGACGCACCTTGTACTCGCCCCCCTTGCGCAGGTCGTACGAGACAAACCCGCCAAAGCCGTAGCGCGCCGACCACTCGGGCTTGGTGATGGCATCCCAGATGGCCTCGGGGGTCGCGCGGATGTAGACGCGGTACATCTGCGTCGTCGCGATTTGATGCGTCGCGGACTGCTGTGTCGCGGTGGTCATGCCTGGTTCTCCTGATTCTCCAGTTCGTGCTTGAGTGAGGTCAGCGCCGACACTCGGCGCTCCGTGTACTTGTCGATCCACCGGTCGTGGATGAGTCGGATGGGGACGGGATTGAGGAAGTGCTTCTTCTCCCGCCCCTCCTTGCGCGTGATCACCAGCTCCGCGTCCTCGAGTACGCGGAGGTGCTTCATGACCCCGAAGCGCGTGAGCGCGGTTTCGGCACGCTCCACTTCGGCGACGAGATCCCCGAGCGTGCGGCCGTCACGCTCGAAGAGCCGATCAAGAAGGAAGCGCCGAGTCGGGTCGGCGAGCGCCTTGAATACGAGGTCGTCGTCAGTCACGGGGTGAGTATATGTGACCAAATGGTCACCTGTCAACGGCGAGTTCGCGAGACGGGGACGAGGAGGGAGGGGACGGGGCGGTAGAGAAGAGGTGGGACAATTGCCGAGCGGTCCCCACCTGTCGCGTTTGGCGGACGGGGGGTGGAGTTGAGGGGGGAAAGGAGAGGGAAGGGGAGGGCGAGAGCGCTGGGTCACTATCGCGGCCGGGCAACGAGTCTCAGCTTGCTCGCCGTCGAACTCCCGTCCCCCGTCCCCCGTCTCCCGTCCCAGTAGTGCCTCCTTTCCCACTCGGCGCGACCATCACCCAGCGCGCCCTCTCCCTCGACCCCTACCCGCTCTTCCACCAGCTCCGCGAGCACGAGCCGCTGACCTGGGCGCCCGCGCTCGGGCAGTGGCTCGTCACCAGTCGCGATCTGGGGATGGAGGTGCTGCGCGATCCCGAACGCTTCCGCACCGACGACCCGACGTCGCCGATCCGCGATACGTTCGGCGCGCAGATGCTGAGCACCGAAGGGGACGTCCAGCGTCGCTACAAGTCAGCCTGTTCGGCGCCGTTCAACGCTCGCGCAGTCGAGGAGTCGCGCGCGCTGGTCCAAACGATCGTCGACCGGCACGCCGACGCCCTTCCGCGGGCCGGCGAGATCGAAGTGCGCCAGTCGTTCGCGGGCCCAGTCGCCGTGTCCACCGTCGCGCGGGTGTTGGGGCTCTCCGCATCGCTCGACGCGCAGTTGCGCGCATGGTACGAGACGTTCGCCGATGCGTTGATGAACTACTCACGCGACTCGGCGACCCGAACGCGCGCTCACGCAGCGGTGCGGAGCTTTCGCGAAGCGATCACCCCTCGCCTCGCGAATCCCGATCCTCTCGAGCGCACGCTCCTCGATGCGCTCGCTCGGGCCCATCCCCGCCTGCTCGACGACGAGGAGATCGGGTCGAACGCGCTGATCATCCTCTTCGGCGGAATCGAGACGACCGAAGCGCTCATTTCGAATGCCCTTTGGGCACTCCTCAATCATCGTGCAGAACTCGAACGGGCGCGCGCGAGTGACGAAGCGCTGGAGCGCTGCATCGAGGAGTCGCTTCGTTGGGAGCCGGCGGTTCAGACCTGCACACGATACATCCCCGTCGCAACGACACTCGCCGGCGTCGAACTTCCGGCCGGCGCGCTCATCCAGGTGATGCTCGGAGCGATGAGTCGAGATCCGCAACACTTCGCCGAACCCGACCGGTTTGATCCGTGGCGCAGCGAGACCGTGCCGCACTCGGCCTTCGGCTTCGGCCGTCACTTCTGCCTCGGCGCTGCGCTCGCTCGCCTGGAGGCGCGCTTGGCGATCCGGCGACTCCTGCGCGATTTCCCACTGATGCGACTCAATGAAACGCGCTCGACGCCACCGTCGGGTCACGAGTTCCGAAAGCCCGACGCACTCGTGGTGATCGTGGACTAGGTTGCGAATTCTGTCCCTCGTCCAGCCACTCCAATCGCGTCACACGAGATGTCGGAACGCGTCGTTGTCGTCACGGGTGCGAGCGCCGGAATCGGCGCCGCCACCGCCCAAATTCTCGCCACGCGCGGCATGTCGGTCGTGCTCGTGGCGCGTCGCAAGCACGAGCTGGATGCGATCGCCGCACCGTTCGCCGACCGCGCGCAGGTGCTCGCCGCCGACGTCACCAAGCGGAGCGAAGTCCGGCGCGTGGTGGAGGCGTCGCTGGCGCGCTTTGGTCACATCGACGTCTGGATCAACAACGTCGGGCAGGGGATCACGCGCGTGCCGAGCGAGCTGACGGACGAGGACATCGACGACATCATGACGGTGAACGTGAAGTCGGCGCTCTACGGTATGCAGGAAGTCCTCCCGCACTTCAAGGAGCGGAATGCAGGGCACCTGATCAACATCTCGTCGATGCTCGGGCGCATTCCGTTCGCGACGTTCCGCTCGGCGTACTGCGGGGCGAAGCACTTCCTCAACGCACTCACGGCCACCTTCCGCGCCGAGTTGGAGTCGACGCATCCCGGAATTGCCGTGTCGCTCGTGTCGCCCGGCGTGGTGAAGACCGAGTTCGGGATCAAAGCGATTCACGGCGGCCCCGATTCGCGCGAGCTTCCGGGGGGGCAGGAGGCAGACGAAGTGGCGGAGGTGATCGCCTCGGTGATCGACTCGCGCCTCCCCGACGTGTACACGCGCGCGGGCTCGCACGAGATGGTGCTGGGATACTTCGGGCGAATGGGGGTCGATCCCTCGTAGCAGGCGGTGTCGCGCGCTACGTTGTCGGCGCGCATTTCGACCGTGAGCCTGCATGTCCGACTTCATTCCAGTTCGCATCATCGAGCCGCTTGCTGCCGAAGTGCCGGTGCTGGTCGACTCGCCGCACAGCGGAATGGAGTGGCCGGCTGATTTCGACACGGTGGCGCCGCCCGAGGCGATCCGCACGACGTGGGACGCTTTCGTCGATGAACTCTGGTCGGGGGCACCCTCGGCAGGTGCAACGCTGGTGGCGGCGACGTTTCCGCGGGCGTACATCGACGCCAACCGGGCGAGCGACGACATCGATCCGGAACTCCTCGCCGATCCCTGGCCGCAGCCGCTGACGCCGACGGCATACTCGGCGCGTGGCATGGGGCTGATTCGGAGAAGCGCGCTTCCTGGCGTTCCGATGTACGACCGATTGTTGCGGGTGGACGAAGTGCAGCAGCGCATCGTCCGCTATCACGCACCCTACCGGGCGGCGTTGGCGCAACGACTGTCCCGGCTACACACGCGATTTGGATCGGTGTGGCACGTGAACGCGCACTCGATGAAGTCGCGCGGCAATGCGATGAATGTCGATGCCGACGCGACGCGTCCCGACGTGGTGGTGAGCGACCGGCGAGGGACGACCGCCGATCCGCTGCACACGCAGTGGGCTGCCGACTGGTTCGCGGCGCGCGGCTATTCCACGCGCATCAACGATCCGTACCAGGGGGGAGACATCGTGGCGAGTACGGGAGCTCCTGAGCGCGGACGACACAGTATTCAGGTGGAATTCAATCGCGCACTCTACATGGATGAAGCAGCCGTGACGCGCAGCGAACGCTTCGTCGCGCTGCAGGCGGATTGCACGGACTTCGTGCGGGCGCTGGCCGAAGCATCGGTCACCTGGATCGCGCGCGGAGGTGCGCGATGAGCGCACCGGCCTCCGAGGCAGAACGGGCGGACGAGCCCGCACCGCCAGCCGCAAACCGCGCGCGGCTCGCACGCGCGCTCGACCTGATCGAGCGGGCGGGAAACGCGCTCCCGCACCCGGCGTCGCTCTTCGTGATCTTGTCGGTCGTGGTCGTCGTGCTCTCGTGGCTGTTGCATGCGCTTGGCGTACAGGTGACGCATCCTTCGACCGGCGAGACGGCGGAGGTGGTGAATCTCCTTTCCGCCGACGGCGCGCAGCGACTGGTCCTCGGGCTTCTTCCGAACTTCATCAACTTTGCACCGTTCGGGCCGGTGCTCGTCTGTCTGCTCGGACTCTCGGTCGCGGAGCAGAGCGGATTCCTCGGCGCGGTCGTGCGGGTGATCATCGAGGCGACACCGCCGCGGTTGCTGACGCTGATGGTCGTCTTCATCGGGGCGACGTCGAGCACGGCGGGCGACGTGGGATATGTTCTGCTGCTCCCGCTTAGTGCGGCGCTCTTCCACAGCGCAGGGCGCAACCCGCTCACCGGGTTGGCCGCGGCCTTTGCCGGTGTATCCGGGGGATTCGCGGCGAACCTCCTCCTTTCGCCGACCGATGTGATCCTCGCAGGGCTCACGCAGGAGGCGGCACGGATCATCGACCCGGCGTACGTGGTGACGCCGATGGCGAGCTACTACTTCCTCGCCGCGTCGGTCTTTCTCGTCACCATCACCGGAACGTTAGTCACCGAGCGGGTGATCGAGCCGAGGCTGGGGCGTTACACGGGGGATGTGCTTCCGGAGGAGGCGAAGCCACTGCTTCCGGCGGAGGTGCGCGGGCTCAAGTGGGCGATCGTGGCCACGGTGGCGCTCACCGCGATCGTACTATGGGGGCTGATTCCGGCCGACGGCTTCCTGCAGGATCCCAAGCGTCCGGGCTTCATCGGGTCGTTCTTCCTCCGCGGGCTCGTCACCTGGATCTTCGTCTTCGGCTTGGTACCGGGGCTCGTCTACGGCATCGTGGCCGGGACGATCAAGCGTGACACGGATGTGTATCGCGGGATGCAGAAGAACATGGAGCTGATCGCCGGTTACACGGTGATCATCTTCTTCATCGCGCAGTTCGTGAACCTCTTCGCCTGGTCCAATCTCGGGGTGATCCTTGCGGTGAAAGGGGCGATGCTCCTGCGCTCCCTGCAGTTAGGGGCGATCCCGCTCCTGGTGGCGCTGGTGGTGATGACGGCGCTGATCAACCTTTTGCTTGGATCCTCATCGGCCAAGTGGGCAATGCTGGCGCCGGTTCTCGTCCCGATGTTCATGCTCCTTGCCTATTCGCCGGAGCTCACGCAGACCGCCTATCGAGTGGGCGACAGCCTCACCAACATCGTGACGCCGCTCTCGTCGAACTTTCCGCTGGTGCTGATGTTCTTCCAGCGCTACATGCCGAAGGCCGGGATCGGGACGCTGACGGCGACGATGCTCCCATACTCGTTCGCCAATCTGGTGGGGTGGACGCTGATGCTGGTGGCGTGGGTCCTGTTGCACCTACCGACCGGACCGGGGGCGCCGCTGTTCTTGACCCCATAGCATCGAGGAATGGAAGCAACGATGCGCTCCGCATGGTACTACGAAGCGACGTGCGGAGGCTCCCTATAACTGTTTGGACTCCTCGAGATCCGTAGATTCCTCCAACTCCGCGGACTCCGCGGTAAAAAGCTTTTGAACCGCGGAGTACGCGGAGAACGCGGAGGATACTCGGTACGTCGTCGAGTGTCGCGCGCCTCGTGGAGTCGCGACCCTTCTCGGTGTCCGCGGAGACCTCTGTGGTGAAGAGCTCCTACCACGAAGCTCACCGAGGACGCAAAGAGAATGTGAGGTAGCGAGCCCGTCGAGAGGTCAGAGGCACTCCCGCATCCGCGTTTCACCTTTCACCTTACGCGTTCGCCTTTTCCGACGATCCGATCATGACGCTCGCCGCAGAACCGACTGTCGTTGCCGACGTGCTCGAGCCGCACCGCGCGGCGCTGACGGGGCACTGCTATCGCATGTTAGGCTCCACGCTCGACGCCGATGATGCGGTGCAGGAAGCGATGTTCCGCGCGTGGAAGGCGCTCGACCGGTTCGACGGGCGCTCGTCGATGCGCACGTGGCTGTATCGCATTGCCACGAACGTCTGTCTCGACACGCTCGCGGCGCGCGGGCGCCGAGCACGTCCATTCGAGGAAGGGCCGGTCGGGAGCGTGGACGACGAGCTGACGCAGCGCCCGCGTTCGCACTGGCTCGAGCCGATCGCCGATGTGCGCGCGATCCCGGCCGACAGCAATCCGGCAGAAGAGTTGATGCTGCGCGAGAGCATCCGCCTGGCGTTCGTCGCGGCGCTGCAGCACCTCCCTCCCAAGCAGCGGGCGATTCTCCTGCTCACGCAGGTGCTGGGGTGGTCGGCCGCCGACGTGGCCGAGAGCCTCGAGACGAGCGTTGCCGCGGTCAACAGTGCGCTGCAACGCGCGCGCGCGACGCTCGCCAGCCGCAACGTGGGGGAGGCGAGCGCGAACCTCACCGACGAGCAGACGGAGCTCGTGGGCAAGTACGTCGACGCGTTCGAGCGCTACGACATTCAGGCGCTCACCGCGCTCCTCCACGAAGACGCGCTGATGTCGATGCCGCCCTACGACCTCTGGCTGCAGGGGCACGAGTCGATCAGTGCGTGGCTGCTGGGCCGCGGGGCGGGATGTCGTGGCTCGCGCCTCGTGAAGACCGCGGCGAACGGCTCCCCGGCATTCGCCCAGTACCGACAGGACGGGAAGGAGCCGTGGGCGCTCATCGTGCTCGAACTCGACGGAGCGCGCATTCGCCGCATGAATTATTTCCTCGACACGGCGACGCTCTTCCCCATGTGCGGACTACCGATGCAACTCGCCGACTGACGTATCGCGCGGGCGAGGGCACGAACATTCTGCCCGCGGACCGATGAGTTTTGAGGATGGGTGCCGTCAAACCGGTACACTCTCTCGATGGAGCCCGGTGCAATGACCGCAATCAACCTCAACGCGCACACCGTTGTGTCTCAGTCTTCCACGCGCTCGTCGGCGCGGACGCCGGCCAGTGTCTGGGTCGGGCGCGTTCTCTCGTCGATCGCCGTCCTTTTCCTGACCTTCGATCTCACGGTGAAGGTCCTCAAGTTCCAGCAGGCGATCGACGGAACGGTGTCGCTCGGATATCCGGTCGAAGTCGTCCGGCCGTTGGGGATTCTGCAACTGGTCTTGCTGGTCGTGTATCTCGTCCCGCGCACATCGCTGATCGGCGCGGTGCTCTGGACCGGATACCTCGGGGGCGCGGTCGCGACGCACGTGCGTCTGGGTAACCCGCTCTTCTCGCACGTTCTCTTCCCCGTATACGTCGGTGCGTTGCTCTGGGGGGGACTCTGGCTGCGCGACCAGCGCGCGCGCTCCCTCTTCTCCGCCTGATCGTCTCGCACTCTCAAGCATTCCTCGATTGGAGCAATCGATGTCCACGCCCTCGCGCATGTTGTTTGTCAACCTCGCCGTCAAAGACCTGGCACGGACCAAGGCGTTCTTCGCCGCACTCGGCTTCACCTTCAATCCGCAGTTCACCGACGAGAACGCTGCCTGCATGGTGGTGAACGACCAGGCGCTCGTGATGCTCCTCGCCGAGCCGTTTTTCAAGGGGTTCACCTCGCGTGAGATCTGCGACTCGCGCACGCACGCCGAGGGTCTCTATGGCGTGAGCTGTACGAGCCGCGCCGAGGTGGACGCGTTGATGGACAAGGCGCTCGCTGCCGGTGGCACCGATGCAAACAAGGTGCAGGATCATGGCTTCATGTATGGCCGCGCCTTCTACGACCTCGATGGACACCACTGGGAAGTGATGTGGATGGACCCGGCGACGGTGCAATAGACGCGCGAATCCCCCGCGTCGCTCACCAGATGCGAAGAGGGGGCGTGTCCCAAGTGCCGGCGTTCCAGCGCGCGATGGCTTCGCAGCCGTTGCGCGCTGCTGTCGTATCGGCGGGTGCGTCCATAGCGGGAGCGGGCGTGTGCAACGCATCGCGCGGTCCTGCGGCGTCCGGTGCCGCGACGGGCGGAACCACCGACATGCTGTCGATTGTTGGCGGCGGGATGCGCAGGAGCGCGGTGTGTGCCCCGAAGCTCGCCATCAGCTGCAACTCCGCGCACTGCGGGAGAAGCGTCGAGGCGAGCGCCCACTGGTCGAGGTGCAGTCGACTCAGGAGGATGTAGCCGACGCCGCGCTCGCGCAGGAATGCTCGCAGCGCCACCGGCGTGCGCTGCGCGACCGCCTCGGACTCGCGTACCGCCTGCCGGTCGCTCAAGAGGAAGAAGGTCGCTTCCTTCGAGACCAGGAAGCGCGCGGTGTCGGGGGTGAGGGTGCGGGCGGCTGCAGTGGCGGCGAAGAAGTCGCGCTGTTCGTCGTTGAAGCAGCCGGGAGAAGTGCCTGGCGCACTACGGTCGCACCCTGCGATTCGCCTCAGGCGATCGGCGTCGTCGCGCAAGGCGAAGACCGCGAGCAGCAACGAGAGCGCGAGGGTGGCGAGTCGCGCAACGCGCGGGCCAGCGGCGCGCTCCGCCATCCACCAGATGCCGGCCAGCATCGCCAATGCGACGAGCGGGATGAGCGGTGCAAGAAAACGTTTGTCGACATACGGCCAAAGCATGAGCACACCGGCCGAAACAACGACGTAGGCAACGAGGAGCCAGTTGCGTCGCAGGAGGACAACGATCCCGGAGAGCGCCGTCACGAGAAAGACGGCGAGCCAGACCAGGTTGTCGGCCGATGTCCCCGCTCGGGTAGGGACCGCGAAGACGGTCGGGAGTTCGCGTGTGAGATACGCGGGGACGTTCCGAAGCGCGCGTCCGGAGAGGATGCGGAAGAAGCGCCCGACCGCCGCCGCGCGTGCCGACGCGACGCGCTCGGCGGCCGCCTCCTCACGCGATGCTTCCGCTCGGCGCGCATCGAGCGCTGCGGTATCGGTGGCGGGTCCGGCGGCAGGTGCGGTGGCGGGTGCGGCGGCGCGCTCGGCGGCGGGGTCGGTAACCACCGGTGCGGTTCGCGGACTTTGGCGCAGTGAATCGTTGGAGGGCGTGGCGGATGCGACCGGAGCCGGCGGAGTCGAGGGAGTGGGAGTGCTCGTTGCTGTGGCTCGACTGGGTACATCCTCCGGAACAGCGACACGCGGAGGGGCGTGGAGCGCCGACGTATCGGTCGCCGGCGTATCGGTCGCCGGCGTATCGGTCGCCGGCGTATCGGTCGCCGGCGTCTTGCCCGCGCCGGTGTCGCTCGGTGCGTACAGTGCGTCGGCGACGTACGAGCGCCCGGCGTCGAGGCGCGGGGCGCGCACCGTCCACACCAGCCAACTCCCCACCGTCAGCGCAGCCGCCACGGAGAAGATCGCGAGCGGGCGCCAGCGCTTCTCGAAGGCGAGGAGGGCGGCGGTCGAGACGACGAGGGCGAGGCCGATGCTGCGGGCGAGGGCGGCAGCGATGGCCATCAGTCCGATCAGCGCGAGCGCCCTGGCATCGCGCCGTTTGGTCGCGGTCATCGCCAGCGCAACCGCCGCCGTCGCGGCGAGCATTGGCTCGCTGTGTATCCCCGACGCGACATAGAGGAGCATCGGGTTGACGGCGCACGCGACCGTGACGGCGACCGCGAGCCATGGCGAGAGGCGCGCGGCGATGCCGGCGATGAGCGCGAGCATGACGAGCGACAGCGTCATGTTGGCGAGCACCCCGATCCACACGTGCGCCGGGTCGGTGACACCGAGCGCGCCAAGGAGCGCCGGGAAGAGCGGGGGATACATCGCGTGCGCCGGATGTCCAACGATCGGCAGCTCCACGTACAATCCGTGGCGCAGCGCGCGCGCGAGCGCGACGTTCCAGGCGTCGTCGTGCCCGGTGGCGAGCCCCGGAACGCGCATCGCCCAGGCGATGGCGGCGTGCACGGCGAGGAGCGCGGCGACCGTCGCTCGTGCCACGGGGGGCCAGGCGCGCGAACTCACGTTGGGCACGCGCCCTCCGCATTCGTTCGTTCACGCGCGCGATGCAGCACTACCGGGAGTGACGTGATGCCATCGATCGCGAAACCACCCAGCGAGGTGACCGGACCGGCAAGCGTCGCGGTATCGAATTCGTCGAGCAGCGCGGCGGTCGCGACATCGAGCGCCAGGCGCACGAGCGCTCCGCCGGCGCAGGCGTGCGGATGGAGTCCAAGTCCGACGTGCCGGCATCCGGCGACGCGTTCGGACGCGCGAACCGTCGTAACGTGATCTGGTGCCGCGCGATCCGCCATCGCGTGATCTGGTGCCGCGCGATCCGCCATCGCGCGATCTGGTGCCGCGCGATCCGCCATCGCGCGATCTGGTGCAGCGCGATCCGGCGCGGTGCGATACGCTGCAAAGCGATCGGCGACGAATCGCTCCGCATCGCTGAACTGCTCGGGAGAGCGATTGGCGTCGTACAGGGCGAGGACTACCTCGTCACCGGCGGCGACGCGCGTCGTTCCGATCGTCACATCGGTCACGGCCTGGCGGAAGACGACGCGCGCGGGGCTCGCCAGGCGCAGCAGCTCATCGATCGCCGACAAGCGCGCTGCCGGCGTCCGACGAAGCGACTGCCACGCGCCAGGCTGCATAACGAGAGCGTGCCACGCACCGGCGAGAAGAAGCGGAAGCGTGTTGGCGAGCGCGATAAAGCCTTGCACGGCGAGGGGTGAACGGTCGCTCCGGATCGCCTGCGCCAAGTCGAGCAGGGCGCGTGACGACTCCGCCGCCGCTGCGCGGGAGGTCGCGTGCGCGGCCTCCAGAAACACTTGGCGGGAGAGCTCGATGAGTTCTTCCGATCCGTCGCGTGGATACGACGCGTACGCCAGGGCGAGCTCGCGCGACCATGGCGCGGCGAACGACGCGACCAGGTCTACCGCTCGATCACCGCTGAGCGCCTGCGCCATCGCGCGCGCCGACGTTCGCATCGCCGGTTCCAGTCGCGCGATCTCGCTCCGAGGGAGTGACTCGAGCGTACCGATGCGGGCGCGCGGCTCTCCCGGGCGCGATACGCCGCTCAGCGAGAGCGCTGGCTCGGCGAGCGCTGCCGCGACGTCGCAAAACGAGTCGAAAGAAAGGGGGAGTCTCTGCACGCGGTGGAGAATTCGCCCCAAAACGGTGAATGGACAGTACCGCTGCGCCTCCAAATCGCCTGACGTGCGCCGGCTCGAGGGCTTTCGCGCCGAAAATCGTGGTCGAGCTCGGCAGCGCGGAAGCGTAGTGGGTGCGCGCGTCGGGTGCGTGTAACGGTGGCGTCAGGGCGACCGACGAGCTGCGGCCGACTCTTGCGTGCGGGGCTCGGAACCGGTAGAATCGCCGTCCGAAGAAAACCCGAATCCCGGGCGCGCTTCTTTGCCCTCAAGCACCGCGAGGTCCGCCATGTCCGCATCCGCCGCTTCCCAGGTCGTCATCACTCCGCAGCAGTTCCTCGCCCACTGGCAGGGGCACCGCCGCGTGACGCGTCGAGTCATCGAGGCCTTCCCGGCCGACCAGCTCTTCACGCACTCGATCGGGGGGATGCGCTCCTTTGGCGCCCTCGCCAACGAGATGCTGGGGATGGCGACGCCGACGATTGCGGGCGTCATCACCGATGACTGGGGGAAGTACGAAGCCTCCGCCGCAACGACGAAGGAGGAAGTGCTGGCGCAGTGGGACAAGGTCACCGCCGAAATCGACGCCAAGTTCCCCGAGATCCCGGCTGAGCGGTTCCAGGAGACCAAGACGGCCTTCGGCCAGTGGACGATGCCGGTCGTAGACCTCCTCCTGTACGTTGTCGATAACGAGGTTCATCACCGTGGGCAGGGATACGTCTATCTGCGCTCGCTCGGGATCGAGCCGCCCCCGTTCTGGGAGCGCGGCTGAGCCGTTCGGCGCAACGCGGTGATAGAATGACGCCGGCCCCACGTCGTGGGGCCGGCGTTGTGCATTCTCTTCCAATTTCCTCGCATGCCACCTCTCGCCCTCCCCGACGAGGCGCGCGCGCACGCCGTCGCCGCGTTGCGCCACTACATCGCCGACAACCTCGACCAGGAAGTCGGTGACCTCAAGGCCACGCTCCTGCTCGACTTCGTCGTGAGCGAATTCGGACCAACGATCTACAACCAGGCCATCGCCGACGCCCGCGCCTTCCTCGATGAGCGCATCGCCGACATGGCGAGCGTCTGCTTCCACGCCGAATTTCCCACGACGGTGCGGCGCAAGCGGTAGGAAGGCTGCATCTGACGAGCCGCGTACTAAACACGGCGCGCGCCAGCGGCATCCAAGCGTCATGTCATTCCGTCGCGCTCCCCGCTCGCTGTCCGTTGGCGTCGCCAGCACGATCGCGGTCAGCGTCGCGGTCCTGACGGCTGCCTTCGCGCTGACGTGGGCGGCGCTCTGGCGTCCGCCGCCATTCGCCGATGCGGCCCGGCTGGTGATGCTCTACACCACCCATGCAGATGGACCGACTGCTCGCCGAGAAGCGCGTTGGTCGCACGCGCGAGTGACGGCGCTCGCCGACTCGGCCACCACTCTTTCGTCGGTGGCGTGGTACACCGGGACGGAGCTCTATCTCACGGGGGGTGAGAATGCCGAGGCGACGCGCGGCGAGTTCGTCTCGCCGTCGTACCTCGCGATGCTCGGTATTCGGCCGGCGATGGGGCGACCGATCTCGATCCGCGACAACCTGGCCGCCGAGCCGAACGCGGTCGTGCTGATTGGACATGACCTCTGGCAACGCCGCTTTGGGGCGCGCGCCGACAACGTCGGCGCGACGGTCGCGATCAATGGCGTGGTCCATGACATCATTGGTGTCATGCCGCCGGGCTTTCACGGGCTGACCGATCGCGCGCAGCTCTGGCTCCCGACCGCGATGGCGCCGCGGTTGACGTATCCCGAGTATCTCACGACCGATCAGGACTTCATCAGCGCAGTCGCGCGGCTCGCGCCCGGGCGCTCGAGCGACGACGCGACGCGCGAGTTGCAAGCGCTCGTCCCGCGACTCTATCGAGCGCACCCTAACGCGGCCCCAGCGATCGGCGACGCGCCGTCGGGGCTCGCGCGTACGCTCAACGACGCGCGCGTCTATCCGGCGGCGCGCACCGCGCTCCTCCTGCTCCTCGGCGCGATGGCGCTCCTGCACCTGCTGGCCTGTGCCAACGTCACCTCGCTTTTCCTGGGCGACGCGCTCGCGCGTCGCGGTGAGTGGGCGGTGCGAGCGGCACTGGGAGCGACGCCGGGTGCGCTGTTCGCGGGGCACGCGTGGCGCGTCTGGCGCACGATTGCGGCTGGCGGGGTACTGGGGACCGCACTCGCGGCCACCCTTTCCCGCAGTCTCAGCTCGCCAACGGAGTTCTGGGGGGCGCGCAACTTCTATGGATCGCTCGCGCCGTTCGCGACGCCGACGTTCAGCTGGAGTGTCGCACTGTCCGGACTTGCGGTGACGGCGATCTCGGGGGCGCTCATCGCTTTCGTGCCGGCGCGGCTCGCCCTTCGGGTGGATGTGCACGAGGGGCTGCACGACGGCGCGCGCGGCGTGTCGGCGCAGGGGACGTCGTTGCGTCGCGTGTCGGCGCGCTCGCTCATCGTGATGGCCGAAGTCGCACTTGCGGTGATGCTCTGCGTCGCTGGCGGCCTGATGATCGCGTCGTTCGATCGGATGCGGCACGTGGTGATTGGAGTCGAGAGCGATCACGTCCTGACGTTCCTCATTCGCCCGGCCGACGCGCGCGTCCCGACGGGAGCCGCGCCGGCGTACATCGATCGCATGCTGGCGGCGATCACCGCGCTCCCCGGCGTGGTCTCGGCGACCGTCGATGGAGGGGCGCCGGTGAGCGGGACCGCGCGCTCGACGCTCTTCTTCGCCGGGCGCGACGACCAGAGCCCGGAGCGCGCGCCCGCCGTCCTGCGCCACTACGTCGCGCCGCAGCACTTTGCCACGTTAGGCATCCCGCTCCTGCGGGGGCGAGCGTTTACCGCCACCGACGACGCCCAGCACCCGGGCGTGGCCATCATCAGCGCGAGTGCCGCGCGCGAGTTCTGGCCCGACCAGGATCCCATCGGACAGCGCGTCTGGTTCGGGAGTGGCTCGTACGACGGCGCGGGGGCGAGCGTCGAGATCGTCGGGATCGTGAGCGACGTGATGTACGAGCCACTGGACGCCGCGCCCAATCTCCGGTCGTTCTACACGCCGTATGCGCAATTCACGTACGGATGGCGGCGCTACTTCGTGCGCACCGCTCCCGAGCCGATGTCGCTCCTTCCCGCCGTTCGCGACGTCGTGCGCGAAATCGATCCCGATACTCCGCTCACCGAAGTCGCGACCCTGCAATCGTTGATTGGGGATTCGTGGGCGCGACAACGTTTCGACGCGGGCTTCTATGGAGGCTTTGCGCTGCTCGCGCTCGGACTCGCGGTCAGCGGGATCTACGCCGTGGTGGCCTTCGCTGTGGCACAGCGCACGCGCGAGATGGGGATCCGCCTCGCGCTCGGGGCATCGGCGCGCAGCGTAGTCGGACTCGTGCTGCGCGATGGTCTCACCTTTCCCGCGGTAGGGCTGGTGGCCGGTGCCATGGGGGCACTCGCGACCGGAGGGGTGCTGCGCGCGTCGCTGTACGGCATCGCCCCGGCCGATACTCGCGTCCTCCTCATCACGCTCGCGCTGATGCTCGTGGCAGCGATCACCGCCTGCCTCGTTCCGGCGCGACGCGCCACGCGGGTCGATCCCCTGGTGGCGATGCGCACGGACTAACGACTTGGTGTCGGCGCGCTCGTGCTTGCCCGGCGCGCGTCGCTCACGGCACGCTCTTCGGTCATCCACGCGAGCGACTCCCCGGCCTGGCTCCGTGTCAGCGTCTTCGTCCCGGGGAATTCGCGGAAATAGCGCGTGAGCGTCGCCGCGGTGCCGCACAGGTACACGACGTCGTTGGCCTCGAGCCGGAAGGATCCGTCGAACTCCACGTGGACGACGTCGTCGCGCTCGACCGCCGCGACCGAGCACCCGGTGCGTTCGCGAATGAGGCGCGTGGCCAGCGACTGCCCCACGAGCGACCCCGGTGATGTTGCCACCAGTTTGAGTTCGGCTTCCAGCGAGACCGATTCCTGCCCGAGGAGGTGAAAGGCGAGGAGCTGCCCTGCCACCTGCCCGATCGACAGGGCGAAGTCGGCGCCGGCGCGGTGGATGCGCGCCACGTTCTCGGCACGGCTCGCCGCCGCCACCACGAGGACCTCCTGCGCGAGGCTACGCACCAGCGCGGCGGCGAAGAGCGTCGCGCTATCCGACTCGAGCGCCAGGACGACGGCGCGGGCTTCGCCGGCCCCCGCGCGGGCGAGGACGTCGGGATCGAGCGGGTCGCCAACGATGTCCACCCCTTCCCCCGCCTCCTCGTCGATCACGAGCACCTCCTCGTCCGCCAGCCGCAAGATCTCGGCGGCTTTCTGGCCGATTATCGTGTTCCCGATGACCAGCAGCTTTCCTTCGCGATGCACGGGCATGGCGAGCGCGCCGAGGCGAGCGATTCCCTCATCACTCCCCACCGCGACGATGATCGTCCCGACACCAAGTCGCGTGTCGAGGTTCGGCTGGCTCACGAACTGTCCCTCGACCCAGAGCCCCACGATCGTGGCGCCAGTGCGCGAGCGCACGTTCGATTCGCGGATGCTGTGTTCCGCGAGCGCGCTCGAGGAATGGATGCGCAACTCGGCGACATCGAGATGCGCGCCGAGGTGTCGCACACCGGAAATGCGCGGACTCAGGCGATGACTCGCGCGCGCGGCGATCGCGGCAGCGAGGACGTGGGTCGGAGTGAAGGCGGTCGTCGCCCCGGCGCGCAGCATCGCGGTGCGGCGCGCTGGATTGTCGACCATGGCGAGGATCGGCCCCGTGAAGCCGTGGTAGCGCGCACTCAGCGCCATCGCGGCGTTTTCCTCGTCGTCGCCATTGGCCACCACCGCGCGCGCGTGGGCGAGGTTCTGCAGGTCGGGGTCGTCGTCCTCGAGACTTCCGAGGATCACGCGGTAGCGTTGCTCGTGAAGTCGGCGGGCGACGCCCTCATCTTCCTCGAGGATCACCGTCTCGACGTTGGCGCGTTCCAGCTCATCGAGGAGCGAGGTGACGGCCGGTCCGTAGCGGTAGATGAACACCTCGCCATCGAGCGCGGGGATAGTGCTGGGGAGGCGCGCCTCGAAGCGTTCCTCGAGCAGCGGGATGATGAAGACCGGGAAGATCAGGAAGATCATCGTCACGCCCACGAACTCCGCCACGATGACGAAGGCGGCCATGAGCGGATGCGACCAGGTGGTGTCGGAACCGAAGCCGGTCGTGGTCATGGTGGCGACGGCCCACTGCATGCTCTCGCCGAGCGTGCGCGGAAGGTGCTCGAGACGCGCCATCCCCGCCTGGTACAGAACGGCGAGGGCGAGCGCGACGAGCGGCAGCGAGAGGAGAAAGAGCGCTAACCGCCGAATGGAGCGTGGAATTGGATGCATGGCTCCCCGGTGGATCCTTCGCCCCCAGTCGCGCAGGGCACTGCGACATTCGGCCGCGTGGCGCGACCTCCGCACTATTTACCGATCGCAGCGCGTCAGGCGCAATCGGGGCATTGCCGAGGACGGCATCGCGCCGCTCGGTTGCGTGCGCCCCCTTTGCGTCGGAGTCAACGCCCGCGCATTTTCGCGTCGCGCGTTTTCGCGTCGCGCGTTTTCGCGTCGCGCGTTTTCGCGTCGCGCGTTTTCGCGTCGCGCGTTTTCGCGTCGCGCATTTTCGCGTCGCGCGTTTTCGCGTCGCGCATTTTCGCGTCGCGCGTTTTCGCGTCGCGCATTCGCGTGCGTGTCCGCACTGCGTGCGCCGCCATTCTCGCCGAGGAGCGTCACATGTTCGGCTCCGAAGTCCTCGATGTCGCGATCGGGTTGGTGCTGGTCTTTCTCCTGCTCTCCCTCTTTGCGACGGCGGTGCGCGAGGGGCTGGAGAGCATCTTCAAGACGCGCGCCGTCTTCCTCGAGGCGGGGATCCGCGAACTCCTCGACGACCGGCTGGGAACTGGCCTGGCCCGAGATTTCTACGAACATCCGCTGATCTTCGCGCTCTATCGCGGCGACTACACACCAGGGCCCGAATCGCAGCGCGTCATCACCGAGCAGGCGCAAGGGAAGGCCAACGACGAAACCCATCCGCGCGAGCGCGTGACCGGCGGCGACCTCCCGACCTACATCCCATCGGCGCTCTTCTCAACGGCACTCGTCGACCTGATGGTGCGTGGACCGGCGACGGACAAGGACGACGACGCCTCGACGCGAACGATCACGCTCGATACCCTGCGAGCGGGGATTGAATTGATTCCGAGCGCACGCGTGCGCCGCGCACTCGTGATCGCGCTCGACGACGCCAAGGGCGACCTCGACGTGGCGCGTCGCAACATCGAAGGGTGGTTCGACGCGTCGATGCAGCGCGTGTCGGGGTGGTACAAGCGGCGCACGCACTACTGGCTCCTCGTGATCGGCGCGCTCTCGACGCTCGCCCTCAACGTCAACACGATCGCCATCGCCCAGCACCTCGCGCGTAGCAAGGCGGCGCGCGAACTCATTGTCAGCTACGCCGACTCCATTCGCACGGACAGCGCGACCGCCGCCGCCGCGCGGGGGAAGACGATCGCTCCCGCGACGCCAGGGGAGGCGAAGGTCACACTGGACTCGCGCCTGCGCGCGCTGCAGTCGCTCGACCTCCCGATCGGGTGGGAGCACGCCCCGGACAAGGTAGGCCGCACCGGTTTCTGGTACCTGCAGGAGATCGTTGGGCTCCTGCTCACCACGCTCGCCGTCTCCCTCGGCGCCCCGTTCTGGTTCGACGCGCTCAACAAGGTGATGACCGTGAAGACGACGGGGGGCGGAGGACAGAAGAAGGAGAAGTAGCCACCTCCCGTCCCCCGTCCCCCGTCCCCCGTCTCAAGACTCACTCCCCTCGCAGCGACTCCATCGGCGCCACGCGCGACGCACGCCGTGCGGGGACATAGCTCGCCAGCATTCCGACCGCGAGCATTGCCGCCGACATTGCCACGAAGGTGATCCAGTCGAGCGGCGCGACGCCGAAGAGGAGACTCTCCATCAATCGCGTCGTCCCGATGGCGACGACGAGCCCGATCACCGCGCCGGCGCCAACGACGCGCGCCCCTTCGCCCACCACCATCCGCCGCACCTGATCGGCACGTGCGCCGAGTGCCATGCGCACGCCGATCTCCCGCGTCCGCTCGGCGACCACGTAGGAGAGGACGCCGTAGAGACCAACCGTTCCGAGCAGGAGCGCGAGCGCCGAGACGACGCCCAGCGTGAACATCGTGAAGCGAAGTGCGACCATGGAGTCTGCGGCGAGTCCCGCCATCGTGTAGACGCGGTACATCGGCGCTTCGGGGGCGACTTCGTGCACGAGCGCGCGCACCTCGCTGGCGATCGTCTCGGCGCGCGCGGTCTTGAGGACGAAGGCCGGAGAGGAGATCGCCCAGCTCTGCGGCGTCGGCCCTACCAGCGGAAAGTAGACGAGCGGTTCGGCAGTCTCGCGCAGGTCGTTCTGTAACACGTCCTCGACCACACCGATGACCGTGAACCACGCCGAGTCGCCGCGTTGCTGGAGTCGTCGCCCGATCGGGTCGAGTCCCGGCCACATGAGGTCGGCCGCCTTCTGGCTGATTACCACGGTACCGATTGTGGCCGCCAGGTCGCGCGGCGGGAACGCATGGCCGGCGCGCACCGCGATGTCCATCGCCGAGAAGTAGTCGCCAGCTGCAAAGGTGAGGCGCATCCGCTTCCCTTCGTTCACGTCGCTCGTCCCACCGTCGGCGCGGAAGGGGACGAGCGAGGTCCCTTCATTGAGGGGGAGGTTCTCCACCAGTCCCACCTGCTCCACGCCCGGTAGGGCGCGCAGGCGCTCCATGAAGTCCATGTCGAATCGTGCGAACGCTGGACCGTCGTTGTACACCGGTCCCTCGGGCGCAATCTGGAAGGAGAAGAGATCCTTGGTCGAGTAGCCGGGGTCCACGTCACGGAGCTTCTGGAACGAGCGCACGAGAAGTCCCGAGCCGATGAGGAGTACGAGCGCCATCGCCGTCTGCGCGACGACGAGTCCGTCGCGCACCCATCGGCGCGAGCGCGTAGCGCCGCGCCCTCCCTCGCGCAGGCGCGTGAGGTCGGGGGCGGAGGCGCGCACCGCGGGGTACAGCCCACAGACCAGTGCCGCAAGCAGCACCGTGCCGGCCGTGAACGCGATCGTGGCCCCCGTCACGTGCACCGAGTCGAGTCGCGGAACGCCCGGGGGCGAAGCGTGCACCAGCATCGGCAGGGCGATGAAGGTGAGCGCGACGGCGAGGGCGCCGGCGAGCACTGCCACGACGAGTGCTTCCGACAGCTGCAACCGGATGAGCTGCGCGCGCGCGGCGCCGATCGCGCGCCGCACAGCGAGGTCGCGCTGCCGCCCTTCCGATCGCACCAGGAAGAGGTTGGCGACGTTGGCGCAGGCGATGAGGAAGACGATCGCAACTGCACCGAAGAGAATCCAGATCGCGCTGGCGGCCGGGCCGAGGACTTGTTCCTTGAGCGGCCGGACGATCGCGCGATGCTGCTCGATGAGGCGCGCGTAGTTGGGTGTGCCGCCGAAGCGCTCGGGAAGCTGTTTGGACAGCGCCGTGAGCTCGCGCGCGGCCTGCTCCGGAGTCACGCCCGGGGCAAGGCGCGCGACGAGCGGAGAGCCGAATCGCCCCGGCGTGATGCCTTCGGTGTGCAGCACGCTCGACATCCAGAGCATGACGCCCTCCCGCGGGAACTCGAAGCCCGGCCCCATTACCCCCACGACCGTGCGAGGACGTCCCGACACATCGAACGTCTGGCCCAGGATTGCGGAGTCGCCGCCAAACCAGTTCTGCCAGAGGGCATGGCTGATCACCATGACGCGGTCCTCATCCGCATCGACGGGAAGTCGTCCGAGAATCGGGCGAACGCCCAGCGTCGAGAACAGCGAGTTGGTCGGTTCCGACATGCGCACTCGCTCGACTCGTTCCTTGGTACGCAGCGTCGAGGTGAACGAGTTGACCGTGGAGACGTCCTCGATCGTGTGCGCGCGCTCGCGGTATTGCACCAGGAACTCGGCTCCCACCCCGAACTCGTCGGGGAAGTCGGAGCCCGGCGCGGTTGCCGCGATGTGGACGAGTCGATCCGGATTCGCGTAGGGGAGCGGATCGAGCAGCACGGTCTTCACCACACTGAACAGCCCCGCATTGGCGCCGATCGCCAGTGCGAGCGTCCCCGCCGTCACCAGCGTGAATCCGGGAGATCGCATCAGGGCGCGCGCGGCGTGGCGCAGGTCGGCGACCCACAGCTCGGCGACTTGTCGCATGTCCTTCCTCCTCGATGGAGTGATGCGCGGGTTCACCCACGCCGGATCCCAGCGTTCGGCGAGAGCCGCCGTCGCCAGGTCGAACGCAGTGGCGGCGAAACACCACCACAGTTGCAACGCGCCGCGCGTTCGCGCGGCGGCGAGGTCGCGCTCGACCTGCTCTTCCATTTCGCGGGCGAACTCCGCGCGAAAGGGGGCCGGATAGCGCGCGATGAGCGCGAACAGGATCGCGCGGTACGCGCGCATCACGAACGCCCGGGGAGTGCGCCGAGCCGGCGCTCGGCGATCGCCGCGACTTCGCGAAGGCGGCGCGCTTCGGCGCTCAAGGCGCGCCGGCCAGCGGCAGTCAGCGCGTAGTAGCGACGCGCGTGCCCCGGGTGCGGCGGCGGCGACTCGTCAGGCTCGGCTTCGACGACCAGTCGAGCGCTCATGAGCCGAGCGATCACGCGGTACAGCGAGCCGGCGCGCGGCGCTTGCGCACCCCCCGAATCGGCGGCGATCGCGTCGCTGATCGCGTAGCCGTAGAGCGGTCCGCCAGCGAGCGCCAGCAGGACGTGGTACTCCAGCGTGTTCATCGCGTCGAGCGGGAGGGAGGTGAGCGAAAAGCGGTCGAGCCGCGACTCGCGGGATCGGCGCGCAAATACTCCGTGTGCGTATTTACGGGCGCGTCTATCGAAAGATTCAGGCGCGGACTTCGTCTTTCGGGGTGTTCGACACACCGACAGGGCAAAGGGTGTCGGCCGCGAGGGCTAGGAGGGGGCGAAACGTCGGAGGGCCGCCGCGAATCCTGCTCGCGGCGGCCCTCGTGACAGCGCGTTGTCCACGCGATCGTGCGCTACGGCTGCGTGATGGTGAAGCCGGAGATGTGCGCGTCGGTGTTGTGCCCGAAGCGTACGCCAGCGTAGCCGTCGAGGCTCTTTACCTTGCCGGCGCCCGTGACTTCGGCCTTGGTGTAGCTGGCGACGGTCGTCCCGTTGATCATGCAGGAGACCTTGTCGCCCTTCACCTGCATCGCGATTTCCTGCGACACCGGCTGGTCCTTCCCGGCGGCCTTGTGCACCGCGTCGTTGGGGTCACCGGCGCGGCCCGTGGTCATCGAGAACGTCCCGCGCTCAGCGGTCGAGGAAAAGCCGCGGAAGATGAAGTTTCCGTTGCCGTAGGCGGCGCAGTACAGGAACTCCGGCTTCTCTCCCTCGAGGTCGTTGCCGGCGATCATGATGCCGTACGGGTGCGGATGCGAGTTCAGCGACATGTACTTCGCCTCGTTGAACGTCGCCTTCACCGTGTAGTCGCCGGTGAGTTTCTTGTCCGACTTCCAGTAGGTAGTTGCAGGCCCGGTGGTGACATGCATGCCGGGTCCCATGGTCCACAGCTTGGCGTCGGTGATCGTGGCGCCACTCTTTGCTTCTCTCGCGTCCACCACTCCCTTCCAGCCGGTAACACTGATTCCGCCGTCTTTCACGGCCTTGGACTCATCCTGCGCGCGGGCAACGGTGAGCGGGGCCGCAAGTACGAGCGTGAGTGCGGCGAGCCTGACTCCTGACATTCGATGCATCTGCGGACTCCTTGCGGGGTGTTTGGGATGACAGCCTTGATCCTACCCCGCAGATCCGGGTTGGCGCCAGCCAATCTTTCGATCGGCAGCGCAATCGTAGCGTTGGTGCCCGCGTCGGCGACCGCGTCCACACCCCGGTGCGCATCGCGTGCGCAGTCAGTTACCTCGCGCCCGCCTCCTCAGCGGGATACGATTGTGCCGCCCGCCGATCGGTACGAACCCGTGACCCACGCAATGTCGACCGAGCGGGAGCGCGCGCCCGCTCGCTCTCTCAGAACGTCCTATTCCGACTCCCCCTAGTGCCCAGTCGCCTCATCCTCTGGTCGGTGAGCTCTGCGCTCGCCGGATTCCTCTTCGGGTTCGACACGGTCGTCATTTCCGGCGCCGAGACGACTATTCAGGCGCTCTGGCACCTCAGTCCGGCGCAGCACGGGCTTGCGATGTCGATGGCGCTCTGGGGGACGGTGCTCGGCTCGATCGTCGGCGGGTGGCCCACCGATTCACTCGGTCGAAAGAAGACGCTGGTCTGGATCGGCCTCCTTTATTTCGTCTCGGCGGTCTGGTCGGGACTGGCGACCGACGTCTACACCTTCATGATCGCTCGCTTCATCGGTGGCGTCGGCGTCGGGATCTCTACCATCGCGGCGCCGCTCTTCATCTCCGAGATCGCCCCCGCGGCGCGCCGCGGGCGGCTGGCGGGGATGTTCCAGTTCAACATCGTCTTCGGGATTCTCGCCGCCTTCGCCTCCAACGCACTCCTCGCGTCGGTGGGTGAGAACGCCTGGCGGTGGATGCTCGGTGTCGAGGCGTTTCCGGCGCTCATCTACATGGTGCTCTGCTTCGGTCTTCCGGAGAGTCCGCGGTGGCTGGTGACGCGTCGTGGCGATGCGGAAGGGGCCGAGCGCGTCGTGGCGCTGGCCAATCCCGACTTCAGCCCGGGCGAGGTCCGCGATGAAGTCACGCGCATGCAGGCGGCCGCTGAGCGCAGCGCCGGCAAGGCGAACTTCTGGACGTGGCGGCTCCGCGTTCCGATCGCGCTGGCGTTCCTCGTCGCCTTCTTCAACCAGCTCTCGGGAATCAACGCCATTCTTTACTTCGCCCCGCGCATCTTCGAGCTCACCGGGCTCGGACAGGAAGCGGCGTTGCTCCAGTCGATCGGGATCGGCGTGACGAACCTCGTTTTCACGTTCGTCGGGCTCTGGCTCATCGACCGGCTGGGGCGCAAGACGCTCCTGATCCTCGGCTCGTTCGGCTACATCGCGTCGTTGGGAACGTGTGCGTGGGCCTTCGCCACGCAGCACTTCAGCATCGTCCCGGCGTGCATCTTCGCCTTTATCGCCGCGCACGCGGTAGGGCAGGGGGCCGTCATCTGGGTGCTCATCTCGGAGATCTTCCCGAGTCGCTACCGCGCCTCGGGACAAACGCTGGGAAGCTTCACGCACTGGATCTTCGCCGCGCTCCTCACGACGTTCTTCCCGTCGATGGTCACGGCGTTCGCGCCGGCGCAGGTCTTCGGCTTCTTCTGCTTCATGATGATCTTGCACCTGCTGTGGGCGACGTTCCTGGTTCCCGAGACCAAGGGGGTGCCCCTCGAGGCCATCGAGCGGAAGCTGGGGATCGTCCCCGAGACGGCTTAGGATACGTGGCTCGACGACGCGCATGCGGCGTCGGCGTCGGGCGGGGGGACTAGGCGTCGACAGCCGGTGTCAGCACGCCTCGGCGTCGCGCCGAGCGGAGGATCGCCCAGCCGAGGAGATTCGCGGCGACGATGACGACGGTGATCTTGGTGGCGAAGGCGAAGACGCTCTCGACCTTGATGATCGGGAAGATCGACAGGACGAGGTAGAGGAGCGTCATGAGGAGCCCCGACACCGCCGCCACCTGCAACCAGCGCGGCGCCCGCGGCGCCACGCCGCGAAGTCCCCAGAGCGGGATGGCGAACATCACCACGTAGGTGAGGGCGTAGAACATCCCGCTGGCGTTGAACAGGAGCTGGAACGCCTCGGCCTGCCCCACGCCGACGAGGCTCGAGAGCGACATGAGGAACGAGCAGGCGCCGACGAGGAGGATCGAGTTGATCGGCGTCTTGTACTTCGGGTGCAGCCGGCAGAACCAGGCGGGGAGGAGACGGTCCCACCCGGCGACCATCGGGAGTCGCGTGACCGCGGTGAAGCTCACGCTCACTTGCGCGACGCGCATGGCGAGCGTCATGAGGATCGCCAGCGTCACGAGCGGGCCGGCGATCCCAAACGGTCCGAAGCCGGCGCGCAGCACTTGGGGCATGGGGCCGACGAGGTCGATGTCGTTGGTGGGGATGTAGGCGACCACGGTCGCCGTCCCGAGGACGAACATGATCGCGATGATCGGCGCGGCGATGATGACCGACCGACCCACCGATCGCGACGGGGAGCGCGTCTCGCCGGCGAGGATGGCGATGTATTCGAAGCCACCCAGGGCGCCGAACCCCATCTTGCCGAGGAGGTTGAGGTTGAAGAGGGTGAAGGCCGGAAGTTCGGTGCGGAACGGGTGATACTCGCGGAGCGTCCCGGTGGCGAGCCCTAACAACGGGAGGAGAATGATCGTCGCGAAGATGGCGAGCATCATCACGCCGCCGGTGTTGTGCACCCACTTGCCGACGGAGAGGCCGATGGTGGACGCGACCATCATCAGCGTGAGGACCACCGCCGAGGAGAGCGCCACGAACCAGGCGCTCGTCGTCATCCAGGCAGCACTCGGCCCGATGGCATACGAGAGGTAGGTCGCGCACTGGAGCCCCACCTCGGAGGTGTACATGATCACGTACAGCCACAGGTTCCACGCCAGCATGAAGCCGACCGTCTCATTGAAGCCGAGCTTCGCCCACTGGTACAGCCCCCCCTCGAGCGGCATAAGGCGATTGAGGTACATCACCACGACTGCCGACGGGATGTAGAACAGGACGAGCGCGAGGAGCCAGAGCACCACGTGCGAGGGGCCGAGCTTTCCCGCGACGCCGATCCACGTGAGCCCCACGATGAAGAGGATCTGTGTGAGGGCGAGGTCGCGCACCCCGAGCTCCTTCTTAAGCGAGGCGCTGTGCGCCTCGACCTTCGCTTCGGCGCGGGCGAGATCGCTGCTCGAATCGATCGAGGTCATGCGGCTCCGTTGTCTGTCGTCAGCTGCATGGGGCGTCCCTTGTGTCGATCAAGAACGGCGGGGCGGAGCGCACCGAGGACTTCCCAGTAGCGTGCCCACGCTTCGAGTCCTTCCTGCAGGCGGTGGATGCGGAAGAATTCGTTTGGGGCGTGATAATCCTCGTCGGCGGTCGAGAACGAGAAGAAGACCGTCGCGAGTCCGAGGTAGCGGGTAAAGAGCTCGGAGATCGGGAGCGTCCCTCCCATGCGCACGACGAGCGGGTGCACGCCGTAGACGGCATGCAGCGCGGCGTCGGCCGCGGCGAGCGCCGGGTGGTCGGGGGCGATGTGCGACGGACGCGCGCCGTGCCCGAACGCGGTGACCGAAAGACGCGTCCCTGCTGGCACGTTGCGTTCGAGGTGCTGCCTGACGAGTGCGACGACGTCGTCGGGTTCCTGGTCGGGGACGAGGCGGCAGGTAATCTTCGCGAATGCCTCGCTGGGAATGACCGTCTTCTGCCCGGCACCTTGGTAGCCGCCCCACATTCCGTTCACCTCGAGCGTGGGGCGCGACCACTGGCGCTCGAGCGTCGAATAGCCCGTCTCGCCGACCGCTGCCGGCGCGCCGACCATGCGCAGGTACGCGGCTTCGTCGAAGGGGAGTGCGGCGATGGCGTCTCTTTCGGCTGCGTCGAGTTCCCGCACCTGGTCGTAGAATCCGTCGACGGCGACGCGACCGTTCGCGTCGTGCAACGAAGCAATGAGCCGAGCCATCGCGTGCAGCGGGTTGGCGACAGCTCCGCCGTGACGCCCCGAGTGCAGATCCTTCGACGCTCCCGTCAGGCGCAACTCGAGTCCGCACAGCCCACGGCTGGAGACGGTGAGCGACGGTTCGTCGATGCGCCACATCGCGCCATCGGCCGAGACCACGACGTCGGCGGCGAGGAGTTCGCGATGCTCGGCGATGAAGCGCTCGAGACTCGGGCTCCCGATCTCTTCCTCCCCCTCGAACATGAACTTTACGTTCACCGGGAGCGCGCCGGCCGCCGCGATGAACGACTCGGCGACCTTGATCGGAATGAGCATCGGTCCCTTGTCGTCGGAGATACCGCGCGCGTAGAGGCGCCCGTTGCGAACGGTTGGAACGAAGGGAGCACTCTCCCACTTCTCCAGAGGGTCGGCGGGCTGCACGTCATAGTGCCCGTAGACGAGGATGGTGATCGTGCCCGGGGCGCCGAGCCACTCGCCGTACACGACCGGGTTCCCGCCGGTCTCGATGGTCCTCACGTTGAACGGTCCGGCAGCTGCAAGCTTCTGCGAGACCCACTGGCCGGCACGGGCGACATCGCCGCCGTGCGCAGGATCGGTGCTGACGCTCGGGATCGCAGCGAACTCGATCAGCTCATCAAGGATCTGCGCATGGCACTGCCGCAGGTGAGCAAGAACGCGCTCGTCAGGCATCACTTCCCGCCGTCGATCGAGAGGACCTGTCCGGTGATCCAGCCCGCGTAGTCCGACGCGAAGAAGAGGACGCCGTGGGCGATGTCGTCGGGAGTACCGAGTCGCTTGAGCGCGATGCGATCGATGAGCGCGGCCTGTCCCTCGGCGCCGTACGACTCCCACTGCCGCTCGGTCGTCGGATTGGAGCGCACGAAGCCGGGGGCGATGTTGTTGACGGTGATGCCGAAGGGGCCGAGCTCGTGGGCGAGCTGCCGCGTGAGCCCGATCTGCGCGGCTTTGGCGGAGGCGTAGGCCTGGATCCCGGTGAGCGAGATTCCGAGGCCGGCGCCGCTCGAGATGTTGACGATTCGCCCGCGCCCGGCGCGCTTCATCCCCGGCGCGACCGCCTGCGACATGTAGAAGGCACCGGTGACGTTGACATCGAAGATCGATTGCCAGTCGGCCGGGGAGATCTCCTCGAGCGGGCGGCCGACCTGTCCGAGCACGCCGCCGGCGTTGTTGACGAGGATGTCGACGTGGCGCGCCGCCGCGTCATGTGTCGTCGTCTCCGCGGACTCCGCGGTAAAAAAGCTTTGAACCGCGGAGATCGCGGAGTCCGCGGAGTTCTCGAGCGCAGCTGCGTTCGCGTCCGCAGACTTCTCTGCGTTCTCTGCGAACTCTGCGGTTGAAGGGCTTTGAATTGCGGAGTTTGCGGGGTTCGCAGAGTTCGCGTTCGCTGCCGCGTCCGCGCCTGAAGCCGACTCCGCGTTCTCCGCGGTCTCCGCGGTAAAAAAGCTTTGAACCGCGGAGATCGCGGAGTCCGCTGAAGAGCGCATTGCCGAGGTCCCGGCCGACACTTCGCGCACAAACGCGTCGACCTCGCTCTTGCTTCGCACATCTACTACCCGTGACGTGCAAGATCCGCGCATGCCCGCGCACAACTTCTCCGTCACCTGCAATTCCTCGGCAAGGATGTCGCAGGCCCACACGTGCGCACCGCCTGACGCGAAGGCGAGGGCGATCACTCGGCCGAAGCCGTGGGCGGCGCCGGTGACGATGACGGTCTGGCCGGTGAAGTCGAAGGTCATGTGTGCGTCTGTTCGCGAGCCGTCGTGGCGAGGACGTCGAGCGTCTCGAGCGACATCGGGCGATGCCCTTGTTCGATGTCGTGGATCAGCTGCACCAGCCGAGCGGTGATCGGCGCCGGAACACCCGCCTCATTGCCTAACGTCACCACAATCCCGAGCTGCGCGTCCACCTCGGTCGGGCGCTTTCGGACGGCGAGGTCGCGCCAGATCCCGCTGTGCGTCTTGGCCGACTTGCGGTTGTGGACGACGAGCGCGTCGAGCGAGTGAGCCGCCGCGTCGGGCGCGGCGGTCGGCAGGTAGGCGCGCGGGTCGAAGCCGTCGAACGCTTCGGGTGTCACACCGCGCGCCGCGGCCACCGCGAGGATCTCGCGCGCAAGCGCGATGTAGAGCGGGCGATACTCGGGGCGCGCGAGGGCGTCGGCGATCGAGTCGTTGGTGAGGGCGGTGGCGAAGAGCATCGCACCGTACGCTTCCTTCCCCCACAGGTAGCCCCAGATGTTGGGCGTGACGATCGCACGCTGGTCGAAATCTGCCCATGCCTCGCGGAGCGCGGTGATGCGTGGTGTGACCGTTCCGTCGATCTCTCCGAGCACCACTGCGCCGCGTCCACCGTAGTGGATAACCCCGGGCTCCAGGTAGTCGGCGCCGAAGTTCACGAATGAACCGACGGTGCGCTGTGCGCCCACGACCGCGGCAATCGCCAGCTCGTTGAGGCCGTTCTGCGCCGAGACAACACAGCCGTTGCCGGCGAGGTGCGGGAGGAGGGCGCGAGCGGCGCTCTCCGTGTGATGCGCCTTGGTGGCGAGGACGATCCACTCCCACGTGCCGTCGAGCACGTCGGGGGTGAACGCCGGCACTCGCACCGAGAACTCGTCGATCGGCCCCGTGATGCGTATCCCGTCACGGGCGATCGCCGCGACGTGCTCGGCGACCGCGTCGACCATCGTCACGTCGTGTCCTGCACGGGCGAGGTAGGCCCCGAGCGTCCCCCCGATCGCGCCAGAGCCCCAGATCAGCGTGCGCATGCGAAGCTCCGCATCATCGGGCGTCCCCCCACGTCCCGTCGAGGATCGCGCGCGTTTCGTCGACGGCGACGTCCCAGAGCGCGAGCAGCTCCTCGTCTGCGCGCTGATAGACGCCGCCGAAGTTGCCGTCGCCCAGGTAGTCGCGCAGTGCAGCTGGCGGGAGCGCCCGCAGGCGCGCGAGGTCGATCATGGGGCGCTGATGGGCCGGGAGCTCCACGCCGGGCAATCGCGTCCACGGGAAGTTCTCCATCCACGAGCCGTGCGAGGCGACCGGGTCGAGTTCCTGCACCTTGGCCCAGGTGCGCGGCGCGTTCCACCAGTTGTGGAAGATCACCCGGCACTCCGGGTTGTCGGCGGTCCACTCCTGCGTGAACTGCTGCACCGCGCCGTTGCCGCCGTGCCCGTTCACGATGAGGATGCGGCGGAAGCCCGAGTGCGCCATCCCGTCGAGAATGTCGCGCACCACGCGCAGGTGCGTCTCCACGCGGAGCGAGATCGAACCCGGGAAGTCGCGAAAGTACGGCGTCACGCCGTACGGCAGCACCGGAAAGACGGGGACGCCGAGTGGCTCGGCGGCGTCGAGTGCGACGCGCTCGGGGAGGATGCAGTCGACCGTGAGACGCAGGTAGCTGTGCTGCTCCGTGCTCCCGAGCGGGAGGACGGCGCGGTCGTCGTGGCGCAGGTATTCCTCGACCTGCATCCAGTTCATGTCGCGGATGTGCACGGACGGGGGCGGGGAGTCTGTTGTTGCGATCGAGCGTGAAGCGGGGCGGGGCGAAGTTACGGGCGGGGGGCGGGAGCGCAAATGACGCGACGCAGGCGTGAGCGCTCAAACGCGATGGAGGCCTCGACTGTCGAACCCTTGGGCACTCGTCGGATTCGGTGGCGCGGTGTCGCATGCGTGACGACCGATCCAACTTGCGAATTCCCGTAGAGACATTCATGACTGCTGGCATGATCCGCTCAACCATTCTCCTCCTCGCCGCCGTCGCCCTTAGCGCGTCCTGTACTCCCGGTTCCCGCGGTGGGACGGTCATGGATACGACCGCCTCGCCGGGAGCGACCGCGATCGCCGGTGGCTCGTCGGCAACAGTGAAGCGGGCACTGGCGCGTTCGAGAACGATCTTCGAGGACGACGCACCCAAGCCGCACGTGCTCCTGCTCGGGGTCTTCCACTTCGCCGGTGAGCAGGTCGATGCCAACACGACTCCGCCCGACTTGCGCATCGACATGCTGAGCGCCGAGCGCCAGCGACAGGTGGAGCACCTCGTGCAACGGCTCGCGGAGTTCAAGCCGACGCGAATCGCGATAGAAGCGCGCCCGCAGACGCAACCGTTCATCGATTCGATGTATGCGGCGTATCGCGCGGGGGGAGCGCCGGTGGACGATCGCGAGCATCCCGTGGTCAAGCGCATGATGCCGGCAGACGAGCGAATCCAGCTGGGATTCCGGCTGGCAAAGCAGCTGAATCTCTCCGAGCTCGATGCGATCGATGCGCAGGCATTCAGCTTCCGGCTCAGCCCTAACGATTCGATCGTCACGTACGAGAAGTATGCGGAACAATCCGACTCCGCCGTCCACTACTGGGACAAGCGTTACGATGACCTCAAGGCGTTCAAGGACACGCTTGCTGTCCGGTCACCGCTCAACGAATACCTCGCCTACCTCAACTCGCCCGACGTGCAGGCGCGTGCGATCGGTCGTTGGTTGGTGACGACGAAGCGTGGGAGCCGGGAGGAGCCCATCGGCGCCGACGGCTTCATCACCCGCTACTTCAACCGCAACGTGCGGATCTTCTCCAACATTCAGCGCATCGTGACCAGGCCCGACGATCGCATCCTGGTGATCTACGGAGCCACGCACATGTACATGCTCCGTCAGCTGCTGGCGGCGAGTCCGGAGTTCCTGCTCGACGACATCCAACCGTACCTGCGATAGGCTGCATACGGCTTGAATATGCGCGCGAAAGGTGATGGCGCATGCATGCGATGCATGCCCATGCGTTACCCTTCCGCGTTAGGAACAGTGCGCATAGGCTTCCCGCCATGACTACCGTCCGAATCATCGGAGTCCCCATGGACCTCGGCGCCTCGCGCCGCGGTGTCGACATGGGCCCCTCCGCCGTTCGCTACACCGATCTCCGCGAACACATCGAGAAACTCGGCCACACGGTCGAGGACGCCGGCAACGTCGACGTTCCGTTCCGCGAGGATGCCGCGCGCGGCGCGCAACGCGGCGCGCGCTACCTCGGCGCCATCACCGCGGTGTGCACCGACGTCGCCGCACAGGTGCGCGCCGCACTCGACGCCGGTGCCATCCCCGTCGTGCTCGGCGGCGACCACGCCCTTGCCGCCGGATCGATCGCCGGTGCAGCTGCCCACCTGCATGCACGCGGCGACAAGCTGGGCGTGGTTTGGGTCGACGCGCATGGCGACGTGAATACCCCCGCTACCTCGCGCTCCGGCAACGTGCACGGGATGCCGCTTGCCGCACTCCTCGGCCACGGCGACAAGGCGATGTCCAGCGTCGGCGGTACGGGGAGCGCCGCGCTCCGCGCGAGCAACGTCGCACTCGTCGGCCTCCGCGATCTCGACGACTCCGAGCGCGACCACATCCGCAAGTGGAACCTGAACGCCTTCACGATGCGCGCCCTCGACGAGCGCGGCGTTCGCGCCGTCATGGAGGAGGCGATTGCCACCGCCACGCGCGATGCTGCTGGTCTTTGGGTATCGTTCGACATGGACGTGATCGATCCCGACGAAGCCCCGGGCGTCGGCACGCCAGTCGCCGGCGGGATCACCTATCGCGAGGCGCACCTGGCGATGGAGATGTTGGCCGACAGCGGCAAGCTGATGGGCCTCGATCTCGTGGAGGTCAATCCGGTCCTCGACGAACGGAATCGCACGGCCGAGATCGCGCGTGAACTCATCCTCAGTGCGCTCGGCAAGCGCATTCTCTGATCGGAGCGACGCATGAGTGATGCGCACGCGTACGCCGCGCCCGACTTCAGCGCCCCCCTTCTTGCCAGCGCCCCCGCCGCACGCACCGTGCGCGCCGAGCGTGATGGTGTGCTTCCCGACGGCTTCTTCGCGACGACGAACCTTCCCAGTTATGTAAAGGGCGAAGACGGTCGGTGGACCATGCCGCGCGAGCCTCGCATGGACGGCGTCCTCGTGCGCGATGCAGACGGCGGGTGGTGGGTGCGCGAAGGGCGACGCGTGAAGGCGGGAGACGAGATCGTCGTCGGGCGTGCCGAGGACGGGAGCGAAGGAGTGCTGGTGCACGCGCACGGCTTCGACGGGCCGTCAGCTGCAGGGGGAGAGTTCCACTTCATGTCGAGCCAGGTCTCGCGCGAGAAGCCGATCGACTATCGCGAGATAGCCCGCATGCTGGTCGAGGAGAAGCGGCGCGGCGGCTACGTGCTCTGGGTAACCGGTCCCGCACTCGTTCACTCGCGGGCGCGCGACAACATGGTCTGGTTCATCCGCAACGGCTACGTGCAGGCGCTGCTCGCCGGCAACGCCGTCGCGGTGCACGACATGGAGGCCGACATCGTCGGAACCACGTTAGGCATGACCAGCGCCGGCGACGCCACCGAGGGGGGGCACTCGGCGCACATGCGCGCGATCAACGCCGTGCGGCGCGCGGGGTCAATCGCCAAGGCGGTGAAGGATGGCGTCATCAACGACGGGATCATGCACGCCTGCGTGGTCGAGGAGGTTCCCTTCGTCCTCGCCGGCTCGCTCCGCGACGACGGCCCGCTCCCCGACGTGATTACCGACATGGTGGCGGCGCAGGATGCCACGCGCGCCCACACGGTCAAGGCGACGATGGCGGTGATGATCGCCACCGCGCTTCACTCGATTGCCGTCGGCAACATGCTTCCCGCGTACTATGAAGATGCCGAGCGCGGGATCGTGGAGCTGCCGACGATTTGTGTCGACGCCAGCGAGTTCCTCGTGAGCAAGCTCAAGGACCGCGGGACGCACCAGGCGATCGGCGTGGTGACCAACGCGCAGGACTTCATGAGCATCCTGCAGGTGGCGGTCGAGCGGGAAGTGGAGGAGGGGTAGGAGGTGGCCGTCGCGATCAGTATGTCGAACGCCTGACGCCTGACGCCTCACCCTTCGAGTCGAACGGGAGTTCCCCCCGCGCGAGCCGACCGATACAGCGCCTCGATCGCGGCCATGTTCGCGGTGGCCTCCCCCACCGTGTAGCGTAGCTCGATGCGCCCCATCACCGCGTCGGCGAAGTGTTCGACCATGCGCTGGTACTGGTCGGCGCCCTCGTGCCACTGGTTCTGCACCGTGCCGTTTCGCCGCTCGACGAGCGCGACTTCCCCCTTCCCGGGAAGAAAGGCGTCTTCCATGACGATGCTCGCTGCACTTCCGCCGACTTCGGCCACTTCGCGCCGATCCATCGTGAGCGCGCAATCGAAGTGCGCCTGCATTCCTCCTTCGAAGCGGAGCATCCCCGTCAGCTCCACATCCACACCGCTCTCCCCCCAGGTGGCCCACGCCTGCACCTCCACCGGCTCGGCGCCGGCCAGCGTGCGGCTCACGTTGACGCAGTAGCACCCCACATCCATGAGCGCGCCGCCACCGAGTTCGACCGACAGGCGGATGTTGTCGGGTCGCGTGAGGCGAAAGGTGAAGGCGCTGCGTACCGCGCGAAGCTCTCCCACCGCGCTACTCCGCACCTTCTCGATCAACGCCTCCGTGCGCGGGTGGAAGCGATACATGAACGCCTCCATCAGCTGCCGGTCGTTGGCCTTCGCGGCCGCTTCCATCACCCGGCACTCCGCGACAGTGAGCGCGAGCGGCTTCTCGCAGAGGACGTGCTTCCCGAGGTCGAGCGCGCGAATCGTCCACTCGCGGTGCAGCGAATTGGGGAGCGGAATGTAGACCGCGTCAATCTCGGCGTCGGCGAGAAGCGCCTCGTACGTCCCGTACGCTCGCGCGATCCCGTGCGCATCGGCGAAGGTGCGGGCCCGCGCCTCGTTGCGGCTGGCGACAGCTACCAGCGTCCCGTTGCGCGACTGCTGGATCGCCGGGTTCACCGCAGCGCGTCCGATGTTTGCGGTGCTGAGCACACCCCAGCGCACGCGTCTGGCGTCGGTCATGGAGTTCCTCGAATCGGAGACTCCCCCATCTACCGCGTACGCATCCGCCTCGCTACCCGGTCCTTCCCGAACTGGTGCAGCACGAGCCCCGTCACTGCGCCGCTCGCGTCCCGGGTGAAAGTCACCTGCGCGTCGGTCTCCTTCACGAAGAACTTCGTCGGGCTCTCTGGCCACAGGAGGGCCGGCGGGCCGCCAAGGCTCGAGCGGGCCACGAGGTTCCCCTCACCGACCGTGACCGCCAGCTCGACGCCGGCAGCGAGTTGGTAGGTCCCCGCGAAGGGCGTCAGGCTCGCCGACGGTAGGTTGATCGCGCTTCGCGTCGGCGGCGGGAGCGCCGATGGAGGCACCAGTCCGAGAATCCGCATGTAGGTGGCGAGCTGGCTGTAGTGCTCGGCCAGGTCGGTCTCGAAGGCAAGGAGCGTACTCGTGCGCGCGGCGGTGTTCACCGGGCCGGCGTCCTGCAGCGCGGTGTCGCAGAAGTCGAGCGACGCCCTGAGGCGCGCGACCAGCGTGTCCTTGGGCCAGCGCGCCTTCACGCTATCGGCGAGCGAATCCTTCGCCGTCACGGCATGCCGATGGGTGCCGAGCCGCTCGCAGAGTGCATAGTTCGCGTCTTCGAGATGCTGGGCGATGTACCCGATCGACTGTTGCACCGGGGTGGGGCGATAGTCGTAGCGATCGGCAGGGATGGAGTCGAAGGCCGCGATGAGCCGCCCGCCGAAAATGTCGGCGAAGCGGACATACTGCTGCAGCACGCCGTCGGCTGCGGGGCGCGGCTGCGGCTCCTGTGCGTGTGCGATCCCGCCCACGAGGAAGGCGAGGGCGAACGTGGTGCGCAGGTGCATGAGAGGAGCTCCGGAGAGGCGGGATGGTTCGATGGGCGGATGGACACGCCCCCCGAATGCGCTCTTGGAACTCGTCAGGCGCCGAAGGGTTCCGCCCAAAGGCAGGCCGACGCCCGCGCGCGCATGAGCGCGATCTCGCGGGCGTTGCGGGTGAGCGATGCCGCGCGCTCGAATTCCTCGCGCGCCTCGCGCGGGCGCCCCAGTCGCACGAGCATGTCGCCGCGTACCGCGTGCACGAGGTGGTATCCGTCAAGCGTCGCCGAAGCGATGAGCGCATCCACCAGCGCGATGCCAGCCTCCGCGCCGAACGCCATCATGATGGCCACCGCGCGATTCAGCTCCACCACGGGTGACGGGCTTACCTTCGCCAGCGCTTCATACAGCGCGGCGATCCGGATCCAGTCCGTCTCGTCGGCGGCGCGGGCGCGCGCATGACATGCGGCGATCGCAGCTTGCAGCGCGAAGGGGCCTAACGCGCGCCCGGCAATACTTGCGCGATCGAGCGCTGCGAGACCGCGACGAATCAGCAGACGGTCCCAGCGCGAACGATCCTGTTCGAGCAGGAGCACCGGTTCACCCGCCGGGTTGACCCTCGCGCGCAACCGCGAGGCCTGGATCTCCATCAGCGACACCAGGCCGTGCACCTCGCTCTCGCCGGGCAAGAGCTCGGCGAGGATGCGTCCGAGGCGCAACGCATCGTCGCACAACGACGGGCGGACGAGGTCCTCCCCCGCTGTCGCCGAGTAGCCTTCGTTGAAGATGAGGTAGATCACCTCGAGGACCGACGCGACGCGGTCGCCGAGTTCTTCGCGTCGGGGGAGCTCGAAGGGGACACGTGCCTCGGAGAGCGTGCGCTTTGCGCGCGAAATGCGCTGCCCAATTGTAGACTCTTGCGCGAGGAAGGCGCGGGCGATCTCCTCGGTCGTGAGTCCGCCGAGCAGGCGCAGGGTGAGCGCGACACGCGCGTCGGGCGTGAGGACCGGATGGCAGGCGACGAACATCAATCGGAGCAGATCGTCGCCGACGAAGTCGTCGAGCGATGCGTCGAGTGCATCCACCTGGCGCTCGGCGTCGGCATCGCGCGCGCGCGCGATCTCCTCGTGCTTGCGCTCGGCCATCTGGCGATGACGCGACGCATCGATGGCGCGCCTGTGGGCGGCGGTGAGGAGCCAGGCGCCCGGATTGTCGGGGACCCCGCTCGCCGGCCATTGCTCGAGCGCGGCGAGGAGCGCATCCTGGGCCAGATCTTCGGCAAGACCTACATCGCCGGTGCGACGCGCGAGCGCTGCGATGAGTCGCGCCTGTTCGATGCGCCAGACTGCATCGATCGCGGAGCGAACGACGGCGGGCGCGTCCCCGGTCATGCTGCGGCCGGGAACGCGCGGGCACGTGTCGCGCGCGTCACGCCGACGGGGGATCGATCGCTTTCTGGCTCGCCTTCCCCAGTTCCTCGAGTTCGGAGGGAATCAACTCCTGGAGCTCGGGCGAGAAGTCGGACATTTCTTGCACCCGACGGACTTCTACCACGTCGTCGTCGAGCGCCGGGATACGCCTCGCCCACTCGATCGCCTCGGCGCGCGACTTCACCTGGATCATCCAGTATCCGCCGAGGACTTCCTTGGCCTCGCTGAAGGGCCCGTCCTTCGCCGTCGCCTTGCCGCCGCTGAACGTCACGCGTGCGCCGGCCTCCGGCGGGTGCAGCCCGTCGAGCGAGAGCAGCACCCCTGCGCGCATGAGCTCCTCGTTGTACTTCATCATCTTCGCGACCATGTCGGCGGGCGGCGCGAAGGTGGGATCGGTGGGCTTCTGGTAGACGCCGGGAATCATCAGGAGCATGAAGCGCATGGGGATATCTCCAAAGGTGACGGAATGGCCGGTCGCTGGCGCGAGTGCGCGTAGAGTTCGCCGGCTCTACTTATCCGTCGAGCGAGCTTCGCGGAATTCGACACGAGGAGAAAAAGAATATCCCCCCACCGTGTCGATGGGGGGACCAGTCAGGCCGAAAGGGGCGCTATCGTGAGCGCGCCGGCGCCGGCTCGGGGTAGGGGAAGCGATCGCGCGGCGTACGATCGAGCGATTCGGGGATGAAGAGATTCCAGCACCCGTGTCCGCTCCCTCCCTGCTGCGCGACAATGGCATCGGCGAGGGAATCGGCGGCCGCGCCGGTCAGGTGGGCGTTTCGGAGGTCGAAGAGCATGACGCTGCTGAAGCGCGGCGACCGCTTCGCCAGCGGCGGTCGCGCGGTCTCCTCGACGAGCTGCGCTCCCGTCCCCTGCATGAAGCGGAGAAACATCTCCCGGTCGCGCGCAGGCGACGTGACCGGGGAAATGACGACCCAGAGCCTGCTGGCGTCGTCGATCTGCTGCACCTCGTCCAGCGCGTGCCCGCGATCGGCGCGCGTGCAGCTCCCGATGACCGCGTTCTCGGTGGGGAGGTCGAGCCGGTCCGAATAGTATTGCCAGGCCTGCCATGCCCCGTAGAAGACGTAGACGGCGTCTCCCTCGCCGGCGCGATCCGCGAGTCGTTGCAGCCCGGGGCGCACGTCCTCGTTGGTAATCGGCGGCGGTGCCCGGAACATCATCGACGCGGGAATGAACGCCAGCAACGGAAGGGCAACTGTGGAAACACGACTCGTCAGGCGCTCGGGAAGGGACTCGAGCAGCCACATCCCTCCCAGTACCAGGAAGATCGCGATGAATGGCGTGGTCCACAGGGTGAGGCGCCCCTCGAGCGGGTACAATCGAAGCGTGGCGGCGAGGAGCGCTGCGAGGAGAGGGGCGAGGACTGGAATCGCGACGTCGCGATTGCGGCGAACGAGCGACACCATTCCCGCGAGCACCAACACCGAAAGGGGGATGTAGGCGGGTGGGTATCCCCCAAGCCTGCGCAACATCTCGGCGACGATCGTCACCGGCCACATCGCCTCGGAGAGGGAGTGCGGGGGGATCGGCGGAAAGCCGATCGACCACGAGGCCTTCATGAAGACGTCGGTCGACTCTGGCGTGAGCGCAGTGGCGACGGCAAGCGCGGCGAGTGCCGACGCGCCCCACGCGGCAAGCATCGCGAGGAGCGGCTTGCGAAGGAGACGTCCCGTCGCGCGACGATCAGCCACTATCAGCGAAAGGGCGGTTCCGCCCATCGCGAACAATGCAGGGAACGAGAACCAGGGGGCGAGCGTGCCTAACACCGCGGGAAGTGCAAGACGAGGCGCTTCGGTCGAGCGCATCGCCCTGAGCCCGATGTAGACGAACACGAGGCAGAGGAGGACGTTGCCGCTGTATGGCTTGACCTGCGCCGACTGGAAGATCAGCGACCACGAGAGCGCGACCAGCAACGTCGGAATCCACGCCCACCGCGCACCGGCCACTTCACGAGCCACCAGTGCAGCGACGAACATCGCCGAGAGGCCAGTGACGAAGGAATAGAGGCGGAGCGCCTGCTCCCCCGTCCCGAAGAGGATCGAGTCCATCTTCTCGACGAGAAGAAAGCCGGCTGGCGCCACCTGCAAATACTCGAGCGGGCGAGTGAGGAGCTCGAGTGGGCCGCGCGAAAGGATGTTGTTGGTGATCGCCAGCTCGTCGAGCCAGAGCGACGGGTTCGCGAAGTACTGCCAGGCCCTGAGCACCACGCCCAGCACGACCGCCGCGGCGAGGAGGGCCGTGGGGATGTCGATCTTGTAGGGTATGCGGCCTGGAGACGCGTTCGGGGCGACGGAGGGAGGGTGCCGCGTGTGATCGCGCTCGATCGCGGGGAGGCCCGTCGGTGGACTGACGAGCGCGGTACTCCCCGTCGCTGGGCTCCTCATCGAAGGGCGGTGCATGCGATCACTCGTTATGGCCCGGCCACACCAGGAAGCCCGATGCCGGGGATGACGACCCACGCTGTTGGCGCAGGTCGCGCGTGCAGGGCGCGTATCGCGTGGAGCATAGTGTCCTGCCAAGCACCCTTGCCGCGACAAATATCACAATTCCGCGCTCACTCCCTGCTCGATGGTCACGGTTAGGCAAGCGAGCGGCCTCGTCGGGCGATTCCCTCGCGAGGAATCAGTCAGAAAGACCGAGACAAACTTCTGGCTGCAGGGGTACGCCGCGAGCGGCGGATTCGAGCGGTCACCGAGTGGACGCATCGCGTCGTACTCGTCAGGCAGCGTGCGGTCTTGACGGCGGTCCCTGCCGTCCCAGATTGCCCGCCATGGACGAGACTTCCGTGACGCCGCCGCACGCGCCCATATCGCCGCTCAGTCGCCTGATGCGCGGGCTCGTGACGATCCTCGCCGCAGCGACGGCGACGGCGTGGTGCCAATACTTCGCCGTGGGACTTTTCCGCAGCGCGTTTGGCCTCTTTCAATGGAAGTGGGGGCTTCGTGACCAGCTCTATCTCTCGGGCGCCGGCTACATCCTCCTGATCGGCGCACTCGGCCTGCTCCCCGTCGTCCTCTACCTCCTGTTTCCGCGGCGATTTTCCTTTGCGGCGCTCATCGGCGTGCTGGGTGGCACAGCGTCCTTCTGCGTGCTCGTTGCCTTCGAGCGCATTCACTGGGGGGCGTGGCTCGTCGTGGCGATCGGGATTGGAATGCAGCTCGGTCGCCTTGCCGCGCGGAGCGTGCCCGCGTCGTGGCGCTGGACCTGGCGCCTCGCGCTCGTGGGAAACGTGGCAACGCTCGTCGCGGTGCTCATCGGGGGATACAACCGCTCGAGTGCCGAGAGAAGCGCCCTCGCCGCGCTCCCATCGGCCCGCCCCGGTGCGCCTAACGTCCTGCTGCTCGTGATGGATACGGAGCGGGCGCAGAGCATGAGTCTCTACGGCGAGCCGCACGAGACCACACCGCATCAACGAGCGTGGGCCGAAAAGGCAGGGGTCGTCTTCGACGAAGCCCACAGCACCGCGCCGTGGACGCTCCCCTCGCACGCTTCGATGTTCACCGGACGCTACGCCAGCGAGACGGGGGGCGACTGGACCAGCCCAATGGACGACTCCGTGCCGACACTCGCCGAGGCGTTCTCGGGCGCCGGTTACGCGACCGCGGGTTTCGTCGCCAACATCGCGTACACCGGCTACCACACGCGTCTCGGGCGAGGCTTCATCCACTACGAGGACACCAAGCGCACGTTAGGCGAGGTGTATCTCGGGACGACACTGTCGCAGACGCGATCGCTCTATCGCGCGCGCAACACCTGGGAAGCGACGCACTGGCCGCGAAAGATGGTCGCCGCGCTCTGGCCGATCTCGTTCGAGCAGCCGTCGACGCTCCTCAAGCACGACCAGAAGTCGGTCGAGGAGGTGACGAGCGATCTTCTGCAGTGGCTCCCCGAGCGAGGGGATCGCCCCTTCTTCGCCTTCGTCAACATCTTCGATGCGCACGATCCGTACCTCCCGCCGGGTCGCTACCGCACCTTCTTCGACAAGGCGGCGCGCAACTACGATCGCTACCTCGGCGCCATCCGCTACATCGACGATACCGTCGATGAACTGTTCAAGGAGCTGCAACGCCAGGGGATTCTCGACAACACGATCGTCGTGATCACGGCGGATCATGGCGACCTGTTCGGCGAGCACGGCCTGTACCGGCACGGGATCGATCCGTATCGCGAGCTGGTACGCATTCCACTGGTTGTGCTGAATGCGCCGGGTGCCAAGGCGGGGTTGCGCGTGCAGCAGACCGTGTCGCTGCGCGACCTCGCGGCGACCATCCTCGACATCGCCGGCGTCCCGAATACGGCGGGGATCCCCGGGACCTCGCTGCGCCCACTCCTCGCCGGCGACTCGTTGCTCCCGGCGGCCAGCGTGGCGCTTTCCGAGTTGAGCCCGCACACACAGGATCGCGATCCCTCCAATCGCGTCCCCGTCGCCATGAAGTCGCTGGTGGACGATTCCTCGCACCTCATTGCGGATGCGGACGGGAAGCTTCTTCTTTTTGCCTATCCCCAGGACACCGCCGAGGCGCACGACCTCGCCGTGGACCCGGCGGTGCGGCAGTCGGCAGCCGATCGCCTGCGCGACACGATGAAGCGGCTGGGGATTACCTGGGACACGCCACCCGAACGTTGAGGAGCTCCATGCGCCGTCGTACTTGCGTCTTCCACGTGGTCGCGGCTGCAGTACTCCTCTTGTCTTCTCCGTCGGCAGCACATCGGCTCCTCGCCCAGGAGATGATCTCCGCCGAACGCCAGGCCGCGCGCGCGTGGTACCAGGACGCGCACTTCGGCATGTTCATCCACTGGGGGGCGTACTCCCAGTTGGCGCAGGGCGAGTGGGTGATGCAAGTGAAGGGGATCAAGGTCCCGCAGTACGAGTGGCTCGCCTCGGCGTTCAACCCGGTCAAGTTCGATGCGCGCGAATGGGTGGCGCTCGCCAAGGCCGCCGGCGTCCGCTACATCACGATTACCGCGCGTCACCACGACGGCTTCTCGATGTTCGGCACGAAGGCGACGCGCTACAACATCGTGGACTACACGCCGTTCAAGCGCGACCCGCTCAAGGAGCTGGCCGACGCCTGCGCCGCCGAGGGGATCAAGCTGTTCTTCTACTACTCGCAGCTCGACTGGCATCATCCCGACTACTTCCCGCGGGGAAGCACGGGGAAGGAGAGCGGGCGCCCGGAGAGCGGCGAGTGGTCGCGCTACCTCGACTTCATGGACGCGCAGCTCACCGAGCTCCTCACCGGCTACGGTCCTGTAGGCGGGATCTGGTTCGACGGGATGTGGGACAAGCCCAAGGCTGACTGGCGCCTCGCGCAGACGTACGCGCTCATCCACCGGTTGCAGCCGTCGGCGCTGATCGTACCCAATCACCATCAGGCGCCACTTCCGGGCGAGGACGCGCAGACGTTCGAGCAAGACCTTCCCGGCGCAAACTCGGCGGGATTCAACACCAAGGAGATCGGGAACCTCCCCTTGGAGACATCGCTCACGATGAACAACTCGTGGGGCTTCAACATCTTCGACTCGAACTTCAAGACCGTCCCGGAGCTGATCGGTTACCTGGTGCGCGCCGCGGGGCACGGCGCGAACCTTCTGCTGAACATCGGACCGCGCCCCGATGGCACGATCCAGCCCGAAGCTGCCGAACGTTTGCGTGCGATGGGGGCGTGGCTCTCGACGTATGGAAGTTCGGTGTATGGGACGCGCGCCGGCCCGGTTCCGCCGCGCGCCTGGGGGGCGACGACGAGGCGCGGCGACACGGTGTACGTGCACGTCCTCGACTGGAAGGACCGCCTCCTCTCGCTCCCC
>JBGAHX010000031.1:0-89836 GCA_044225935.1 Gemmatimonadaceae bacterium
CGCTCGCCGGCGTGTTCTTCGAGCCGCGCCGAGTGATCGACGTCGGCAGCTCGCAGTTTGCCCCATACGTCTCGGCGCGCCTTGCCTTTCTCCAGCAGTCGCTCGACCTCACCTACCAGGGGACCAAGATCACTGCCGACGCGAGCGGTGCGCAGGTCAACGCCGGCGGCGGTGTGCTCATTCGCCTCTCGCCCAAGGTCAACCTCGACCTCGGCGCCACCTACGGCCTGATCCACTTCAGCGACGTGAAGGTCGACATCGAGGGAGTCGGCAACACGACGCTAGACGGCTCGAGCGGCAACGGCCGGAACCTGGTGCTGCGCGCAGGTCTCGCGATCGGGATCAAATAGGTTGGAGAAGACGAGAAGACGAGAAGACGAGAAGACGAGAAGACGAGAGGTGGCGCTCGCGCCCTCTCGTCTTCTCGTCTTCAGAAAACTCGTCTTCTGAAAATTCGTCTTCTAGCGCTTGAGCTCTCGCGACCGTTCCAGGTCTTCCAGAAACATCTCTTCCGCTTGTGCGCCGATGTCGGCGTCTTCGATCACGGCATCGAGCTCGAAGTTGATCGCTACGCCGAGGATGTTGAAGTCGGTCGACCCTACACGGACCCAGCGTCCGTCGACGACATTGGTCTTGGCGTGCATCATCTCGCCGCGCCACTCCCAGACTCGCACGCCGTTCTTGAGCATTCGCTGATAGAACGGCGTGATGATCGTTCGGAGCCATGGGTGATCGAAACGCGAGGGGACGAGGACACGCACGTCGACGCCGTCGCGCGCGGCGCCGGCGAGCGCCTCCACGAGTCCGAGCGAGGGGGCGAAGTAGGCGCTGGCGATCCAGATCGTGCGCTCGGCGCCTAACGCCTGCATCTGGAGCGCGCGCGAGACGCGCATGCGCCCGGGTTCGCCCTCGATGATCCCCACCAGCGACGGCGGATCGATCTGTGGATCGAGATGCGACGCACTCGGACTTCGGATGAGGCGCGTCCCGCGCGGGCGCCCTTCGCGGGCGCGCGTCCACATGCGGGCGAAGGAATTCTCCATGTCGCTGGCGGCGGGGCCGGCGATGCGGACGGCGGTGTCGCGCCACGGTGAGCGCCGGCGGCGCAGTACACCGTGCTTCCACTCCTTCCCGATGCCGATCCCCCCGGTCACCCCTTCGACGCCATCGACAACGAGCAACTTGCGGTGATCGCGCGGGAGTACGCCCAGCCAGCGATGGAACCCCGGCGGGGAAAACATCCGTACTTCCACGCCGACTTCGGTGAGCGGGCGAAAGAAGCGCATCGGCGTTCCCATGCGCCCCACCCAGTCCACGAGCAAGCGCACCCGAACGCCGCGCGCCGCCGCTTCGATGAGCGCGGCGCGGAATCGCTCTCCTACTTCGTCGTCGCGGAAGATGTACCCCTCGAAGGCGATCCGCTCCTGCGCGCGGGCGATGAGCTCGAGCATCGCGTCGAACGTCGCCGGCCCATCGCGCAGGAGGCGCACGCGATTGCCGCTCGAGACGTCGGCCGCGGCGATGCGCCAGAGCCCTCGGGCAAACGTGCGCGTGCGTTGCACGAGCGGGAGGAGCGCCTGGGCCGTCGCCTCGGCGGCCGCCTCCGCCGCTGCCTCGGTCGCCTCGGCCAGGTCGCGTCGCGTGATCTCGCTCATCGTTGCAGCTCGCGGGACATCACCGGGCGCAGTGCCACGCGCGCGAGCAGCGCCCCGATCGACAGCGTGAGCGCGACGAACAGCATCTGGAAGCCGGTCTGGATCGCCCGGTTCACGTCCTGGTCGACCAACGATCCAAAGCTCAGGAATCCGATCGTCCCCGGCACCAGGAGCACTGTCGCCGGCTGCTGCAGCACCGCCGAGGGGAGTCGCAGGCGTCTCGCGACGATCGCGCTCACGGCCGTGGCCGTGAAGGCGCCGAGAAAAGCGCCGGCGTTGGAGCCTAACCAGAGCCCGCCGCTGTACGCCGCCAGCGACGTCACGACGCAGATCAGCATGATCCACCCCGCATCGCGCCGGCGCGCGTTGAACAGGTGCGTCATCGACAACCCTGCGGCGAGCGGAGAGAGCACCCGAACCCACGCCGGCACGTTGCTCGCCGCCGTCAGCAGCAGGGAGTCGCGCGCCGTCTCCGTCACCACCTGCTGCCCAACGACTACCCCCACCACGAGCAACAGCAGCGTCACCACTGCCGCGAGGAACCGCCCCGACCCCGAGGTCCAGTGCCCCTGCGCCAGCTCGCTCATCGAGACCGTGAGGCGCCACCCCGGAAGGAGGATCACCAGCGACGCCACCAGCACCGGCACCGGGCGAATGTCGGCCAGGTGCAACCGGTCGAAGCCGAAGGCCGCCGCCGAGGCGATTGCCGCGATCACCACCGTCGACAGCGGCTCCAGCGAGGCGCGACCGGCCACCAGGTGAAGCACGATCCCCACCATCGAGCCGAGGAGCGACACGAGCCCCAACTCGACAAAGTCGGCGCGCAGAAGGAGCGCGGCTGACGCGCTCAGGAGCGCGCAGGCCAGCACGTCGCGCACCACGCTCGAGCTGCGCCTCCACGACAGGAGCGTCGTGAGGCGCTCGGCGGCGTCGCGCGGGGTGATCTCCAGCTGGGCCACGCGCTCGAGCACGCGATGCAGCGCGACCGCCCGTGTGTAGTCCGGACCGGCCGCGCGAACGCGGATCACCTCGGTCCAGCGGCGCTCCCCCTTGCCGAGCGTGATAAAGATCGCCGTTGCTGTCGCGGTGCAGTCGGCGGTGAAGCCGAGTCTCGAGGCGAGAAACTCGAGCCCCTCCTCGGTGCGGGCCGGGACTTCATCGACGGCGGCATACGCGCGAGCCGCGAGGGTGATGAACGATACGGCATCCTCGTCGGTCGTTGGCGCGGGGGAGGGGGGAGCCTCGTACAGCGCCGTGAGCGAGAGGGCGGGAGTCTCGACGGTGGTCAATGCGGAGGGGAATGAAGTCGCGCTGCCTGACCTTAGCGATGCGCCGTGCACCGGAGCAAGGCGCGCGCTCGCGCCGGGCGCGCCATTCCCGCGCCGCTGACTTGCGAGCCCCCCCGGTGGCGAGACATATACCCTGCATGCTTTCCCTCGACCTCACCGGCAAGCGCGCCCTCGTGGCCGGCGTTGCCGACGACAACGGCTTCGGCTTCGCCATCGCCAAGTCGCTCGCCGAAGCTGGCGCCTCCGTCTGCGTGGCCACCTGGCCGCCAGCGCTCAACATCTTCCGCAACCTCATCGAACGCGGAAAGATCGACGACTCGCGGCGCATGCCCGACGGATCCTTGCTCGACTTCGAACGCATCTATCCGCTCGATGCCGCATACGACACGCTCGCCGACGCTCCCGAAGATGTTCGCAACAACAAGCGTTACAAGGAACTCGGCGACTTCTCGATCGAAGGACTCGTCGCCCGCATGACCGCGGACTTCGGCGACAAGCCGCTCGACATCCTCTGTCACTCGCTGGCCAACGGTCCCGAGGTTCGCAGCGACCTGCTCGATACGTCGCGCTCCGGCTACCTCGCGGCGATCAGCGTGAGCGCGTATTCGCTCATCTCGATGATCAAGCGTTTCGGCCCGCACTTCCGCGCCGGCGGTTCGATCCAGTCACTCTCCTACATGGCGAGCGAGCGCGTGATCTACGGCTATGGCGGCGGGATGTCGTCGGCCAAGGCGGCGCTGGAAAGCGACACGCGCACGCTGGCCTACGAGGCGGGGCGAAAGTGGGGCGTGCGCGTGAACACGATCTCCGCCGGCCCCTACGCGTCGCGTGCAGCGAGCGCGGTCGGGATCGTGGAGAAACTCGTCGAGTACTGCGCGATCAACACCCCGATCCCCGAGGCGCTCACCGCCGCCGAGGTGGCGCACGCGGCGACCTTCCTCGCCTCGCCGCTCGCCAATGGCATCACCGGGACGACGTTGTACGTCGACAAGGGATACCACACCATGGGCATGGCGGTCGACGTCCCGGAGTGGATGCGGGCCGGCCAGCGGGCGCGCGACCTCTCGCGCGCCTAACGCCGCCGGGTTGCCGTCGAGTCGGGGAGGAAGGTGAAGGGGAGCTGCACCACCTGCTGCACCGCCTTCCCCTTCCTAATCGCGGGGAAGAACTTCTGGTCCTTGAGCGCGAATCGTACCGGATTGATGAACGACTCGTGCGACGCGATCACGACGTTGAAAGTGTCCAGGTTTACGTCGCCCCTGGCGTCGACCACGAATTCGGCGAGTACGCGACCAGGCTGCATCGCGAGGTAGGCCGAATCGGGGTAGATGGGGCGCACCAGCTGTGACGAGTCCACACGCGCCGGCTGGTCGACCTGCTGCGCCGTAAACACCGAGAGCTGCTCCACCATCGCCGCGATCTGCGCCGCCGGCGTGGGCTCCCCCTTCTTCCGCTTCTTGGGACGCAGCTCGCCCTGTCGGGACCAGAGCACGATCGTCCCGCACGCGCTGCTCACTGACCGATTCCCCTGGAACTCGGCAGGGACGCTCGCTGCGCCGCTGTAGATCTCGATCCCCTCGAAGGTTCGCGGGTCGACCGAGTCGAGGTCGAACTCACCGGCGTAGAGCGGCGAACCGTCGAGCCAAGTGAGCGGGGGGCAACGCCCGCCGCGAAAGCGCACCTGATTGGTGAAGCCGCGCGATTCCACCCGGACGCCGGGGACCATCCGGAAGAGGTCCGTCATGTTCCCCGGATTTCGCTTCTCCACCTGCTCGCGCGTGATGAAGTGCCCGTTGCCGCGCGACATGCGCTGATAAAAGCCCGCCATGCGCCCGGTGATTTCACGACGCCCCGTCACCACCACGGGATTGAGCTGTAGCGCCAGGCGCCGGAGCGTGACCACCGTCTCGACGGTTGTACCGGCGAGAACGTTCACCGTGACAGAGTCGGGCGAGAAGCCGAGCCGGCGCACGTGAATGGTGAGCGGTCCGGCGTTCGACTTGGCGAGTACGAACTCGCCCTTCGCGCCGCTCTCACCGGCCAGCGACGAGCCGGTCACGAAAATCTGCGCACCTTCGACGGCGAATCCGGTCGAGTCCTTCACCGTCCCTTTCACTCCGCCCGTCCCGACCTGTCCTTCCTGTCCCTGCAGCGCGGCCGCCATGAGGCACGAGACGACGAGCACTGCAGACCAGCGCGCACGAACCACGGGCTGTCCGGCACAATTCAGGGTCATGGTGACCTCCTCCGCGTCCTGCGGGCGCGCGTGGCATCCGGGGGGTGATAGCCAACAAGCACAGCTTCTATCGTACCCCTTCAAGCGGCAAAAAGCACGAATCGTTCGCCGAGAGGCCGCAATTGCGGGGTGAACTGCACATCCCGCGCGGCGACGACTCGCGAAAGACCGATCGGAATCAGCCAGAGTGCCGCCCGCGGGCAACCACGCGTCAGCGATCTCCCTACCCTCCTGCCGCGTATCCCCCGGCCCTATCTTTGCACCCAGTCCGGCCCGCCCTCCCGCCGCACTCTCGTCCTCTCGTTTTCTCGTCCTCTCGTCTTCTAGAAAAGGCGTGCGTTCCTGCCCCCAATGCGGCAAGAGCTATGGCGACGACGACCGTTTCTGCACGGTCGACGGGGCGACGCTCATTTCCACCGACGCCGCCTCAGGTGACTCGCTGATAGGTACGGTCCTCGCCGATCGCTACCTCGTACAGCAGCGGCTGGGCGAGGGGGGAATGGGGGAGGTCTACCTCGCGGAGCACGTGCGCATCAAGCGCAAGGTGGCGATCAAGCTGATGCGGTCGTGGATGGCGAACGATGCCATCGCGGTGTCGCGCTTCCACCGCGAAGCCGAAAACGCGTCGCAGATCTCCCACCCGAACGTCGCGCAGGTCTACGACTTCGGCGAAACGTCGGACGGGACGATCTACCTCGCGATGGAGTACGTCCCGGGAGAGCCGCTCTCCGACATCCTCGATCGAGAGGGGCGCCTGCACACGGTGCGGGCGGCCGAACTTGTTCGGCAGACCGCCGCGGCGCTCGTCGCCGCGCACGGCATGGGGATCCTCCACCGCGATCTCAAGCCCGACAACATCATGGTCGCCCGCACGCGCGCGGGGACCGACGTTGTGAAGCTCGTCGACTTCGGCATCGCGCGCGTGATGAACAGCGGAACGCAGCAGTTCACGTCGACGGGGATGATCCTCGGCACGCCGGACTACATGAGTCCCGAGCAGCTGACGGGCGACCCGCTCGACGAGCGTTCCGACATCTACGCGTTGGCGCTGATCGCCTTCCGCGTCCTCACCGGGCACAATGCCTTCAAGGGAGGCGCCACGACCGACGTCCTCCTTGCCCGCCTGATGCACAAGCCAGCGTCGCTTGCCGACGTGCTCCCGTCGGTCGCCTGGCCACCGGCGCTGCAGGCAGCCTTTGAGAAGGCGCTCAATGTCGACCCGGCGCTGCGGCACGCCGACGCCCTCGAATTCGCCGCCGAACTCGATGGGGCGATCGCCGAGTTGCCGCTGACGGAGGAGGAGCAGGCGTACCTGGTCCTCCTCTCGCAGAGCATGGCCACGCCGAGTCGCGGCGGGATGATCATCGACGGGGCCACGCCGGTCCGCTCGATGCGCGCGGTCGGGAGCACCGGGCAGGTGACACCGCCGTCGCAGCAGCGGTCAGTTGGGCTGGTGACGCCTCCGAGCGAGTCGCACTCGATCGCGCGCCCCCCGCTGGCGGGCGACGCCACGGCCTACGCCGGGATCACGGAGGAGACACCGGCAGTCGTCGCCCCGCAGGTGCCTCATCCCACTGGCGCGCCGAATAGCGCCTCGGAATTCACTCCTCACGACCCGGTCGCTCCCCTCGTCTCCGCGTCTTCGTCGACCGTCGCCGAGCGTGCTCCAACGATTGGTAGCGAACGCGATGCCGTGAGCGCGGCGGCGTTGTCGCCATCGGTCGCCACCGCGCCCAGGACCAGGAGTAGCGCAGGGTGGCGCCTCCCCGTGGGGATCGCCGCGGTGCTCGCGATCGCGGTCACCGGATACCTCGCACTCTCCAAGCGCGAGACTCCCGTTTCCGCAGCTCCTCCGGCACCGGTAGTGGCCGACTCCGCCTCCGACTCGACGCTCGCCGCTTCTGCAGCCTCCGCCGACTCGGCGCCGGTGGCCGTCACTGCCGACAGCGCGCGCGTCCAGCGCGCGAGGGGCGGCGTCCTGGCCTTCGCCAGCGGCAACGGACGCGGAACGGCATTCCTCGTCGATTCGTCGGGACTTCTCGTCACCTCGTCGTCGCTCATCGCGCGCAACCAGCCGGTGTCGCTCTACGTCGATGCCGACCACACCGTGCGCGCCGAGGTGCTGTCGACCGACGACGCGAGCGGTGTCGCCACGCTCCTGATCGCTCCCGGCAGCTGCAAACGGTGCACGCCGCTCACCATGGCAGCGGAAAGCGCGCCGACGGTCGCCGTCGCGGCGGGTGATACCCTCCTCGCCCTCACGGTCGTTCGCCGTGCGGTCATGGCGCCGCAGGCTACAGTCGTTGCCACGCACACCGGAAGCGCGCTCACCACCGCGTCCCCTCTCGCGACGAGCGCGCTCGGCGCCCCGCTCTTCGACCCGCGCTCGGGCGAAGTGCTCGGACTGGTGACGCGTCGGCGCAGCGCGGTCGCCGTCGTCACGGCGTCGGCGCTGCGGGCCGGGGTCTCCGCCGCACGCGTCGCGGCCGCGAAGGTGACCCCAAACGACACGGTGTATCGCACCTGGCCGCTCCGGAGCGTCCCGGCGTCCGACATCGCGGCCGCCGAAGGGCGCGCCGTCGACCTCGCGCCGTATCGCGTGCAGTCCGGCGGGTTCGACGTGCTGGCGATGTCGCCGCAGGTGCTCGCGTGGCGCCTGGCGCAGTCGGCGCCGCCGAGCGCCGAAGACAATCCATTCGCCATCCCGTCGACGCCGGTGCGCTCGGCTGCCGACCCGTTGATGCAGTGGGGGGCGTGGCGGGCGTATCGCACCGAGCGTCGCGCGGTCGTGGTCTTCGTCATCTCCCCCGACAAGGCGGCCTTCCCCGAGCATCCGGACAAACCGCTCGATGCGAAGAAGGGGGACTTCTACTCGATGGCGCTCACCCGAGACGGGGCACCGCTCGTCCCGCTCGAGAGCCAGCGCATCGCGGCGGTGAGCAACGTCGACGCGTACAAGCGCGACAAGAAGGCCGTCCCCAACGCCGGTGTCTTCGTCTTCCTTCCGTCGGATTTTGCCAACACGGGCGCCACGTACAACATGGAGATCGTCGACGTGGACAAGGGGCGCCGCGTGACCGTCGCGCTCCCGCCGGCGATGCTGCAGTCGCTGGCCCGCGACCTCGCGCCTTGGCAGAAGTAGCTACGCGCGAAGCGCTCGACTGACGCACGACGCACCAACAACTGACGCGCACCTGGCGTGGCGCACCGCTGACGCGTGCGACGACTGCCTAACGGCGGCGATGGCGCGTCAGCATGCCTCTGCGAGCGCCGCGCTGGCCACCCGCGCGCACTCGGCGAGCACCGCCGCACCCACGATGATCGCGCCGTCAGCCGCAACGAAACGCGGCGAGTGGGCGGCGACCGCCTCTCCACCGGGCTCTCGCGCGCCGATGCGCATGAAGCACCCCGGGATGCGCTCCATGTAGAAGGCGAAGTCCTCGCCCCCCATGTTGGTGATGCCGAAGGGGACGACGGCGCCGTCGCCCAGTCGGCGAGTCGCGGCCGTGTGTGCCCACCCCGCCTCACGCGGCGGATTCACGATCGGCGGCGTCCCGTGCTCGACCTCGACGCGCGCCTCGACGCCGTAGGCGCTCGCCACTCCCGTGGTGAGGCGCACGAGTTCCTCGCCCAGCCGGCGGCGCGTCGTTGCGTCCATTGCCCGCAGCGTCCCGGTAAGGACGGCCTCCTCGGGAATCACGTTGGACGCGACGCCGGCGTGCACGCTTCCCACCGTGCACACGGCGGGGGCCGCCGGGTCGAGGCGGCGGGCCACGATGGTCTGCAGGGCGGTGATCACTGCCGCAGCTGCAACGACCGGGTCGGCTGACTCGTGTGGGCGTGCTCCATGCGCGCCGCGTCCCTTGAGCGTGATGGTGAAAGAATCGGCCGACGCGGCGAGCGATCCGCTCTCGGCGACGACCTGCCCCACGTCGAAACGGCGATCGACGTGTCCGCCGAAGATCGCCGCGACGTTGTCGAGCGCCCCGCTGGCGAGGATTGCGGCGGCGCCCCCGCCGACCTCCTCCGCCGGCTGCAACACGACGAGGACGTCACCGTGCGCCGGCTCGCGGACCAGCTCCATCGCCGCCCCGATCGCCCACGTCGCATGCACGTCGTGCCCGCAGGCGTGCATCACCCCCGGGACCGCGGAGGCGTAATCGAGCCCCGTCGCTTCCTGGATCGGGAGGGCGTCGATGTCGCCGCGCACGGCGACGACCGGCGCCGAGGGGTCGCGCCCGCGGAAGCGCGCGATGACGCCGGTGTTCGCCACGCGCGTCACCTCGCCGCCTAACGAATCGGCGATGCGCGCGAGCCGGTCGCTGGTGGCGTACTCCTTCCACGAAAGCTCGGGGTGGCGATGCAGCTCACGCCGCAGCGCGATGAGCTGCGCGAGCTCATCGTGCGGGAAGCGCGACAGCACCTCAGGGGGCGCGTCGAGGTGGATCGGGACGCCGGTCGACGGCGTGCGAATGACGACCGACCCGCTAGGCACCCAGGCGCTCCATGCGAACGGTGAGGGCGTCGACGCGCTCGCGATCGACCGTCACGCCGATCCCCGGGCGGTCGAGCGGCACCGTCACCAGACCGTCGTCCGACATCGTCCACTCCGGCGACACGACATCGCGCGTCCAGTAACGCGCGCTCGGACTCACGTCCCCCGGCTTCTGGAAGTTGGGGAGCGAGGCGAGCGCCACGTTGTACGCGCGCCCCACGCCGCTCTCCAGCATCCCGCCGCACCAGACGGGGATACCGTTCGACTCGCAGAAGTCGTGGATCGCAATCGACGCCGCGAACCCGCCCACGCGTCCCGGCTTGATGTTGATGATTCGCCCCGCGCCGAGGGTGACCATGTCCTGCGCGCGGGCGAGCGAAGTGATCGACTCGTCGAGACAGATCGGGGTCGACACACGCCGTTGCAACTCGGCGTGACGGACGATGTCTTCCCAGTCGAGCGGCTGCTCGAACATCATGAGGTCGAGATCGTCCATCGCTTCGAGCGCGCTCGTGTCATCGAGCGTGTAGGCGTTGTTGGCGTCGGCCATCAGCGGGGCATCGGGGAACGCCTCGCGCACCGCGCGCACGAAGGCCACGTCCTTCCCCGGCTTGATCTTGATCTTGACCTTGCGATATCCCTCGCCGAGTGCGGCGCGCGCCTTCTCGACCAGCGCCTCGGGGGTCGCCTGAATCCCTAACGAGATCCCCACCTCGATGCGCTCGCGTGTCCCGCCGATGAGGCGGGCGAGCGGAATCTGCAGCCGTTCCGCCTCGACGCCCCACATCCCCATCTCCACGGCGGCCTTCGCCATGTTGTGTCCGCGGAAGTCGCGCTCGAGCACGGCGTGCACGTCGCCCGGCCCCTCGAACTCGGTGTCGAGCACGCGCGGGGCAACCCACTTGGTGATCGCCGTCCACGCCGTGTCGATGGTTTCGGATGTGTAGTTCGGCGTGTCGTCGGCGACGCACTCGCTCCACGCAGTCGCGCCGCTGGCATCGCGCAGTTCGAGGAGCCCTACACGACGCTCGCGCATCGTTCCCGACGAGATCTGGAACGGTTCACGGAGCGGAAGGCGGATTTCGCGGAGCGTGATGCTGGACAGGCGGAGCATGGAAATCGGACGGGGGACGGGGGACGGGAGACGGGAGGTGTGACGTCAAGGGCGCGACAGGACGTAGTAGGGGAGCGAGTTGCCGCTCGCGCGCACGAAGCGCTGTACGACCAATCCCTGCGCGAACAATGTGTTGAAGGCATCGCGTACAGCGAGGCGCCAGCGCATCGCGGCGTCGCCGCCGGCGCGCTGCACGGCCGTCAGGTCGACAGGGACCTGAACACGTGCTGCATCGACACCCCCCGGGTCGACAAAGCAGGGAAGGGCACTGGCATCGAGCGGATTGACCAGCGGCACGCTCGAGTCGCCGGGGCGTTCGCGCGCGGCACCCGGCTCCGGCACGTGCGTTCGCGCGAGCGGCCAGGCGATGACCGTGCGGTCGGTGGGGAGGGCCCCGTGCAGCGTGCTCCCGGTGTTGGCGCCGTAGATGTTCTCGATGTATTCGACCGGACGCGCGCCAAGCCGGTTGATGTTGAAGTGCGCGTTGCGCGCCACCAGCGGGTCCGATGTCCAGAGCATCGTCTCGACGCCGATGCGCAAGACCTGCTCGCGCTGGAAGTGCTTCAATCGGTCGCCGATGTGGTGACCGCGCGCCTCTTCGCGAACGGCGAGCATGTCGGACCAGTGGACGGGCTTGCCGTCACGTAGTCCGGTCAGGCCAAACACAAACCCCACCATGCGATCGTTCCCGTCGAACGCGCCCGCGGTCACGCCGCCGATCTTCTGCGAGACGCGCAGGATCGCCGCCGGGACGCGCTCGGAGAAGCCGCGCCCCCACGTCTCCTCCTGAATCTCGCAGCATTCGGCATATTCCTCGAGCGTGCGCAAGTCGCGCACGCTGAGGGTGTCGAGCGGGTCGGTCATGCCACAGGGCCTCACGCATCGGTGAATCTTGCGCCACTTTCAGCTGCGAAATAGATAGTGGAACGGAGCGGAATTGTATACAAAATGAGTCCAATCCAGAAGGGCAGCTTTTTCCGGGGAGAGGAGGGACGGTGACGACAGCCACCAAGCGGGGGGTACCACCAGCACGGGCAGCACGCCCGGAGCTGGTGTATCGCAAGTTGCGGGAGCTGATCGTGCGCGGGCAGCTCGCTCCGGGGATGCGCATCGTCGAAACGGACGTGTCACAGCGTCTTGGTGTCTCCCGAACGCCGGTGCGAGGCGCCCTGCAGCGGCTGCAGCAGGAAGGGTACATCGTCGATTCCCCCGCCCTGCAGCAGTCGCGACCGACCGTCGCTCCACTCACGCGAGAAGACGCGCACGAACTCTTCTCCATCCTCGCCGAAGTCGAAGGGCTCGCCGCACGCTTCGCCGCCGCGTGCCCGGCTCCCCAACGCGAAAAACTCTGCGCCGAGCTCACCTCCATCAACGCGCAGTTCCGCAAGGCGGCCGACGCCAAGCAGCAGAACCACAACCGCCTCTGGGAGCTCGACGAGAGGTTTCACCGACGCTACGTCGAGGTTGCCGCCGGCCCGCGCCTCCTCGCGCTCTTCGAGGCAGTCAAGCCGCAAGCCGAGCGCTATGAGCGCATCTACGTGAGCCTCCTCTCCCGCGACCTCACGCCGTCGGTCACCGAGCACACGCACATCATCCGCGCGATCAAGCAGGGCAACGTCGACGCCGCGCAGGCCGCCGTGCAGACCAACTGGCGTAACGCAGCCGAGCGTCTGGCCACCGTCATCACCAACGTCGGCGAGCGCGGGCAGTGGTGACGCGTCGCGGCGACGTCTCCCTCACTCCTCGCATGCCATGACTTCCCGTCGCGATTTCGTCCGTACGCTGGGCGTTGCAGCTGTCGGCGCCCCCTTCGTCTCGCGGGGGCGGTACCGCGTCTTTCCCGACGTCGACACCGAGTACAGCGCCCGATGCATCGCCCTCGTGCAGCGGTCGATCGTCGTCGACATGCTCGGGCTCCTGTCGTTAGGGCCCAACGGCGACAAGTGGATGACTGACCCCGATACCTTCGGGCCGGCCGACCTCCAGCGCTTCAAGGATTCCGGGATCACCGTCCTGCACCCGGCCACCGGGACCGGCGGCCCCGACGTCTACGAGCAGACCTTCTGGTTCCTCAGCGGCTTCAACGGCTTCGTCGCCGCGCACACCGATGCCTTCACCCGCATCGACAGCGTCGACGACTTCGCCCGCGCCAAGAGCGAGGGAAAGATCGGGCTCATCCTCGGCGTGCAGAACTCCGAACACTTCCGTACCCTCAGGGACGTCGACGCGTTCTACGCGCTCGGGCAGCGCGTCTCGCAGCTGACCTACAACTCGCGCAACATGTTCGGCAATGGCTCGACCGAACGGCGCGACGAGGGGCTGAGCGACTTCGGCGTGCGCCTGGTGGAGAAGATGAACAGCGTGGGGATGGCGGTCGACGTCTCGCACTGCGGCGATCGTACCTCGCTCGACGCCTTCGAGGTCTCGAAGAAGCCGGTCCTCATCACGCACTCCAATGCGCGCGCCCTCAACCCCGGGCACCCGCGCTGCAAGCCCGATGAAGTCATCCGCGCCTGCGGCAAGGCGGGGAGCGTCATGGGGATCACCGGCGTGCGCAACTTCGTGAAGGATCGTGAGCCGACCACGATCGAAGACGTCCTCAACCACTTCGACTACGTCGCCAAGATGATCGGCGTCGAGCATCTGGGCATCGGGAGCGACATCGACCTGGATGGCTACGACGACATGCCTCCCGACCAGTACAAGCGCCTCAAGGACAGCTACAAGGGGAGCTACGCCTTCCGTGACAAGATCGACATCGAGGGCCTCGACCATCCCAAGCGCATGTTCGACCTCACCGAAGGGCTGATTCGCCGGCGCTATTCCGACGCCGACATCACGGGGATTCTCGGTGGCAACTTCGTGCGCGTGCTGGGCGACTCGTGGAAGCGCGACCCTGTGGCGCCGGCCAAGTGACCGGCGCCGCGCGCGCTCGCCGATTTTCACGGACGAGCGCGCGATGCACCTCACGGTAGTCCGCTACGGCTTCTCGATCGGCCTGGGGACGACCGGGAAAAGTCCCGCTTCGGCCAGCTTGGCGTAGAACGGACGCAGCTGCACGAGGAAGGCGTTGACCTGGTCGATCGCCGCCGGGACCTCGCGCTGCAACTCGGCCCACTGCGCGAGGTCGGTCGCGTTCACCGGCATCGTCGCCCCGCCGACGCCTCCGAGGAGTCCGCCGAGCTTGAACGGGAGGACCGATCGGAACTCCAGCCCTTCGAAAGTCGAATCGGGTTCGCTTTCGCTGCTCATGTAGAAGCGGCGCACGAACGGCTTGAGCTGCTTCGACAGTGTGTCGAACGTCGTGCGGATGTCGGCGGGCACCGTGCTGCTATCGGCCAGTAGGGGTTTCAGCTGGTCGAACTGCGTCTTCGCCGCCCGCATTGCCGCCACCGCTTCGGAGAGGCGTGCGTCGAGACGCTGTCCCTCCTTGAGGAGATCGAAGCGGCGCTGGCGATCGGCATCGGTGATCGTGATCTCGCGGTCGCCAGTCACGGTGAACGGGCGTGACGCCGCCTCGGTGCCGTTCACGAAGAGCGCCGCGGTGAATGTACCGGGAAGGACCCACGGTCCCTGCGTTCCGGGGTTAGGCCCGCCACCGGGTGCACCGTCGCCTCCCGGTCCGCCGCCCCCCTGCGCCGCCTGCCACTTGGGCTGAGGGATCGGGGCGATGCGGAAGTCCCAAATCACGCGATTCATCCCGACGTTCAGGCCGTCTTTGAGGTCGGCGCCGGACAATTCACGCACAACGTTCCCCATCCCATCCTTGAGGACCAAACGCACGCTGTCGGCCTTGCTCTTGAGCCAATAGGTGATCGGCACGCCGATCGGCGGGTTGGGGCCGAGGAACTGCATGTCCCCCTGGAAGAAGTAGAAGCGCAGGCTGGCCGACGTTTGTTGCTGCGTTGTGGGAATCGGATAGAGAAACGAGGCGACGCCCTGCGCCTGCGACGCTTCCTGGAACGGCGTGAGGTCGTCGAGGATCCAGATGCCGCGGCCGTGCGTGGCGAGGATCATCGCGTTGTCGCGCGGGTGGAGCGTGATCTCGTAGACCGGGACGGTCGGGAGATTGGCGCGCACTCGCGTCCATCCCTTGCCGCGATCGGTCGAGACCCACAACCCCGTCTCTGTGCCGAGGTAGAGGACGTCGGCGTTCTTGAGGTCCTCGGTGATACAGCGGACCACCTCGCCCTTGGGGAGATTGCCGGCGATCGAACGGAAGGAGGCGCCGAAGTCGGTCGAGACAAAGGCGTATGTGCCGTAGTCGCCGGTGCGATGCGCGTCGAAAGTGACGTAGACCGTGCCGTCGGCGAAGCGCGAGGGCTCGACGCGCGAGACGTAGGCCCAACGCGGTGCGCTGGGAATCTTTGGCGTGAGGTTGGTCCACGTCGCGCCGCCATCGCGCGTGAGTTGCACCTGCCCGTCGTCGGAGCCCGTGTAGATCACGCCACGCACGCGTCGCGACTCGGCGACCGTGAAGAGCGTGGCGTAGTCCTCGACGCCGTCGTTCTTCGCGATCTTCACCTCCTTGAGCTTCGCCCCCATCAGCTGCAACGAGTCGCGATCGACTCCCGTCGTGAGGTCGGGGCTGATCGGCGTCCAGGTCGAGCCGCGATCCGTCGAGCGAAAGAGGCGGTTGCCGCCGATGTAGACGGTCGCCGGGTCGTGCGGCGACAGGATGAACGGCGTGTCCCAATTCCAGCGATACTTCTTCTCGTTGGCCGGCGCCTCGGGGCGGATCCCCTTCTGCTCCCCCGTGACCTTGTCCATCCGCGAGATGTACCCTTCCTGCGACGACGTGTAGATGAGGCGCGCGTCGGTTGGGTCGATGAGGTTCACGAAGCCGTCGCCGCCGGCGAGCGACCACCAGTCATGGTCGCTGATCCCTTCGCCCGTGCGCACCTGGCTCGGCCCGCACCAGGAATTGTTGTCCTGCAGTCCGCCACAGACGTTGTACGGGACCTGCATGTCGTAGCCGACGTGATAGAACTGCGCGACGAGGAGGTGCGGGAACCACTGCCACTTCTTCCCCTTGTCGTGCGAGACCGAGACGCCGCCGTCGTTCCCGATCATCATGTGCGACGGATCGTGCGGGTCGATCCACATGGCGTGATGGTCGACGTGGATCCGCTCGGCGCCGTCGAACCGGAACGTCTTGCCGCCGTCGTCGGAGATGCCTAACGGCGTTTCGGGGAGGTAGACGCGCAGGTCGTTCTGGGGATCGACCCGGATGATGCCGAAGTACATCGGGCGCCCGTTGTGCGACCCCATCTTTCGCCAGCTGCTCCCGCCGTCGTCGGTGCGGTACACGCCGCCCTGTTTTTCGTGCTCGACGCGCGCATAGACGATGTTGGGATTTCCGCGGAAGATGTCGAGCCCGATGCGCCCCATCGCGCCGTCGGGGAGGCCGTTGGTGAGGCGCGCCCACGTCTTGCCACCATCGCTCGACTTCCAGATCCCGCTGTTGGTCCCGCCGCCGTTGAAGCCAAACGAGGCGCGGCGCCGCTGGTACGTCGCGGCGTACACGACCTTGTTGTTCCGCGGATCCATGACGAGGTCGGTGCCGCCGGCGTCGGGACCGACGTCGAGCACCTTGGTCCAGGTGTTGCCGCCGTCGGCGGTGCGGAAGATTCCGCGGTCCCCACCGGGGCGCCACAGGTCGCCTAACGCCGCGACCAGGACCACCTCGTGGTCCACCGGGTCGATGACGATGCGGGCGATCTGTCGCGACTCGCGCAGCCCCATGTTGCGCCAGTGCTTGCCGCCGTCCGTGGACTTGTAGACCCCGTCGCCCCACGAGGAACTCTGCCGATTGTTGTTCTCGCCCGTCCCCACCCAGACGAGGTTCGGGTCGTCCGTGGGGATCGTCACGTCGCCGATCGAGCTCACGCTCATCGAATCGAAGACGGGCGTCAGCGTCACGCCGCCATTCTCGCTCTTCCACACCCCACCGGTCGCTGTCCCGATGTAGAAGACGTTGGGATTCGATTCAAGCACCGCGAAGTCGTCGATGCGCCCGCTCGGGCCGGTCGGGCCGATGTTGCGGAAGGAGAGGCGGTCGAAGGGCCCTCCCTTCCACGCGGTATCGGGCGCCCCTGCCGCCGATGTCGCAGCGGCCGGCACCTGCTGCGCTCCGCTAGCGCTGGGAGAGAGCGGGAGCGCGAGTGCGACCACGATGGACGCGATGCGGACGGCGGTTGCGCGTGCTGCGTGCGGCACGACGCGCGCGCCACGAACGTACGGACGACGGCGACGTGGCACCGACGGCCTCCTGGTGAACGGGGATACGACCTGCATTGGCCGCTAAGGTACTCCACGACCCGCACCTTCCGCGATGCGGGGAGCGGGGGCAGGTTGACGCGTGCGCGCTAAGATCTCCTCTCCATCCGCCGGAGCCGCGATGTCGATTCGTCCCGTCGTCTTCACACTTTCGGTGCTCGCGCTCCTTGCTCCAATGCAGCTGGCGCAGGCGCAAGAGCGCGCCCAGGACAAGCGCCGTTGGCTCTCTCCCACGCAGGAGGTGAGCGACGATCCGCGGCGGATCCCGCAGCCACCGGGACCCAAGGGGCCGGACGGCACGATCGTGCTACGCGGCGGGCGAGTTTTCGACGGAACGGGAGCCGCGGCGCGCCCTGCCACCGTCGTCATCAGCCGCAACCGCATCGCCAGTGTCCTCGACCCCGCCAGCACCAACTGGCCGCGCGGCGCGCGGGTGATCGACGTGGCAGGCAAGACGGTGATGCCGGGGCTGATCGACATGCACACGCACCTCACGTACGTCGATCCCCCCGTCTCGACCGAAGACGGCGCGAGCATCGCCGACCCCACGCTGCGCGCGGTGCAACGCCTGCGCTACTTCATCGAGAGCGGGATCACCAGCGTGCGCGACGTGGCCTCGGTCGGTGAGGTGACGTTCCGCCTCAAGGAATGGGTCAGGCGCAATGACGTCGTGGGCCCGCGCGTCTTCGCTGCCGGCCAGCTGATCACCGCCCCCGGCGGACACGGCGCCGAATCGGGTCCCGACCTCGACGTGGGCGGCTCGATCGCCCAGGTCACCGGGGCCGACGCATGGCGCAACGAGGTGCGGTTGCTCTTCAAGCGCGGCGCCGACGTAATCAAGATCGCCTCGCACTTCTCGCGCGACGAAGTGAAGGCGGCCGTCGAGGAGGCGCACGCGCTCGGCCTAAAGGTTACGTGCGATTGCGAGACGTTCTACATCCAGTGGGCGGTGGAAGCCGGCGTCGACATGATCGAACACCCACTCCCGCGCACCGACGAGACGATTCGCCTGATGGCCGAGCGAAAGGTCGAGTCGATTCCCACCGTCTTTGTCTACACGATCCTTTTCGACGCCAACGGCGGCGGCTACTTCGGCTCGACGTCGCGCCGCTTCAACTTCAACGATTCGCTCAATCTCGAGGTGATGCGGCGCATGCATCGCGCCGGCGTGAAGCTCGGCGTCGGGACGGATCTCGTGGTGGACTGGTACCGACAGCTTCCCACGCCGTACATCAGTGAGCTCAAGTACTTCACGGCGGTGGGCTACACGCCCGCAGAAGCGCTCGTGGCAGCGACGAAGACCAACGCCGAACTGCTGGATATGGACGACAAGCTTGGAACGCTGGAGCCCGGCAAGCTCGCCGATGTCATCGTCGTGAACGGGCGCCCGGACCAGACGCTCGACGAGCTGGCGAACGTCGACCTGGTCGTTCGCGACGGCTGGGTCGTCGTCGAGGGGGGGAAGGTCTCGATTCCTCGGCATGTACCGGTCAAGTCACCCAAGCCGTTCGGCGTGAAGTGAGGGGTCACTAGAGGAGACGCTACTCTGGATCGGGCGCGCGCGCGGGTGCGATGCGCGCCGCGCGTTGCGGTGGGGGGCTGATTTTGTATACAATTCGGGCGCCCGCGCGAGCGCTGGTGGCGCGGGCGGCGATTCAGGCGCCAACGCCCTCCCCGCATCCCTCGTTCTGATGTCCCGTTCACCGTTGCTCGGCTTCCCTCGTATCATCGCGGCGTCTGGGGCGCCGCGATCAATCGTCGCGGCTGGATCGCGCGTGCTCGCACTCGCCTGTGCCGCGGCCTGCGCAGCCACCACGCCGACGCTGACGCCATCGCCAGCCGTCGTGCAGCAGGCGAGCCGCGGAGCGCTGGACGGCAACGCGCGTACCGGCGGCGCCGAGTACGACGTGGTGATCCGCAACGGGCGCGTGCTCGATGGAATGGGGAATCCGTGGATCCTCGCCGACGTCGGGATTCGCGACGGGCGCTTCGCGCGCATCGGGAAGATCACCGGGCACGGGACGCGCGAGATCGACGCCAAGGGGCTTTACGTCTCGCCCGGGTGGATCGACATGATGGACCAGTCGGGGGGCGTCCTCCCGCGCAACGGGCTCGCGGCCAACAAGCTGCAGCAGGGCGTCACCACGGCGATCGGCGGCGAAGGAGGATTCCCGGTCTCCGCGTCGAACATCCCGCAATACTTTGCCAACCTGGAAAAGCAGGGGATCAGCATCAACTTCGGGAGCTACTACAGCGCGACACAGGCGCGCATGGCGGTGCTCCAGGCCTTCGACCGCGCGCCAAACCCGCAGGAGCTGGATCGCATGCGGGCCAGCATGGACAGCGCGATGCGCGCTGGTGCGATGGGGATGACCACGGCGCTCATCTATCCGCCGAGTTCGTACGCGTCGACCGAGGAGCTGATCGAGCTGGGGAAGGTGGCCGGACGATACGGCGGGATCTACGCGAGCCACATTCGCGGCGAGGGGAAGGAGGTCGTGCAGGCGGTGCAGGAGCTGATCCGCATCGCCGAGGAAGGGGGGCTCCCCGGCGAAGTCTTCCACCTCAAGGTGGCGTACCGCCCCGGCTGGGGAATCCTGATGGACAGCGTGCGCCAGGTGGTCGAGGCGGCGCGATCGCGCAACGTGGATGTTGCCGCCGATTTGTACGTCTACACCGCCGGTGGCACCGGTCTCGAGGCAACGATTCCGTCCTGGGCGGCCGACGGCGGAAAGGACTCGCTCCTCAAGCGTCTCGCCGATCCGGCGATCCGCGCGCGCCTCAAGCGCGAAGTGCAGACCGGTTCGCCCGGGTGGTGGAACATCATCGAGGCGGCCGGTGGCTGGGAAGGCGTGGTCCTCGTCAACGCGCAGAACCCCGACAACGCCAAGTACGAACAGAAGACGATCGCCGAGATCGCGCGCCTAACGGGAAAGGAGCCGGCCGACGCGGCGTGGGACCTGGTCGCGCAAGGGAAGGGGCGGGTGATGGCGATCTACCACATGATGAGCGAGCAGGATATCGAGACGGCGCTGCGCTTCCCGTGGACGAGCATCGGGAGCGATGCTGGCGCCGCGCTCGCGCCGGGCTCGGTCGACCAAACCGGACTCCCGCACCCGCGCATGTACGGCAACGCGGTGCGCGTGATTGCGCGCTACGTGAAGGACCGCAAGGTGCTCACCCTCTCCGATGCAATCCGCAAGCAGACCTCGTGGCCGGCGACGCGCATGCGTCTCGCCGGGCGTGGCGCGATCAAGGAAGGGAACTGGGCCGACGTGACGATCTTCGACCTCGCGACACTCGAAGACAAGGCGACGTACGAATCGCCGCAGGCGGCGCCGACGGGGATCGCCTACGTGCTGGTGAATGGGGTGCTCACCATCGATCACGGGACACACACCGGGGCGCGCGCCGGCCACGTTCTGTACGGACCGGGTCGCGTACAGTAGAGGTCATCTCACAAATGGGCGACGGCCGGCGCTGGGCGCCGACGCGAGCAGCGACCACTTGTGAGTTGACCTGAAGTTGCAGCTGACGATAGCGCTCCGCGTGCCGCCGGCACCTCGGCGCGGCGCACGCGCGCGCAACTCTGGACATGGGAGGGTTTCGTGACCGATCGGGGACGCCACTCCACGCACGCTCGCCGGTTCGCCGGGGCCCCCCGCCTCGCCGCGATCGCCGTCGCACTACTCGCCGTCGCCGAGCCGTCAGCTGCACAGAAGGGAGCGCGCAGTGCGGGGCCGAAGTTCGCCGACCTCGACGCCTATGTCGCGGCGACGATGAAGGACTGGAAGGTCCCCGGCGTCGCCCTGGCGATCGTCAAGGACGACTCGATCGTCTACGCCAAGGGATATGGAACGCGCACCGTCGGGCGCAACGAGCCGGTCGATGCCAACACGATCTTCGCCATCGGTTCGGCGTCCAAGGCCTTCACCGCGGCGCTCGTGGCAATGGCCGTCGACGAAGGGAAGATGAAGTGGGACGAGAGGGTCTCGGCGTACCTCCCCGGCTTCCAACTCTACGACACCTACGCCTCGCGCGACCTCACCGTGCGCGACGCGCTCTCTCACCGGAGCGGACTCGCCCGCGGTGACTTCATGTGGTATGCCGGCGGCTTCTCGCGCGACGAGATCCTCCGCCGCGTACGCTACCTCAAGCCGAGTTGGGGATTCCGCTCCCAGTTCGGCTACCAGAACATCATGCTCCTCGCCGCCGGCGAGGCGGTGGCGCGCGCCGAGCAGAAGTCGTGGGACGACCAGATCAAGGCGAAGATCTTCACCCCGCTCGGGATGACCTCGTCGTCGACCACGATTCGCGATCTTGCCGAGGTGGCCAACGTCGCCACGCCGCACGGTGAGGTGAACGACACCGTGGTCGCGATCCCGTGGAAGAACATCGACAACATCGGCCCTGCCGGTTCGATCAACTCGAACGTGCGCGACATGGCGCAGTGGCTCCGGTTGCAGCTGGGGCACGGCAAGTACGGCGACAAGCAGCTCATGACCACCGCGGCACACGACGAGATGTGGCTCCCCAACATCCACATCCGGCTCGAGGGACCGACCGGACACTACCTCGCGCCGGGCGCGAACCTCGCCGCGTACGGGATGGGGTGGTTCCTGCAGGACTTCGACGGACACCTCGCCGTGCATCACGGTGGCAACATCGACGGGATGTCGGCCATGGTCGCGATGCTCCCCGACCAGAATCTGGGCGTCGTCATCCTCACGAACAAGAACGGGACGCCCGCGCCCGAATCGATCTTTCCGTACGTATTCGACCTCTACACGCGCACTGCGCCTCGCAACTGGAACGCCGAGTTCCACGGGATGCTCGACCCATTGATCAAGGCAGGGAAGGACGCCGAGGCCGCAATGGAGAAGACACGCGTGGCGGGGACGCGCCCCTCGCTCGACCTCCCGCAGTACGCCGGGACGTACGCGGACTCGATGTATGGCGACATCGTCGTCACCGAGAAGGGAGGAGCGCTCGCCATGAAGCTCGGTTCGTTTACGGGGACGCTTTCGCACTGGAACTACGACACGTTTCGCGCGGCGATGGACAATCCTTCGGCGGGGAAGCCACTGGTCACCTTCGTGCTCGGCGCCAACGGCAAGCCGGGTGAGCTCAAGGTGCAGGGCTTCGAGGAGGCCACCTTCCGCGCGACCGCGCCGACTGCGGAGAGCAAGCCGGGGATGACGCTCTCCACCGCGCAGCTGCAAGCCCTGGTCGGACGCTATCGCCCCGATGCGCTCCCGCTCGACATCGACGTGCAGCTGATCGGCGACGCCCTCAAGCTGACCGTTCCTGGGCAGCCGACCTACACACTGGTTGCCGAATCGCCCACGCGCTTCCGCATGACCGGCCCCCCGGGAATGCCCGACGGATTCTTCGTCGAGTTCGAGATGTCGGGTGCAACCGCGACGGGCGCCACGCTCATCCAGCCCGCCCCGCGCCCGCCGATGAAGCTGAAGAAGCAATGAGTGGGTAAGCGGGCGGGCGCGTGAGCGAGGTTGGTGAGTAGGTGTGTAGGTGTGTAGGAGGGTGGGCAAATGAGTGCGGGGCGCCGATCAAGTGTCGAATCGTCGCCCCGCACTCTCGTCTTCTCGTCTTCTCTTCTTCTGACACCTAGCTAAGCAAAGAGCCCCACCTGCCCCCCCGTGTGCCAGAACATCACCGTCATCCCGTCGCGGAACTCCCCACGCCGGGCGTAGGCGATGAGTCCGGCGAGCGCCTTGGCTGTGTACCAGTGATCGGTGAAGAGCGCCTCGGTGCGCGCGGCGAGCGCCTGCGCTTCGCGCGAGCCCTCACTTGGGATGCCGTAGCCGTCACCCACGAACGAGGCGTCGGCGGTGAAGCGGTCGGCCATGCCTAACGTGTTGGCCGGGAGTGCGAGCAGCTCCTCGATCCCGCTCCCGATCTTCCCCACGATGCGGCCGATGTCGCTGACGGGGTCGTCGGCGCTGATCCCGATCACCCGTGTCGCCACACCAAACAGCGCGCAGCCGGCGAGGAGACCGGCCTGCGTCCCGCCAGACGAGGTGGCGTGCACGATCACATCGGGGACGATTCCCTGCTGCACCACTTCGCCGACGCCAAGCGCGAGTCCCAGCGCGCCGAGCGGAGTGGAGGCACCGAGCGGGATGATGCGCGGGCGTCGCCCGTCGGCGCGCAGACGTGCGTCGAGCGCCTCCATCGCGGGGACACGCGCGGCGCGATCGGCGACGTAGTGCACCGTCGCGCCGAGCAGCTGGTCGAGCAGCGCGTTCCCGGTCGGACGCTCCGGCGGGGTGCCGTTCGCCACGATGTGGCATTCCATCCCGAGGCGGGCGGCAGTAGCGGCAGTTGCACGGCAGTGGTTGGACTGAACGCCGCCACAGGTGATGAGTGTGTCGACGCCGTCGTCGCGCGCCTGCGCGGCGACGAGCCCAAGCTTTCGCACCTTGTTGCCGCCGAAGCCGAAGGGGAGGGCGTCGTCGCGCTTGACGACGAGCCGCGCTCCCATCCCGATCGCCTGGGCGAGGCGCGGCGCGTCGTCGATGGGCGTGGGGAGGGCGCCGAGGGCGATATGAGGGAGAGCGAGGAGTCGCTCGCGGGCGGCGGAGAGGGTGGGCATTGGAGACGGCAGAAGACGAGAGGACGAGAAGACGGGAAGACGAGAGGACGAGAAGACGAGAAGACGAGAAGACGAGAGAAGAGCGGGGGGATCGAGCGGGTCGGGCGACTGAATTCGTACGGGCGAGTGACTTCGTCGGGGCGGGATATCGGGTGGAGCAGCTGGGGGGAGCGGGGCCCCCCCCCAACAACAATCTGCCCCCCGGGGCCTCGCCCTGCATCACCATTCCATTGCGCCCAGGTCCATCCGATTGCCGATGGCCGGCGTACCTCCTGCGGGGGCGGAGCCGCGCTCGTCTGTCGTCGTGGTTCGACCTTTCGCGATTGGACTGCGGCCGTCGCCTTCACCTGTCCTGCACCACCCCGCCCCCCCGCGTACATTGCTCTCCCCAGCCGCGACCCCCTCCCCTCACACACCGGCGTGTCCTCCTCGATCGACGCAGAACTCTCCGACAAATGGCGCCGAGGTCCCGGGATCTTCGTGGTCATCGACGCTCGTGGCGAGGCGGGAGAGCGCATTCACGCGATCCAGCACGCGTACGATCCCAAACTGGCGAACTACCTCCCGCCCCACCTGACTCTCGCCGGTTCGTCTGGCGTGGGGCCGATCGATCCGGCGACACCGCGCGAAAAGCTGCACGACGTGATGTCCGAGATTGCCAGCACGACGGCGCCCATGTCGCTCACTTTCAAGGCGCCACACCGCTTCATGCAGACCGACATCGTCGTCCTCCCGCTCGACCACCACGGTCCGCTGCGCGACCTGCACGAGCGCATCGCCCGGAGCGGTCTCGCCTTCCAGCCGGCGCGCTTCTCCTTCACGCCGCACGTCACGCTTTCCTTCTTCCGCACGCTCACCCCGCAGCAGCGTCGCGAGCTCCTCGCCATCCGGCTCGAGGAGCCGCTCATCGTCGATCACCTGCGCTGCTCCCTGACCGACGAGCCGCTCCCGCCGCGCGCACTGTTCGAACTCCCGCTCTCGGCGCCGAGCTGAGCGCACGCACGACCGAAGCCGCGCAGCAATCCGCCGCGCGCGGAGCGGCGTAGAGAGGAGGGCGCGGGGAAGCGCCCGCTCCGGTGCGATGTCCCTCGCCCGTCCTCTCATGCGACGCCTCACCCTGATCGTCCCCGCCATCCTCATCGCCACCGCGACGCTGATTGCAGCTCGCGATGTCGCATCCCGGGCCGACGCCGCGACCGTTCCCGCGGCGGCGCCTCGCGACCCCGTCGCCGAGGCGAAGGCCCGCGATGCCGACATCGCGCTGTTCGAATCGCGCGTGGCTGAGGACTCCGAGAGCGCGGCCGATCGCTCGCGCCTCGCTGCGCTCTACCTGCGCCGTGCGCGCGAGACCGGCTCGTTCACCGACGTCACGCGCGCCGCCGAGCAGGCGGAACGCTCGCTCGCGCTCCGCGAGTCGCATAACGAGGGGACGTACTCGATTCTCGCATCGGCACGACTGGCCGAGCACGACTTCATCGGCGCGCTCCAGGCGGCGCAGGGCCTCGTCGCCACCGACACGACCGACGCCAATGCGCTCGCCCTCGAGGGCGAAGTACTGCTCGAGCTCGGGCGCTACGACCAGGCGGCGGAGCGCTTTCGTGCCGTCGAACGTTCTCCGGCCTCGCTCTCGCTCGCTCCGCGCCTCGCGCGCTGGTACGAGCTCACCGGGCATCTGGATCGCGCGGTGCTCATGGCGCGCAACGCGATGCGGCTCGCCAAGGCGAACGGCGGTCTCAGTGCCGAGCAGCAGGCGTGGTTCCTCATGCGCGCCGGCGACCTCGAGGCGAAGCGCGGCCGCGCGACCGTCGCGGCGGCGCTCTATGACTCGGCGCTCACCGCGAACGCCGGCGACTATCGCGTCCTCGCGGCGATTGCGCGTCTCGACGCGCAGCGGGGTCGGTGGCGCGAGGCGATTGCGGCTGGCGACTCCTCGGTCCTCGTGCGACTCGAGCCGGGGACACTCGGCGTCCTGCGCGATGCCTGGATCGCCTTGGGCGACAGCTCACAGGCGTCGAGCTACGCCGCGGCGATGACAGCGAGCGCGCTCACGCAGCCTGGGGCGATCCATCGCGCCTGGGGATTGCACCTGGTGGATCACGGCGAGCGGCTGGACGACGTCCTCGCGCGCGTGCGCCGCGAGCTGCAAACGCGTCGCGACGTGTACGGCTACGATCTCGAGGGGTGGACACTCCACGCATTGGGGCGCGACCGCGAGGCCTCTCTCGCGATGCAACGGGCGCTTGGCGCCGGCACCGAGGATGCCACGCTCTGGTACCACGCCGGCGTCGTCGCGGCGGCTGTAGGTGACAGCGCCGGCGCCCGCGCGCTCCTCGAGCGTGCGCTCGCCCTCAACCCAACCTTCGGTGTGCAAGGTGCGGCGCACGCGAAGGGGCTCCTCGGTCAGCTCCCCGCGTCGGCGGCGAAGCACAGCGCGCCCGCCGATCCGAGGGCGACGCAGTGAACACGCTCTGGAGACGCGCGCTCGCCGTGCGAGCGACTGTTCCTCGAACGGCCGCCCAACGTGCGCACTTCAATCGCGTCACCGCGCCCCGGGCGACGGCCGTGCGTACGCTCGCACTCGGTGCGCCGCACTCGAACGCGACTGCCGGGACTACGCCGCGCCGCCGCCCGCCGTCGCGCCAGCTCATGCCATTCGTGGTCGCACTGCTGGCCTCGTTCTCCGCGACGCGCCCCGCGCTGGCGCACCCGCTCCACACGACGGTCGCCGAGCTGCGTCTTGCACCTGACGGAGCGCTCACCCTTTCGCTTCGCACCTTTTCCGACGACTTCAGCGCCGCCGTGGCGAAGGCGACACGGACGAGCGTGTTGCGCGACCACACCGTGTCGGACGACGCGGCGGCGCGCTACGTGAGCGGGGCGCTCGAGCTGGACGTCGATGGTACGCGCGTCGCGTTGCAGCTGGTGAGCCAACGGCGCGATGGTGACGTGACCCTCCTCGAACTGCGCGCCGCGCAACCATGCGCGTCGCTCAGCGGCGCGCGCGTGGTGAATCGCATGCTGATGGAATTCCACGGCGACCAGGTGAACCTGCTCAAGGCGAGCTACGCCGGTCGCACCTTCACCACGCTCTTTGCCCAGGGCGCGCCGCCGAAGACGCTCCCCTGACGTGCAGAACAGAAAACGGCGCCGCGCCCTTCGCGAGGGCGCGGCGCCGTCGGCTGCAACCGGTCTACAGCGCCTTGCGCACGGCGCCCTCGATGTCCTGGTCGCCGCCCGCGCCGGCGTAGACGATCTTCCCGGCCTTGTCGATCACGATCACCGTCGACGTCGCCTTGACGCCGTAGACCGCGTCGGCTTCACCCTTGCGATCGTAAAAGGTGGGGACGTCGAAGCCGTGCTTCTCCATGTGCAGCTTCACGCGGTTTGGCGACTGGTTGAACGAGACCGCCAACCCCACGAAGCGCACCTTGTCACCGTACTTCTTCTTCGCCGCCAGGATCTTCGGCGCGAGCGCCTCGCAGTTCTCGCACCAGGTCGCCCACACCTCGATGAGCATCGGCGACTTCCCGATGTACTGGCCGAGCGAGGCCGGCTGTCCGTCGAGCGTCTCGACCTTGAGGTCGGGGAGGACGCTGCCTAACGGGAGATCGATCGCGTACTGCGCCTGCGCCTTCGCCGGCGCGAACAGGAGGGCCGCCGCGACGACGACCGGAACCAGGCGCGACACGGCGCGCATCGACGAACGAATCAACGTCATATCAGGAGCTGCCCCATCTTGATGAGATAGTACTCGGCGACACCGATCATCACGATGCCGAAGAATTGCTTCACCCGGATCATCCACACCCCAGCGCGCGGGAGTCGCGACACCGTCCCCGACGATACCCCCACGAGGACGAGGAGTGCACACATCCCGAGCGAAAAGGCGAACAAATACACGAAGCCCAGGAACGCACTCCGGGTTTCCGTCACCCAGGTGAGCACGGCGATCATCACCGGTGCCGAACAGGGCGCCGCGACCAGCCCCGACATCGCCCCCATCGCGAAGACGCCGCCGAAGCGCCCACCGTCCCCGGCCGTCGCCGCGCGCTGCGTCAGCGCTGCGGGAAGGCGCACCGGTAGCACGTCGAGCATCGACAGCGCCGCCAGCACGAGGATGTTCGCCATCGCGAAGTAGAGCCACGGATTCGTGCTCACCCGCCCGAACATCGTCCCGCTCATTCCGGCGAAGAGCCCGAGCCCCGCGTACACCAGCGAAAGACCGACGACATACGTCAGACTGAGAAGGAGCGGGCGCAGTCGCGACGTCTGCACGCCCGGATCGCTCGATCTCCCTCCGCCAACGATCGCCGCGGTGATCGGGATCATCGGATAGATGCAGGGCGTCAGCGAGGTGAGGATCCCGGCGAGGAACAGGAGCGGGAGCGCGCTGGCCGGGGAGCCGGAGAGTCGTTGGGCGATGGCGGAGAAGTCCATGTCTTGCGACGAAGCTTACCGCACGGGCAATGGTTCCGCAGCCGACTGCGCCGGATGCGCATCGGAGCGTGGAGGAGGGAAAGGGGTCGCGAGCGCTCGATAGCCTGCGGCGCTGACAGTGTTATAGAATGCCCCGCATGGGGATGCGTGTGATCGCGATCGATTGGTCGGGGAAGGCGCAGTACGCCTCGCGCACGATCTGGCTCTGCAGTGTGCGCGACGGTGAAGTGGAGCGGCTCGAGAATGGGAGGGATCGCGATGCTGTCGCCGACTTCCTCCTCGACGCTCGCGCTCGCGACCCGCGCATGATCGTGGGGCTCGATTTTGCCTTCTCGCTCCCGCACTGGTTCGTCGCCGAACGCGGACTCACGACCGCGCCCGATCTGTGGTCCTTGGCCGCGACCGACGGTGAGGAGTGGCTGTCGCGATGTGCGCCACCGTTCTGGGGACGCCCGGGACGGCGACGCCCCGAGCTGGCGGCGCACCTTCGTCGCGCCGACGACGAAGTGCCCGACATCGCCGGGATTCGCCCGAAATCGCCCTTTCAGGTTGGTGGGGCGGGGGCGGTGGGCACGGGATCGATCCGCGGGATGCCGATCCTCGAGCGGCTGCGCGAAGGGGGCTTCGCGGTCTGGCCGTTCGACGCCCCCGCCGAGTCGACGATCGTCGAGATCTATCCGCGCCTCCTCACCGATGCTGTGCGCAAGTCGAGCGCCGACGCGCGCGCCGCGTACCTGCGTGATCGCTTCCCATCGTTGGACCAGCAGCACCGCCGGGACGCGGAGCGCTCAGAGGACGCCTTCGATGCGCTGGTCTCGGCGCTGGTGATGGCGCGGCATGCCGCATCGTTTGGCGCGCTGCCGCCGGCGCGCGATCACTTCGACCACAGCGAAGGGCGCATCTGGGTGCCGCCGTTGGCCGAACCATCGCGCTGAGTGCACGCTGCGCGCGGATCGCACGCGACGTGCTGCACGTCGCTAGGGCCGGCTCGAGATCCGACGCTCGATGAGCGAGTCAGCCCGGCGCCGGCCGGTCGAGGATCGCCCGCACGTGGCGCACGAGCACGTCGGGGGCGAAGGGTTTCTCGAGGAGTTCGAAGTCCTTGTAGATCCCGCCGCTCGCGAGAAAGGCATTCTCCGTGTAGCCAGACACGAAGAGGACGCGGAGGTCGGCGCGGAGGATGTGCAGTTCCTGCAGGAGCGTCGGGCCGCTCTTTCGGGGGAGGACGACATCGGAGACGACGATGTCGATCTCGTCGCGATGCTCGATGAAGGTGGTGAGTGCCGACTCGGCCGACCGCGCCTCGAGCACGCGGTAGCCGTGCCGCTTGAGCGCATTCGCCGATACGCGCCGTACGCGATCGTCGTCCTCCACGAGGAGGACGGTCTCGGTCCCGTCGAGCAGGAAACTGCTCACCGGCGTTGGACGCGCGGTCACGATTTCGTCGTCGACCGCGCGCGGGAGATACACCTTGAACGTGCTCCCGCGACCGGGCTCGCTGTACACCCACATGTGGCCGCCGGATTGCTGGATGATTCCGTAGCTGGTGGCGAGGCCGAGTCCGGTCCCCTTGTCGCGATCCTTCGTTGAGAAGAACGGCTCGAAGATGCGCTTCATGGTTTGGGTGTCCATCCCGATCCCCGTATCGGTGATGGCGATGAGCACGTGATCACCGGTCGACGCATCCACGTGCGACTCGGCGTAATTCTCGTCGAGGTGTACGTGCGACGTCTCGATCGTGAGGATCCCACCTTCGGGCATCGCGTCGCGGGCGTTCACGACCAGGTTCATGATCACCTGCTCGAGCTGCCCCGGATCGACGGTGACCATCGGGAGCGCCTGGTCGAGGTGCGAGCGGACTTCCACGTCCTCGCCCAGCACGCGCGTGAGCATGCGGTGCAGGTTGTTGAGGATCTCGTTGACCTGCACGAGTTGCGGCTGCAGCACCTGGCGGCGGGAGAACGCGAGGAGCTGGCGGGTGAGCGCTGCGGCGCGATCGGCCGCTTGCAGCACCTGCTCTATGTCCTCCCGGGCGCGACTGTTGGGGAGCTGCTCGTCCAGGGCAAACGAGGCGAAGCCGCGAATCGCGGTCAGGAGGTTGTTGAAATCGTGCGAGACGCCGCCGGCGAGCCGACCCACGGCCTCCATCCGTTGTGCAATCGCGAGTTGTTCGCCGAGTTGCTGCTGCACCGTGACGTCGGCGAGCGAGCCCACGACGCGCTCGGCGACCTCTCCATTCCACGCGATCACGGCGCGCTCCTCCACGTGTGCCACCGTCCCGTCGCCTCGCTTGAAGCGAAACCGACGCGTGCTCTGCTCCTCGCGTGCGGCGAGCGATTCGGCAAGCTCGGCGTCCGCGTGCTCGCGGTCATCGGGGTGGATGCGGGAGTCGTACCACTCGCGCGTGCTGGCGATGGCGAGACGGTCGAAGTGGAAGTGGTCGTAGAATGCCTGGTTCCAGACAAGTTCCCCCGTTGCCGGATTCCATTCCCAGATCGCTTCCTTGGTCACGCGCGAAACCAGGCGATGCCGCTCTTCGGCCACGCGCATCGCGTCGAACGCGCGGATGCGGTCGGTGACATCGAGCGCCTGCACCACGCGGGCGGGACGTCCATCGAACTCGATCTCGTGCGCGCGAATCTCGGCGAGGAAGGTGCTCCCGTCGCGACGCTGGTGTCGGAAGATCCCCGCGTCGCGCGAACCGATTGGGCTCTCCTTGAGTGCCTCGTCGAGTCGCACCTGCTCCTCGGGCGGGCGAATGTCGCGAATCGTCAGGCGCAGGAACTCGGGAACGGAGTAGCCGTACTGCTCGACCGCCGCCGGATTCACCGCGAGAAAGGCGAGCGTTTCGCGGTCGAAGACCCAGACGGGATACGGACTCCCTTCGAACATGTGTCGATACCGCGCCTCAGACGCCTCCAGCGCGTGCGCTGCTGCCTGCCGCTTGGCCAATTCGCTGCGGAGCGCGGTCACCAACTGCGCGGTGCGAATGGCGAACGAGGCACGCTGTGCCACATCTTCCACGACGAGCGCATCCCCCTCGTCGTACCGGCGATTGCCGAGGATGCTCGCCAGCTGCAAATAGCCGAGGACTTCGTCGCCCGCCTGGAGCGGGGCGAGGATCACGGAGATGGGGAGCGCGGCGCGATACAAGGCGGCATGCGCCGCGCTCCGCACCGGCCACACGAATTGATCTTCGCGCTCGATCTGAATGACGCGCGCTCGCTGGAGTTCGAGGGTGCGTCGCGTAGCGGGCGCACTCGCCTGCTGCGGATTCTGACGCAGGTCGGCGATCGCCTCCTCGTGCCCCGGGACGTCGATCACGGCGGCAGCGACGCGCCGCAGCGACTCGCCGTCGAACAGGTCGATGGCCGCCCACGTCGCGATTTCCGGGACGATCAGATCCACGACGCCCTGCAGCGTGGCCTCGTAGTCGAGCCCCGACGCGAACAGCGCGGTCATGCGCACAGGGAGCGAGAGGTGCTCCCGGCCGTTGCTTTCCCTCGAGACAGTCATGTCTCCCCGTGTCCCGTGAACCATCCGACCCCACGACTGCTCCCGCCCCGGCTCTCAATATGGGAGAGGGGGGAGATATCGCCATTACGAAATGCAGGATTCGGTTCGGGGCCAGTGGTATCGCTAGATTCCCCCTCCCATCCCAGGTCCCCCGTCCCCCGTCCCAACACATGGCTCCCCAGTTCATCTACGTAATGAAGGCGCTCACGAAGGTCGTTCCCCCTTCGCGCGTCATCCTCAACGACATCTGGCTCTCGTTCTATCCCGGCGCCAAGATCGGCGTCCTCGGAAGCAACGGCGCCGGCAAGTCGTCGCTCCTGCGCATCATGGCGGGCGTGGACAAGGACTGGAACGGCGAGGCGTGGGCTGCGCAGGGGACCAAGGTCGGTTACCTCCCGCAGGAACCGCAGCTCGACCCTACGCTCTCTGTGCAGGGGAACGTCGAACTCGCGGTCAAGGCGCAGCGCGATCTCCTCAACCGCTTCAACGAGATCTCGATGGCCTTCGCCGAGCCGATGAGCGACGAGGCGATGCAGAAGCTCCTCGACGAGCAGGCCAAGGTGCAGGACCAGATCGACCATCTCGATCTCTGGAATCTCGACAACAAGATCGAAGTGGCGATGGACGCGCTCCGCCTCCCCCCCGCCGACGCCGAGGTGACCAACCTCTCCGGCGGTGAGCGCCGCCGCGTTGCGCTCTGCCGCGTCCTCCTCGAGCAGCCCGACATGCTCCTCCTCGACGAGCCGACCAACCACCTGGACGCCGAGAGCGTGGCGTGGCTCGAACACTTCCTCGGCACCTTCGCCGGGACCGTCGTGGCCATCACCCACGACCGCTACTTCCTCGACAACGTCGCGCAGTGGATCCTCGAGCTCGATCGCGGGAGCGGCTTCCCGTATGAGGGGAACTACTCTTCGTGGTTGGACCAGAAGAAGACGCGCCTTGCGCAGGAAGAGAAGACGGCAAGCGCTCGGCAGAAGACGCTCGAGCGCGAGCTGGAGTGGGTGCGCATGGGGGCGAAGGCGCGTCAGGCGAAGAGCAAGGCGCGCCTGCAGAAGTACGAGGAACTGGTGAGTGAGGCGCAGGCGGAGAAGATCACTCAGAACGAGATCGTGATTCCGCCGGCGCCGCGACTTGGCAACGACGTCGTGATCGCGGAGAACCTCAAGAAGTCGTACGGCGACAAGCTGCTGTTCGACAACGTGAGCTTCTCGCTTCCGCGCGGCGGGATCGTGGGGATCATCGGCCCTAACGGGGCGGGGAAGACGACGCTCTTTCGCATGATCACCGGCAAGGAGCAGCCCGACTCGGGGACGCTCAAGATCGGCGAGACGGTGCAGATCTCGTACGGCGACCAGACGCGCACGCTCGATGGCGCACGCACCGTCTACGACGAGATCTCCGGCGGCAACGAGACGATCCCGGTCGGGAAGAAGGAGATGAATGCGCGGGCGTACGTCGGCTCGTTCGGCTTCAAGGGGAGTGACCAGCAGAAGCTCGTCGCCAACATGTCGGGCGGTGAGCGCAACCGGTTGCACCTGGCGAAGACGCTCATGACCGGCGGCAACCTCCTCCTCCTCGACGAGCCGACCAACGACCTGGACGTCGACACGCTGCGGGCCTTGGAAGAAGCGGTGCTCGACTTCGGCGGGTGCGCGGTGATCATCTCGCACGATCGCTGGTTCCTCGATCGCGTGGCGACGCACATTCTGGCGTTCGAGGGGAATTCGGAGGTCGTCTGGTTCGAGGGGAATTACCAGGCGTACATCGAAGATCTCAAGAAGCGGAAGGGCCCCGATGCGGATCAGCCGCACCGGATCGGGTATCGGAAGCTGGTGAGATAGAAGACGAGTCTCTTGAGAAGACGAGTCTCTTGAGAAGACGAGTTTTCTGAAGACGAGAAGACGAGAGGTGTGATCTTTACTTCTCGTTTCTCGTCTTCTCGCTTCGTTCGGGATTCCGGCGGCTGGTGTTGACCTCGTCAATCGTGAGGCGATCGTGCTGATGCGTGCTTTCCGTCGTTGGATGCTTGCGGTGGCGATCGGCGCGCTTGCGGCATGTTCAGGTGCTCGCACGCCGCCGGCTGAAGAAGTATCGCGGGTGCTCGCGCGCCCTCGCGTCGTCGTCACGGCCGACCCCGAGCTCGACGACTCCAACTCCCTTGTGCGCTTCCTGCTTCACGCCACCGACTTCCGCACCGAAGGGCTGATCTACGCCAGCAGCCAGTATCACTGGAAGGGCGATGGGACGGGGAAGAAGTTCGAGGTCGCGGGGCGCGAGTACAAGCGATTCGGCCTCAACCTCTGCCCGTGCGAGTCGTGGCGCTGGGCCAAAGACGAGCGATTCATCCACGAAGCGGTCGACATCTACGCGCAGGTGTACCCCAACCTGCGCGTGCATGACGCCAACTACCCGACCCCCGAGTCGCTGCGCTCGAAGATCCGCTGGGGGAACATCGACTTCGACGGGGAGATGGAGCACGACACCGAAGGCTCCACCCTGATCAAGCAGCTCCTCCTCGACGACGAACCCGGCCCGCTCTATCTCCTCGCCTGGGGCGGGGAGAGCACCATCGCGCGGGCGCTCAAGTCGATCGAGGATCAGTATCAGGGAACGCCGCAGTGGGCGTCCGTTCGCGACAAGGTTTCGCGCAAGGCGGTCCTCTCCACCTCGGGGGACCAGGACGACACTGGCGCGAAGTACATCACACCGCACTGGCCTGGCATCCGTACGCTGCGGGCCGGTGCGGGGGGCGTGTCGTTAGGCTACGGCGCGTTCATCGGCGCGAGCGACGAGAACGCCGCGTACTTCGACGTCGAGTGGACGCGGGCCAACGTCTCAGCGCAGGGACCGTTCGGCGCCCACTACCGCGTGTGGGGCGACGGGAAGCAGATGGTGAAGGGTGACATCATGGACTACTTCTTCCTCTCGGGCTTCACCGCCGACGAGCTGCGCGCCAAGGGATACGCGGTTTGGCTCCCGCCCCGCCCAGCCGGCGAGTTTCTCGGGGAAGGGGACACTTTCACGTATCTCAATCTCGTCGCCAACGGATTGAGCGGCTGGATCGATGACTTTCCGGGCGGGTGGGGAGGACACGGACTGGAGAACGGTGCGCCGCGCGCCGCGCCGGCAGGTGCAATGTCGCTCGCTGGCCTGGGGACCCGCAGCGGCGCGCGCCCTCCGTCACCCGAGCCCAACTTCGTCCCGGCCGCGCAGAATGAATTCGCGGCGCGGCTCCGCTGGTCGGTGACTCCCGACTACCGTGGGGCGAATCATCCGCCGCGCGTGACGTTACGGGGAAGTGCCCGACGCACCGCGCGTCCCGGCCACGTGCTCGCCCTCGAAGGGATCGTCTCCGACCCCGACGGCGATGCGGTGCGCGCACGTTGGTGGGAGTGGGACGACGTCGACACATACCCCGGGCATGTCACCATCGCGAATCCGACCGCGCTCGCAACCGCTGTACAGATCCCGCGCGATGCGAAGCCGGGTCAGACGGTCCACTTCGTGCTCGAGGCGACCGACAGCGGCACGCCGGCGATGACGCGGTATCAGCGTGTCACCGTGACCGTCGTTCGCTGACCCCTCGCCGCAGTACCAGCTTTCCGGCCGCCCCCGACCGCCGTAGAATTCCCCCGCCGCGGCAGCGCGCGCGTGGAGACCTTCCACCCGTACGCCCTGATCCGCATCGCGCAGTCACACTTCGTCATGTGGAGTTCTGCATGTTTCGTATCCTCGCGCTCGTGTCGACTCTCCAGGGCGCCCCAGTGACCCCTGCCGCGCCAGTGATGCCCGTTGTAAGCGACACGCTCTCCGGCGCCTGGCAGGTCACGCTCGACGTCATGGGGAATGGGTCCACCTCGATCTGCACGTTTGTGCAGGAGGGCGAGAAGCTCTCCGGCAGCTGCAAGAATCAGGAAAACCCGGCCGCAAAGGTTGAAGATCTGACCGGCGAGGTGAAGGGCGACACGATTCGCTTCACGCATGGCGCCGACTATCAGGGCCAGCCGCTCACCATCAGGTACACCGGGACGAGAACGGCGCAGACGACGATCAGCGGCACGGTCGACGTCGCACCGTTCGACGTCAGCGGGACCTTCACCGCGACGCCGGCGCCTAACGGCGCTCCTCCGGCCAAGCCGGAGCCGACGCGGCGGTAGACCAGCGCGCCAGCGTCGGACAGGCAACGAGCCGCAGCAACCAGTCGACGCTGCGGCGACCCGGCTCGGCTACCCCTGCGCCGTCACCCCCACACCGCCAGCCACCACCGCCACGCTCATCTCGGCGTGGCGCAGTACCGCGCGCGACACCGAGGAGTGCCAGAAGCGCTCGAAGCCGTGCCGTTGGTGCGAACCGACCACCAGCAAGTCCTGCTTTGTCTCGCTCGCCAGCTGCGTCAGCGCCGAATCGACGCGGCCGAGCGAGGGCTCCAGCCGGAGTTCGGTCGCGGGGTTCTTCGCCTCCTCGCCGACCATCTTCCGGAATTCGTGCCACAGCGTGTCGAGGCACTTGGGGAGGAGCTCGATCCCCGCCCCTTCGCCGGATGCACCGACGCGCTGATTCTCATGCGCGGGGTTCACCACCCAGCAAATCGTGAGCTGCATGTCGCCCAGGCGGCGCAGCTTGCGCACCCACTCGAGCGCCGCTGACGCCGAGGTCCCGACGTCGAAGGCGAGCATGACGCGGAGCCCCCCTTTCCCCGTCGACCAGCGCTCCCACGGCTCCATGTCGCGCACCACCAGCACCGGCTTCACCGACTCCATCGCCACCCGCTCGGCCACGCTTCCGAGGAGAACGCGCTCCACGAGTGTGTGGCCTACCGCGCCCAGCACGAGGAGCGACGTGGACTTGAGCTTCGCACGCTCGAGGAGCGCGCGGTCGGGTGCGGCCGGGTCGACCTCGCCATCGACGTGCGCACCGAACCTGTGGAGCCGAACGATCTCGCTGTGGAGTCGCTCCTGTGTGGTGAGCGGCGACGCATCGTCGCGCGCGAACTCCCCACTCCCGGCAAGCACGTCGATCTCGCCCGAGGCGCAAACGATCTGCAGCGCCTCGCCGGTCATGTTTGCGAGGCAGGCGGCGGAGTTCGCCGCAATCGTCGCCGCCTCGGAGAAATCGGTTCCACAGACGATCATGACCTGATCCCTCTCCCTCGCGTCGACGCGATCGTGGTTCGGTCCTGCGTGCCGTTCGTGGTCACTGCCCCTTCGGTGCTACGTCGTTCCTACGGTGCGGATTCGTGGAAGGTGATCGCAGTCTCGCGCTCGATCGCCCAGCGCATCCCCCACGCATCCTCGAAGAGGATGAGCGGCGCCCCGTTCGCGTCGTACAGGATCGTGCGCCCGCGCTCGCGCCCGATGCGCTCGATGTCCGCCTTTGGACCCGTCACCCAGCGCGGGTAGCGACCGGCGACCTTCTCCAGTCGACATCGCACGCCGTACTCGTGTTCGAGCCGGTGAAGCATCACGTCGAACTGCAGCAAGCCCACCGCGCCGATGAGCGGCGTGGGGCCCGATACTTCGGTTGGCGACGTGAAGAAGACCTGAGCCGCCCCTTCTTCGGTGAGCTGCCGCAGTCCCGCATCGAGCTGCTTTCGCTTGATCGGGTCGATCAGGACGACGCGCGCGAAGTGCTCCGGGGCAAAACGCGGAATGTCGGGAAACTCGAGCGGCCCCGCATCGCTCAAGGCATCGCCGATGCGCAACGTCCCGCGATCGAGAATGCCGATCACGTCGCCGGGCCACGCTTCTTCGATGGCCGTGCGCTCGCGCGCCAGGAACTGCTGCGGCGCATTGAGCCTGATGCGCTTGTCGGTGCGCACGTGTCCCACGTCCATTCCGGCCGAGAACTTCCCGGAGCAGATGCGCACGAAGGCGATGCGGTCACGATGCCGCGGGTCCATGTTCGCCTGGATCTTGAAGACGAAGCCGGTGAAGCGCTCGTCGGTCGGGTCGATGCGCCCCGCCGTACTCTCGCGCGCCACGGGAGGCGGGGCCAGTTCGAGAAACTCGCGCAGGAACGGCTCCACCCCGAAGTTGGTCAACGCGCTCCCGAAGAAGACTGGCGAGAGTTCGCCGCGCAAGACGGCCTCGCGGTCGAACGGGTGACCGGCGATCTCCAGCAACTCCAGGTCGTGTCGCAACCGTTCGAGCGAGGCGTCGCCGAGGAGTGCACGCGTCTCGTTCGAGTCGAGGGTGAGGCGCGTCTCTTGGCCGCGCCGAGCGCCGTGGTCGGTGTCGCGCCCGAACACGTGGATCTGGTCGAGGCGCCGGTCATACACGCCGACGAAGGCGTCGTCGCGGAATATCGGCCAGGTGATCACGTGGCATTGGAGCCCGAGATCGGCCTCGACGTCGCTCACGAGCTTGAGCGAATCCTCTCCTACCCGGTCGCACTTGTTGACGAAGGTGAAGATCGGCGTGCGCCGCCGCTTGCAAACGTCAAAAAGCTGACGGGTGCGCTCCTCCACGCCCTTGCGGTTGTCGAGCAGCATCACGGCGCTGTCGGCGGCAACGAGGGTGCGAAAGGTGTCTTCCGAGAAGTCCTCGTGCCCCGGCGTGTCCAGGAGGTTGACCGCGTAGCCGGCGTACTCGAACTGCATCACACTCGAGGTGACCGAGATTCCGCGCTCCTGCTCCAGCTTCATCCAATCGGACGTCGCGTGGCGCGCGGCGCGTCGCGACTTGACAGCTCCGGCAAGGTGGATCGCCCCGCCATATAGAAGGAGCTTCTCGGTGAGGGTGGTCTTCCCGGCGTCGGGGTGACTGATGATCGCGAAAGTCCGCCGGCGGGCGACCTGGACCGAAAGCTCTGAGGGTGGGGCACTGGTCATCCGCGAAAGCTAAACAGAGGGCGTCACGTAGTCGTCTCGCGGGTGCGCGAGGGGTGCGCGAGGGGTGCGCGCCGGGAGCGCGCGCCGGGAGCGCGGGGAGTGCGCGAGGGGTGCGCGAAGGGGGCCCGGGAGGCGGCGAGCGGGGGGAGCGCGCCGCGTTTCTCGCGGGCCGTGCGTAGAGCACCAGCAGCGTTTCTTCTCGCCTCCCCCCTCATCAACCGGAGCATCCATGCCTGGCGCTTCCAACGTCATTCGCCGAGCGACATGGCCAACCGCCGTCGCGCTCCTCCTGGTGGGTTCCAGCGGTGCCCTCGCCCAGCAGAACGGAGACGCTGGCTGGCAGCCCCGTGAGATCCTCACCAAGGAGACGTACGTCACGCCCCCGGCCGGCATCGCGAAGCTCGTCACCGCTCCTCGGCAGAATCAGTCGACCCTCTCCGATCTGAGCCCGGACAGGAAGTACTTCCTGAAGACCATTTCCGACGGGCTCCCCTCGGTCCAGACGTTCGGCAAGCCGCATTACTACTTCGCCGGGCTGCAGGTGGACTATCAAGCCAATCGCGCGCGCGTCCTCACCAACCGCTCGGCGGCGTCGCTCGCCCTCGTCGACGCAACGACGGGAAAGACGCGTTCGATCGAGCCGCCGAAGGGGGCGACGATCTCCTCTGCGTCGTGGTCGCCCGACGGCTCGAAGGTCGCGTACCTCGCCAACTTCGTCGACGGGAGCAAGCTCTACGTCGCCGACGTCGCCACGGGCAAGTCGCGCCCCGTTACCAACACCTCGCTCCTCGCCACGCTCGTCACCTCGGCGGAGTGGACGGGGGACGGCTCCAAGCTTGTCGCCGTATTCCTGCCCGATGGGCGCAAGGCGGAGCCGCAGCGTCCGGCGATCGAGACCGGGCCGCTCGTGCGCATCACCGACGCCAAGAAGAACCCGACGCGGGTGTACGCCTCGCTCCTGCGAGATCCGTTCGATCGCGAGCTGATGGAGTACTACGTCACCGGTCAGCTGGCCATGGTCGACGTGAAGACCGGCGCCATCACCAAGCTCGGCGCACCGGCCATGGTCTCGGCGATCGATCCGTCGCCCGACGGGAAGTACGTGCGCGTCACGCGCCTCGAAGAGCCATTCTCGTACATCGTGCAGTACTCAAACTTCGGGCAGCGGGAAGAGCTGTGGGACGCGAGGGGGAAGATGATCACCACGCTCTCCACGCGTCCGCTGCGCGAAGGGGACAGCCCGGTCGCCGACGGTCCGCCGGGTACTGAGGCGGCCGACACCGCGCGTCGCAACATCGGGTGGCTCCCGAACGGCGCCGGGCTGTACTTCTTCAAGCAGGACCCGGCACCGGCGCGCGGCGCCGGCTCCGACTCGAGTGACGCGCCGCGCGGCCCGAACGCCCCACGTCGCAAGGATCACCTCTACACGTGGGCAGCGCCCTTCACGCCGGGGAGCGAGAAGGCGATCCACGAGAGCGATGCGCGCATGAGCGGTGTCGCTTTTAGCGAGGATGCCGGCGTCGCCTTCATCGCCGAGAACGCGATGGGGACCGGGCACGTCTACGCGGTCTACATGAACGAACCCGGGAAGCGCTACACGCTCTGGCGCATGCGCGGCATCAACGCCAGCGTCGGTCGTCGCAGCGGTTTCTTCGGCGGCGGTGGCGGGCGTGGCGGGACGGGGGCCGACTCGGTCACGTTCCTCGAGTGACGGGAGCAGCGCGTATCTCAACGGGACGCGCTACTTCAAGGACTGGGAGAAGCAGGGGCCGCACGGCTTCCTCGACAAGGTCGACATCAAGACCGGGAAGAAGACGCGCATCTTCGAGGGGTCGAACGACGTCTTCGAGTCCGTCGAGGCCTCGCTGGACGACGACTTCTCCAAGGCGATCATCACGCGCGAGTCGCCGACGATGGTCCCCAACGACTACGTGCGCGATATGGCGAGCGGCTCGGTCACCGCGATCACCAACAACACCGACCTCACGCCGGAGTTCACCAACGCGATCCGCAAGCGGGTGCTCGTGACGCGCGCCGACGGGATCAACTTCGTGGTGAACGTCACGCTCCCGCAGGGATACACGCAGGGGACGAAGCTCCCGGCGATGCTCTGGCTGTATCCGTACGAGTTCACCGATCAGGCGGGGTACGACCGCACCCTGCGCACGGAAAACATCAACCGCTTCCCGCAGGCCGGTCCGCGCACGATCGAGTACCTGGTCACGCAGGGCTACCTCGTCGCCAACTTCTCGCCGCCGGTCATCGGCGAGAACGGACGGATGAACGACAACTACGTCGCCGACCTGCAGCAGAACCTGAGTGCCGTGATCGACGAGTTGGACAAGCAGGGGTGGATCGACCGCACCAAGCTCGCCATCGGCGGCCACTCCTACGGCGCCTTCACCACGGTCAACGCCCTCGTGCACACGCCGTACTTCAAGGCGGGGATAGCCGGTGACGGGATGTACAACCGCTCGCTGACGCCGAGCGGCTTCCAGTACGAGCGCCGCGACTTCTGGGAGGGGCAGAAGACGTACCTCGACATGTCGCCCTTCTTCTCGGCCGACAAGATGAACGGCGCGCTCCTCATGTACCACTCGATCGAGGACCAGAACGTCGGGACGGCGCCGCTCTCCTCGGAGCGCATGCTCCACGCACTCGAAGGTTTGGGGAAGACCGCGTCGCTCTACATGTATCCGTACGAGGATCACGGCCCGGCGACGAAGGAAACGCTCCTCGACCAGTGGGCCCGTTGGACGGCCTGGCTCGACGTCTACGTCAAGCAGGGAGAGAAGAAGCCGATCAAGGATCCGAAGACGATTTCCAACTAGAAGACGAGTTCTCAGAAGACGAGAGGACGAGACTATAACGGGCGGGGAGATGAGAGGAGGGCCTCTTGTCTCTCCGCTTTGTCTTCTCCCTCTCCCTCTCCTTCTCCTGACTCGCTTTCCAGCAGGCGCATGATCTCGGCGGCGGACATGGCCTGGGCGAAGCGGGAGCCTTGGCCGAGGCCGCACCCCATGGCCTTCAGGGAGGCGCGTTCCTGTTCGTGATCGATTCCCTTCGCCACGGTCTCGAGCTCGAGCGCCTCGCCTAACGCGAGGATAGTCCGGGCGAGGGCGGTCTGCGAGCCACCGCGCACCGCGCCGCGCGTGAACATCCGGTCGATCTTGATCAGGTCGACCGGGAGCCCCTGCAGGTAGCCCAGCGACGACGAGCCGGTCCCGAAGTCGTCGATCGCGATGCGCACGCCCATCGCGTGGAGGCGTTGCAGCTGTTCCCGGGCAGCGGGCGAGGCGCGCAGGAGCGCGGTCTCCGACAGCTCGACGATCAGCGCCCCCGGGGCGAGTCCGTGAACCGACAGGCACTCGCCGACCTCCCCCACGAACGAAAGCTCGTCGAGTTGCCTTACGCTCACCGGGACGGCCACGGTGAGCGGGACGTCGCCACGGTGGTTCGCGCGCTGCCACTCGTGCCATTCCTCTGCGGCGCGGCACGCGGTGGCCAACGTCCACCGTCCGATCTCCACGATGCTTCCGCTCTCCTCCGCCAGCGGGAGCCAGAGGGCGGGGGACACCGTTCCCCGCACCGGATGCTCCCAGCGAAGCTGTGCCTCGACGCCGCGCATCGTGCCATCGTCGAGTGCGTGTATCGGCTGGAACGCCACTTGCATTTCGTTGTTGGGGACAGCCTGGCGCAGGTCGGCCTCGAGATGCCGGCGCGCACGATCCTCGTCGTGCATCGATGGCTCGAAGATCACCCAGCACGACTTCCCCGCGGTCTTCGCGCGATAGAGCGCCACGTCGGCCTCATGCAGCAGCGTGTCGACTCCATCGCGCCCCTGTGCCACTCCGTCTCCCTCCGTTGCGTCAGGCGCGCGCCCGAAGGCGATCCCGACGCTGGTGCCGAGCGAGACGAGCCGGTTGGCCACCGAGAAGGGGGAGGCGATCGCCCGCAGCAAACGGTCGGCAACGACTACCGCGTGCGCCTCGTCAGGCACGTGCGACAGCACCACGGCGAACTCGTCGCCGCCGAGTCGCGCGACCAGGTCGCTCCCGCGCGTGGCGTTGAGCATCCGCTCGGCCACCTGCTGCAGCACCCGGTCGCCGGCACCGTGTCCGAGCGAGTCATTCACCCCCTTGAAGCCGTCGAGGTCGAGTGCGAGCACCGCCACCTGTTCCGCCGGCGAGTCGCGCAGCGCCTGGTTCACGCGCTCGCGGAAGCGGCGGCGATTGGGGAGCCCGGTGAGCCCGTCGTGGTGCGCCTGGTGCGACAACGCCTCCCGCGACGCTCGCAGCTCGTCGACCAGGAGCATGTTGCGCAGCGCCGTCGCCGCGAGCGCGGCCAATGCCTGGAAGACCGCGACATCGGCCTCGGTGTAAGCCTCGGGATGACGCGTGCGCACCGAGAGGATCGCCACCACCTCGATCCCCAGCAGCACCGGCGTGCGCATGATGGTCCCCGAATCCGACGGGCGATCGCCAGCAAAGTCTGTGTAGCTCTCCGGCGCGACGACCGTGCGGCGGTGCGTCAGGAGGCGGTCGAGCTCTCCGTCGGCCGGGAGGGGGATCGTCTGCAGCTCGGCCTCGCGGTCCAGCGGGGCGCGCAATGTTCCTGCACGCGCGTCGTAGAGCACGAGCGAAAAGTCCTCGAGGTCGAGCACCTGCTCGCTCGCCTCGCGCAACACCTCCTGCAATGCACTCGCCGACTCCGCGGCAATCACCCCACCCGCCGCCTCGGCCACCGCCGCCATGCGCTCGGCCATGCGCGTCGCCTCGTGGCGCGCCGTCCGCATCGACTGTTCGGCGTGTGCGCGTTCGGTGACCTCGTCCTCGAGGTTGCGGATCGCACTGCCTAACGCCGCGGCCGTCGCGTTGAAGCTTACCCCGAGGAAGCCGATGTCATCCAGCGCCCGCGTAGGGAGTGTGACGTCGAAGTCGCCGCGCTCGAGCGCTCCCAGCGCCTGTCGCGCACGCCGCACGCGCCGCGTGTAGCGGAGCGGCCACTGCAGCGAGAGCCACCCGATCGTCGCCAGGCACAACGTCTCCATCACGATCGGCCACCCGCTCACCCCGCCCTCGAGCACGTGCAGCCCGATGACGCGCCCCACCGGGTAGATGATCAACCCCATGAGATACTGGCTCCACGCCGCGCGTGGGTGCCCCATTGCGTACCCCGTCGCGGCGAAGATCATGAACGGGATCCCGAGGTACCCCTCCCGCCCGAACGAGATGACCAGCACCCCCATCATGATCGAGTCGAGCAGCTGCATTCCCCACAGATGCCGCTCGTCGGCTACGCCGCGACGGTTGAGTCGCGAAATCAGCTCGTTGACCAGCAGCATCGCGACCGAATCGCCCACCAGAAGCTGCCAGCTCCCGGGAAGCACGTCGAACGCCAGGTCGATCATTCCCATCACCAGGCAGATCAGCGTGAGCCTGGCACGCACGTGAATCGCGCGCGCCAGCAGCGCGCGCGCGAACAGGACGCGCTCGCGCGCGCCCTGCTCGGCGGGAAGATTCGGTTGCGAGTGCGGCGAGATGGGACTCACGTCGGTCCGGCGATGGCAACGGATGTCGCGCCGCCGGAGGGAGCGGAGGATCCGGAGCCGGCAGCACCTCGAAGTATCGGCCAAGACCGCCGCCCCCTATAAGGAATTCGCCAATAGATGAGGAGAGGGGGCGAACGGGGCGTCGGTCCCCTCGGACGTGGCAACGCTTCCAGCTCGATTCGCGTAGCCTGCCAGAGCCCTCCTGGCGTCGGATCGGACCCGGAACCCCGGGGGTGCGGCCTCCCGATTTCACACCAGCCACATGCGGCTCCCCGTTTCACGCGTTCCATCGAACGCTCGCGCTACCGGTTGGCGATCGTCGCTCGTTTGCGCGGTGCTCGCCCTCCTCGCGACCGCTTGCGCCTCCGCTCCCCCGCAGTCCGCCGGCGGAGCTCCGTCAGTGAGCCGCGCCCCGGGGGTGGTCTGGGCTCCACCAACGGAGGCAGCCGCGCCGTTCACTCCCGCTGAGCAGGCGCTCGCCACTCGCGGGGGCGTGGTCCCCTCCGACCTCACCCCCCACCTGCAGGGGCTCACGCTCGACGAGGTGGTCGACGTCGCGCTACGCAACAGCCCGGTCACCCGAATCAGCTGGTCGCAGGCGCGTGCCGCTGCCGCGACCTACGGCTCTTCGCAAGGGCGCTATTTCCCGACCATCTCGGCCGACATCAACGGCGGTCCGTCGAAGGCTATCTCGGCGAACCCTGCACGGCTCCCGGCCAATCGCACCACGGTCGTCCCGACCGTCTCGCTCCAGTATCTCCTCTTCGACTTCGGCGCTCGCGGCGGTGCGTCGAGCGCGGCGCGCGAGGCACTGTACGCGGCCGACTTCACGCACAACGCCGCCGTGCAGACGGTGATCCTGCAGACGCAGCAGGCGTACTTCGCCTACCAGTCGGCGCGCGGCGTTCTCGCCGGCGCGCTCGCCACGGTCGAGACCGCGAAGGGAAACCTCGGCGCCGCCGAGCGTCGGCACGAGGTCGGCGTCGCCACCATCGCCGATGTGCTGCAGGCGCGCACTGCACTCGCGCAGGCCGAACTCGCCGCGCAGTCCGACGAAGGCCTCATGCAGGGCACCCGCGCGACGCTCGCGCTCGCCATGGGAGTGCAGCCCAACCTCGCGTTCGAGGTCGTTCCCGACACGGCGCAACCCCCGCTTAGGGCGCTCGCCGAGAGCGTGGACTCGCTGATCGCCCGCGCCGAGCGCGACCGTCCCGATCTCGCCGCGGCGCGCGCGCTGGTGCGGCAGGGCGAAGCACAGGTGCGCGTGGCGCGGTCTGCCGTCCTGCCGAGCCTAACGCTGGGATCGACCGCCGGGCGCAACTTTTCGAATGCCGCCGCGCTCGAAGGACAGACGTACGCCCTCACCTTCGGCATCCAGATTCCGATTTTCAGCGGGTGGGCGCGACAGTACGACATCGTGACCGCTCGCGAGAATGCCGCCGCAGTCGCCGCGCGCGCCGAGTCGGCACGCCTGCAGGCGGCGGCGCAGGTCTATACTTCGTATCACGCGCTGCGCACGGCGGCGCAGCGCGTCACGACGTCCGTCGACCTGCTCAACAGCGCGACGCAGTCCGATCAGGTTGCGCGCGGGCGCTACGCCGAGGGGGTCGGCAACATCCTCGACGTGCTCACCGCGCAAGGCGCGCTTGCCGATGCGCGCGCCCAGTCGGTGCAGGCGCGCTGGGCATGGTATTCCGCCGTCGCTCAACTTGCCCGCGATGCCGGCGCGCTTGCACCTGGCGGTTCCAGCGCCCTCCGATTCTCGCCCGATTCCACTGGGGGATTGCCCCGATGACGTTGTGGTCGCGTTCGTCCCCCCGCGCCGTCGGCGCCCTCATGGCCGTGTGCGCCGCGCTCGCCGGGTGCGGCAAGGCCGCCGCGCCCGTCCGTCCGCCAGTCGCGGTTACCGTCGCGACATCGGAGCGCGGCGAGGCCCCCTACCTCGTGACAGCGAACGGCGTCGTCGAGCCGCTCCAGTCGGTCGACCTGCAATCGCAGGTTGGAGGAGTGCTCGCCCGCGTGCATTTCCGCGAGGGTGACGAGGTGCAGAAGGGGCAGGTCCTCTTCACCATCGATCCGCAGCCGTACCAGTCGGCCCTCCGACAGGCCGAGGCGGTGCTCGCCCGAGATGTGGCGCAGTCCGAAAACGCCAAGCGCGACGCCACGCGCTTCGCCGCACTGGTGGAGAAGGACTACGTCACGCGTTCGCAGGCGGACCAGGCCGCCGCCAACGCCGCCGCCCTCGCCTCCGTCGTCGAAGCCGATCGCGCCGCCGTCGAGAACGCGAAGTTCAACCTCGACAACGCGACGATTCGCGCCCCGATCGCCGGGAAGACGGGGAGCCTGCTCGTACGCGAGGGAAATCTCGTGCGTCCCGGCGCCGAGCCCCCGCTCGTCGTCATCAACCAGATTCGCCCCATCCTCGTGCGCTTCTCCGTCTCGGAGCGCGAGTTTCCGCAGGTCCAGAAGTACGCCGCGCGCGGAACGCTCCCGGTGCGCGCCGCGCAGTCTGCCGGTGCCGCGCACCCATTCATCGGTACGCTCAGCTTTGTCGATAACGGTGTGGACACCACCACCGGAACCGTAACGCTCAAGGCGAAGTTCGATAATGCAGAGCGTCAGCTCTGGCCCGGACAATTCGTGCGCGTCGAGCTCGAACTCTTTCGCGAGTCGAGCGCGGTCTTGGTGCCGAGCGCGGCGATCCAGACCGGGCAGGACGGCACGTTCGTCTTCGTCGTCGACGACAAGGGAGTCGCCGAGATGCACCCCGTCGTTGCCGGACGATCGATCGGTGACAAGACGGTGGTCGACAGCGGTCTCGACGCGGGCGCGCGCGTGGTCACGGACGGGCAGGCGAAGCTCGCACCCGGGTCCAAGGTCGAGATCAAGGGCGAAGGAGCGGCAGCAGCAGGCGATCCAGGGAGGAAGGGACCATGAACTTCACGGCGCTCTTCATCAAGCGGCCGGTCATGACGACGCTGGTCATGATCGCGATCCTCGCCTTCGGGACGATGGCCTACCGGCAGCTGGCCGTGAGCGACCTCCCGAACGTCGATTACCCGACGATCACCGTGACCGCGTCGCTCCCCGGCGCGAGCCCCGAGACGATGGCGTCGTCGGTGGCCACGCCGCTCGAGAAGCAGTTCACCACGATTGCCGGCATCGACAACATGGTGAGCTCCAGCTCGTTAGGGGCGACCAGCATCACCGTGCAGTTCACGCTCGACCGCAACATCGACGCGGCCGCGCAGGACGTGCAGGCGGCGATCTCCAAGACGTTGCGCCAGCTCCCGCCAGGGATCGTCCCGCCATCCCTGCAGAAGACCAACCCGGCCGACGAACCGTTCCTCTACCTCAACCTCCGCTCCAAGTCGCTCCCGCTCTCGGCGCTCGACGAGTACGGCCAGAACGTCCTCGGCCAGCGCATCTCGACGATCAGTGGCGTGGCCCAGGTGACGGTGTTCGGGACGCAGAAGTACGCCACCCGGATCCAGCTCGATCCGCGCGCGCTCGCCTCGCGCGGCATCGGGATCGACGAGGTGGCGAATGCGGTGGAGCAGGGGAACGCGAACCTCCCCACCGGTGTGTTGTGGGGCCCGAACCGAGCCTACACGGTAAAAGCAGACGGGCAACTCAACTCGGCGAAGGAGTTCTCCGACCTCGTCGTCGCTTACCGCAATGGCTCTCCGGTGCGCCTGCAGGACCTGGGGCATGTGCTCGACGACGTGCAGAACAACCGCGTGGCCGCCTGGTTCAACGACACCCGCTCCATCACCCTTGCGGTACAGAAGCAGCCGGGGACCAACACCGTGCAGGTGGCCGGCGCGGTGAATGCGCTCCTGCCGACGCTCCGCGCGCAGATGCCGCCGTCGGTGGAGATCGAGACCTTCTTCGACCGCTCCGAGGGGATCCAGCACTCTGTCGCCGACGTGAAGTTCACCCTCGTGCTCACCTTGTCGCTCGTGGTGCTGGTGATCTTCCTCTTCCTGCGCAACGTCTCGGCGACGGTTATCCCCAGTTTGGCACTCCCGATGTCGCTGGTCGGGACATTCGCCGTGATGTGGGCGCTCGACTACAGTCTCGACAACCTGTCGCTGATGGCGCTGACACTGGCGGTCGGCTTCGTGGTCGACGACGCCATCGTCATGCTGGAGAACATCGTCCGGCACCAGGAGATGGGAAAGAAGCCGCTGCAGGCGGCACTCGATGGCGCGAAGGAGATCGGCTTCACGATCCTGTCGATGACCATTTCGCTCACCGCGGTCTTCATTCCGCTGCTCTTCATGAGCGGGATCGTCGGGCGCCTCTTCCACGAGTTTGCCGTCACCATCGCCGCGGCGATCCTCGTGTCGGGATTCGTGTCGCTCACGCTCACCCCGATGCTCTGTGCACGCTACCTCAAGGGAGGGCACCACAGCGAGCAGGAAATCCACAACCGTCTCTTCGACGCCTTCGAGCGCGGCTACGAGCGCGTCCTCGCCTTCTACTCGCGCACGTTGCGCTGGGCGATGGCGCATCGCCCCTCCGTCATGGCCTTCTCGCTCGTGACGCTCGTCGCGACGATCGTGCTCTTCCGCATCGTTCCCAAGGGCTTCATTCCGAGCGAAGACACCGGTCGCATTCGCGCCTCGACCGAGACCGCGCAGGGCACGTCGTTCGACGACATGATTGCGCACCAGAAGGCGGCGGCCGAGCGCGTGCGGGCGAATCCGTATGTCGAGGCGGTGCTGTCGATCGTTGGTACGGGGTCGGGCAACTCCACCGGGCTCCCCAACCAGGGGCGCCTCGTCGTGCGCATGAAGGATCGCTCCCAGCGTCCCAGCGCCGACGAGATGGTGCGCATCCTCTCGAAGGAAACGTCGGACATCCCGGGGATCTCGGTCTACTGGCAGAACACCCCGATCGTGCAGCTCGGCGGGCGCACGGCCAAGGCGCTGTATCAGTACACGCTGCAGGGCGCCGATCTCGACGCGCTCTATCCCGCAGCGCAGGCGATGGAGGCGAAGATGCGCTCCCTCTCCTCGCTCACCGACATCTCTACGGACTTGCAGATCCGCAACCCGCAGGCAACGATCACCCTCGACCGCGACCGCGCCGCCCGCCTGGGCATCACCGCCGAACAGATCGAGCAGGCGCTCTACAACGCGTATGGATCTCGGCAGGTCTCCACGATCTACACGCCGAACAACCAGTACTGGGTCATCATGGAGCTCCTCCCCGAGTTCCAGGAGGACCTCTCGGCGCTCGACCTGCTGTACGTCCGATCGAAGTCCGGCGTGCTGGTCCCGCTCTCCACCCTAACGAAGACCGACCTGACGATCGGCCCGCAGCTGGTGAACCACACCGGGCAGATCCCGTCGGTAACGCTGTCGTTCAACCTCGTCGAAGGTGCGTCGCTCGGCGAAGCGGTCACGCAGGTGCAAGCGGCAGCACGCGAAGTCCTCCCCGACGGGATCACGACCGGCTTCTCCGGAACGGCCCAGGCCTTCCAGGACACACAGCGCGGGCTCGGGACACTCTTCGTCATCGCGATCTTCGTCATCTACATCGTGCTGGGGATCCTGTACGAGAGCTTCATTCACCCCATCACGATCCTCTCCGGCATCCCCTTCGCCGCCTTTGGCGCCTTCCTCGCGTTGCTCCTGACGAAGACGGAGCTGAGCGTCTACGCCTGGGTCGGCGTGATCCTCCTGGTGGGGCTCGTGAAGAAGAACGCGATCATGATGATCGACTTCGCCCAGGAGGCAGAACGATTGCACGGCAAGAGCGCGTTCGACGCGATCTTCGAGGCGTGCATGGTGCGCTTCCGCCCGATCAGCATGACGACCATGGCCGCGCTGGTGGGGACGCTTCCCATCGCGTTAGGCGCCGGCGCCGGCGCCGAGTCGCGCCGCCCGCTGGGAATCGCCGTCGTGGGCGGGCTGGCGTTCTCGCAGCTGGTCACGCTCTACGTGACGCCGGTGGTGTATACGTACTTCGATCAGTTTGTCGGGCGCGTCGGGCGGGGGAAGGGCGCAAAGAGCGCAGAGTCGCCGCTCCCGATCGTTACGCCGCCCGCCGGGCATCCGGTTGCGGCGTCGGTGGTGGCGGGGGATTGAGCTCGGGACGGGAGACGGGGGACGGGAGACGGGAGTGCACGCGGCAATGCCGCGTGCGGGACGCCGTGCGCGACGCATGTCCCCCTGCGCGAGGTGGGTGGGTGCGAAGGTGAAGTGCGACGTGGGAGTACGAACTCCCGCGAACCGCGCCGCGAAGCGGCGCGCTCCCGTCCCCCGTCTCCCGTCCCCTGTCCGCAGTTAGGACGTCCCGATCTGTCGCGTGTACTTCACCACCAGCGACCGCGCCTTCGGGCGCTGCCAACTGAAGAAGCCGTCGGCGCTCTCGCCATCGTTGAACACCACGAAGAGCCCGGTCCCGGCGGTGTTGAGCCACCCGAGTCGAGCGTTGGCCGTCCACACCTGCTGCTGATTGTTGTACTGCGTCAGCGTCTGCACGAAAATGCGCGGCGTGAAGAAGTACGCGGCCTTGAGCCCCACCAGCGACCGCGTGAACGACCCCTCGTCGAGTCGCACGTCCTGATAGTCCACGAGGAGCGATGACGAGATGGTCGCTCCCTTGCGCGCCGTGATCGTCACGCTCCCACCGTTGCGCGTCCCATCGTAGAACGGACCGAAGTCACCACGCAGCACCATCGAGAGCGCGGTGCTCGGGTCGGTGTTCCAGTCGAGCCCCAACGAGGGCCAGTTATAGCTCCCTTCGGGCAGCACCACGTTGCTGGCGATCGCGAACGGCTGCTGCAGCCCTTCGTGGAACACGTTGAGTTCCGGGCCGAACCTCGCCCCCGATGCAAACTCGATCTCCGTGAAGTCGATGTGCCACTGCCCGCTCTGGTAAAAGTCGTCGCGCCCGAAGTAGCCGCGATAGCTGACGTGCGGATTCCACTGCCGGAACCACGCCCACTCCGGCTTGCGGTAAAACCGCATGAGCGTCGCTTCGTAGTACGAGTAGCCGCCGGTCCGGTTGAGGAAGCCGACCTCGGGGTTGAAGTCTTCACCTAACTGCATGTAGCGCAAGCTGTTGTTCCAGTCGCGCGTGGCGTACGCGACGCGTCCGCTGAAACCCAGGTCGTCTCCTGTCCTTCCCGGCGTCTGCGTCCCAGCTCCCCACCAGTCGATCGTCCACGCATCGCCGAGCCCCACGCGCCCATCGACGCCGAGCGTGCGGTTGTAGCTGGCGGTGCTGTCCGTCGTCATGCGTTGCACGCCGATCACCCCGACGCGCGACCGGCGCGACACCTCGCGCAACGCGCGCAACACCGTGTACGACTGCCCCGACGGGCCCCCGAGCGGCGCGTCGTCGGTGAAGAGCTGCATCGCCCCGATGGTCGTGCTCCCCACGCGACCAGTCACCCGCCCGCCGCCGAGGATCGGCACCGGCGCCCCGTCGCTGATCCCGATCTTGCGGCTGAAGAACAGCTCCGCCGCCTGCGGCGTCCCTGCCGAGAACACACCGGCGTTCTCCAGGAAGAACGGGCGCTTCTCGGGGAAGAAGAGCGGGAAGCGCGTGAGGTTCGTGCGCTGCTCGTCCACCTCCACCTGCGCAAAGTCGGTGTTGTACGTGAGGTCGAGCGTTAGGCTCGGCGTGAGTCCGTACTTGATGTCGGCGCCCCAATCGGCGGGGTAGCGCGCCTTGAGCTCGTTCTCGAAGTCACGCGTCGCCGATCCCAGGACGTACGGCGTCAGCGTCGCCACCTTGCGCACCGGGACCGAGATGTTCTCCAGCGTCCCCGCCAGCGACATGCGGTACAGGTTGAACTGCCGCGGAATGAACGACCAGAACGACTCCTCGTTCTTGCGCCGGATCATGCGCGCGAGGTTGAGCCCCCACGTCTGCGTGGCGCCACTCCCGTACCGGAGCGTGGAGAATGGAATGCGGAACTCCGCATACCAGCCGAGCGAATCCGACGAGGTCATCACCCGCCAGCTGCCATCCCAATTGAGGTTGAAGCCTCCCATCGAGCCGGCCTGCGCGCGATTCTGTCCGCTCTGCAGAACGCCGCCCCCCTCGCCTTCGCGGATGATCTGCCCGTCGTACTCGATCCCCGCCGGCGTCGTGGCGAAGATGAAGCCGTTCTGCCGGTCGTGGTACGTGTCGAGGATGATCGCGATGTAGTCGCTGTTGGTGATGGTGCCGTCGCGCACCTTCTCGCCGGGGACGATCCCCGCGGGATCGCGGTCGAACATCCAGGCCCCTACGTACAGCGCTTCGCCGTCGGTCAGGAGCCGGATCTCCGTTCGCTCAGTGACCGGAGCCCCCTCGGCCTGCTCGCGCTGCACGAAGCCGGTAAACGGCTCGCCGTCCTTCCACTCGGCGTCGTCGAGGCGGCCGTCGATGACCGGCGCCTTGGTTACCACATGCGCCGATCCCGAGCGGGGGGCGCGCAGTGCGCGGTTGTCGGCCGGGCGCGTCATCTCCTGCGCGTGGGCCCATGTCGGCATCGAGGTCGAACAGAGTGATGCCAGCACTACGAGGCAGAGCCAGCGAAGGAGCTGCCCTGGATTAGCGGTCGAACGCATCGATCGGGTCGGATGAACGGGGGGGACGGGCGCCACGGCCGAAAGCGCAGCGACGTTCGCGCTGCCAAACTCGCGGCGTGCACCGGCATTCGGAAGTCGTGCGCGCACCGTTTGCCGCATTTGACGCCCTCGCCAAGGGGTGGCAGGTTGGCGCACTCCCTCGCCCCCGGCCCCAACGACATGTCTTCTCACCACTCGAGCACCTCGCTGTGCGCTCCGTGCGCGCTTCGCTCCCTGACTCGCAGCGCAGCGATCCGACGTTCCACTCTGCGCGTCACACGGATGTCGGTCGCGCTGATCGCATCCGTCGGCTTCGCGGCCACTGTGCGGGCGCAACCGGCGCCAACGCGCACGCGCATCGCCGTCACGCTCCCCGCGTCGCTTCCTGGTGGTCCTCCAACCGCGGCAACGGGGATCGACGGGCGCCTCTTCGTGATCTTCTCGACCGACTCGAGCGCCGAGCCGCGTTATCAGGTGACGTACGCCGCCGCCGCGCAGCCCGCCTTTGCCATGGACGTGACCGGGTGGAAGCCAGGCGAGACGCGCATATTCGATCCGGCCGCGTTCGGATTCCCGGTGCGTTCGTTAGGCGCGCTCCCGCGCGGGAGCTACCGCGTGCAGGCGCTGCTCACGCGCTACGAGACCTTCCATCGCGCCGACGGCACCACCGTCTCGCTCCCGCCCGACCAGGGCGAGGGGCAGCACTGGAACGTGAAGCCGGGCAATCTCTACTCGGTCCCGCGCAGCGTCAGCTACGATCCGGCGCGAAATGACCGATTGCAGCTGACGATCGACCAGGTGATTCCACCGGTCGCCCCCTTCGTCGAAACGCCGTATGTGAAGTACGTCCGCATCCGGAGCGACCGGCTGTCGCGTTTCTGGGGGCGCGACATGTTCCTCGCCGCCTTCGTCACCCTTCCGGAGGGATTCGACACGCACCCGCAATCGCGCTACCCGCTCGTCGTCAATCACGGCCACTTCGCCACGGCACCGGACAACTGGCGCGAGACGCCCCCCGACCCGAACCTCGCCCCCGACTACAGCGAACGCTTCTCCCTCCCGGGCTACAACCGCATCGTGCAGGAGCAGTCGTACCAGTTCTTCAAGGACTGGACGGGACCGGGCTTTCCCCGTGTGCTGCTGGTCCAGATCCAGCACGCCACGCCGTTCTACGACGACTCGTACGCCGTCAATTCGGCCAGCAACGGGCCCTACGGCGACGCGATCCAGTACGAGTTGATTCCCGAGATCGAAAAGCGCTTTCGCGGGTTAGGGGCCGGGTGGGCGCGCTTCGTCTTCGGCGGGTCGACCGGTGGGTGGGAGTCGATGGCCGTCCAGCTCTTCTATCCCGACGAGTACAACGGCGCCTGGATCGCCTGCCCCGACCCGATCGACTTTCGCGCCTACACCGTGGTGAATATCTACAGCGACACCAACGCCTACTACACGGCGGCGCGGTGGAAAAAGACCCCGCGCCCGGGACACCGGAACTATCTCGGCCACGTCGACGCCACACTCGAGGAGATGAACCACTACGAGCTCCTCCTCGGCGCCAGGGGGCGTTCGGGGGAGCAGTGGGACGTGTGGGAAAGCGTCTTCTCCCCGTTAGGCGACGATGGCTACCCGCGGCGCATCTGGGACAAGGTCACCGGGAAGATCGACCCCGTCACCGCGAAGTTCTGGCGCGACAACTACGACCTCTCCTACATCCTCCAACGCGACTGGGCGACTCTGGGCCCCAAACTCCGCGGGAAGCTCCGCATCTTCGTCGGCGACATGGACAACTACTACCTCAACAACGCGGTCTACGAGGTGGAGAAGTTCCTCAAGACGAAGCCCGAGTCGGAGGCGGTCGTCGACTACGGCGATCGCGACGAGCATTGCTGGAACGGCGACCACACGCGGAGCAACGCGTATTCGCGCCTCCGCTACCCCCAGATGATGCTCCCCTGGGCGGTCGAACGGATGCGCCGGACGGCCCCGCCCGACGGCGACCTGCGTTCTTGGCGGTACTGAGAACGGTCGACTCGGACTCTCCGATCAGTTCATCATCGGCGCGCGCTGGACGAGAGGCTCCCAGCGCGCGCCGAGCACGTCACGGACGCGTAAACACTTCACACAACATGCTTTGCGGATTTCTCGCGCAACTGCTGCGCGCGAACGACGTCAGGTGTTACATGAATACAACATGAATTTGAACAGAACACAGCATGAACACTAGGTGAATAGGAGGGGATTGCCGTAATCAGCTTCTGGCCCGGCCATTGCCTGAGCGGGGGTCGGATGTGCGGAAGGTCACACTCTCCGGCGGTTGCCGGACGCTGGGTCGACGACGCACGCCGAAACCACCCCCTGCACCGAGTCCCCCCATGTTTCAGGCCGATCACCGCAGCCGGAGAGCCGCACTCGCTCTCGTCGCACTACTCGTCGCCGCGTGCGACAACCCCGCGACCGATCCACTGCACGTCGAAACGCCGCTGCTCGCCGTGCAGCCGGGCGCAGCGCCGAGCACGATGCAGCTGGTCAACCTCGGCGATCGGATCTTCCGCGATTCGCTTCTCTCGATCCGGAAGAATCAGTCGTGCCAGAGCTGCCACGATCCCGCGTTCGGTTTCACGGCGCCGAACACGGTCATCAACGCCGGCGGCTCGGTGATGGAGGGGTCGATCCCCGGTCGCTTCGGAAATCGTCGTCCCCCCACGGCTGCCTATGCCGCGTTCAGCCCGGTCCTCGCCTACAACGACGAAGACGAAGCGTGGGTCGGCGGGAACTTCCACGACGGGCGCGCCACCGGCGCGCGTCTGGGATCACCGTCCGCCGAACAGGCGCAACAGCCGTTCATCAATCCCGCCGAGATGGCGCTCCCCGACCAGGCGTGCGTCGTCTTCCGCGTCGCCGAAGGGAAGTACGCGGCGCTGTATCGTGCGGCGTGGGGGAACTCGATCTTCCAGATCGCCTTCCCCGGGGCGCGCGTGATGAACCAGCTGTGCGCGACCGAGGGGAGCGTCGTTCCGCTCTCCCCAAGCGATCGGCAGCAGATGATGGTCGAGTACGATCGCATCGGTCTCTCGATTGCGGCCTTCGAGGCGTCGGACCGGGTGAGCCCGTTCTCGTCGCGCTTCGACGAGGCGCGCAACGGCGGGGCGAAGCTCACGAAGGAGGAGATGACGGGCTTCGAGCTCTACAAGGGGAAGGCAGGATGCGCGGCGTGCCACCCGATCGCCGGCAAGCGCGCCCTGCTGACCGACTTCACCTTCGACAACATCGGAGTTCCGGCCAACCCTGAAAACCCGGCGCTCCTCGCCAACGGCTTCATCGATCCGGGGCTTGGCGGCTTCCTCAGCGAGACCGACCTGCTAGGCGCGATCAAGGTGCCGACGCTGCGCAACCTCGAGAAGAAGCCGACACCGCTCACTGCCAAGTCGTACATGCACAATGGTGTCTTCAAGACCATCGAGCAGGTGGTCCACTTCTACAACACGCGCGACGTCCTCCCACGTTGCGCACCGGGTGTCGGTCCGAGCGATCCGCGCTTCGGCACGTCGTGCTGGCCGGCCCCGGAAGAATCGCGAAACGTTAACATGGACGAGTTGGGGCGTCTCGGGCTCTCCCCGCTCGAGGAGGCACAGCTGGTCGCCTTCCTCCGCACGCTGAACGACCGCACCAACTGATCGGCAGCAACAACGGATTGCAGGACGTGTCCGCCGCCGGTCCACGACGGGGCGTGGATGCGGCGGCGGCGCGGGTGGGATACGACGCGCGGCGGGGGCAACCCTTGCCCCGCCGCGCGTTCGTTCGGACGATCAGCTGACCGGCTTTCGCTTGTTGGTCCCCCACTTCTCGAACCACTTGCGCAGGTAGAGCTGCGTTCGCAGGAAGTTCGACGGTTGCGACGTGGTCCCGTGCCACTCGTTCTGGTAGCGGAGCATCACCGTCGGGACGCCGACGTACTTGAGCGCCTGGTAGTACTCCTCGGCCTGCCCCATCGGCGTGCGCAGGTCGTTCTCGCCGGTCATCAGCATCGTGGGCGTCTTCACGTTCCCCACATAGAAGATGGACGAGCGATCCATCCACTCCTTCGGATCCTCCCAGAACGGCTTCTCGAAGGTGTCGAGATAGGTGATCGCGTCCGACGTCCCCATCGCCGACATCCAGTTGACGATCGCGCAATTGGCCGATGCCGCGCGAAAGCGCGTCGTGTTGCCGACGATATACGTCGTGAGGATGCCGCCGCCCGAACAGCCATAGACGAAGAGGTTGTCCGGGTCGATATAGCCACGCCCGATCATCGAATCGACGCCGGTCATGAGGTCGGGGAAGTCGGCCCCTGGATAGTCGTGGTTGATCGCGTTGGCGAACTTCGTCCCGTAGCCCGTACTCCCGCGCGGGTTGGTGTAGAGCGTCACGTAGCCGTTCGACGCGTGCTCCTGGAAGGCGAAGTTGAACGAGCCGTTGTACATCGCGTGCGGTCCGCCGTGGATCGACAGCATCAGGGGATACTTCTTCGACGGATCGAAGTCCGGCGGCTTGACGATCCACGCCTGGATACGGTAGCCGTCGGTCGACGGATACCAGAACTCCTCGACGTCGCCGAGCTTGACGCCGGCCAGCACATCGTCGTTGACACTCGTCAGGCGTGTGGCCGCCTTGGGATTGGCGAGCGTGAATCGATAGATGTCGCCCGGCTCGTACGCGCTCGAGATCGTCCCGACGGCGACCCCACTCTTCGCGAACGACGAGAGGTCGAACATCTGCTTCCCCTCGGTGAGCTTCGTGACCCCGCCCTTGAGCGAGACAAAGTGCAGGGAGCTGTACCCTTCGCGCGCGACCGTGAAATACAACCCGCTTCCGTCCGGCGCCCACTGCATGTCTCCCGACTGCCGGTCGTAGTCGCCGGAGATGAGGCGTGGCGATGAACCGTCGCGGTTCATCACCCAGATCTTCGGATTGCGGTACGTGTCGTGATGCTCGTCTCCCGAGATGTAGGCAATGAGCTTCCCGTCCGGTGATGCGGCGGCGCCATTGTCGGGGCCCCGGTGATGCGTGAGCTGGCGGATCGTCGCGTCGCCCACCGCGACGGCGTAGATCTCCGATTCCTTCCAGTTCTTCGGGCGGTCCCAGTCGTCGGTGCGGAATGACGTGAAGTAGATCTCGCTCCCGTCGGGGCTCCACTCCACACCCTGATGGTTCCAGTCGCCGCTCGTGAGTTGGCGTGCGGTGCCACCGTCGGCCGGCACCACGAAGAGGTGGTTCCACCCCGTATCCGTGAAGCCGACGCGGTCGCGGTGGTACGACGCCCGCTCGACGACCTTGGGTTCTCCCGTCCACTTCGCGCCGTTAGGCTTGCCGGGGAGCTTGACGCCGGCGAACTCCGCATCGTCGTCCACGCGGCTCGTGAAGGCGATCGACTTGCCGTCGGGCGACCACGTCACGCTCGACGGGGCGTTGGCAAGGCGCGTGACCTGGGTCGTGGCTCCTTCGGCGTCCATCCAGCGCACGAAGATCTGCGCCCCACGCGGCTCGCCAGCTGCAACGTAGAGGATCCGCGTCCCATCGGGGGACCAGCGGGCGCTGCTTCCATTCACCAGATGGCGCGCCTTGCTCCCGTCGACGTTCATGATCCAGAGCGAAGACTCGCGCCTGTCGTTCACCTTGTCGATCCACCCGCGCGTGTAGACGACCTGCGTGCCGTCGGGGGAGATCTGCGGATCGGCGACCGACTCCATGTCGAGGTATTGCTCCAGCGCGAGCGTGCGCGGGGGCGCCTGGGTCAGCAGAGGCGCAGGAGATAGTGCGGCGACCAGCGTGACGAGCGCGAGTGTTCGGCGGCGGGGCGAGAGCATGGCGATGAGGAAAGCAAAGGGAGGGGAGGGCGCGTCCACAGGCGACGCGCAGAACATGCGGCGCGGGTAAGGCGCGCACCACCGTCTCTCATCGGTCGACCACCGGACGCTCGCATCGCGCGAACCTTCTGCTCCCCTAACCCTCCCGCAACACCGCCCCCGGCTCGATGGCGCCGGCTCGACGCGCCGGCACGTAGCAGGCGATGAGCGCCACGACCATCATGGTGATTGCGATGCCCCCGAGTGTCGACGGGTCGAAGGCTGAGATGCCGATCAGCGTTGTCTGCAACGTGCGACCGGCCAGGTACACACCCGGTACAGCCACGAGTATTCCCACGGCCACCAGCGAGGCGCCCTCCTGAACGAGCATGCGCAGCACACGGTGCGGGTGCGCGCCGAGCGCGAGGCGCACCGCGATCTCGTTGCGCCGACGCGCGACGGCGCCTGCGACGACTCCGAACAGTCCCATGGCAGCGAGCAACAGCGCGCCGAGTGCGAATCCGGAGACGAGCGCCGTGCTCACGCGCTGCTGGCGCAGCGCGTCGTCCACTACAGCGTCGAGTGTTCGCACATCAGCTATCGCGAGTTGGGGATCGAGTCGGTGGATCGCCGCACGAACTTCAGGAATGACGTCGAGTGGCGTGCGGTGCATGCGAACCGCGAACGACAGGGCACCGTAGGTGTCGTCGGCGTCGCGCAGGTAGAGCTGCGGCCGACCGTCGCGGTGCAGGTCATACTGTCGTGCGTGCTCCACGACGCCAACGATGGTGACCGTATCCTGGTTGATCACTGCCGACGCGCCAACGGGATTGCCCGATGGGTAGAACTCGGCCGCCAGCGTGCGATCGATGAGCGCCTCGCGGCGCGCGCGGGCGACGACCGGCCCTACGTCGCGCCCGGAAAGGATGTGGGTGCCTAACGCGGCGAACCACCCTTGCCGCACCTGCATCACGTCGACGAACACATCATCATGCTCCGGTACGCCGGTATTCCCTGGCGCGCCGGGCAGCGCGATGGTCGACTGGTCGGTACCGGCGCCGAGTGGAAGAGCGGATCCTGCTCCCACGGTATCCACACCGGGAATCGCGGCGATCGAGCGCTCGATGCGCTCCTGCATCGCCACCGCCGATGCGTTGTCGGGAAAGCGCCACTGGGCGATCGGGATGCGGAACGTCAGCACGGAGTCGGGCTCGAATCCCGGTCGCGCGCGCAGGAGATGCTCGAAGCTGCGGGCCACCAGTCCTCCGCTGCTGAGCAGGATCAGGCAGACTGCCACCTGCACCACGACGAGCGAGCGGCGCATTCTCCCGCCGCCGCCTCCGCGTATTGCGCTCGTCCGCAGCATCGCCGCGAGCGACGAGCGTGATGCCCACACTGCCGGCAGCACGGCGGCGGCGACTCCGAGGAACACCCCGATCAGTGTCACAGCGAGTCCGAGTCGCCAGTCCATGGCAATGGTTTCGCGCCGAGGCAGGTCGAGCGGCGCGAGCGCCACGAGTGCGCGCACTCCCGAGACAGCCAAGCCTGCCGCCCCAGCACCGCCTAACGCGCCGAGCGTCGCCGCCTCGACAATCATCGACCTGACGATAGCCACCGAATCGGCGCCGAGCGCACGCGAAACGGAGAACTCGCGCTCGCGCCCCACCGCGCGCGCGAGGAGGAGCGTGCCGAGGTTTGCCGCGAGGACGAGCACCAGGAAGATCGCCGAGAGTGCGAGCACCAACAGCGCCGGTCGAACGGCGGCCACGAGATCCTCCTGCACGCCGACCGCATACAGCGCGAGGCCCTGCTTACCGAACTCTCGCTCGTCGAGCGCGGCACCCACGGCACCGACCGCCGCTTGCAGCTGCGAGCGCGATGCCCCCGCCCGGGCGCGAATGAGCCCCGCGAAGGCACCGGAGCGCGGGTCACGCGTGGCCAGGTCGTAGGGGAATGTCACGTATGCTGCGGCTCCTTCCGGCGCTCCAAGGCTGCTGTGCCGTACGAAGTGAAAATTCGGACCCATCACGCCGATGATCGTGAAGAGTTCTCCGTTCAATCGAAGCGGCGTGCCGAGTACGCTGCTGTCTCCGTCGAATCGCTGCTGCCACAGGTCATGGGAGAGCACGACCACGCGCGGGGCGTCGGGGCCTGCTTCCGTCGGCGCGAAGCCACGCCCTACGACCGGCTGCACGCCCAAGAGCGTGAAGAGATTCGCCGACGATTCCATCACACCGATTTCCTGCGGCTCCGCTGACTCGTCGCGCACGAAGGCGATCGTGCGACGATTCCGTCGCAATCCGACGGCCGCCTCGATCGCGCCGCCCGCGCGCGCGAGATCGGTCACATCCGGTCCTCCGAGCCACCCGCGCTTGAGGTCGAAGAAGGACGAGTAGTCGCGCCAGACGAAGTAGAGATCTCCCGGGCGCTGATAGGGGAGCGGTTCGACGATCACCTTCTCGACCAACGTGAGCACGACGGCAAACGCTCCGAGCCCGACCGTCAGCGTACCAATGACTGACAGCGAGAAGAGCGGCGCGCGCAACAGTCGACGCACGACGAGTTGCGCGTCGCGCCCCCAGTCGCCCGAGCGACGCCAGGATACCGCGGGACGCAGCCGCTCAGCGGGGCCGTTCCACAGGGAATCGGCCAGCGCGGAGAGCCACACCCCCGCGAGCGACACGCGCCCACCGCGCTCGAGTGCCGAGCGGCAACGATCGAGATACGTCTCAACCACCGCCTCTCCCATCTCATCGCGAAAATCGGCCGGGTAGAGCCAGAGGAGCGCGCGAAACCATCGCTGGGAGACTCGAAGCGTCGGGCTGGTGCTCATGATGTCGTCCCGAGGAGCCCGCTCGTCCGCGCCGCGCGCGTCAGCGCGACGAGTCGATTCGCCTCGGCCTGCGCGAGTCGACGGCCGATGGCGGTGATCTTGTAGTAGTTGCGCCGCTCGTCCTGAGCGTCTGGCGCGGCGCGTCGCTCCGAGGCGGCGATGAAGCCCTGATCTTCCAGGCGGCGTAGGGCACGATACAGCGTCCCGACATCGGGAATTGCTCCGAGACCGCGTTCTTCTGCATCGAGGATGATGCCGTACCCGTGTCGCTCGCCGACGGCGAGGCTCAGGAGGATATCGAATTCCACCGGTCGAAGCGGCAGCAACTGATCGAGTTCCCGTCGGCGATCCATGGTCGTTTCGTGGGTGGTGTGAGCAACGGTCGATGTATGCGCGACGCAAGTATCGCCCGATACGAATATGCGCCACGCATATATTTGTCAATGCGGAGATACGGCGGGTCGACCGCGACTGTGAAGCGGCGACCGGGCGATGCTCGCGAAAATGGTGGTGTCATGGGTGTGAGGTCTTTCGCTTGGCGCGGACCTTGTGAAGTTTCTGCTGGTACTTCGAGCTATCTCCCACGAAGGCCACCGATGAAGCTCTCCATTCGTGAATGGCGCCCGGCGCACCTCTTCGGTGCGTGGGTCACGTACTGGGCGCTGCTGGCGGGAGTCACGTTGGCGCGTCCGATCCAGCTCCTGCTGCGTCTTCGCGGGAGCGACCTGCACGGGAGCGCCTCGGCGCACTTCGACAATGGGGTCTTCACGGCGCATGTCGGGGTCGGGGAGGCCGTCTGGGATGCGAGCGTGCACCTCGGCACCATGTTCGGCTGGCTTGCCGGTCCGCCGCTGGTGATCTGGCTGGTCTTCATGGCGACGCGCCCATCGCGAACCACGGCGTACGCGGTTCCCGCACCGGCGGTCGACGCCGTGCCGGCGCCGGCGCTGGATCACGGCGAGATTCCGCCCGAATATCCGGCCGCTGAGCGTCGGGCGGGTGACCGAGCCAAAGTGCGTTAGGCAGAATCCCGCGCGAGTCGCCAACATCTTCGGAGCCACCATGCGTGTCGTCTTGCCGCTCGTCTTTCCACTCGCTGTCGTCGTCGCGATCGCTCCCCTCCCCGCGCAATCGGCCAAGGCCGCCGCGAAGCCGTCGTCCCAGGCACCCCACTTCGCCACCGCCACCCTTTCCGGCGGCTGCTACTGGACCATGGAGACGGTCTTCGAGCATACGCGGGGAGTCGTCGATGTGGTCAGCGGGATCACCGGGAGTTCGGCGGCAGCCGCGAGCTACCTCCGCGATCCGACCCACACCCACGGCGCGACCGAGTCGGTCCGCATCACCTACGATCCGTCGCAGATCACGTACGAGCAGCTCCTCAAGGTCTACTTCACCGCCGCCCACGACCCGACGCAGGTCGATCGCCAAGGCCCCGATGCCGGCGCCCGCTATCGATCGGTAGTCTGGATCGCCGACGAGGCGCAGAAGGCGGCTGCGCTTTCCTACATCGGCACGCTCGAGACGGGGAAGACGAAGGTCGCGACGCAGGTGGCGCCGGTCGCCGACTTTCATCCCGTGCCGGAGTCGGAGCAGGACTTCGCCGAGAAGAATCCACAGCATCCGTATATCCGGTTCTGGGATGTGCCGCGGCTCGATCGATACAAGAAGACGCTACCGGACTTCTTCAGGGAGCGGGACGCGCGGCGGTAGCCGGGATGCTCGACCGACGCGCCGCACGAGCCCTTATCGCAGCTCCCCTTCTCGCCACAACGCTCGTGGCGCAGTCGACGCACGACGAGCATGAGCGGCACGATACCGCGTCGATGGCGGCTGCTGTCGTCGGAGCGCCGGCATCGGCGCCGATGATGGGGCTCATGAGACGTGCCGGACCATGGACGCTGATGGCGCACGGATGGGCGAGCGTGATCCAGTCGAGCGCAAGCGGGCACCGGGCCGAAGCGGGAAGTTTCAGCACGAGCATGTTTGCGTTGCGAGCGTCCCGGGCCATCGGCGGCGGAACGCTGATGCTTCGCACCATGGGAAGCCTCGAGCCGACCATGCGGCACGACGGATATCCCCTCCTCCTGCAGACTGGCGAGACGGCCGATGGACTGAATCCATTGCGGGATCGGCAGCATCCGCACGACTTGATCGACGAGGCGGCGGTGGAGTACCGACGCCCGCTCTCGGCCGACCTGACGGCGCACGTGTACGTTGCGCCCATCGGCGCTCCCGCGTTAGGGCCTGTTCCCTTCTTCCATCGCGCGTCGGGCGACGCGCTTCCCGAGGCGCCGATCGGGCACCACCTGCACGACGCGACGCACATCACGCACGGCGTCGTGACCGCGGGCTTCACCGCGAACCGCGTGCTCACGCTCGAGGCGTCGGCGTTCAACGGGCGAGAGCCCGACGCGAACCGCTGGGACGTCGACGCCATTCGTCTCGACTCGTACGCCCTGCAGGCAGGGGTGGCCATGGGGCCAAACTGGGCGATGCAGGGAAGCATGGCGAGCGTCGCGCAGCCCGAGCGCACGCACCCGCTGATCAATGCGTCGCGCCTAAGCGCTTCGGTGACGCACAACCGCCCGCTCCGCGACGGCAACTGGCAGTCGACGCTCGCCTATGGCCGCACGCTGACCCAGCGACGTCTCATTCTGCTCTCGGTCGCGCGCCGCATCTTTCCAGCGCCGATCCTCGCCCACTACCTGGCCATCGCCCCGCCCGCCGATGTTCCCGAGGATTCCGTGTACCTGCAGTTCCGCGAGCGACTGAAGGGTGGATGGCTGCTGGAGTCCCAGCTGCAACGCGGCCGCTCGACGTTTGCTGGACGGGTGGAGTGGCTCGACAAGGACGAGCTGTTTCCTCCGACGGATCTTCGTCACAGCGCGATCTATCGCGTGACGAAGGGATCGGCAGGGTATGCGTTGCGCGTGCATTCCTGGGGAGCCTTCGCCCTCGATGCCGGCGGCGCCGTGCACATTCACGTCCTTCCGGCGTCGCTGCGTGGGGCCTACGGGCAGCTTCCTACGTCATACCAGCTCTATTCGCGCGTTCGGCTGACACATGTGCCCTAACGACGAGGGGCGTCCGTTTGCCTGGTTCTACGAGCGACGCGAGGCGCGCGAGGCGCGCGAGGCGCGCGATCCGGCGTGGTGGTCGATCCTTCGCCACGCCTATCAACGGCGGCCACGGTGATCGAACGCTGGCTGACGGAGCTGGGCGCGACGACGTGGAGCGTGGCGCTTCGCGACTCTCACTACGTGTGGCCGTTCGCCGAGTCGCTGCACGTGCTGACGCTGGCGCTCTTCGCGGGGAGCGCGGCACTGCTCGATCTGCGTCTCCTCGGGGCCGCGCTCACGCGCGTGCCCGTCACCGCGCTCACCGCACGACTCCTCCCGTGGACGCGCTGGGCGTTCGTGGTCATGGTGGCGACCGGCGTGCTCCTCTTCTGCGCCACGCCGCTCCTGTACTACCACGACCTCTTCTTTCGCCTGAAGATGCTTCTCGTCGCGGTCGCTGGCGTCAACGTGTTCGTCTTTCATGCGCGCGCGCATCGCACTGCGTCGGCATGGGCGCGCGAGGCGCAGCTGCCGCGCAGTGCGCGCATCGCCGCGATCGTCTCGCTCGTGGCGTGGGGGGGCGTCATCGTCAGCGGGCGATTGATCGCCTACAACTGGTATGCCTGTGACAAGGCACCACTCCCCGCGGCCGTCGTCGCGTTCACCGGCTGTCCCGTTGCGGATTCGTCGCGTCGATGACCCTCCTCGCGCTGTTCGAGTGGATGCAGGCGAGCTGGCTCGGTCAGACCGTGCACAGCTCGCGCTGGCTCTTTCCGCTCTTGGAGTCGGCGCACCTTCTCGCCCTTTCACTCCTCGGCGGTACGCTTCTGCTCGTGGACCTGCGCATGCTTGGCCTCCTCCTTCCCGACCAGCCGATCGCGACGCTGGCGCGCGGCGTGCAGGCGTGGCGCACGCGGAGCCTGGCCGCGATGGCGATGACGGGGGTTCCGCTGCTCTTTTCCGAGGCGGTGAAGTGCTATGGCATTCCGGCGTTCTGGGCGAAGCTTGCGGCGCTTCCGTTCGCGCTCGCCTTCCTGTACGCCGTGCGCGATCCGGCGGCGCTCGATGAGCGCATGGTGACCGGATGGCGTAGTCGGTGGATTGCGGTCGCGTCGATCGCGTTGTGGTTCACGGTAGCGGCGGCGGGGCGGTGGATCGGGTTTTCGGGGTGAGGAACTGAAACGCTCAGTGCGCAAAGGGTTGGCCGCACCGCGCTGGAGCGCTGCAAGCCGTTCAGCGCATCGCCGTTTCCAGCGCAATCATTCGAAGCGCCTTGTATCGTCAACTGCATGAGACGACCACCGCACGTCTTGCATTTCATCAATAGCTTCGCTGACGGTGGCACCGAGCGACAAGCTGTGCAACTTGCGAATGCTTTGCATCGAGCCGGGGAATGGCGCGTGACGGTGGCGGCGCACACGTCGGAGGGTCCGCTGATGGATCTCTTGGATGCCGCACTCCGCTCGCATGCATTGGCCTATCCGCTACGACGGCTCCTCTCGTGGAGTACCTTCGCGCAGATCCGCAGCCTTGCGGCGAAGCTTCGAAGCCTAGAGGTCGACATCGTGCACACACATGGCTTCTACCCGAACATCTTCGGGATAGCGAGCGCTCGATGCGCCGGAGTGACGGCTTGCATCGCTAGCAAGCGGGAACTTCGAGATCTGCGTTCGCCCGTGCGTGCGGCGGTCGAACGGGCCGCGCTCTCGGGCGCGACGCACGTCGTCGCCAATTCGGCGGCCATCCGTCAGCAACTCGTTGAGGACGGGATCGCCGATAGCCGAATTTCGACCATCTATAACGCCGTAAGTGGCGAGAGCGCGTCAAAGACTTACAGCAGCGAGTGGCGTGAGCGCTCGACGTTGACGTCGCCGCGACGAGGCGTTCTCGTGACCATGGTCGCAAACTTCCATCACGCCGCGAAGGACCACGCGACATTTCTTCGGGCAGCACGCCGAGTCGTCGATTCGGCACCGGACACGCGCTTCGTGCTGGCAGGCGAGGGGCCCAACCTGGGTGTCACCGAACAACTTTGTGCCTCTCTACGGCTCGGTGCTCACGTCCAGTTTCCGGGACACGTCGCTGACGTTGCATCGCTTCTCGCGATCACTACGATTGGAGTCCTCACGTCCCGAAGCGAAGGGCTTCCGAACGTGATTCTGGAGTACATGGCGGCTGCGTGTCCTGTCGTTGCTACAGACGTTGGAGGAGTGTCCGAAGCGATGATAGACGGAGCTACGGGCTTCGTCGTCGAGGCAGGCGACGATGGTGCGATCGCCGATCGAATCCTACGATTGCTCAGCAATGATGAACTCCGAACGCGCATGGGAGTGGCGGGTCGCGAGCGTGTCCTAACAAACTTCACGCTTGCGCGGCAGTTGCAGGCGATCGTCGAGTTGTATCAGCGCGCGCTCTCGAACCGCCCGAGCACGTCGCGGTAGAGCGAGATCCAGCGCGGCCGAATCGCGACCCAACTGCAGCGCCCGACCTCGCGCTGAGCGGCGCGAACTAGTCGCTTGGCGAGCTGTGCGTCGTCGAGCAGCCTGCCAACCATGATCGCCAACGCCGCGACGTCACCGACGTCGGCCAAGAGCGCAGTCTCGTTGTGCTTGGCGAACGTGGGTATTCCCCCCGCTGAAGTGCTCACCACCGGGACACCGGCGGCAAACGCTTCCAGGAGCGACACTGGCATGTTATCGACGCGAGACGCATTCACTAGAACGCTGGCCCGCTTCATAAGCTCTGCGATATCATCGCGTGAAAGTCTACCGACAAACGACACATCATCTAGTTCAAGCGAGCGCACCAACGCACGCAGTTCCTTCTCCTTTGGGCCGCTACCTGCCAACAGCAAGCGAAGGGTCGGGCGAGTTACCTTCAAGCGTGCGAACGTACGTATGACATCGTCCACGCCGTATATACGTTCAAAGTTTCGAACTGAAACGAGCGTGGGCGTGGTTGGCGGAGACTCCCTCAGAGTGAAGCGCGACGAGTCGACAACATTTGCTATTGTTGTCGTAAGAATGCCTCGCGCTTCGAAGGGAGCGTGCAGATACGAGGACGGAACGACGACGCGATCGCACGCGCGAAGCGTATGCCGCGCGACGGCAGAGTGTGCGAGGTGTGTAGCGCCCAGTCCGCTGTGGTAGTGCACCACAATGGCCTTCTTCAGCAGCTTGGCAACGGCCACGACCGGTAGTGTCGCGATGAGGAACGATGTCCCCGCACCGGAGAAGGCATGGATAACGTTGGCACGTTGGCCAAAGCGATAGAGCGCGAGGACGCGAATCGGGAAGCGAGCAAGAGTGCGAAGCAGTGGCACGCGTTCGAGCGAACGGAGCGCGCGCGGCAATCGCGGATTGGAGAGCAATAACTCCACGTCCACAACCGAATCATCTTTCCACGCTCGAAGCAGTAGCTCCGCTTGCACTTCCTGACCGCCAGAGAGTGACTCGAGCGAAGGAGCGACAAGGAGGATGCGGAGTCGCCGAATTGAGCGTCTGTCGGGACTCATCATCGTTCACTGCAAGCCGTCAAGACGAAGTGGTACTGCGATGGTCGACCGGTGGCACAGGACGCGACTGATCAAGCCGCAGGCGACGCGGATCGGCATATCGACCAAGCAGCGTGTGTGTCCGAAGCAAATGCTTCGCAGAGAACCAAGCGGGATAGAGTAGAGATGCTGCGCTGGACGCCAGTGCGTGATGTGGAAGACTTCGCGCGTAGCCAAACTGCTCAAGCGTGGGGCCGATGGCGTTCTCGACGCGCGCCAATACGTCAGACGACAAGCGAGAGCGCCAGCGTCCGATCGGCGGCGATCCTTCACGCGCGAACGTGGAATTGGGGTTCGTGAGAGTTCCGACGGGATCGCCTTCCACCGTACTCTGGTCGATGTCGTGTCCCAGAAAGGCGGAAAGCTTCGCGAGCGACCTGGTACGATCGGACACGAGTGACTCGAAGTGAAGCTCCATGTAGTCGCTCCCCATACGGTCGCCATCGGCGCGTCCCTTCCTAATCTTCCACTGCCAATGTAGAGCTGCGACAAGCAGCTCAGCGCCGGCGTCCCAAGGGAAGGGGCGTATCCAGCCTTCGGTCCCAATGCTTAGCGCGACGTCACGTCCATCACGAACAATGTGGATGAACCGCGCATCTGGGAGTTCGCGCTTGATCCATGGCATGAGTAAGAGATTGTCCGGTCCCCACACGGCCCACCGCGGGACTCCCTGCCGCATCGCAATACGATCCATCACCGCTCGGAGAAACGCACCGTTGCCGCTGACGGAACTAACTAACGCTGAGCACTGTCTGGCGTCATCGAGCCCACTCGCGCGTGCCAAATGCGATCGCGGCCACTCGCGCAGCAGGCGGTCGCGAGCATTTCGCGAGCGCAGGTCACCATACCGCGGATGCAATAGATCGAAGACCGCCGGCTCCCCACGATAGTCCGCGTACGATCCGGTCGACAACAGGATGTGGTACAGCAGTGTCGTGCCTGAACGCGCTGAGCCTACCACGAAGATGGGAGCGCATGTAGCAATCATGCTCGGATCGTCGTCATCGAGAGCATAGAGCGCTCGTACGTCCGGCGCCACTCTCGAAAGGCGAGGTCGAGCGCACGAGCTGTGGTCACCGGAGGAATCCAGCCGGCGTCCGTTAGGCGGCGCGTGCTGAAGCGGTGACCCCGCCACATGTTGCGCACTCGGTAAGGCGTGAGTATGAGCGGCAACTGCCCTTTGCTTACGCGATGCAACGCGTCATTCGCGTACGCGAGGAACTCGGTGGCGAAGTACGGAAGCCGAACGACGGGAAGCGAGTACACCTCCCGCTGGAATCTCTCGACAAACTCGCTGCAAGGTGGCGTGTCGAAATCGACGACGTTGTAGGCACCCGCGCGCATGTCGTCATCGAAAGTCGCGAGGCAGACAGCCTCTGCACAATTATCGACACAACAGATGGGAAGAGGCGAGTTGCCGCCAAGTTGAAGAAACAGACCCGGAAAGCGCAGGCCGACGCGCGATGGAAGGGCGCCTCGTCCGCGACCGTACAGCGGTCCCGGACGCAGCACGATGCACGAAATGCCTTCGACCGTTGCGAGTGGTGAGAGGAGCCACTCCTGCCGAACCTTGCTGTGCGTGTATACATCCCTGCGCTCGGGATGTGGCTCGAGCCTGGTACGTTCACAGACGGGTCGGTTGACCGGGACGTTGTGTAGGTCGTACACGCTTAGCGTACTCACGGTGACGAGGCGACGAACGCCGCTGAGCGCTATCGCGCGATACACATTGTGCGAGCCGACTACCGTGTCCAGGAAGATGTCAGCCGCGGCCCCCCGCATGTTCGCTGCCAGGTGTACGACGCGCTCCACCCCGGCGAGTGCCCGCTCTACGTCGTAACGGCGCGTAAGTGTTCCCTCCACCACGTCGATTGCGTCGCAACCATGCTGTGCCCGCAGCATGTGCAGCTGACGGAGCGAGGCTCCGGGGCGAACGAGACAACGAATATCTCGGTGCCCTTTTTGCAGCATTCGTTCGAGTACGACAGTACCAAGAAACCCTGTGCCTCCGGTGACGAGCGTGGTCATGATGACGGCCCGCGCTGCTCGCCAATCTGCGCAAACACACGGTCGGTAAGTGCGCTCATGCGAAGGATGTCGCGGTAGGCGATCGGAGGCGGAGCGTTCTCACGCACGCATGCGTAGAAGCGTGCAAAGAGGTTTCGTAGGCCGGTCATGTACTGGAACTCGCCGCGCAGGAGTCGCGCGACGCTGACGGCCGTAGCGCTTAGGTGCTGGAGTGACTGGTCGACGGATGAGGCAATGCGTCCGAGTGCGCCGGGAAGCGACGATGCAGAGTGAAGTGTTACCGTTCCAGCGACGAAATCGAGGCGAAGCGTATTTCGCGTCCCGTAGACCGTGAGGTGATGTCCAATCGGCCGAGCATGCGCGGAAAATGTCGCGTACGCCGACACCTGCTCATCCGCTATCGCGATGCGAACCTCATCGGGCATGGCGAACGCGGGATTCTCGACGACCCGTCGCTGCAACGCGTGAGCATACACGGTTGCCCGCTCACCCTGCACGAATTCTGTCACCTTGTTCAGCAGGTGATCGATGACGTTGTGAACAAGCTTACCCGGGAGCTCGTGGACCCAGTGTCCGGCGTCGGCAAACACGGGAGTGCCAAACTGTCCGTCGAGTGAATAGCCGAGAAAACTCTCGACATGCACGGGTTCACCAAGTACGCCCTGCGCGATCATTCGACGCATTGCGAGGGCAATCGGATCGAACTGGTAGCCGTGGCCGATCGTCAGCTGGCGTCGACTGTATACCGCGTGCCGCACCAAACTCTCTGCGGACGGGTAGTCGAGAGTGAACGGCTTCTCGACGACAACATGCACTTTCTCGCTCAGGGCGAGCATCGCGATCGGAAGATGTGACTGTGGCGGAGTCGCCACATGCAGCACATCGGGACGTTCCTGCGTGAGCATTTGCTCAACGTCACCGTAGGCGCGCTGCACCTCGTAGCGAAGAGCGAGCTGCTCTGCCATAAGAGGCTCGACATCGCAGACTGCGACGAGTCTCACTGTCGGGAGGTGTCGGATCTCTCTGACATGGTTCTCGCCTGCTTTTCCGCACCCGACCACCGCCACACGCAACATCGGCTCTTCCTAAGCTCGTGATGTGTCCATTCCCCTCGCATATCTTGGGCCTTCGGGGGCGATCGCGCCAGACGTCATGACGATCGCAGGCGCAGGCGTCCACAAGGCTGTCGCACGACGTGCGGGCACTCATTCGACGCGAATGCGCGCCCTCACCCCGCCACGATCTTCCTCAGGTTCCCGAAGCTCACCTCGATGTCGCCTAACGACGACGGCGTCGTCGGCGCCGCGTCGTTCTCGACGAAGAAGTGCCGCAATCCCGCCGTCGACGCCTGTGCGAAGATCCGGCGAAAATCGATATCGCCCGTCCCCACCGCGGCCAGGCGAGGCATCGCCCCCTGCATCTTCTGGATTGCGTTCCCCGTCGAAGCGGCGGCCTGCCGGCGCGCTTCCTCCATCCCGCGCATGTCCTTCACGTGCCACATCACGAAGCGGCCGGGATGCGCCTGGAACATCGCCACCGGATCCTGCCCCGCGAACGTCGCCCAGAAGAGGTCGAGCTCGAACTTCACCAGTGACGGATCGGTCTCGGCGAGCAGCACGTCGAACCCGGTGCGCCCGTCGGCGAGACGCTCGAACTCGAACGAGTGATTGTGATAGGCGAATCCGATCCCCGCCTCCTTCGCCACGCGTGCGATGCGATTGAACTCCGCCGAGGTGCGCTGCCAGTAGTCGGCAGGAATCGCCTTCCCCATCAACGGATCCATCAGCGCGGGGACGGTGATGTACTCGTGCCCGATCGTCTGCGCCGCCTGAATCGTTCCGGTGAGGTCCTTCTGCATGACGTCGAGCCCGATGTGACTGCTCGGTGCCTTTAGGCCAAGGCGGTCGATGAGCGCGCGAACGTCCTGCGGCGAATGATTGAAGTAGCCGGCGAACTCCACCTCGCGAAAGCCGATCTGGGCGACGCGCTCCAGCGTCCCGCTGAAGTCCTTCTCCATCCTGTCGCGCACGGAGTAGAGCTGCACGCCGATGCGATCCGGCGACGGCTTGATCGATGACGCCGTGGACGTCACGACAGCACCGCGGTGGCACCCGGCAGCAATCCCCGCGGCAGATGCGCCAGCGATCGTGAGAAACGACCGTCTACTCAGCATGAAGGAATCTCCGGATGGATGTCGACAAGGGATCGCGCACGACACGCGATGGGATGAAGCGTTCATTGCGTATACCGAACACTATAGATCGCTCGCGCCCTCCGCGCATCCACATTCACCTCCCCGTGATACCGCGATTCTTCCGACGGCACTCTTGCCCCCCGGCGAGGAGCCGATAGCGTCAACCGTGCGCGTTGCCCCCTCTCAGGAGCCTCCGATGTCCGGTCGAAACACGGTCTGGTTCGCGATCATCGTCTTCGCTCCATGCTTCGTGGTCCCCCAGGTTCGTGCACAGGCGCCCGCGGCGACGGCGAAGCCCGTCCTGACGCAGGCCCTCCCCGATCTCCCTGGGCGGGAAGTCTCGATCCTGACCGTCGAGTATCCGCCAGGAGGGGAGTCCAAGTCCCACAGCCACGCCGCCAACACCTTCGTGTACGTGCTCGAGGGACAGCTGGTCATGGCGGTGAACGGAGGGAAGGAAGTGACGATCGGCCCCGGCGAGACCTTCTACGAATCGCCGACCGACGTGCACAGCACGTCGCGAAATGCGAGTGCGACGGCTCCGGCCCGATTTCTCGTCTTTTTCGTGAAGAAGCAGGATCCGCCAGCTGGGGCAAAGCCGTAGCGTATTGCCGACTTCCGAGCGGCTCGCAGCGCCCCTCGCGCGCACCCGATCTCTGGGAGGCGGCGGGCGACGCGCGAGCCTCGCACCAATCCCGCTCGCCCCGCGCCCCGCACCGTTCGACGCGTGCGCGACGACGGAGGTGCACGAGGCGAATACGTTCGGCCACATGCCACCACGCCTCCACCACGTCGCGCTCCTTACCTGCGCACTCGTCGGCTGCTCGCTCCACACCACGGCGCCCACGCCGCTCGGCGAAGGGAACAACGTCCTCTTCGTGGGGAACAGCCTCACCTACCAGAACGATCTTCCCGGAATGGTCGTGTCGGTCGCGCGCGCCGGTGGGGTCGAGCTCCAGAGCGGGAGTCTCACGCTCCCCAACCACGCGCTGATCGACTACCTGATCGACGGCAGCCTGCAGCCGATCATTGCCAGCGGAGCGCGCGGCGGGTGGAAGCACATCGTGATGCAGCAGGGGCCGAGTACCGTGCCAATCTGCCGAGATACGCTGGTGATCGCCGTGAAGGAGATCGATCGCCTTGGCAAACTGGGGAATGCAAAGTCGGTGGTGATGATGGCCTGGCCATCGCAGGCACGCGCTGCCGACTTTCCCAAGGTGCGCGAGTCCTCGCAGATGGCGGCGGTGACCGTCGGCGCATTGTTCGCACCAGCCGGCGACGCATGGCTACGCGCGACGGAGCGCAACCCGACGCTCATCCTGTACGGTCCCGACGGCTATCACCCGGCCCCATTGGGCACCTTTCTCGCCGCCCTGGTGCTGTACGAGCAGCTGACGGGGAAGGACGCGCGCGAGCTTCCGGCCACGGCGACAATCGCCGGAGGCGCGGTGACGGCCGCGCCAGCAACCGTGCGGCTCCTGCAGGAAGCGGCACACGCCGCCAACGAAAACGCATTCGCCATTCCGGTCCCGGTGTGGGTCCCAGCCGTGCCGCCCAACCCCGGCATCAGCTGCTGAAGGCGCGCGTCAGCGAGCCTCCGTCCCTCTCGACAACACGCATCACCGGCACTATCCCTCCGCGACGCGTCGGTCGCGTGCTCTCCCCCGTCGACCCTCGGCGTCTCGCTCGAGGTGTTCGAGCGCGCCCATCAACCGGAACTGCGCGGGGTGACTCCACAGATGCATCGACGGCTCCCATTCCTGCTCGCCTTCGGATCGCTCCTCGCGACCGCCACTCGTGTCGCCGCGCAAACAGCGGACCCGCTTCCCGCTTACGTGACGTCGGCGATGGATTCGATCTTCCTTCCGATGTCGCACTCGGGAGAGCCAGGATGCGTCGCCGGCATATACCAGGACGGTGCCGTGACGTTCGCGCGCGGCTACGGCTTCGCCAACCTCACGCACGCTGTCCCTATCACGCGCACCACGCGCTTCACCACGGGGTCGGTGTCGAAGCAATTCACTGCGGCGAGCATCGCGCTCCTCGTGCGCGCCGGGCGAATCTCGCTCGACGACGACGTGCGGAAGTACATCCCCGAAATGACGGCGTACGCGACGCCGGTGAAGGTGCGGCACCTGGTGCACCACACGAGCGGGCTGCGCGACTTCTGGGAGCTCGTGGGACTCTCCGGGCTGCGCTTCGACGACGGCTACACAAACGACGACATGCTGGCAATGGCGGCGCGCCAGCGCAACCTCAACTTCACTCCCGGCGCCGAGTATCGGTACAGCAACACGGGCTACCTCGCGCTGGCGATCATCGTGAAGCGCGTGACCGGCCAGACGCTACGCCAATTCGCCGACTCGGCGATCTTCCGCCCGCTGGGAATGACGCACTCGCTCTTCCTCGACGATCACAACGAGATCGTCCCCGACCGGGCAGCCGCCTACTCGCCGAAGGGGAAGGGATGGGAGGTGAACGTGTGGAACAACGACATCGTGGGGCAGGGGGGGCTCGTCACGACGATCGACGACCTGCAGAAGTGGGACGAGAACTTCTACACGGGGAAGGTGGGGGGGCGCGAGTTCATCGACCTGCTGCAGACAACCGAGCCGCTCAACGGCGGTGCGCCGAACCCCTATGCCTTCGGCCTCGACGTGACCACCTACCGCGGGCTCCCGCTCGTCGAGCACTCCGGGGCGACCGGTGGCTATCGCGCGGTGATCGCCCGCTTTCCCTCGCAGCACACCTCGTTCGCGATGCTGTGCAACCGCAGCACCGTCAACACCGGCGCGCTCTCGATGCGCATGGCAGACGTGGTACTGCGCTCGGCGTTAGGCGCGCGGTCCGCGCCCGCGATGTCGGTCGGGCAGGACGAAGAGATCTCGCGAAAGGCCGGGGTCGCGCGTCCTCGTGAGCTCACGGCGATCGTTGGACGCTATGCCAGCCCCGAACTCGGAGGGGCAATCTGGGAGGTCGTCGCCGACTCGACCGCAGGCGGACTGCGCCTGCGTCGTCCGCGATCGCCCGACGAGCCGTTGGTTCCGCTGGCGGCCTCGTGGAGCTACGGCGCCGGCGACGGGATCATGCTCACCTTCGATGCGCCTGCACGTGGACGATCGGGTGGGTTCCGCATGGATGGCAATCGCGTCTCGAACATCCGATTCGAGCGGACACCGTAGCAAGTCGCAGAGGCTGTGCGGAGCGCACGTCTCTTCTCGGCGCGCTCGGTGGGCGTAGCGAGAAAGAGCTTGTAACCGCGGAGAACGCGGAGAACGCGGAGTCGAAGCGTCGCGTGACGCAGAACTTCTCCGCGACCTCTGTCTCCTCCGCGAGCTCCGCGGCGAACCGCCTTGTCCTCCAAGGAAGGAGAGGAGGGTTGAGCTGCAAACGCTGGATACGACAAGCGGCGCAGACTTGCAAGTCTGCGCCGCTGTCGTGCGATACTGGAACGGATCGATCAGCGCGAAGCGTACGGCGACGCGAACGTTGCCAGCGCCGGCGATGATGGCGCGGGGCTGGCCGATGCCGGAACCAGCTCCCTGGCGCTCGAGATCCACTTCTGCACGGTCTTGAGCGGTGGCACCTGGCGGGTGAGATGCTTTTCCGCGTTGACGCGGTCCAGCAGGTTCACGACATTCTCGGGGACTCGATTGGCGAGCTGGCTTACCGTCTCGATGCCCGATGCCTCGAGTAGCTGACCGTACTCCGAGCCGATCCCCTTCACGCGCATCAGGTCGGCCTGATGCCGCCACGTGGTCAGCTGCAAGACGGACAGGCCGGTCGTCATGGACAACCGCTGGCGTGCCTCCATCGTGAGCGTGCGCGACAGCAAGTCGTCGGTGGTGTGGATCCCCGCAGCGGCCAACCGCGCGCCGAAGTCCGGGCCGATCCCTTCAATCTGCTCGATCTTGTAGGTCATGGTCGCTCTCCTCTGTAGGGCCCCCACGCACCGCGATCGGCGGGCAGGGCCGGTTCGAGTACCTGCGTCGGATGACGGGATGCACCAGCGCCGGCACAGCCGCGAGGCGCGACGAGTGTTGAGCGTCGCCGCGAATCGTCCGCGTCATCCATGATCAGACCGACGGCGATCGCCGGTCATTGACTGGGGACGAGCCGGTGGCCCGTTCACCCGTCTCGAGTCACCGCGCCGCCAAGGCGCGGGCACTCCTTGCGCCTCCCAGCGAGGGGAGGGACGTACTTCATACGAGATGACTTCTCTCAGTATAGTCGAATGCGGGCCGAGATGGAACCCCTAATCGCAAGCAGCACATGCGTTTACGGAATTTTCACCGACACTTCACGCGACTCGGCGCCAGGCCCTCCCCTAACGACCGGCGGCAGGATCCAGATACTCGATGGAACCGAGCACCTGCAACGCCATCGGACGCGATGCCTCGGTCGCACCAAGAAGGAGAGACCACACCATATACGCGTTGCCGCCCACGGATGTGCGCTCGACCTGAAGACTCCCGGTGAGCATGACACCCTGCGCGCCGCGCGTGACACGATACTGTGCCACGCTAGCGTCGGGCCTCGCCTCCGGCTCGAGCGCAAGCGTGCCTCCAAGCACGGGCGACATCGTGTCGCGCCATCGCTCGGCGAACGCCGCGACACTCTCTCCCGCTGCTGCCGGTCGCCAGAGCGCCGCCCACACCTGCGTCGAGTCGTGCGGAGCAGCCACTCGGGTCGTTCGAATGTTCGGCACGTAACGCGTCGACCAGTCGCGGGGGCAGAGCAGGTGCAAGTCGAACTCCGATTCGGTGCGGCGCGCGATAGTGCGCGGATCGGTACATGTGCTGTCCGGTACGACAGCGCCCCCCGCCGCAGCGGGCGACGCGCCGCCCGAGTCCTTGGCACCGTCTCCGCGCATTGCCCAAACGGCGGCAGCGACGACGATCGCCAGGACGGGGACCGCGAACAACGCGCGTCGGCTCGTCGGCGCGGCCGCTACCACTCGCTCGCCGCCGCGCGCAGGAGCGACCGGCTGCTCGGCGGCAGGGAGCGATCCGGGATTCGGTGTGTGGATCGCTGCAATCGGCGCGGCCGGCGTGGCACCCGCGGCCCCTCCGCCGGTGCTCGCCGGCACCGAGCCCGACGCCCGTTGCGACGGCGTACCCATCGACGGCGTACGATTCGAAGCCGTACCCACCGACGACGAGCCGAGCCGAGTTTCGCCACCGAGCAGGACCTCGCGTGCTTCGGTGGCGTTGGCGATGCGCTGCTGGAGCGGCGCCAGCATCCCCACAAGGAATGTCTCGAACTGCGGTGTGCAGGTGATGTGCCCTTGCCAGTCCAAGTCTCCTGTTTGGCGATCGTGCCATTCCACCGGCGCGAGCCCGGAAATCATCTCCAGCGCCGTCGCGCCTAACGCGTAGCAGTCGCTCGCCGTCGTCGCACGCCCGAGCATCTGTTCGGTCGGTGTGTACCCCATCGTCCCGATCGACGTGTTCTTCTCCTCGCCGCCGATCGCCTCGCGTACGGCGCCGAAGTCGATCAGCACGACCCGTCCGTCGCGCGCCAGGATGATGTTTGCCGGCTTGATGTCACGATGAATCACCGGCGGCGTGCGCTGATGCAGGTATTCGAGCACATCGAGGAGTTGCAGCACGATTTCGCGCGTCGCGACTTCGCTGAGTCGCGTCTCGCGTGCCAGGCGCGCCTGCAGCGTTTCTCCCTCGACGAAATCCTGGACGAGGAAGAAGCGCTGGCCGTCCTCGAAATAGCCGTGCATGGTCGGGATCTGCGGGTGCGACAGGTCGCACAGTACACGCGCTTCTCGCTCGAACAGGCGACGCGCAACCGCGCTTTCCTGACGCAGCGGGAGTAGCTCCTTGACCACGCACTTCGCGCCGAATCGCGCTTGGTCGCGAGCCACGTACGTTGTGCCGAAGCCGCCGGAGCCGAGCGTATCGGTGATCTCATAGCGTCCCTGCAGGACCTGCGGCTCCTTCGCGTCGCCCGTCATCGGATCTCCGTTCAGTTTCGCGCAGCGTAAGACGCGCGCGCTCCAATCCGTTCCGTGTGCAGAAGGCGATCGACACTCGGCGATCCCTTCGCGTGATCGAATCCCTCTCCCCACCCACACACGGAGCAACCTGCCATGTCCACGCACGCACACTCGATCGCCGCCCGCGGCGCCTCCCGTCGCACCACGCTCGCCCGACTCGTGCTCGGCACCGTTCGACCGGCGATGTTCACGCTTGCGGTCGCGATCGTCGCCACGCCCGCCGTCGCACAGCAGCGGCGCTCGGCGCTCGCACCGTCAGCATCGCGCGACAGCGCCAGCGCCGAAGCCCGAAAGAATGAGTCCTCTCCGGCGAGCGCGAAAGGCTCTGTTTCCGAAGGATTCAAGGAAGGGCATCTCTATGCCGGTCCGCACATCTGGGCCGGTGTCTACGGCACCATGGCGTTTGGGGTGAGCGCCGAAAAGTCGCTGGGCGGTCCACGCAAGGACCTGGGTAACGGGCGCATCGGCGTCGGCGGTGGTATCGACATGTACTCGTACAGCGTCGGATATGCCGGCTACAAATGGTCCTACCGCGTCATCCCGGTCAGTGGCTTTGCCAACTACCACATGACGCTCAAGAATCCCCGCCTCGATCCGTACGCGGGACTTGGCGTCGGCTACTACATCGTCTCGTCGTCGGTCGAGGGTCCGGGGCTCGACCACTACGACTACACGGCACGCGCCAACGCGCTCTTCGTGGGTGCGCACATCGGAGCGCGCTACTTCGTCAAGCCAAACCTCGCGGTGCAGGCACAGACGGGAGTGGGTCTGGGGAACCTCGCGGTTGGCGTCTCCTGGAAGATGTAGGCAACGTACGCTTCGTCGCGCCGGGAGTCGCTCGTTCGCCGAGCCGCTCCCGGCGATTGGCGTTGCGGGAAACGCTGCGACAACCGGCGCGCGGCGCGGGAGTGCGGAGCTCAAAGAAAGCCGCCGCCGAGGCCGGAGTTGACGAAATCCGAACGCGTGAGGCCCAATGCCTTGGCTTCTTCTCGCACACGCGTGCGGGCGCGATGCAGGAGCTGCGCGACGGCGTTGGCCTCGATCCCGAGTCGCGCCGCGGTGTCCTGGTCGGAGTAGCCTTGCAGGTTGAGGAGGAAGGCCTCGCGTTGGCGCGGGGCAAGCGGCGCGGTGAGGCGCTCGATCAGGTCGCTCCGCTCGAACGAAACGCCGGGACGCGACGACGCGGCGCCGGCAGCATGCAGTTGGTCATCCTCGACCGGTTCCGGAATGTTGGCGCGACGCCGCTGATGGTCGATGAGGACGTTGCGTGCGAGGACGCCGAGCCAGGTCTCGAACTTCTCCTGCTCGCGGTACGACTTGAGCGCCGTGGGGAGCTTCATGAAGACATCGTCGACCAGCGCTTCCACCGAGATCGTCGAGTCGCGGTGAGCGAGGATGCGCAGAAGTCCCGGACTGAATCGGCGTTGCAGCTCACCGATGTGCGCCCGATGACCTTCGCGCGCCCCCGCGATCAGCGTCGACAGCGAAAGGGTGTGCACCAGGAGCTCGAGCGACGTCGAGTCTTCGATGAGCCTGCGGTCGTCAGGGGGCATGGAGGCTTCGTGTAGAGATGAGCATCAGCTGCGACGGCGGCGATCGCGCCACCAGAGCGCGGCCATCGCGCCCGCGACAAGTACCGTCAGGTGCAAGGCGAGCATCCAGATCGCGCGAGGAGCATCGACGCCGGCCACGCGAAGGGCATGCAACTCGCTGCGGTACATCCAGTAGGTGGTGATCCCCACCTGCGCGAGCGCCTTGGCCGCGGTCGGGAGCGGTGTGACCACGGCATCGGAGAGAAGGATCTGCGGGATCAGCGCGATGGGAACGATAGTGATCGCCTGGTCTTCGGACGCTGCTGCCGCCGAGATGAACAGCCCGCAGGCCGTGCCGGCAACGAGGGTGAGCAGCATGACCCCCAGGATGGCGCCCGGTGCGTGGTACGTAAGCCCCGCCGCGCGCACGATGACAACGAGGAGGAGCACCTGCAGCGCTCCAACCGCCGAGAGGATCGCCAGCTTGGAGAAGACGTAGCTGGGGATGCGCAAGTTCACGTCGCGCTCGAGCTCGAAGAGCGCGCGCTCCTTGATGATCTCCTTCGCGGCGTTGTTGCAGCCGAACCAGAACGCGCTCACGCCCAGGAGGAAGAGGAGCATGTACTCCTTGGGTGGCGCCGGGGCGTCGCTGCCAAAGACGAGGCGCAGGAACGCGCCAATGACGACGCTCTGGATCGCCGCCATCGCCAGCGTGCGCCGGTCGGCGAGCGTCGTGTCGAGATAGCGCGATGCGAGGACGAGGAACTGTGCCCCGGGGCGGCGCCGATCGCGTCGTGCGCCCTCACCCTTGTCGCTCCCGTGAACCCCCCGGATGCCTGCGCCACCGCCGGTACCAACTCGTGTGCGCTCGTGATACGGCGAGCCTGCCTCGTGTCGCGGGCGCCACTGCTGCGCCGGGATCGACTCCAACGATTCGTAGATGTCGCCGAGCGCGCTCGACTCGAAGTGGGCGCGCGCCCGATCGACCGGGCCGTGATAGGCAACGACTCCGCCGCGCGCCATCACGAGGAGCGAATCGCACCAGCGCTCCACGTTGGCCAGCGTATGCGTCACGCACACGACGGCGATCCCACTGTCGGCCAGTGAGCGGAAGACCTGCATCATCTCGCGGTCGGTCGCTTCATCCAGTCCGCTGGTGACCTCGTCGAGGAACATCAGCGACGGACGCACGAGCAACTCGTTGGCCAGGCTGGCCCGCTTGCGCTGCCCGCCGGAGAGCTTCTGGATCGGGAGGTCTGCCTGTTCGTGTAGCCCCACGCGCGCGATTGCCTCGCGCACCAGGCGCTCGATCTCGTCGCTCGCCGTGTCGGGGGGGAGGCGCAGGCGCGCGGTGTACGTTAGGCACTCGCGCACCGTCAGCCGTTCGGGAAGCGTTTCGCGCTGCGGCACGAAGGCGATCTCGTGCTTCACCGCATCGAAGTTGCGATGCAGGTCCTCGCCGCTCCACGTCACGGCGCCGCCGGTCGGCCGGCTCCGCCCGCTCATCGCCCGGATCAGCGTGCTCTTGCCGCAGCCGCTCGGTCCGATGATCGCCACGAACTCGCGCGCACGAATCGCGAGCGACACGTCATCGAGGAGGCGGCGCGTCCCCCTTTCCGACGGTACCTCGAAGACCAGGGAATGCGTGGCCAGCTCCGCGCCCCCCTCGGCGCGACGTTGCAGGTGCAACACTCCCTGCCGCCATTCGAAGGCGTACGGTCCGAGGCGAACGCTGTCGCCGTCGCGCAGCGCATGCGTCCCGGTGAGCCGTGCGCCGTTGACAAACGTGCCGTTGCTGCTTCCGAGGTCGCGGATCGTCGCGGGCGCGGCGGCGCCGAGGATGACCGCGTGTCGCCGCGAGATGCTCGGATGGTCGAGAACGGCCGTGGCCAAGTCCTTGTCTCGCCCGAGGACGACCTCGCTCCGCGCCTCGATCGGAGCGATCGAGGCGTCGGACACCGTTGCCGAGGCGTCGTCGCCCAGCTGGGTCTCGGCGCTGCGCGACAGGTGCAGTGCCGGGCGCCTCCCCGAAATCGCGCGTTGCACGCCGGACGGCGTTCGCCGCGCCTCGCTCGCAACAAGTTGAATGCGGATGTCGGTCTCGCCGCAGCGCACGATGTCGCCGTCGGCGAGCTCGGTCGGGCGGTCGAACGGCACATCGTTCACGAAGGTCGGTTGGCGTAGCGCGACCGGTTCGAGCATGAGGCGCTGACCGTCCCAGCTGAGTCGTGCATGTTCGCGGGAGCACGCGGGATCGGCGAGCGGCAATGTCGCGGCGCTGCTCCGGCCGATGAGAAAGGGACGGCCATCGGCCGGAACATGCACTCGGCGGTTTGTCGCCGAGAGGAGGAGGAAGAGCTCGCGCGGCTCCGTGTTTGGGGGGGCGGTCACGGCAGGGTGCGGCTCGGCGTGCTCGGCATCATCGCGCGGGAATGTGCGCCCGCACGGGGAGGCGGTTGATCGCGGTGACGGCGACTTCCTTGGTGAGGACGCGCCGGTGCTCCACGAGCTTGGTGGGATCGGTGAGCGACTGCGTAAGCGTTTCGCGCTCCGAACGGAGTGTCTTGAGCTTGAGCTGGAAGGAGCGGTCCTCGGTCTTCCCCACCTGCTGCTCGATGTTGGCGATCAGGGCGTCGGCGTCCTTGGTGCACGGGCTCGACGGGTCGACCTGCTGCAGCTTCTCGACGGCGTCGTCGTAGGCGCGATTGGCGGCATCGGCGCGGGCGCCGCGCACCAGCTGTGCACACTCGCGCGCCTGATACGAGGCGAAGAGCTTCTCGGCGTCGGCGGCCGCGAGTGGTTGGCACGTCGTCGCCTCGCGCGGGACGCTCATGAGGATGGCGATCGCCTGGTCGACCTGTCCCGTCCCCGCCTTTCCCTTGGCGTCGGAGCGCACGGCGGTGCAGTTGGTTTCGTAGTAGCCGACGATACGACGCTTGCCCGTCTCGACGAAGGTCCGCAGCCGATCGCTGTCGGTTGACATGTTGGCGATGGCATCGGTGAGCGCCGCGGCTTCGGTGTCGCCCGATCCGGTGAGCGTCACCGAGGTCGAGGAGAAGGTGATGTTCTGCGCGGTTTGCTTGATGGCCAGCGCGAGATCGGCCTTGAGCACCTGCATCGCGCGAAGGTCGCCGGCCTGCATCCGGCGGGTGACCGTGAGGTACGGCGTGAGCACGAATCCGGCCTGGGGGCCGATGCCCGACATCCCCGCGGCGGTGACGACCTGCAGGAGCTTTCCCTCGAGCTGGCTGGCCTGTCCCTCGTTGAGCGTAGCGTTGGACGTGGGGACGGCGACGGATATCGGGACGCCACCCAGGTCGTCGGCGGTGACCTGTTGCGCGCCGAGCGAAGGGGCGCTGAGTGTTGCAGCCAGCAATGCAGCTGCAATGCACGGAGGGGAGATTCGGCGATGCATCATGGCAGCCTCACTGGATCTCGACGAAGATCGTCCCGCCGCTCCCGACGGAGCGGTTGGCGCGCACATCGAGCGTCCGCAGGAAGCGAATGATCTCGAGCGCGAACTTGTTCGGGTTGTAGTTGTTGTTCGTCCCCGGATCGAACATCGGGATACGCACTTCGTCGGCCGTCATGCGCAACGACGTGGTTCCCGAGACGTGATAGACGTTCTTGTACGCCGCCTTCTCGAGGAACTCCTCGATCGCGACCGACATCTCGTCCTTGTTAGGCCCCACCGGCGAGTCGAGGTTCTTGTCGGCCCCCTCACGCACGCTGAACTCCACGCGAATGGGGACGCCGTTCTCCACGAAGTCGTCGAACTTCTCCTGCATCGTGTTGAGGAACGGTTCCATCTTTTCCTCGGTGGCCTTTTCCACGATGCGCTCGAAGGGGACGTCTTTGTTGTACGGGCCGGCGCTGGCGATCTTGTTGGAGAGCGACACGCCGTTCGCGGCGAGGTAGCCGGTCAGGATCATGCTGACGCCGTAGCCGGCGCTGCTCGGATTCACCTCGACCACCACGTAGATGTCGCAGCGCGATTGCTCGATCACCCGCGAACGCACGTCGCTCTGCGAGGTGATCTGGATCGCCTGGTCGTTTCCCATCGAACGCACGATCGAAAGGAAGTCGATCGTGCTGAACTTCCGGTTGTCGAACGACTCCTTGACCTTGGTGATTGCGATGCGGCGGTTGTAGTCCGCTTCCAGCACCGTGCGGATGTCTTCTCCTTCCTTGGTGAAGGGGATGACCATGATCTTCGGTTGCACGGTTCGCGACGTGCCGCCGCGCGCGGTGCCCGAAGAGCGATCCTGGGCCTGGAGACCCGAGCTGTACGCGACGAGGGCGAAGGCACCGGCGAGGAGGAGAGGGCGCATACGTCAGTACCCGAATCGGCGGACGACACCAGCCTTCTCCAGCGCGCTGCGGAGGGCGTCGGTGTTCACGAGGACGACAAACGATTCCGAGCCAGCGGGGGCACCAGGCGCCGTCGCGCCCGCGTTCACCCGCACGATGTAGCGTGCGTAGCCCTTGCGGGCGAAGAGCTCATCGAAGAATGCCTTGTGCTGCTGCATCGCCTGCTGCTCATTGGCGACCATCGGGCGCGCGATCGGAGAATCCGGCACCCCGACAAACAAGAGAGAGCGGACGGCCTGTTCCTGCGCGCATTCCCCGGCGTTGCGGCACTTTTTCCCGGTGAGCGTGGTGAGGACGGCGACCGTCCCTTCGATCGGGCGCGGGGCGGCTGCGCCCTCGACGAGCGTCGCGCGGTGCGGCGACCCGCACGCCCCCGCTGCAGCCAGCGCGACGCTCAGCGCGATTCGGCGAACGGGAAGGAGGCGCATTACTTGATGCTCTCGTTGAGGAACTCGGCGATCTTCGACGGCGCATTGCGCAACGCAGTCTCCAGGGCACGCTGCGGCGATTCGTCGTTGATCGCCTCGCCGGCCGATCCGCCCGCCGAGCTGCTGAGCTTCTTCTCCGCGGCGCGCGCGGCGGCCTCCTGCGCGATCTCGCACGCCTTCTTCATGATCCCGCTGCACTTCTTTGTCGGCGGAACGCTCGAGAGGACACCGTTCCGCAAGGGAATCTCGCGAGAGGCGATCGCCTCGCGCGTCTCGACATTGTAGAGCTGCACCATCACCGAGAGCGATGTCTCGTAGATGGTCGCGTTGTTCTTCCCCTTGGCCTGCTTCGTCTCGACGCTCTGGATGAAGCCAGTGAGGAGATACTTGCTTTGCAGCTGGCGGTCGGTCTTGATCTGCACCGCGCTCTCGAACTGCGAGAGCGTCATCGCGCTCTCCAGCTGGCTCTTGATCACCGGGTTCGCCGATTCGTTGATCGCGGCGAAGCGATCGGTCGCCTGCACCCCTTCGAGCGCTCGGGCGGCGAAGAGGCCAGCCACGTCGGACCCCGTCGAGCGCGCAGCCGACGCGAGGCCGAATGGGTAGACCACGACCGAAGGGCGATCGTCCTGCGCAAGGGCGACCGACGACGACAGGGCGAGGAGGGTGACGGCGAACAGGGAGCGAAGCATGGAGGGTACTCCTGAGGCTGGAGGTCTTCGAGGCGGGAGCGCGAGTACGGCGGGCGGGGAACTTCCTTTCGCCATGAGAACGTCGCCCACCTCCTCCCTCTTACGGCCGACTCTTCGCACGGTGGCTCCCCCCTGGGAACGGCGCCGCCAAGAACTTGCCGCGCTCGGGATAGCTTGTCGAGAAGACGCGGAGTCGCCGCGCTCCACTTGCCAATCACTAGGGGCTGGACGAGGCGTCAGCTCGTGAACAGCGCCTCGACCATCGCGTCGATCCCGGCATCGAGCACCGCCGGTTCCGCGTCCGCCGCCAGCAACCGGTGCACGACACGCACGATCTCCGCGTCGCCCCCCGACCCATCGCGAACCAGCGCATCCCGCGCGGTCGGCACCGCCTCGCACGCCGCGTGAAAGAGCTGCTCCACGACGCGCCACTGCTGGGGGGTGAGCGGAGGGTTCATTCGCGATGATCGACGGAAGTCGCATGGCAGGCAGGGTGGCGTGGGCTACCCCCCACCTTTGCGCAATTGCTGCCCGACGACAGTCATCGCTCGGCGCCTTCCTCACATCCGACACGGAGAGTGGACGGCCACGGACGGGTCAGGCTCCCGAACCGTGACGTCCTTGCTACTTCGTGGCTGCCTCCAGCATGCGGAATCCTCCCTGCAGGCGCTGCAACGCCGCGTTACCGTCCTGCGCGAGCGGCGAGGAGTCTTCGGCGTCAAACAGTGAGAACAGGGCGTGCACGAACAGATTCTCGTTGGAAATCGCTGCGTCGACTTCGTCACTCGCCGCACTGATCTCCGACACCGCCAGTCGAACCTGGCTGCTGCACCCGTCGAGCGGTGCCGAGGCCGCGGTCGCGCGGATGCGATGCATGAGCGAACGTGCCTGCGCCGGCGTCTCCGGCGTGCTCACCGACTGGTCGAGCGTAGCGAAGTGATCGCGCACGCGCGTCGCGCAGGCGACTTCCGGATTCGGGGCGCAGGCGCCGAGGAGCGATGCGGCAGCCAGGGCGGCGATGGCGCGAAGCGCGGGGCGGCGAGTAGTCATTGGAGTGGGGATGAGTGAGTGGGGGTCTTCTGATTCCTTCACTCTCCGAACGAGGCGCCGCGGCGGTCTCTTACGCCCTCGGCGCGAACTCCCTTGTCGCCAGGTTCGCCGTGCTTCGCTGTCGCCCGGTTCGACGACTCTCGAGAGTCGCATGTCCGATTCCATCTCACCCTGCGCGCCCGCGCTATCGGCCTCGGTCGACAGCACTTCGGACATCGCGGTCTCCAGAGACTCCCACGATCCCCCTCTTGCGCTCTCGAGCCTGAGTGCTAATAATTTAGCAGCCTGCTAAAAACCTAGCATCACCACAGCGCGTAGGGTGCCTCATGTCCGACCAACCGACCAAGTCCGCTACACACGCTCCATCGCATCCAGCGACACTCAGCCGGCGCGAGCGGCAGATCATGGACGTCATCTACGCGCGAGGCTCGGCCACCGCCGCTGAAGTCCTCGAGTCGCTCCCCGATGCGCCGTCCTACTCGGCGGTGCGTGCCCTGCTCCGCATCCTCGAGGAAAAGGGGCACCTTACGCACTCGGTCGACGGTCCGCGCTACGTGTTCGCCCCGGTCGTGCCGCGCGACAACGCTCGCGAGTCGGCGCTGCGCGGACTCGTGCGCACATTCTTTGATGGCTCTCCCGGCGATGCAGTCGCCGCCTTGCTCGACCTCTCGGGGAGCAAGATGTCCCCCGCGGAGCTCGACGAAATCGCCGCGCTGGTGAAGCGCGCCAAGAAGGAGGGACGCTGACATGCTGCAGCTTCTCTTGTCGGTCGCGCTCCGCGTGGCCGCTCTGCTCCTCCTCACGGCGTTTGCCGTGCGACTCCTTCGCGATCACTCTGCCGGGCGTCGGCACTTCGTGATGGTCCTTGGCGCCCTGGGCGCTTTGAGCATCCCCGTCCTCACCCTGCTCGTGCCGCGTTGGGAACTAGGGGTTCTTCCGCCCCGCCGTTCGGTTGCGGTCGCGCAGCGCGCGGTGCGATCGATCGTCCCCGCGCGGGTTCGCGCGCAGCTTTCTCGCGACGTGCGAGCGATGGTCGCCCCGGTCGCTCCGCCCCGCCGAGCGCGAGCAGCAGACGTGCGCGCACTCGCTCCGCTCGCCCCGGCAGAAGGGCTTCGCCGTGGCGACGCGGTGATGGATGTCGGCGGCGCAGCGGGCTTCGACGGGGCTCTTGTTGCGCCGCGCGCCGCGCGCGCTGGACGCGCCGCGCGTGCTTCCACGGCGGACGCACGAATCGCGAGCACACCGTTGCCCCTCGGTTGGCGTCCGTCTCCCGCCCTCCAACTCTTCCTTGCCTGGCTGTTCGGCGCGACGCTTCTTCTTTCGCAGCTCGTGATTGGAATGATCCGACGCGCGCGCCTGGCGAACAGCGCCACCGACCTCCTTCCCGCCGCGTGGGAGCGCTCGCGCGCCCGACTTCGTGCGCGCGGGCTCTTTCCCGAACGCGTGCGACTCTATGCCACGTCGCGTTCGAGCATGCCGATGACGTGGGGCGTTCTTCGTCCGATCGTCCTCCTCCCCGAGCACAGCGAGTGGACGAGCGACGAGCGCGATGCAGCGCTCCTCCATGAGCTGGCGCATGTGCGCCGTGGCGACGCGTTGTGGCTGACGGTACTGAGCGTCGTGCGAGCGCTGCACTGGTACAATCCACTGGCATGGTGGCTCTGCGCGGCCGAGCGCCTCGCACGCGAGGAGGCGTGCGACGATCTCGTGCTCGATGCAGGCGTTCGCCCGTCGGCCTACGCCGAGCAGTTGTTAGGCATCGTGCGGGCTCCCAGCGAGTGGCGCACGCCCGCGGCCGCGCTGGCGATGGCACGCCCGGCCTCCCTCACGATCCGGCTGCAATCGATCCTCCGGGCCGAGCAGCCGCGAGACCTCCCGGGCGTGGCGATGCGTGCGCTCTCGATCGCTGGAGCGATGCTCCTTGCCGCATGTATCGGGACGGCGTCGCCGGTGCGGCGCGGTGATGTCTCGCCCGCTCGCGAAGACGCGCCAGCGGAGTCCGATGCCGCGCGTGGCTCGGCGAGCACGTCGCGCGGCGCGGATGCGGTCTCGCCCCTGTCGTCGGGCGAGGTCGGGGGTGGTCGCGCGGCTGCGACGATTTCGACAACCTCCGGTGACGACGTCGCGTGGAGCGGCTCGGCGTCCGGTGCCGGATTCGCGATCGGTTCGACGTCGTCGAGCGGTGCGGGCACTGCGGTCGGATCGGGCGACGCGCGCGCTGCCGCGAGTGGCTCGGGAACGAGCGCCAACGCTCCGGCCGTCGCGACCGGCTACTCGTACAGCTACGACACCGGCGTCGCGACCGCAGCGCGATCGTCGCAGCAGGACTGCGGAAACACGCGCTCACGCAAGACGTCCAGCTCGCACATGACCAACAGCGATGGTCGCACGGAGACCATCACCTGGTCGCGCAACGGATGCAAGATCGAGGTGAATGCCCGCGGTGAGTATCAACTCGCCCCGACCCTCGACGACCTGCGCTCGCTGTCCCGCGGCGGATCGTTTGTGCTGAGCGAGGACGACGGTCGGGTGGAGCGCGAGGTACGCATCACTCCCGCGTCCGACGGATCGCTCGACCACCGCTACCGCGTCGACGGCGAAAATCGTTCGTGGGATGCCGAGGGGAAGGCCTGGTTTGCGCAGGTTGTCCTGCGCCTCGATCGCGCCACGGCGTGGGCGGTCGACGTACGCTTCCCCGCACTCATGTCGCGCGGCGGTGTCGACGCGGTGCTCGGCGAGATCGACCTGCTCGAAGGGGACTACGCGAGGCGCATCTATTTCACGCGACTCGCCTCGTCGGCACAGCTCTCCAGCGCGCAGCTCGTACGGGTGATCGACACCGCCGCGCAGAAGATCCAGTCGGACTACGAGATGGCCGAACTGCTCATCGCCGCGAGCAAGCAGAAGGCGTTCGACGATCCGGCGCAGCTCTCGCTCGCCCGCGCCGCCAGTCGCATCAAGTCCGACTACGAGAAGCGTCGCGCCTTCACCACGCTCCTCACGAAGGACGGGCTGTCGGCAGCCACGGTCGGAGAGATCCTCGCGGGGACCAAGGGGATGGACTCGGACTACGAACTCGCCGAGCTCCTGATCGAGGTGTCGTCTCGTTATGCGATCGCTCCGGCGACACGCCGCTACTATCTCGACGCGCTCGCCACGATCCAGTCGGACTACGAGTATCGTCGCGTGGTGACCGCGCTGGCCAAGCGTTCCCCGCTGCCGGCCGACTTCACGCGCGACATTCTCGATCACGCCGGAGCGCACGTGAAGGGGTACGAACTCGCCGAGCTCCTGATCACGATGGACAAGTCGTTGGGGAAGGACCGCGCACTCGCCATCGCGCTCCTCGACGCTGCGACGCACCTCGACTCTGACTACGAGCACGCGCGAGTGCTCAAGGACCTGGTGGCGCAGCGCCCCGATACCGAGGTCGTCGTGCAGCTGCTCAAGCAGGCGCCGAGGGTTGGCTCGGCGTACGAGCGCGCCGAGTTGCTCCTGACGGTGGCGCGTGCGTACCGCATCGATGGCGCGCTGCACGACGCCTACGTCGATGCGGCGCAGTCGATCGGATCGGACTACGAACGCAATCGCGCGCTCGCCGCCGCGGCGTCGGCGCGGCGCGTGGAGCGCTGAACGAGAATTCCCGTCGACGACAGGAATACGAA
>JBGAHX010000092.1:0-9372 GCA_044225935.1 Gemmatimonadaceae bacterium
TTCGGGCGGGTGTACGGCGAGCGCAGCTACAACCAGGCGCAGCAGAAGATCGCCGAGACGTTTAGCGCGGTCGAGACCGCCGGGGTCACCGGCAACGAGAAGTACCGCCAGCGCCAGGTCGCCTCGGGCGGGGGCGCGGTCGAGGTCTATTACGACGAGCTCCAGCGCGACGTGCGCCGGGTGAGCCGGGCGTTCAACGACCAGACCTACGCGACGACGACGGTCGCCTACGACGCGGCGGGGCGCAAGAGCGCGGCCACCAAGCCGGTGGGCCAGCACGTGGTCACCACGTCGTGGACCTACGACACGCTCAATCGCCTGGCGAGCGAATCGATCACGACCAGCGCGGGGACGCTCTCGCTCACCTCGACCTACGCCTACGGGGTGACGCCCTCGCTTACGATCGACGCCACGAGCGTGGGCCCGGTCAAGTCGGTGTCGATCACACAGTCAGGCACCAGCTTCACGACGCGGACCAACGTCAAGTACACCAACAGCCAGGGCCAGACGGTGCGGGTGACCGACGGGCTGACGAACAACACCGACTACAGCTACGACGCGGTCGGCAACCTGGCCAAGGCGATCGGCCCCACGGGGATCGCGGAGCAGATGGGCTACGACCTGCGCGGGCGCAAGACCTCGCTGTCGAACCCCGACAGCGGCGCGTGGAGCTACGAGTACAACGGTGCGGGGGAACTGGTGCGCCAGACCGACGCCAAGGGCCAGGTCACGCGCAACTTCTACGACAGCCTGGGGCGTCCGATCGAGCGCCGCGAGCACCCAGGCTCCGAGGCCACGACCCCGTTCGTGACGGTGACGAGCTTCGACCGCTACGCGACCGACACCGGTACGACCACGACCTGCAGCTATGGCAAGGGCAAGGCCTGCGAGGTGCGCACCGCGACGCTGGCGCGCGCCACGGTCGGCGGCGCGCTCCCGAGCCCGCAAACGCAGCAGCTCAACGAGTTCGACAACGCCGGCCGCGCGACGCGGGGCACGACGGCGGTGGACGGGCGCAGCTACCTGTCGGTGACGAGCTTCGACGCCGAGGGCCGGGTGGACAAGCTGCAGTACCCGTCGGGGTACACGGTGGTGAACCGCTACACGAGCTGGACCGGCGCGCTCGACCGGGTGGCGGAGTGGACCGGCGCAGGCGTGGGCCAGGTGCACTGGACCGCGACCGCACGACACCCGGACGGGCAGGCGGGGACCTCGATCGTGGGCAGCACGAACCTCGCGCGCAACTACGACGGATTCGGGCGCGTCTCCGACATCGTGGCGGGGGTGGGCGGCAACCCGGTCTCGCTGCAGAACGGGCAGTTCACCTTCGACGCGCTGGGCACCCTGACCCAGCGCACCGATAGCGTGCTCAACCCGGGCACGCAAGCCTTCGCCTATGACCCGGTCGACCGGCTGACGAGCTACGCGGGGCAGAGTGCGAGCTACGATGCGGCGGGGAACCTCGCCTCCCGCGCGGGCACGAGCTACGGCTACCAGGCCGGCACCCACCGCATGACGAGCTACGGGGGCACCGGCTACGGCTACGACGCGAACGGGAACGTGACCAGCATCACCGGGGGCACGACCCGCACCATCACCCCGACCGCGTTCAACCTCCCCACGACGATCGTCCAGGGCACCACCAGCCTCGCCTACGTCTACGACGGCGGGCACAAGCGGATCAAGGAAACCTCGACCAGCGCCACCGGCACGACCACGACCTACTACCTGGGCGGCTACGAGGAGCTCACCAGGGCCGACGGGGTCACCGAGCGGCGGCACTACCTCGCCACGCCGGACGGAACGGCGGGGATCTACATCGCGAGAAGCGACGGCAGCACCGCGCCGCGCTACTGGCTGACCGATCACCTGGGGAGCGTGGTGGGCGAAGTCGATCAGTCGGGCGTGCTCAAGCAGAGCGCGACCTACTCGGCGTGGGGCGACAAGGCTCAGATCGCGCAGGCCGACCCGAGAGCGGAGGACCGCGGCTTCACCGGGCACGAGCACCTGGTGGAAGTGGGCCTGATCCACATGAACGGGCGCGTCTACGACCCGCTCACCGGAAGGTTCCTCGCCGCCGACCCGCTGATCCAGGACCCGTACGACGCGCAGAGCTACAACCGGTATAGCTACGTCAAGAACAACCCGCTCTCGTTCACCGACCCGTCCGGGTTCAGCTGGTGGACGAAGTGGAGGAAGCCGATCGCCTCAATTGCCGTCGCGGCCATTGCTCCGGAACTCCTTGGTGCGATGCTCATCAATAGTGGAGTTGCGACCGGTGTTGGCGCGCTCACCGAGCTGGGCGAACTCGGAACCGTCGTGCTGTCGGACGCTGGCCACGCAATGGTGAGCGTTGCCAGTGGATTCGCGGCGGGCGGAGTCGGCGGTGGCAACATTCAGAGCGCGGTCGCTGGAGCGGTATCTGCAGGCGCGTTCTTCGCAGCGGGCTCAATCGCCGATTCGGCGATGTTCAGCGGAGCCCAAGGGTTCGGCCGAGGAGGCGTCGGCCGAATTGCGTTGCATGCCGTTGCCGGTTGCGCATCTGGGGCGGCCGCCGGAGGTAGTTGCGGAAAACAGGCAGCCGCAGGAGCGTTTTCGGAGGCTGCCGGGCCTGTAATCGATATGGGCGGTAAGAACTTCGCCTATAGAGTCGCCGCGCACTCGGCCGCTGGGGGAATTGGATCCATCTTGAGCGGTGGGAAATTTGAGAACGGAGCAATCACTGGAGCATTTGGGTATCTATTCAACTTTTGTGCGCATGGGCGGTGTTGGACTACGCCAGCGGAGCAAGCACTGCTCCAAAAGGGCGACTATCTAGGCTATTACAGGAGGTCATGCGAGGGGGGCGATCCCTACACATGCCAAGCCGGCGCCATTGCGGGCGGCACCGGTCCAATCGCTCAAGCAACTACCGACAGGCTTCAGATGTTTGCGGCCGACAATATCGGCAGATCGTTCACTTCAGGCGAATTAGACGAGATCCGGCTAAAGCTCGCCCAAGGGTACGCCAACTATCTCGGGGCATCAGAGAGCGCCGGAAGATGGCCGACAGCTCTCGACATATCAGTGATTCATTGGAACGTATTTCAAAGCTATGGATTGCCCGCCGCAGCATTCGGAGGCACTCCATTCGGTGCCCTGCCAGCTATCATATTTGGCCCATCGTTCTACCGAGCATATCCGCCGCCGTATGGCGGTGAAGGTTGGTGCCCGAAGTGCGCAAGTGGGGGCGTGTTTTGAAAGGAGCACAGCGAGAATGGAGAAGCGGATCCCGCTCGTTCTAGAAGCCGCAGTTCTAATGGCGCCGGCGGTACTCATTGTCCTGTGGGGAATTCCACACGTATTCGTCGAGCTCCTCCGCGTGTATCGATTGGGCGTCCTAGAGAGCATTCCAGCTGACGGATGGACCGGCCTTATTGGCGTGATAGGTGGAGCGCTCGCGTTGACGGAGTTGATTCGTCTCGCGAGCTATACGATTGGAGGCCGTCAATATCGACTCGGTCTACCGTTCCTCTTGGCCGTAGTTTTTGGCCTGCTAGCTGCGTACGATCTCCAACGGTGGTTCGGACTTGCATTTAGCGTGTTTGTCTCGGCGCCGCTCGCATTGTTAGTGGCGCACATGCTGTACCTGCAAAACACGAGGTCGAAAGCAGGGGCTGCGGAGGAAGTAGCGGAAAAGTAAGGTCCGACTCGACCTGAACCGCCCTGGGATTCCCGGAGGCTCCAAAATGTGAGTCACGCGGGACGAAGTGGGGTCAGAGTCGACTTTCTTAAACCGGGGCACCGCCGGGTCAGGCTCAACGTCGCGTCAGCGCGCTGGCCTCCTGATCCCGGCGTCGCGCATACCGGCGATCGTCGACGGGCGCGACGCGAGCGCGTCGAGCACGCTTCGCGCCTGCGCGAAACTCCCTTCCTAACGTTCGCGGAGTCTTCTCAACGTACCGCACTTCGGGGCGCGGGCGCGACGGGCGCGTCCTTTCCTATTCTCCACATAGGACATTTGTGAATTCCAACCCCACAGGACTTTCTCATGGCAAGAAATAGGAAAGACGCGCCCGACGCGCCCGCGTGTTACGTTGAGAACCACTAGCGGACTTCTACGAACCTCTAGGATGCGGGCGCGTCGCGATTTCGTCGCGCCCGCGCGCGCCCGTCACGCCCGTGAATTAGTGCGCGCGGCACGATTCGCGTCGCGAGGTGGAACCGCGTGCGCATGCGTCGCTCTAATCACGTTGAACGCCACGACTTCAACCGCTTGGTCGACGCGATGATGACCGCCACCGAAACTCCGACGCGACGGGCCGCGCGCCCGAAGAGCGTTCATGTCGCGATCGCGTCGCGTCAGGAACCCGACCGAGTGACGGCATTTGAGGAGTCGCTGGTCCGGACCATCGTCGAGAATCCGGGAATAACGCAGAAGCATGCCGTCGCACGCGTGCGCGGCATCTCACCCGAGCGCGCGACAGAGAGCATGCGAGTGCTCGCGACGAAGGCGCTCGCGCGCCCCCGCGTTCAGAAGCGTCTTGGGGAGATGCGCGACGCCGTCAAAGCGAAGGCCGACAAGGAGATCGGCACGAACCGGGTGGGGGTGCTCCGCGATCTTCTTGCGATAAAGGAACGGTGCATGGAAATTGTCCCGATCTTTGTCGGGACAGGGTTGCGGATGCGCGTCGCTGGGCACCGCATGGCCGGTGCCGCTGACGCAATCCGCGCCCTAGAATTGATTGGCCGCGAGCTCGGCATGTTCGTTGAGCGCAGCGAGGTCCGCACCGGTCCGCTTGAGCAACTGGCCGATGACGAACTCGACCAAATCATAGTGGACGCCGCGTTGCAGGCGGGCATCGAGATCGGGCTGCATCGCGGGCGCGCGGCGAGCGCGCCGGCAGGGGAGCACGCGCAGTGACCAAGAAATGGTCCGAGGTCGTCTCGAGCGACGCGTTCAACGCGCTCTCGCCCGACCAACAGGAGGAGGCGCGGGTCTAGTATTTCCGCGAGGTCTTCGCGCCCCAGGTGCCGACGGCCGAGATCGGCGCCGCCTTCGCGCAGTTCGACGCGGACACGAAGCCGACCCTGACCAAGCGGATCGTCAAGGCCGTCAAGGGCGCCCTGACGCCGGCGCCCGGCGAGGCGCCCCGCGCCCACCGGCTAGGGCGACGAGGCGACCATGCTGCGCGAGTCGGCCGGCAGCACGCCGCCCGCGCAGGCGCCCGGCGCGAAACCGGCCGACGTCGCGGCGCTCGCCCGCGCCGAGGCGCGCACCGGCGCGGCCGGGATCGACCGCAGCATCAGCGGCATCCAGCGTGAGATCATGTGCGGCGGCCTCACGCGCGGCGAGAGGCGCGAACGCATCCTCCGGCTGCAGCAGAAGAAGGTCGACCTGTACCCGGAGGCGGCACGCCCGGGGTTATGGTCGCGCGCATCGGACCCAACAACCTCCGGCAGCTATTGATGGCTGAACAGTCCTCCCGCACCAAGTGCCACGACTGCGGTCGGGAGGTCACTCCCGAGGAAGAAGCCGCTCCACGAAAGCCCTGTCCAGTCTGTGGATCGGTGCGGCGATCGACAGAGTCTTACTTTTCCGACTCGGTGCAGCCTCACGACATGGTGCAGTGGAAAACCCGCCGGCCGGGCTTCTCCAAGCCAATCGAGGAAGGCAAATATGGCGACAGCAAGTTCGAGAAGACGGGTGAGTGGAACGTGCTGCTGCGGGTCGTCGATCGCCTCAGACGTTGGTATCGAGAATTCATCTACAACCCGATTACCGGCAAGGTCTATCGAGACGTGAGCGAACCACTCCCGACTCACCGCAATCGCGGCTCGGCGAAGCCGAAAGAATGAGCGTTGACGGCGTCAAAGCGGCGGCGCGCCCCGCCCCGCCCCTGCAAGCCAGCGTTCCTCGAGCACGCGCTCGACGAGCCGGCGTAAGTCCGGCTCGAGCACGCCGAGCGGTGCGAGCGACTTCGCCGCCTTGGCAATCGTCGCGGCGAGCTTCTTCTCGGCTGCCTCAACTTCCCGGAGCCGCCCCGATTGCAGCAGCCGTGAACGGTGCATGCGGTACTTCAAGCTCAACGTCTCGACCCAATCGGGCGCGGCCGGTAGCGCAAGCAGTTCCCGGCTGACCGGCTTCCACTCGGCCGTGACAGCGAGCGCGCCGATTCGCAGATGCCCATCCGCGTAACCGAGCTCGACCTCGGCGCCGACGGGTGGGGCCTTGACGAGCGCGAGCACGACTGACGCCGTGCACGTCGCGACGCCCGGCCAGGCGCCCGTAGCGCGCGCGGCGAACATGCTGCCGAGCGCGTCGATGGACAGGAAGCTCCCATCGAAGGCGAAGGTCGCCCGGTCGGACTTGCGCGGCGCGCGCATCGCGAGGAAGCGCTTGAGCCCTTCGCGCAGATGTATACCGTCGGCAAGCAGCACGCAGCGCGGCGCGGCCGCCGCGAGGGCGTCACGCTCCGCGCGCTCCACTTCCTGCGCGAGGAGGGATTCGAGGAGTATTCGCTCGTCCGGTTCGAGCCGGTACTCCAATGTCCCGACCTCCCCCGCCTCCCGCGGCGTCGGAAGGTCGAGCAGCACGCCCGTCAGGTCGAACCTATCAGTTTCTCGGAGCCACCTCTGGATCGCGTCGTTCTCCACGACGAGCGGGGCCGTGATCTCGAAAGCCAGCGAGACGCCGTTCGGCACGCCCGCGGCCTCGTGCTCGGCGTCCACCTCTTGGATGAGCCGGTCGATCTCCTCCTGACCGCCCGCCATCGCCCGGCCCCACCGGCTCGTCATTCCGGAGTTGGCTCTCGCGATGGCCTGCCAGACCGACGCCGGGACGTTGAACATGGCCGCGTCGGCTACGGTTTGGCGGGCGCGCCCGGCGTCGGGGGCGCCTCTGGTTGCGGGCCGCGGCGGGCGATCTCGCTGAGGTCCGTGAACGCCTGGGCGATCGCCTCCAACGTCTCAGGGTGCATCGGAAAGCTGAACAGCGTGTACAGCGTCGAGCTATGCAGTCCGGTGCCCATGCAAGTGATCGTGCCGCCGACCGTTGGAAAACCCCGAATCCGGAACGCCCCGATCGGGGTAGGCGTATGGCCACGCACGGCGAGCATGTCGACCACCTTCATGTTCGGGGCGACGGGTTCGGGAAATCGGACGATGTGGGTGCTACTGGGTTCAGGTCGGTCGTTGGTCATGGCGCGATTTTGCCGCGATCGTCGGCCGGCGGTCGATGACCCGACCGGCGGCCGGAGCCGGCCGCGCAGGCGCCAAGGGACGCCGCGCGGGTGAATCGAGGGGTATCGGGGTAGCCGGCCCTTCCGTGGAAACACCCCTGAGCCATCTTGTGAGGTCGGCGCAGAGTCGGGCCGACCGCAGATATGGGGACCGCCACCATCGTTCTGAGGTGCGGCATTCGCCCCCGGGCGCACCTCGCTTTTTTGCGATCCTAGAATTAGTCCAACGGGTGTCTACTTCTAGCCGGCCCTTCCGTGGAAACACCCCTGAGCCATCTTGTGAGGTCGGCGCAGAGTCGGGCCGACCGCAGATATGGGGACCGCCGCCATCGTTCTGAGGTGGAGCATTCGCCCCCGACGCACCTCGCTTTTTTTGTGATCCTAGAATTAGCCCCACGGGTGTTCAATCCGGCCGTTGGGTGCGCAAGCACCCCAAACGGAGGGTAACGATGACGAGCACCCAAGGAACAGCAACGAGCAAGAACGGCGCGGACAACGATCGACTCCTGCGCCTGCGCGAAGTTATGGAACGCGTGGGCCTGCGCTCAACGAGCATCTATCGCGCTATCGCGGAGCAGAGGTTCCCGAAGCCCCGCCGCATCTACGGCCGTTCCGTCGGCTGGCGCGCGAGCGAGATCGACGAGTTCATCCGCACGCGTGAATACGTCGACGCCGAGGGGGTGTGACGTGGCCACGATCACGAGACTACCTACGAAACGTACAGCGCGCGGCGCGCAGAAGCGCACGGGTGCGGGGGACGCCCGCGACGACAACCGGATCGTCGAAAGACGCCGAACGACCCCGTGCCAATGGTCCGACATCGCCGTGGGTGACATGGCCGGGATATGGGCGGAGATCAGCGCGGCGACCGCCTCCGGTGCGCGATTCAATATGCCGGCGAGCCAGCTTCTCCTCGAACTGAACGCCGTGCGCAACGCAGCGGCACAGAGTGAGAAGGCCATGCTCGGGCGCTCCGACAGCGCGCGGCCCGTCGCTGGCTTGGGAACCTTGCCCGAGAACCAGTGGGAGAACCCGACGCGCGCCCTCGCGCGGTTCCGGCCGCCGTGCCGAGTGATTGTGAGACACCCGAGGGTTGCCGCCCGATGGGCGCTTTCGATCGCGGTTTGCACGATCGGGCGCGCGGGTGCGTGGCTGCTAGCCATCTACGCGTCGCTCTGTGACCGCGGGCTCGGACCGAGGGCGGTCGACATCCTCCCGCACAACGTTCCTGTGGGTATCCCCGGCGTCTGCTACTTCTCCCACCAGATTCCGACGATCGACTGGCTCGCGGCTGCGTACCGTCACGCCATGCGCCAACGTGCAATAGATCGTCGCTGCCCGGGACAGGCAGTCGCCGCGGTATGACCGCCACTGTGCCAACGCTCGGAGCGTCGGAGCCATCAACCGCCCCTCCGCAACCAAAAGCGTCGGGTGCATCGAAGGCAGCGCCTAGGTTCGACTACACGGCGTTCCCCGACCGGATGGCGCTGTTGCGTCAGACGCAGGCAACCACGTGGCCGGAGCTCGCCAAGATGCTGGCCGACCCGCCACGCGTCGGCGCGAAGGACAAGCAGCAGCTCCTCAAGCTCGCGACGTTCGGCGAGCACCGTAACGAAAACGGCTGCTACCGCACCGATGGGAACGTGCTGTGGATCACCGGCATCGAGGGCGACTACGACGCGAGGGCCGTCACGCCAGAGGAAGCGATCACACGCCTCGAACGGCACGGTATCCGCGCGATCGTCTACACCTCGTGGAGCCATGCGGACGCCGCGCCGCGCTGGCGGGTGCTCGCCCCCACGTCGCGCCCACTCATGCCGTCCGAGCGCGAAGGGCTCGTCGCGCGACTCAACGGCGCCCTAGGAGGCATCCTCGCGCGCGAGAGTTTCGTGTTGAGCCAAAGCTACTACTTCGGCCGGAACGTCGACGGCGAATACCGCTGCCTAATCACGTTCGATGATGCCGAGGAGGGCGAATGCATCGACGAGCTCACGGCGCTCGACGAGATCGCGGTCGGCAAGCCGGTAGCGGCCGCCCCAGTCATGGCATGGCGCGCGGGCGCGGCGGCTCCGGGTGAAGCCGGCGGGCACGAAGATTGGCTGAACGCCATGCTCGATGGCGACGACGTCCATAGCAACGCGCTGCGAGTCGT
>JBGAHX010000093.1:0-9246 GCA_044225935.1 Gemmatimonadaceae bacterium
GTGCTGAGCCCGCGCGTCGATGGGCGCGCCGCCGAGACGTGCAACGTCTACAACATGCTCAAGCTCACCCGGCGCCTCTTCTCGTTCCGACCTGACGGCGCGTACGCCGACTTCCACGAGCAGGCGCTGTTCAATCACATCCTAGCCTCAATGGACCCTAACGACGGGCGCACGTCGTACATGGTCCCGGTGGGGCGCGCCGAGCAGCAGGAATACCAGGACATGCAGCGCGACTTCACCTGTTGCGTGGGGTCGGGGATGGAGAGCCACGCGCTGCACGGGCTCGGCGTCTTTTACGAGTCGAGCGACACCATCTGGGTGAATCTCTTCGTCCCATCAAAGGCCGAGAGCAGTGTGGCGGGGGCGAAGCTGGCGATGGAGACCGGCTTCCCCGACGGCGACTCGGCGACGATCACTGTGACGCTCGCCAAGCCCGCCGAGTTCACGATTGCCGTGAGGCGCCCGGTGTGGGCGGGCGACGGTTTCCGTATTGCGGTCAACGGCGCCGACGCCCCACAGTCCGCTCTCGACACGCTGTACGACCCGACCGCGGGCGGGCGCGCTGGCGGTCCGGGCAACGAGTCGGTTGTGCGCAACGCGACGTATGTGCGCCTCACGCGCACCTGGCGCTCGGGCGACACCATCGCGATCGCCATCCCCAAGTCGCTCCATTTGCAGCCGACGGCCGACAACGCCGACGTCGCGGCGATCATGTGGGGACCGCTCGCCCTCGCCGCCGATGTAGGCCCGAGGATGGAAGAGCCGTGGTCGGAGAATCCGTCGGCGGCGCCGGTGACCAAGGTCGCCTATCTCGTCTCGGAGTCGCGCGACCCAGGCAAGTGGCTGCAACCCGCATCGCGCCCGGGCGATTTCTCGGTCGCGTCGGGCGTAGCCCGGCACGCCGACGACGGCGCCTCGGCTGGCGATGTGTCGTTCACGCCCTTCTATCGCACGCACCGGCGACGCTACGCGCTGTATCACGATGTCATGACCCCAGCCGCCTTCGAGGCGCACCGCGCGCAGCTGGCGGCGGAGCGCGACGCGGCGGCAGCGCTCGAGCGCGCGACCGTTGCCAGGATCGTGCTGGGGAACGAGGCGCAGGAGGCGGCGGCGCACTACAAGAGTGATCCATCCGACCGTCCGGTGGGGCGTCGCGAAGGACACACGTCGCGCGCGGGCGCTGGGTGGTTCTCGGTCGATGCCGGCGTCGATCCGTCGGCGCCGATGCAGCTGGTGGTGACGTACTTCGTGGAGCGCGGGCTCCCCGCACAGATCGCCGACTTCGAGATTCAGGTCGACGGAACCGCGGTGGGGCACTACGTGCCGCGCCACGATGAGTCGGGATTCTACGACGCGGCCTACGTGGTGCCGCAGTCGCTCACGAGTGGGAAGCAGTGGGTGACGGTGCGCTTTCAGGCGTTGGGAGCGAGCACGGTGGTGCCGGTGTTCGCGGTGCGGTCGGCGCGGCGGTAGGGAGCGGCGCGGCGGTAGCGGGGGCGAGGGTGGAACGGCGCCAGCGGGTGGAGCGTCGGCAGCGTTCGGAGAGGCGCACCGCCCGGAGCGGCCGCGGTGGCCGGCGATCGTGGCGTTAGGCGACCGCCACCGCCCGCCGCTACTCCAACCCCGCCATCAACCTGAGCAACGCATCTTGCGTCGCCACCTCCCGCGACAGCTCCCCGCGCAGCTTCCCCCCGCGCAGCACCAGGATCCGCGACGACAACGTCAGCAACTCCGGCAGCTCGCTCGAGATCAGCAACACCGCCGCCCCCTCCGCGGCCTTCTGGTCGATCCACGCATGCAGTTCGGCTTTTGCGCCGACGTCGACCCCACGCGTGGGCTCGTCGAGGATCAACAGGTCGCTGTTCGCCGTGAGCCACTTCGACAACACGACCTTCTGCTGATTCCCCCCCGACAGCGACGACACCATCGACTCGCGCCCGGTTCGTAACGCCACCCGGTTGAAGCTCTTCTCCACCGCCGCACGCTCGGCGCCGCCGTCGATCCACCCCGCGCGGGCAAAGCGCGACAGCGTGGGGAGCGTCGCGTTCTCGCGGCTCTTCATCCCGAGCACGAGTCCCTGCTTCTTGCGATCCTCGGGGACGAAGCCGATCCCGTAGGCCATCGCGTCGCGCGGGTTACGGATGCGCGCCGCGTTCCCGCGCACCGCGATCGTTCCCGTCGCCCGATCGTCGAGACCGAAGATCGCGCGCGCGATCTCCGACCGTCCCGCACCCACAAGACCGGCGAGCCCCACGACCTCTCCCGCATGCACCGAGAAGGAGATGTCGTCGAACAACCCGGGCGACGAGAGATGCTCGACGCGCAACCGCTCCTCACCGCGCGGCGCCTCGGCGTGCGCCGGGAAGTACTCGCCGAGTTCACGCCCGATCATCAGCCGCACGAGCGCGGACTCGGTGAGCTCGGCGGTGGGCTGCGTGGCCACATGCTGGCCGTCGCGCAGCACGGTGATGGTGTCGCACAGCGCGAAGATCTCCGGCATGCGATGCGACACGAAGAGCTGCGTGACGCCTTGCTCCTTGAGCTTCCCGATGAGTGCGTACAATCGTTCCGATTCGGCTTCACCGAGGGAGCTGGTCGGCTCGTCGAAGATGATGACCCGCGCCCCCTCGCCTACCGCCGCGGCAATCTGCACCACCTGCTGCTCGGCGACGCTCAGCGAGCGCATGTCGCGATCGGGATCGATCGTCGCGCCGGCAGCCGCAAGGAGCTCACGCGCCCGCGCACGCACGGCGTCGCGATCCACGAAGCCGAAACGGTGCGGGATGCTTCGCAGGCAGAGGTTGTCGCCGACGGTGAGGTTGTCGCAGAAGGCGAGCTCCTGGTGCACCATCGCCACCCCGGCGGCCAGCGCATCGCGCGGCGTGGCGAAGTGCACCGGCGTTCCATCGAGCTCGATCGTCCCTTCATCGGCATGGTGCAGCCCGGCCACGATGCGCCCGAGCGTGCTCTTTCCCGCGCCGTTCTCCCCGCAAATCGCGTGGCACGATCCCGCCGCGACGTCGAACGACACGTCGCGCAACGCCACCATGCCGGGAAAGCGCTTGGTGACGTTGCGGATGCGAAGGCGCGGAACGGTCACCTAGTTGGCGAGTGCGAGGAACTTCGGGTCGATGTCGGAGAAGCCCCACTCTTGCAGCTGGCGGGCCCAGTGCCCGAGGTTTTCCTTCGACACGCGCACCAGCTCCATCTGCACCTTGGGGGGCGCCTCCTGCTTGAGGTGCACGTGGTTGAAGATCGTCTTCACCGACACGTATCCCCAATCGTACGTCGGCTGGGCGAAGAGCACCGGCGCCAATCCGCTGTCGATGTAGGCCAGCTCCGCCGGGAGCGCATCGACCGAGACGATCTTCACCTTCTTGGGATCGAGGTCGGTGAGAAGCGTGCGCGTGAAGAGCGCCCACCCGCCGATCATCGCGAAGCCGCTCACGTCGGGATATGCGTTCTTGATGCGCAGCACCTCGGCCGCCGCGTCCTGCGGCGTCTCGGCGTGATAGAAGGCATCGACGATCGTGATCCCGGGGAACTTGGTCGCCGCCTCACGCACCCCCTTCACCCGGTTCTGCAGATTTGGGGCGTTCTGGTTGCCGGCGATGATCGCGACCTTTCCCTTGCCTCCCATCTGCGCCGCCAGCTCGTCCATCACCTGCGTCCCCATCTTCACGTCGTCGCCGCCGTAGAACGAGAAGCGCTTGGAGTCGGGGACGTCGCTGTCGAAGGTCATCACCGGGACGCCACGATCGACCGCCTCGTTCACTGCCCCGGTGAGCTTGCTCGCGTCGCTCGCCGAGAGAAGGATCGCGTTCGCCCCGGAGTTCACCGCCTCGGAGATGCGTTGCGCCTGCACGGCGCCGTCTTCGTTAGGCGGGGTGAGCCAGTCGATCTTGACCGTCATGTTGTACGCCTTCGAGAGCTCCTTGGCCGCCGCCTCGGCGCCCTGACGCCCCGAGAGGAAGACCGGGTTGGTCGAACTCTTGGCGATCATCGCGATGGTGAACGTCTGGCCAGCGTTGGCGTTGACCTTGTCGGCCTCCTTGCCGCCGCCACAACCACCGAAGGCGAGCGACGCCAGGGCCGCGAGGGTGAGGGACGTGCGTGAAGTCGAGCGGAGCAACGAGGACATGTGAGTCTGGGTGAGGGACGGGCGCGGCTCGAACGATCGGCTGCGCCTCAACGCTTGGCGGCGAGTCGCTCCGAGAGGAACTTCGAGCCGCGCTGGTCGAGGACGACGGCGATGATCAGCGCCGCGCCGATGATGATCCATTCGTAGTTCTGGTCCAGGTGCAACGTGCGAATGGCCTGGCGCATCATCACGATGAGGAGCGCGCCGAGCATCGCACTCACTGCCGATCCCTTTCCGCCGGAGAGCGACGCTCCGCCCACCACCGCGGAGGCGATGACGTAGAGCTCATACCCGTTCGCGTCGGAGGAGGTCGCCGAGCCGTAGAAGGCGGCGCCGAGGAAGGCGGCGAAGCCGGCGGTGAGCCCCGAGATCACGAAGACGCCGAGCGTGATCCGCCTAACGTTGAGCCCGGAGAAGCGCGACGCTTCGACGTTGCCGCCGATGGCGAAGATGTGGCGCCCCGGGACCGTGCGTGACAGGTAGAGCGCCCCAACGATCGTCACCAGCAACATGCAGAGGAGCGGGACCGGATAGAGCGCCGTGCCAAGCCCGAGCGGCGCCTTCGCGACCCCGGTAAGCGCCTGCGGGACGAGGATGCTCTCGGCGCGCGAGATCACGAAGGCGATCCCGCGGAGGATCCACATCGTCCCCAGCGTGATGATGAACGGATGCACGCCGAGCCCGATGATCATCAGCCCGTTGGCCAGACCGCAGAGCACCGAGACCACGAGGCACGTCCCCAGTCCCAGGAGGACCGTCATCGTGGGATCCATCGGCCCGGCGGCGCGCAGCACCATCGCCATCGTCACGCCGGCGAGCGCGTAGACGGCGCCCACGGAGAGGTCGATTCCCCCGGCAATGATTACCAGCGTCGCCCCCACCCCCATGATGGCAAACGCGCTGGCGTCCGTGGCCATCTGGATGAGGGTGTAGCGGTTGAGGAAGTTGTTGACGACCTGCTGGGTCTGCGGGTCGGTGTGTGACCCGGCGCCGAGCGTCAGCGCCGTCCCGAGGACGAGGAGGACGAGGACGAGGCCGAATTGCTGCGATCGCGCCACCGATCCGCCCATGCGGGCGACGAGTGAGCGTGGAGCATCTGCGTGAGTCACGACGAGAGGCTGGGGACAGGTGGACGACGGGCGCCCGAAAACATACGAGTGCGCCATAGCGCGTCAACGCAGCGGCCAGTACAGTCTACGCGAATCTTCCCAGCCACTTCCGGACCCACATGCGCATCCACAAGCTGCAGTCCAACGCCGGGGGAAAGGCGAGCGCCACGCGCGCCAAGAAGGCCGCCGCACGCCCCGCCACGCCCCCTCGCGCGACTCGCCGCGTCACGCTCGGCGTCATCGTCGGCAACCGCGGCTTTTTCCCCGGACACCTCGCCGCCACCGGGCGCGACGAAATGCTCCGCGCACTGGCCGAGGAGGGGATCGACGCCGTCATCATCGACGCATCGCTGACCAATCACGGCGCGATCGAGAGCCGCGACGAAGCCAAGGCGTGTGCAGCGCTCTTCCGGGCGAACCGCGATCGGCTCGACGGAATCGTGGTGACGCTCCCCAACTTCGGCGACGAACGGGCGGTGGCCGACACGCTGCGGCTGGCCGGGCTCGACATCCCCGTGCTCATTCACGCCACGTCCGACGATCCGTCGAAGATGAAGATCGACAATCGTCGCGACGCGTTCTGTGGCAAGATGTCGGTCTGCAACGTGCTCACGCAGTACGGCATTCCGTACTCGCTCACCTCGCAGCACACGCAGCGCCCGGAGTCGCCGGGATTTCGCAAGGACCTGCGCCAGTTCGCCGCAGTTTGTCGCGTGGTGCGCGGGCTCCGCGGCGCGCGCATCGGCGCGATCGGCGCCCGTCCGGCCGCCTTCAAGACGGTGCGCTACAGCGAGAAGATCCTCGAGGGGGCAGGGATCTCGGTCGAACCGATCGACCTCTCGGAGATCATGGGGCGCATCGCGCGCCTCGCCGATCGCGACACCGCCGTCGTGCGCAAGCTCGACGAGATGATGGCCTATGTCGACACGAGCGACGTCCCCGACGAGGCGCTCACCAAAATGGCCAAGCTCGGGCTGGTGATGGAGCGCTGGATGCAGGAGGTCGACGTCACGGTCAGCGCGGTGCAGTGCTGGACGTCGATGGAGGAGTATTTCGGCGTGGTGCCGTGCACGGTGATGAGCATGCTCTCCAACGCCAACCTCCCGAGTGCCTGCGAGGTCGACGTGATGGGAACGATCTCCATGCACGCGCTCACGCTCGCCTCGGGTACTCCCGCGGCACTCCTCGACTGGAACAACAACTACGGAGAGGATCCCGACAAGGCGGTCTGCTTCCACTGCAGCAACCTTCCCAAGGACTTCTTCGAGGCGCCGGTGATGGACTACCAGGAGATCATTGCCGGCACCGTCGGCAAGGAGAACACCTTCGGGACGATCGTCGGGAAGGTGCGCGCGGGCGACATGTCCTTTGCCCGCTTCTCCACCGACGACCGCACCGGGAAGATTCGCGGCTACGTGGGCGAGGGGAAGTTCACCAAGGATAAGCTCAATACCTTCGGCGGCGCCGGAGTGGTCGAGATCCCCAAGCTGCAGGATCTGCTGCGCCACATTTGTCTCAACGGCTTCGAGCACCACGTGGCCGGCACCTTCTCGCACATCGCCGACGCGGTCCATGAGGCGACCACCCGCTACCTGGGGTGGGACGTCCTGAGGCACGCCTGATGGGGATCGTCGCCGGAGTGGACTTCGGGACGCAGAGCGTACGCGTCTCCATCGTCGACAGTGCGAAAGGGGTGATCGGGCACGGTATCGGCGAGTATCCGGTGCATCGGGATGCGCGCGACCCCGACTACGCCACGCAGTCACACGCGTCGCACATGGACGCGCTGGTCGAGGCAACAAAGCGTGCGCTGCAGTCGGCATCGATCGACGGGAGCCAGGTGCGCGCCATCGCCCTCGACACGACCGGCTCCACCGTGGTCCCGGTCGACGACGCGATGCAGCCGCTCGACGACTACTACCTGTGGTGCGACCATCGCGCCAAGCACGAGGCGGCGCACATCACCGCCGTAGCTCGTGAACGCGGCGAGCCGGCCATCGACTGGTGCGGCGGCACCTACTCGTCGGAGTGGGGCTTCTCCAAGCTCCTCCACTGGCTGCGCCACAATCCCGACAAGCGCGAGCGCTTCGCCACGGCGTTCGAGCATTGCGACATGGTCGCCGCGGTTCTCTGCGGGATCACCGACCCCCGGCAGGTGCCGCGCAGCGTCTGCGCGATGGGGCACAAGTGGCTCTGGAACGAGTCGCTCGGCGGCTATCCGTCGGAAGAGTTCTTCGTCGCGGTCGATCCGCTCCTCGCCGGGATTCGCGAGCGCTTCCAGGGGGCGCACCACACCTCCGAGCATGTGGCCGGCAGGCTGTGCGAAGTTTGGGCCGATCGACTCGGGCTCACCGCCGGAATCCCTATCCCGGTTGGTGCATTCGACGCTCATTGGGACGCGATCGGTGCCGGCGTCGCCGAGGGCGACATCGTGAACGTCATCGGGACGGGGACGTGCGTCATGGCGATCGCGGCGAAGACCGGGCTCATCCCCGGCGTATGCGGAGTAGTGAAGGGTTCCGTCCACCCCGGATTCATGGGGATCGAGGCGGGACTTTCGGCGTGCGGTTACATCTTCGAATCGTTGGCCGCACGGAGCGGACGCTCGGTCGCCGAGCTGAGCGCCGGTCTCGAGGGGCACCGCGCCGGCCAGACGGGACTCGTGCACCTCGCCTGGGAGAACGGCGACCGCACCGTCCTCGTGAATCCCAATCTCGGCGGCGTCACCCTCGGCTACAATCTCAACACCACCGCCGAGGACGATCTCTTTGCCGCGATCGAGGGGACGGCGTACGTCACGCGCATCATCTTCGACCGCATGCGCGACCACGGTGTCGCCGCGGCGCGGGTGATCCACGGCGGCGGGATCCCGCAGAAGAACGAGGTGCTCAACCGCGTCTATGCGAACGTCCTCAACATGCCGGTCCTCGTACCGGAGACTTCGGTCACCAGCCTCGGCTCGGCGATCTTCGCCTTCATGGCCGCCGGGGAGTTCGCGACGATCGAGGAGGCGCAGCGCGCGCTTTGCCCGAAGTACCGGGTGATCCAGCCGGATCCTTCGCAGGTGACGACCTACGAGCGCCTCTATCCCATGTATCGCGACCTGTACTTCTCGCTCGGAGTGCCCGGCTCGTCGCCGGTGGGGATGGGGTACGTGCTCCCGACCCTGCGCAGCATCGCCGCCGAGGTTCATGCCTCCCGTTAGGCGGTCAGAGGAAGGAGCGGCGATTGCACCGTCGACGGGCGACACGCCCCCTGGCGGCGCGTTATCGCGCGTGATCGATGCGATCGCCCTCGTGGTCGCGTCGGCGCTCAGCGCCTGCCTGTTGCACCTGCTCGTTGCCGGAACGATGCGTCACCTCCTTCACCTCTTCTCGTGGAAGTGGTGGCTGCGCGACCAGCTCTTCGTCTCGTCCGTCGGATATCTGCTCGTCTTCGCGCTGCTCGCGTTGGTGCCGTCGCTGCTCTACATCGCGTGGCCGCGCCGGATCACGCTACCGCGCCTCGTGGCGTTTCACGTCGCGCTCGCGACGTTCTCGGTCCTCCTCGTCTTCCAGCGCATCGCGCCGTGGGCGCTTGCGCTCATCGCGATTGGCGCTGCCGTGCAGGCGTTGCGGGTCGCGCGCTCGCGCATCCCCACCCTACGCTCGCGCAGCCGGCGGTACGCGACCGGCGTATTGGCAGTCGCGGCGGTCGGGGTCGGGTTCATCGACGTCTCGCTGCGTCGTGGCGAGGCGCGCGCACTCGCGCGGGTCGCACCGGCGGCGGAGGGGACGCCTAACGTCGTCCTGATCATCCTCGACACCGTGCGCGCGGCGAGCGTGGGCTTTCTCGGCGGACCGGTCGACAACGCGCCGCACCTCGCCGAGCTGGGGAAGCGCGGCGTGGTCTTCGACGAGGCGTACAGCACCGCGTCGTGGACGCTCCCGTCGCACGCCTCGATCTTCACCGGCGAGTACGCCAGCGCCACGCGCGCCGACTGGGCGCAGCCGCTGG
>JBGAHX010000032.1:0-85725 GCA_044225935.1 Gemmatimonadaceae bacterium
TGGTTGTGGCAGGGGTATCGCCCGCGCACGAGCGGCGGTGGCGCCTAACGCTGGTAGACGCGCACGTAGTCGACCAGCATCGGCATGCCCGACACGGTCGCGAAGGTCGGCCCTCCCCCGAATGCGGCGGGGAAACCACCACCGATGGCCACGTTGAGGATGATCATGTAGCCGTGGTAGAGCGCCGCGTTCCACGCCGCACCGTCGACCTGGTCCTGCGTGAGTCTGAAGTAGCGATTGCCGTCGAGGTACCAGCGCAACTGTTGCGGTGACGTGCTGCGATCCCACTCCATGCGATAGGTGTGGAAGCCCGTGAGGCATCCAGGGCACGGCTGTTCGCCGCTCCCCTTCCCGGTCGGCTCGTTGCAGGTGCCGGGTATCGACGGCCCGCAATGAAAGGTGGAGAAGACCGTGCTGCGCGCATTGATGCTCTCGAGGATGTCGATCTCCCCGACCGCCGGCCAGTTGGTGTAGTTGCCGCGGAACGGGCCGCCCAACATCCAGAAAGCGGGCCAGTAGCCGAGTCCATTGGCCGGCGTGACGTTAGGCTGCCAGATCGATGCCTCGACGGCGAGCATCCCGTTCCCGGAGGGCTGGAAGTCGTTGCGCTCGGTCTCGATGCGTGCTGAGGTCCAGCGGCCATCGACGCTTCGGATCGGGGTGATGCGGAGGTGACCGCTCCCGTCGAGCGAGACGTTGGCCGGGTCGCTGGTCATCGTCTCGATCTCGCCGGTTCCCCAGTTCGCTGCGCCACCCGGGTAGCTCGTTCCGAGGTCGTACCGCCACTTCTGCGTGTCAATCGAGGAGCCGTCGCCCCCTTCGAATTCGTCGCTCCAGATGAGCTGCCAGTCGCGGGCGACGACGTTGATGGACGCTGACGCGCGCTTGGTCGTGTCGGCGGTCGCGATCGCCAGGATCGTCGCGGTGCCGGGAGCGACGGCGGTGACGACGCCGGCGCTGTTCACCGTGGCCACCGCTGTCGCCGAGCTACGCCAACTGACGGTTGCCACCGTCCCGCCGGAGACGGTCGCGGTGAGCGTCGCCGTTTCGCCGGTTGCGAGCGCGACCGACGTCGGTTGCAGGATGACGCTGACGTTGGAGACAGTACCAGTGGACCCGCCATCACCGCCGCCACAGGCGAGCGAGGCGGCGGACAGGAGCGTCAGGACGACACAGCGCGGGGCGAGCGGGGCGAGCGATCGGGGGAGTATTCTCATCGCTCCCACGATGCGTCGAACACTATCGCCCGCGCTACTGGCGAGCCCTCGCGGACCGGGCGACGAGCCCGCCTAGGGGAGCGCGTTCCACATCTGCCGGCTCACCCTCCACCGTCCGTCCGCATCCTTCTTGTAGACGATGAAGTCGGTCGACCGGCTGCTCTGCGACGTCGGGGGCGCGGCCCCCTTGGCGAACGTCCAGGCGAGCGCGCCCGTACCCCGCAGGTAGGCGAGCGTGTTGGTTCCGCTCAGCTCGTCCACGGTGCGAGTGAATCGCGTGATGCGGGTGTGCGAACCATCCGCGGGCCACCAGTAGCTGCGAATCGCCGCGAGTCCTCGAACGGGCTGCGCGCCCGGCGGGAGTAGCTCGGCATCAGGGGCAAAGAGCGAAAGCACCTTGGTGCTATCATCGGCCAACCACGCCGCGACGAATACCGAGTCGATGGCCAGAATCGCGGCGCGATCGGCATCCGAGAGCGGGACCATCGCCGGGTGCCTCCCTTCCGTTCCTGCACGCCGCACGTAGAGAAGGTTGTAGGCGGTGCTCCAGGTGCGCCCGCTGTCGTTCGACACCTCCGAGAACTGGCGCACCGAGTCGTCGGAGATGTGGAAGAAGGTGAGTTTCGTGGGGAGGCGACCCAGTGCGCCGTTAGGCATCGGCGTGTCCCCCTCGAACGCCATGTCGCGCCCCACGAGCCCGCCGCGGTAGTCGTGCTGCCCGCCGACGTTGTCCACCCAGGTCTGGCGCCACTTGCCGAGTGAGCGATCGTACAGGTTGAAGCTCTGTCCTTCGCTCCCGCCAGGCGCAACCCAGTGCTCGACCAAGGTACAACCGTTGTTCTCCAGCGTGACGGTATTGCGCGCAGGCGGGCCGACGGGCGGCGCGCCGACCGGGCGCACGTCCCAGTCGCCGATCCAGAAGTCGAAGTCGCGCGCGCGCGGGTCGTGCATGCACGGGCGGACGATCGCGTCGAACGCATCGAGCACCTGCGCCCACTTGGGGTGCGACGTGAGCGAGGCGAAGTGCGCGTCGGCGGCGATGGCGGCCGGTCCGACGAAGTTGCCCGGGGCCGCGGCGCGCTCAAGCTCGGCGATGGCCTCGTCGCGCTTCCCCTGTTCGGCGAACGACTCGGCCAGGCGAAAACGGACGGTCGGCGCGGGAATCCCCAACCGCTCACCCTCACGCAGGCTCGCTTCGCCCTCGGCGAATTGCCGTAACTCCACGAGGGCGACACCTATCCTGAAGCGCGAGAGCGCGTGCGCGGGGTACTTCCGGGCGATCGCAGAATAGGCGTCGAGGGCGCCCTTCCAGTCGCTGCGGGCGAAGGCCGCGGCCGCCGGCTGCAATTCGGCGGGAGTCGGTGTGGCGACGGCGGGGGCGGCTTGCCCCTGCACAGTGCACGGGAGGGCGCCAGTCAGCGCGACAAGCATCGTCGCAAGGAGCGAGGCGAGTCCTCGCGTCCGCGAGCGAGATTGGAGGCAACGAGAGAGGCTCATGCAAGTCGGTCCGATACGATGGTCACCGGAAATCAACGCATGAACGCGACCGGCGCGCTTCCACGCCATTGCTCGACCGACAAGCTGCCCCCGACCGGCACCCGCGCGACAGTACGTGCCGCGAGCGTCTCGCGCGTGCCCGCCGATTCTGTGCTCTTTGACAGCGGGGCGGTCTCGATCGGGCGGTTTCGCTGTCCGGTTGGCGACCCGCATTTCCGAGACAGCGGCGCCATCCGCGAGGCGGCCGTCGTCGTCTTTCCGCGCACGAGCGTCTGGATCCGGCACGATGGTGCGCGCCCGTTCGTCGCCGATCCGAACGTGGTCACGTTGTACAACCGCTCGCAGCGCTACGAGCGCTTCGCGATCGATCCCGCGGGCGACCGTTGCGACTGGTTTGCCGTGGCCGAGCCCATCGCCCGGGCGCTCACCGGAAACGACGTCGCCGAGGCGCGACCCTTTCGCGCGCCGCGCGCACCGAACACAGCCGCGCTCTTCTCGCGACAGCGCGCCCTCTATCATCGCGCCCGCGCCGGGACGCTCGGTACGCTCGAAGGCGAGGAGGAGGTGCTGGTAATCGTCGCCGATGTGTTGCGGCTGGCGGAACGAGAGTACGCGACCCGCTCACCTTCCGCGTTAGGCATCGAGGCTCCAAGCACGCGGCGTCGGCGCGAACTTGCCGAAGGGGCGCGCGCGATACTTTCGGCGAGCGTCACCGAAAATCGCTCCGTCGCGGAGATTGCCCGCGCGCTCGATGCGTCGCCCTTCCACCTCTGCAGAGTCTTTCGCGAGCAGACCGGGCAGACGATGCACGCCTATCGCGTCGCGCTACGCATGCGCCTGGCAATCGAGCGCTTGTCGGTGCCCGCTCGCAGGCGCGCGCGCACGCTGTCGGCGATAGCGAACGAGGTGGGCTTCGCGAGCCACGCGCACTTCGTGCGCATCTGTCAGCGCGAGCTTGGAGTCGCGCCAGGGCGGCTGCGGGCGATGTTGCGCGAGGGAACTCTTGACGATCGCGACTAGGGCAAGTCGAGCTTGGCGATTCGCTCGGCGTCGGTCAGCGCGAAGAGCTCCACGATGCGGCCATCGCGAATGGTCATCCCCATCACGCTCAAGGCACGGCCATCGGGATGGCGACCGATGAAGCCCGGCACCCCGTTGACCAGCACGGGGCTCGCGAACGGGGCCAGCGCCGAGAATCGCATCGCCCCCTCCGCCACGGCACGTGCGCCATGCACCACCTTGGTAGCTCCGGGACGCTTCGTGCCACCGTCGATACGAAGCACGACGTCCGGATCGAGTACGGCGATGAGGGCGTCGAGATCACCGTTGCGCCCGGCCGCGAGGAACGCGTCGGCTACACGCTGCTGCGTGGCACGATCGGGATCCGAGACACTGGCGGTGCGCACCCGCCGCCGCGCGCGACTCGCCAGCTGGCGAGTGGCCGCAGGCGAGCGATCGATGATCGACGCAATTTCCTCGAACGGAAGATCAAACATGTCGTGCAGCACGAAGGCGAGACGCTCCGCCGGTGCGAGCGACTGTAGCACGACCAGCAGTGCCATCCCCACCGAGTCCGCGATCGCAACCTGATCTTCGACATCGTGCGGATCGGTCAGCGTGACGAAGGGATCGGGGACACTTCCGTCGACCGGCGCTTCGCGCCGAGAGCGCCGCGACTGCAGCATGTTCAGCGAGACGCGTGCGACAACCGTCGTGAGCCAGGCGTTGAGGTTCTCGATCTCGTCAGCCTCGCTCTTGCTCAGGCGAAGCCACGCTTCCTGTACGGCGTCTTCGGCGTCGGGGAGCGAACCGAGCATTCGATAGGCCACGGCGCGCAGTCGTTCGCGCGCACTCTCGAATCGTTCTGCGAGCCAGGCACCGTCACGCATCGGTCGTTCGCTCCGCATCCGAGAGCCAGCACACACCGTTCTCGATCGCGACAAGATCGAGGTGCTCCCTGTCCCATCGCTCGCCGGTGTGCGCGAAGTACCGCGCGATCGCTTCCTCGATCCTCCCTGCGTCGAGCAGATCCCGCACGCGTTGGGCGTCGTGGGGCCACAGCACGTCGTCACACCGTTCCTCAACGTACCGGGCAAGGTGAATCGAGAGGAGGGCGGGGCTCGCTGCGGTTGCAACGAAGCGCACACCACCGGCGATGTGCACGATGGCCATCGACGATGCGTCGACCAACGACGACGCTCCATCGGCGATTGCGACGTGACATTCGGTCGTCACGTCGGCTTCACGGTCATGAGAAATACCACCGCCGCGAGGAGCAGCGCACGAATGACGAACGACCGAAGCATAACGCGACGCGCGCCATGCGATTCGGCAACCACCGTTTGCCCGTCGGCACGCCGCGCCAACCGCCGCAGCACGCGCCCCGTCATCGCGCCGCCAACGGCTCCCATCACCACAAGCCCCAGAAAGCCGGCACGAATCCAGGGGCCCTGCCAGTGCCAGAACGCGGTGGCGAGCCAAAATCCCGTCAGCAAGAGGAACAGAAGCGAAGGGCCTTCGATGCGTCGTGCCACGCCAAGGTCGGCGAGCGCTGAGCGCGGCTCAGTGGATCCCGTCGCGCGGCGCAGGTGCGTGAGGGCGAGGGCCTCGACGCCAAGCGCGGCAACGACGCCCATCGCGGATGCCACGTGCAGGAACAACAGGAGTGGTCTGAGCAATTCTCGCTCTCAGCGGGTCTCTACTCAGGTATGACCGGCGGAGCGGCGGAATTGTGACAGGCAATCGAATAGCGGTATTGGACGAGACGTCTCGTGCGCTCTCTTCGCAGGGCGCTCGGCCGATGAATTGGCGTCGGCATTGCGATAGCCCGCGCGAGCCCGCGCGAGTGAGCGCGAGCCCGCGAGAGTGAGCGTCGACGCGACGAGGGCCCGCCCGACGTGGACGGACCCCTGCGCGCTGGTGCGGTCGATCGTCTTGAGTGTCTGCAGTCCCGGTCAGGCGATGAACGGCCCGACGATCGCCAGCACTTCCTGCATGTTGAGCGGTTCGTCGAACGACTCGGTCACCTCGTCGAGCGCCACACTGTTCAGCATCGTGAGGTCGATCTTGAGGATCGTCGAATTCTCCTCACCCGCGTAGACCGGTTCGGTACCGGGAATATCGGTGAGGTTGCGCGTGACCCAGCCCTTGTTCGGCGCCGTCTCCGAGAAGTTGCCACGCAGCCGGCGCACCTCGGATGCGTGTCGCGCCTCGACCGAGTGCACGGTGAGTGCGGCGGTGAGCACGGCCGGATACGGCTGCAACGCCCCTGCTTGTCCCTTGTAGGCTCGCACGCCGGTGTCCTCGAACGCCTGCGCGACGGCCTTGAACAGTTCGTAGTTGGAGAAGACGCCAGCGAACGGACCGTTCCCGCTCCCGCCGCCCGCACTGAAGTCGAAGGTGGGCTTCGGAACGGCGGCACTCCCGAGTGCGCTCTGGAGGTACTGCACGTGCGCAGCCTCGTGCCCCTGGATCGTCGTGAAGATCGCGCGGTCCTGCGCCGGAATGAGTCCCGACGCGGCGACGCCGCGGTTGTAGAACTCCGACTCGAGGTACTCGAGCGTGAGCGCGAAGTTGAGAACCTTCACCACTGCCGATGGCAGTCCTTGGGCGAAGACATCGCGCGAGAGCGCGGCGAGGGCGATGGGAACGGACGCCATGCGGAGCCCCGCGGCGACCGCGGCCGACGTACTCGCTCCCTTGAGGATGGCCGAGCGACGCGAGACCAACCGCTCGGCGATTTCGGGCTCGATCGAGCCCGGCAGGATGTGTTCTGTCATGATGGAGCGCCTCAGGTGTTGATGGCGGAGATCGAGTCCGTAATGAACGGACCGGCAGCTGCGAGAACTGCGGTGGGCGAGAAGGCGTTGTCGAAGGCGTCGGGCGCGAAGAGCCGCGTGCGCGGTTCGAGCAAATCGCGAATCGCCGACGCGTGGCGCGCCTCGACCGACACGATCTTCCCGGCGATGATGAGGTAGCGCTCGCTCTTGATGTACGTCGCTGCACCGTTGTAGGCCGCGACGCCCAGATCCTCGAACGTACGGGCCGTACGCAGGACGCTCGAGCGGCTCCCGAAATCGATGGCGCCGAAGTTGGGAGTGAGGTCGGGAATTCGTGCGCTTCCGAGCGCCGCGGCGAAGAAGTCGCGATGCACGAGTTCGTGGTCACGCACATCGGTCAACAGCAGCTTCTCCGACGTGCTCATCCCGCTGTACGGCGACGCGATGACCATTGAGTAGAACGCGGCCTCGAGCTGCTCGAGCGCGTAGGCGTAATTGAGCACGCCGACGTCCGAGGAGAAGTCGAGAACCACTGTTGCATTGTCGTGCGCCTCGGTGCTGCTCGCGAGGCCGAGTGCTGCCGGTGCGGTAGCGTCCTTGGCGCACGCGGCCAGGACACCGGGGAGCGCGAGGGTCAGGCCGCCGAGTCCGGCGGCCCGCAAGAAGCGCCGACGATCGGCGGTCACCTCCTCCCCGAACATCCCGTCGATGGAGGGCGTGCGCGGTTGGTCGTGCTCGCTTGCCATGGAGTACCTCCTGAAATTCGCCGACTGTGAAGGGACGACGGGGTCGGTCGACGTCGGGATGTCCGTCGTCGTGCAGGCAGTGCGGCAGGACGAGCCTCACCAAACCGAGCATGCAGCGACGATCGACCGCACCGCGCCGTCCTGGCCGCGCACGCGGTGTCCGTCGAGCTATCTCGTTAGGGTAACGGATGCGTATGCCCTGCGTCGCACTCAGTTGGTGCCCGCAGCTGCAGCTAGTTAGGTCCGTGGCGGCTGCCCGCAGGCGTGTGCCTGCGATACGTCAGCAGGTGCCCGATCGGATTGGGCGGCGCGAAGAAATCGCGCGCGACTGCCTAACTAGACTTTCCGGTCGTGTTCGCCGGCACAATGCGCCCCGCCTCCAATCCCGGCGCCGCCGGCAACCCCGTCACGTCGAGAATCTCCCGCTCCCCGAGCGTCTCCCGCTCGAGCAGCGCCGCGGCCAGCGCGTCGAGCGCGCCGCGATGCAGCTCCAGCAAGCGCGTCGCCTCGGCGTGGCATTCGGAGATGATGCGCTGCACCTCTTCGTCCACCGCACGCGCCGTCTCCTCGCTCAGCGGGTTCCCGCCCATGCCGGGCCACGCCCCGCCGTTTGCGAGATACGGATTCTCGCGCCCCGCCAGCTGCACCATGCCGAGTCGGTCGCTCATCCCCCACCGCGTGACCATGTTGCGCGCCAGAGATGTGGCCTGCTCGATGTCGTTCTCGGCGCCTGTCGTTCGAGTACCGTAGACGACTTCTTCGGCCGCGCGCCCGCCGAGCATCCCGACGATGCGCGCACGCAGATAGCCCTCGGGAAAGTTGTAGCGATCGGCATCCGGCCGTTGGTACGTCACGCCGAGCGCCTGTCCGCGTGGGACGATCGTGACGCGTTGGACGGGATCGGCGCCGGGAACGACGAGCCCGAGGATCGCGTGCCCCCCTTCGTGATAGGCAACGCGCTCACGATCCTGCCGGCTGAGCAGCAGCGGGCGCTCGGGACCCAGGACGATCTTCTCGAGTGCATCGAGGAAGTCGCGCTGCCGGACCATCTGCTGGTCGCGCCGTGCGGCGAGGAGCGCGGCCTCGTTGACGAGGTTGCGCAGGTCGGCGCCAGAAAGACCCGGTGTCGTCGCCGCGATCTCGCCTAACGAAACATCGGCGGCGAGCGGGACCAGGCGCGTGTGCACCGCGAGGATCGCCTCGCGCCCTTTGCGATCCGGAAGATTGACCACCACGCGCCGGTCGAAGCGTCCAGGGCGCAGGAGGGCACGATCGAGGACATCGGGCTGGTTGGTCGCGGCCAGCAGGATGATCCCCTCTCGGCTCGAGAAGCCGTCCATCTCGGTGAGGATCTGGTTGAGCGTCTGCTCCTGCTCGCTCGAACCGCCGATTGCGACCTGACCGCGTGCGCGGCCGATGGAGTCCAACTCATCGATGAAAATGATGGCTGGCGCCTTCTCGCGGGCCTGCTTGAAGAGGTCGCGCACGCGCGCCGCGCCCACGCCGACGATCATCTCCACGAACTCGGACCCGCTGAGCGAGAAGAAGGGGACTCCTGCTTCGCCTGCCACTGCGCGGGCGAGGAGCGTCTTGCCGGTGCCCGGAGCGCCGATCAGCAGGACCCCTTTAGGTGCTGTACCGCCGAGGCGCGTGTATTTGGCCGGGTCGCGGAGGAAGTCGACGATCTCGACGAGTTCATTCTCGGCTTCATCGATGCCGGCAACGTCGGCGAAGGTGACACGCCCCTCGGTCGCCTGGTCGAAGCGGCGCGCGGTGCTCTTGCCGAGTCCACCGGTCAACGCGCCTCCCAACCCGCCGGCCTGCTTCGCGGCGCGGCGGAAGATCCAGACGTAAAGGCCGATGATCAGGAGCGCCGGCGCAAAGCTGAACAGGAGGTTGGTCCAGGTATTTCCCTGCTGGATCGGCTTGGCGCTGATCTCGACGCCGTTGGCGATGAGGAGCGCCTCGAGCCCCGGGTCGGCAAAGGCGGGGAGTTCGGTGGCGAAGTCGGTGACCTGCGCGGGAGGTGGTGTCGCCGCGGAGTCGCGCGGGTACGTCACCGCAGAGACGAAGCGCCCGGTGATGCTCGCGCCCCGGCTGTAGATCGCCGACACATTGTGGCGGACGACTTCTTCCTTGAAGAGGGTGTAGGGGACGGTGACGACCGACTCACTCGGAAAGAGGGTGCGCGCGAGCCAGACGTTCACGAGGAGGATGGCCAGAAAGACGACCCACGCGCGTCGCGACGGCATCTGGGCCGGGTTGCCGTTAGGCGCCGCCGGCGTTCCGGTCCCGTCGTGCGATGGCCCAGCGGGCGTCGTGCCCGGTCTGCCGCCGGGCGCTCCCGAGTGTGCCTGCTGGGGCGCTCGCCCGCGTTCATCACGAGCACGCTCGCGTTCATCGGTGGTCACGGTTCCTCCTTCGGGCGCCATGCTGCCGCGCCGCCATTGCAGCTGTCGGTCGGTCGATCGTTCGACACGTACCTCCCTCCCTACGCTACGGCATCTCCGCCTGTTCCTTGACGTAGCGGGCGATCTGCTCGGTGGTCGCAAACCATACCCCTGGCTTCGACTTGATGTACTTGATCAGCTCCTCGAGATGGTGCATCGGGGCGCGGTGCCCGGTCACGTGCGGGTGAAGCGTCAGCACGAACATCGTCCCTTCTGCATACGCGCCGTCGAACTCCTCCCGAAAGAGCTGGAATACGGCCTCGGGCGAGGGCATCGCGCCGCGCGAGCCGAGGTACGGCGTCTCGGTGAGCGTCCAGTCGATCCCCAGTTCGACGAGCCCGGTCGGCTGCCCGTTCGAGACGATCTCGTACGGCTCATCCATCGACTGCAACGAGCTCTCGTAGACAAACCCTGCCTTGCGTACGAGATCGAGCGTATTCGGGCTGAACGCCCACGCCGGCGCGCGGTACCCCACGGGGCGCTTCCCCGACGCCTTCGTGAGATAGTCGATCGCCTTGTTCATCAACCGCTCCTCCTCCTCGGCGCTCGGGAGCGCAGGGGGGAACTCGTGGATCCACCCGTGCACGCCGATCTCGTGACGCCCGGATTGCATGATCGCGGGAATCATCTCCGGGTGCAGGAGCGCGCTTACCGCCGGGATGAAGAAGGTCGACGGAAGCTGGTACTTGTCGAGGAGGCGCAGGATGCGCGGCAATCCCGATTTGGCTCCGAACTCCGCCGCCGAGAGCGTGGTGGGTGACGTGTCGCCGGAGGCGAGCAGGTACGACTCGTTGTCGTCGTCGAAGGTGATGCTCACCGCGACGCGCGCGTTGTTGGGCCAGCGCTTGGGCGTGAGGCGGCGGCCGGCGCGTGCGGGGGCGACGGCCTTGAGCAGCTGCTCGTCGCTCCACGTGGTTCCCGGTTGGCGCGCCTGCGCCGCGGCGGGACGTGCGGCGGTCGAGACGAGCATGGACGCAAGGAGAAGGAGGGGCGCCCGTTGCATGCTGAGGCTCCGACGGAGTTGGGGAAGGGGAGGATTTCGACGATACGTGGCGGCGCCGCCCGGGGGGAGAGGCGGTTCCCCGATCCTCCCATCCACGCGCTCGCGACGGACGTAGCAGGAATCGATGCACGCGAAATCGCACGACTCCCGCATTGCTCGATGGTTGCTCGACCGATGATCGAGCACATCTGGCTCTCCCGCACCTGCCGCACGATTCTCCATTCATGCCCGGTACTCCAAACGCGCGCCCGCGCCGTGTCCTCCAGGCAATGCTCGCCCTCGTGATCGCCCTGACCGCGGCGTTTCTGGCGATCTGGATCATCGTCCCCGCGCCAAATCGCCTCCTTCTCCCGCTTTCGGTGGGAGCGCCGGAGGTGAGCGGGTGGATCCTGGTGGCTGGAGCCGTCGCGCTTTTCCTCGCACTCCCGGACAGCGGGGCACGGCTGGCGGCACGCGTCGCCATCGTGCTGGCGGTTGCCGCGATCGCGCTGTCCGCGTCGCCGTTCGTGCGCTTCGCCGGCGTGGCGAACGATGCGGAACGCGCGATGGAGTCGGCGTTAGGCGCCGACTACCTCGCGGGCATTCCGCCGGCGAGACGCGCGCAGTTCTCGGCGACTCCACTCTCGGTCCGCACACTGCTGCGCGGATTTGGAGAGCGCGAAGGTGCTGTACGAATCACCCGCGGCATCCGCGTCGCGGAGCACGACGGGGTGGCGCTGACGATGGATGCGTATCAGCCGACGATTCCTGGACCGCATCCCATCCTGGTTCAGGTGTACGGGGGCGCCTGGCAACGTGGAGAACCGAGCGACTTCTCCGAGTTCGCGACGTACATCGCGGCACAGGGCAATGTCGTGTTTGCCATCGACTATCGGCACGCGCCGCGCTTCACCTTCCCGGCGCCGCTCGACGACGTGCGCGAAGCGCTGGACGTCGTGCGGAGTCGCGCGCATGAGTGGGATGGCGACGCGACTCGGCTCGTCCTGATGGGGCGATCGGCGGGGGCGCATCTGGCGATGATGGCCGCGTACGCGCCCGATGCCCCACCGATTCGCGGTGTGATCGACTACTACGGGCCGGTCGACCTGGTCGAAGGGTATCGCAACCCTCCGTCGCCGGATCCGCTCGAGGTGCGAAAGATCGAAGAAGCATTCCTCGGCGGATCCCCCGACGAAATGCTCCAGCGATACAAGGAGGCATCGCCGATCACGCTGGCGACTCGCCAGCTCCCGCCGACGCTCCTGATCTACGGGAGCCGCGACCACATCGTCGAGCCGCGTTTCGGACGAATGCTGGCGCAAGCGCTGCGGCGTAACGGGGGGACGGTGGTTCACGTGGAGATCCCGTGGGCGGATCATGCCTTCGATGCCGTCCCGAACGGGCCAAGCGGGCAGCTCTCGCGCTATCTCACCGAGCGATTTCTGGCCGACGTTACCCGCTAACGTCGGCACGGGATGCCGAAAGCGCGTTATCACAATGCGTGTCTTGACACATATCGTCATCCCACGTACCTTCCTCCCATGTCGCCCGACCTGCTCGACGAGATCCAGCAACAGAAGCCGTTCGCCAGCATCGCCGAAGAGGCGTTCCTGAACGTGGGGCGCACCATGTCGTTGCTGGAGGCGGGTTTAGAGCGTGTCCTCAAGGCCTACGGGATCAGCGGGACGCAGTACAACGTGCTCCGGATCCTCAGGGGAGCGCCGAGTGATGGGTTATGCCGGAATGAGATCGGCGACCGGCTGGTTACACGCATGCCCGACGTCACCCGGTTGCTCGACCGCATGGAGGACGCGGGGCTGGTCGAGCGCGAGCGCGACACGAAGGACCGCCGCCTGGTGACCACGCGGTTGACCGCCAAGGGGCTCTCGCTGGTGAACGAACTCGACGCGCCTATCGCCGAATCGCACGAACGGCAGCTGGGGCACTTGGGCACGGAGCGACTGCGTCAACTGATCGACCTGATGTCGCAGATCAGGAACCCGGGCTGATTCGTCGGATTATTTAAGTGTTATCACACCAATCGTCACATAAACTTTCTCAACAGGATATTCACATGCGCTCGACCACTTCCGTCTCGCCCGCTCGGATCAACGCTGCGCTCGCGATGCTGCGCGCGGTTACCGGTGCCGTGTTCGTTGCGCATGGTGCGCAGAAGCTCTTTGTCTTCGGCTTCGCCGGGGTGACGGGGGCGTTCACGCAGATGGGCGTACCGCTTCCTGGGATCACCGGCCCTGCCGTTGCCCTGCTCGAGTTCTTCGGTGGTCTCGCGCTCATCTTCGGATTGCTCACGCGCCTCGCGTCGCTCGGGCTGGCGATCAACATGGCCGGCGCGATCGTGCTGGTGCACCTCGCGAACGGCTTCTTCAACCCGACCGGCATCGAATTCCCGCTCACGCTTCTGGCTGGCGCGATGGCGCTGACCACGGCTGGAGCCGGTGACTGGTCACTCGACGCCATGATGGCGGCGCGGCGCGGTAGCGGCACCTTGGAGACCGCGGCGATTCGCCGGGCCGCGTGACCTCCGGCGCCGCACATCATTTCGCAGTGCAGTTTGCGCCCGGCGCCTCGCGCGCCGGGCGCTCGCCACACCCTCGCCGACTCGGGAACGGACGATCATGACGAACAACACCTCGGACCTCTTCGGCACGGCGCCGCAGGCAGAACCGGCGCTACCCGGCACGTACGGCGCACCGCCAGCCAACTACCAATTGCCGGCGGCAACTCGGCTGGGGCTCGTGCGCCTTCAAGTCGGCGACCTCGGGCGCTCACTGGCGTTCTACACGCACACGCTCGGGCTTCGCGTGTTCGACCGGGACGGCGATCGCGCACTGCTCGGGACACGCGATGGATCGACACCTCTCGTGGAGTTGCACGCCCGCGCAGGCGCCCGACCGGCGGCGCGCGGCGGCCGGCTCGGCCTGTATCACTTCGCGATTCTTCTTCCCGACCGACCGTCGTTAGGGCGGTTCGTGCGCCACCTGGGCGAGATCGGTGCGCGTGCGGGGGCTGGCGATCACCTCGTGAGCGAAGCGTTCTACCTCCAGGATCCCGACAACCTCGGAATCGAGGTGTACGCCGATCGACCGCGGGATACGTGGCAACGCCAGGGGCGCGAACTCATGATGGCGACCGATCCGGTCGACGTAGCGGGACTGCTCGACGCCGCCGGCGACGTGCGGTGGGACGGAATGCCCGCGGGAACGGTGATGGGGCATGTGCACCTGCACGTCGGCGACCTCGCACGGGCGGCGGCCTTCTACTCGGAAGGGCTCGGGTTCGATCGCACGACGTGGCGATACCCTGGTGCCCTGTTTCTTGGCGCCGGCGGCTACCACCATCACGTGGGGACCAACACGTGGGGAGGCGAGAACGCGCGTCCCGACGCGGAGGGAGATGCGCGGCTGCTCGAGTGGACGATCGTCCTCCCCAATTCGCACGATGTTGCAGCTGTCGAGGCTTCGCTGCGCGATGCCGGGAGTGCGCATGCCGTCGAGCGCGATGGTGAGGCGGCGTTCGTCGCCACCGATCCCTGGGGGACCCGGGTGCGGGTGACGGTCGCGACCTGACGCTCGGAGCGAAGGGACGGGCTGCTAGGCGAAGTCGTCAGGCGCGCTTCGGGGCGACGGCGTCGTGTCGAGCCACCCGCCGCGAAAGCCCGCGCGCAGCAGCCCGCTGCGGATGGGCGCACATTTTCGCATGAGCTCCCAGATCATCCCGGATCGATAGTTCTCGATCATCAGGACGATAGGCCCCTGGTTGAGCGCGAGGTGCCACGGCGAGACCCAACCCGGGTGTGCGGCGGTGCCCGGGTAGGACGGATTGAAGGACGAGTAGAATCCGTAGCCGCTCGGGCTGTGACCGACGAGCTTCTCCATGTGGTGGATTACTTCCATCACGAGGTCGGGGGCGAACGGGAGAGATGCGATCGCCGCCCACGGAGAGAGAGTCCCGTCGTCTGGACCGAAGGGGGCGCCGCGCGCCCGATAGCCGAAGAAGCGGCGCGTACGATCGCGCGTTCGCACCACCTCGTTGCCGGGTCCGTCGCAGGCGGTGAGACCCCAGCAATCGGCAGCATACGCGCGAAACCCGCGCGGGTTGCGAGCCGCATACTCCCGCTGGACGTGAGTGGCCACGCGGCTGTTCTCGAAGTAGTCGGACCCGTGCGCCGACATGAAGCGATCGCGAATGCCGCGCAGGTCGAGCCAGATGTGCGAGAACTGGTGAATGAACAGCGGTCCGGCGTAAAGGTGCTCGCGGCCGTAGGTGCGTCGCCATCGAAATGCGTCGGTCCACGCGGCATACGCGCTCGGCGCGACTGCGAAGTCGGGCGCTGCGAGTGCGAGCACGTAAAGGAGCATTGCCTCGTTGTATCCTCTCCATCGGTAGCGCAGAAAGCCCGACTCCGGCCTCCAGCCGAGCACGACGCTCTCGCCATCGTTCTGCGCCCACCGCCAGTCGACCCGCGCGACAATCGACGCGCAGCGCTCGCGGACCTCTCGCTCGCCGCCCTCGCTGGAGGAGAAGTACTCCGCCGCGACGAGCATCCCGGCCAGAAGGAGGGTGGTATCGATCGTCGACAGCTCGCTCTTCCATGCGCGCCGTCCGGTGTCGGCATGCAGGAAGTGGTAGAAGAAGCCGCGATACCCCACTCCATCGACCGCGCCACGCTGGTCGGCAGCGTCGAAAAAGCGAAGCGCGGCGAGCGTACGCGCCAATGCGCGGCGCCGAGTCATGAAGCCGCGCTCGACGGCCACCGGGTAACACGCAAGCGCAAAGCCTACCGCAGCAATGCTGCACGGCGAGCCGGGTTGCGTGGAGTCGAGCACCAACCCGTTGGAGCCATTCGTATGGTGCGCAAAGAAGCGAAAGGCCTTCCGCTGCAGATCGTGCAGGACGGCGAGGTCGCGGCGCGGGCGACGCGAAAGGTGCATGGAAAGGCGCGGCAGACGAATGCGTGGGGCGTGCGGGACGACTGCCAGTATACGCGCGCGCCACGGACCCGCGTGCCACCGACGGGCGAGTCGCCGACCTACGCGTCCCGGTCGCGCGCGTACTCAGCGCGCGCGTACTCAGCGCGTGCGTCGTCCGCTCCCGCGCTCACTCCTCGCGCAACACGGTCGCGGGGTCGATGCGCGATGCGCGGCGCGCCGGTATCCAGCCGGCGGCGACGCCGACCGCCACGAGAAGGGTGGCACCGCCGGCGAAGGTGAGGGGATCCTGCGGCGAGAGACCGTACAGGAGCGACGCCACGAGACGCGAGAGCCCCCAAGCGAGAAGCGCGCCGCTCACCACGCCAACTGCCACCAGCGCGGCAACTCGCGCGAGCACCAGGCGCAACACGCCGGCCGGCGCCGAGCCTAACGCCATGCGGATCCCCAGCTCGGCGCGCCGCCGCGAGACGGAGTAGGCGGTCACGCCATAGAGACCAAGTCCGGCGAGGAGGAGCGCGAGCACACCAAAGAAGCCGGAGAGGAGCGCGACGAGACGTTCCTGGCTGAGCGAGTCATCGACCTGGCCAGCGAGCGTCTTCACGGTGAACGAGAGCGCCGGGTCGACCGCTGCAATGGCGACGCCCAGCGGTCGTGCGAGCGCGGAAGGCGAGGGCCCGTCCGAGCGGACCGAGAGCGCGGCGAACGTCGGTCCTTCCATGTTCTGCGGGAGCGCGAGGTACATCGTCGGCGGGACGGTATCTCGCAGCGAGACATAGACCGCGTCTTCGGCAAGGCCGACGACCTGGTACACGCGATCGGGATTTTTCGCATTCCCCTCACGGCGCACCATTTGTCCGATCGGGTTCTTCGCGCCGAAGAAGTGTTTCGCGAACGTCTGGTTGACGACTGCGGCGAGCGGTGCACCGGCGCGATCTCGCTCGTCGATGTCACGCCCGGCGATCAGTCGCGTGCCATACGTGGCGAACCAGTCGGGCGAGAGGAGGTTGATGTTGGTCAGTCGTTGTTCCTCGGGGAGTGGCGGCGCGCCGTCGACCCAGACGGCATCGTTCCACGTGCTTCCGCTCACCGGGGTGACCATGGAGATCGCTGCCTGCGACACACCGGGCGTGGCGAGGGCGGCTTGCCGCACGCGTTCGAACAGGTCGGCACGACGCGTCGAGTCCGTCGCACTGGTCTGCACACTCAGGTTCACCACGAGGACCTGATCGCGGTCGAAGCCGAGTGGCACCGAGGAGAGGGCAGCGAAGGTACGGACGAAGAGACCGGCGCCGACCACCAACGCGAGCGAGAGGGCGACCTGCGCTACCACGAGTCCGCCCCCGAGCCCGATGCGTCCGTCGCTCGAGTTACCCCTCCCCTGTTCGCGCATCGCCTCCATCGGGCGTGCACGTGACGCTCGCAGCGCCGGGAGCGTGCCGAAGAGGAGCGCGGTGGTGACGGCGACGAGCGCGGTGAATCCGAACATGCGCCAATCGAGGGCAAGCGCCAGGACCACCGGTTCGCTCGCGGTGGAAAGCTGCGAGACGAGGAGCCGACTACCCCAAACGGCGAAAAGGATCCCGACCGCCGCCCCAACTACCGACAGCAAGACACTCTCAGCGAGGAGCTGGCGGGCGAGGCGCCAGCGCGAGGCGCCCAGCGCCTGCCGTACGCTCAACTCATGGCGCCGGGCGGTCGCGCGGGCCAGGAGGAGGTTGGCGATGTTGCCGCAGGCGATGAGCAGCACGAGCCCCACGACCGCCATGAGGGTGAGGAGGGGGCGCCGATACTCGCTCCGGAGGCTCGAGGTGCCACTCGCCGCCGGGTGCAACTGGAGCGGATCGGCGAGATAGCGATCGCGCGATTCCTGACGATACGTCTCGGGCATCGTGGCGTCGCGCACCTGTGGCTGCACGGCGCGCAGCGCGGCGGTAGCCTGCGCCAGGGTCTGCCCGGGGCGGAGCCGCACCATCACCCCCAACCACCACGTGGAGCGACGATCCAGCATGCTCTCCGCGCCGCGCACTGCCGCCTCAGCGCCTAACGGGACAGCGACGTCGAAGCTTCGCCCCACTTCGGGGCCAAAGAATCCCGGCGGGGTGACGCCGACGATCGTGAACGCCGTCTGGCTGAGGAGGATCCCGCGTCCGATCACGTCGGGCGATGCGCCGTAGTGCCGCCGCCAATACGAATCCGAGATCACGGCGACGAGTCCCTCACTCCCTCCACCGCGCTTGTCATCGGAGGGGAGGAGCGTGCGCCCGATCTGTGCGCGGACTCCAAGTACATCGAACATGTCGCCGCTCACGTAGAGTCCGTCGAGCGGGTCGACCTCTCCGCCGCGCGCCAGGTTGAAGCGCGCGCCGCCCCAGGCGAAGGCACCATCGAAGAGCGACGGGCGATCGCGGAGCGATTCCCAGATCGGGTTGGTGAGCGAGGAGAAGTCCTTTCCCTGCGAGACGAGGGCGAGGCGCCCGGCGTGCGGCACCGGGAGGGTGCGCAGGATGAGCGTGTCGACGATGGAGAACATCGCCGTGTTGGCGCCGATGCCCAATGCGAGGGAGAGGACGGCGACCGCCGTCACGAGTGGAGTGCGGCGCAGCGCGCGCCAGGCGTCGCGAAGGTCGGGCATGGGAGTGCTCGGCGGACGGGGGCGGGGGGATGCGAACCGGGGCCAGCGGGTCTGGTCCCCCATTGGACATGCGCGGCGAAAGAAGCGTTGACCGGATTCCGTCCCTTCGTCCCACGACTGCGCATCTGCAGGACCCGCGAGCGGCCTGCGTGCTCAAGTCACAGTCCGATCTCGCCCAGGGCTCCTGAGGCTCCCGGGGCTTCGGAAACACGTCCGAGCGCTAGGCTGCGACTTCCTGACCCGCCTCCATCCCCTCGGCGTAGACCAGCTGTCGCCGGACCGCGACTGCTCCCTTTTCCGGTACGAGCGGCTCATTGTGTCGGCTTGCCCAGAGCTGGGTGAACTCGGCGCCCAGCAGGAAAATCATCGCACTGTAGTAGATCCAGAGGAGCGCGACCGCGAGGGAGCCCGCTGCACCATAAATGTTGTTCAAGTCGCGGCTGGCGAGATAGAGGCCGATCAGGAGCTTGCCGACGGTGAACAGCACTCCGGTAAAGGCGCCGCCGATGAGTGCGTCGCGCCAGCGCACGATCGCGTCGGGAACGAGGCGCAGGATCAGCGCGACGAGGAGGCCGATGAGGAGGAAGGAGAGCGCGACGTCGGCCGCGCGAAGGAGGGGCGAGCGCATCCACCCCGGGGCAAACTGCGCAAAGTATCCCTGCATGCTCGCGAGCACGCCGCTCGTGACTGCGGAGAGGATCACCAGTGCGCCGAGCGCTATGAGCATGACGAGCGAGATGAGGCGCTTGATGAGGAAGGTGAGCACGTCGCTGCGCCGCGGGTCCGGGCGTACACCCCACGCGGCATTGAGCGCACCCTGGAGGTTGGCGAAGGCAGCGGTTGCGGCGAAGAGGAGCGTGACGAAGCTGACGAGCGCGAGCGGGCTGCCGAAGTTTGGCTGCACGGCATTCGCCACGACGTCGACGATGCGCGCCGCGCTTTCGTTCCCGACCACCGCCGTGAGCTGCTCCGAGAGCACCTGGTGAAAGTCATCGGGCGGGATGATGCGGCTGGCGACGAGCGCGAGGATGCCCAGCATCGCGGGCATGGCAAACACGCTGTAGTAGGAAAGGGCCGCGGCCATGCGCGGGCAATCGTCGGCGACGAACTCCGAAAGCAACTCCCAGGCGAACGAGCCGGCGCTTCGGGTCGCAGCGAGCGCGCGATGGAGCGGTTGCGTGAATCGTGGTGCGGGCATGAACACCTCGCCAGGATTCGCGGTAACGCCGCCCGATTCGGTTGCGCACGCTACGATGAGCGTGCGACGCGCAAGCGCACTTGAGCGCGCGTAAGCGGCGGCAAACTTCATCAACGCGCACGCGGCCCAAATCGTTCCCTGCTTCAGGTCTTTTACAGTTAGTCCTGACGAGGCCGCTCAGGGCGGCATCGAATCGGTTCGTGTCGCATGGACTGCATCCGCGTCGAGCGCGACCGAATCCCTCACGCAAGCATGGGAGAGTGGATGACTGCCTCCCCGGGAGATCTGGAGTAGGATCGGGGTGAACCCCTCGATCGGAGAAGAGGCTCTATGAAGCAGAACGTTGGCAGCGTCGATCGCGTGATCCGTATCGTCCTCGGCCTCGCCCTCCTGGCCTTCTACTTCACGGGCGAAGGGACGATGCGATGGGTCGGGCTCATCGGAATAATCCCGTTGGCGACGGCGGCACTTGGGACGTGTCCGCTGTATTCGATCCTGGGCATTTCCACGTGTGCGGTGAAGCCGTCGGCGTGAAGGCATGCGGGGGGCGCGCGCCATAGTCGGCAACCCGACCGAAGAGCCCATCGTCTTGGCGCGCCGTGGGCTCTTCGCATACTCCCGCCGGGGTGCGGAGGCGTGAGGGCGATATCTCCTACTCGCGCACCTCCAGCGCCGCCGACTTAAGCGCCACGGAGCTTCCCCCCACCCGCAGGTCGTACGTCCCCGGCTCCAGCACCCACTTCTTCGCCGGCCCCACATACCAGAGCTCGCGCGTCCCGATGGTGAAGTCCACGCGACGTGACTCGCCGGGCGCGAGCGTGATGCGCCGGAAGCCGCGCAACTCCTCGAGCGGCCGCGTGACCTTGCTCGTGCGCGCGTGCACATACAGCTGCACGACCTCGTCGCCTGCACGCTTTCCCGTGTTGGTGACGGTCACAGACAGTTGCACGCTGTCCCCGACGGCCATACTGGGACGCGACAACTTCACGTCAGAATAGGCAAACGTCGTGTACGACAGTCCAAACCCAAACGGCCACAGCGGACCCTGGTCCTCGAACAGGTAGCCACGACGCGCCGAGGGCTTGAGGTCATAGGAGATGGGGATCTGCCCCACGTGACGCGCGACGGTCAACGGAAGCTTCCCCCCGGGATTGGTCTCGCCGAGCAACACCTCCGCCATCGCCGTCCCCGTTTCCTGGCCGAGGTACCATCCCTCGACGATCGCCGGGACGCGCGCGGCGAGCGCAGGGATCGACATGGGACGTCCGTTGATGAGGACGAGGATGACCTTGGTCCCGGTGGCGAGGATGTCGAGGACGAGACGCTCCTGCTCGCCCGGGAGGCCTAACGATGCGCGATCGCCCAGGTGCGACTCGGCCCAGGCCTCGCGCGACGTCATCTCGTTGTCGCCCACCACGACGATCGCTACGTCGCTCGCCCTGGCCAGCGCCACGGCGCGCGCCCGCCGCGCGCGATTGGCGAGACTGTCACCGAGGACCACGGAGTCGGAGCGCCAGCGCTCGATGGAGCGCACTCCGCTCATGTGCGGTTGCGGTTCCTTGGTGAAGGTACGGTCCTCGCTGAGGCGGACGCCCTCTTCATACGAGAGCGTGACGCTGCGCGGAAGCTTGGCACGGAGCCCATCGCGGATGCTCACGGCGAAGCGCGGCGTCCCCGCATAGCCGCCAAGGAGCACCTCGCTGGCGTGCGGCCCGATGAGCGCCACGCGACGTAGCGCGGACGCGCGAAGCGGCAGCGCGTTTCCATCGTTCTTGAGGAGCACGATCGACTGCCGCGCTGCCTCCAGCGCGAGCGGGCGATGGGCCGCGGCGCCCGAGATGCTGTCGGCAGCAGCGGGATCGACGAAGGGATTCTCGAACAACCCCACATCGAACTTGGCCCGCAGCAAACGACGGACAGCGGCGTCGATCGCCGACTCCTGCACCCTTCCTTCCTTCACAGCATCGACCAGCGTGTGATACGTCTGGATGTCGGGGAGTTCCAGGTCGACGGTGGCGGCGAGCGCCTCGCGCGCGGCCTCGGCGGAATCACGGGCGATGTGGTGACGCGTGACGAGGTCGTTGATCCCCTGCCAGTCGGACACGATGGTGCCGTCGAAGCCCCACTCACCACGCAGTACGTCCTTGAGCAGCCAGGTGTTCGCATGCGAGGGGACGCCATCCACCTCGTTGTATGACGGCATCACGCTGCGTGCCCCCGCTTCGCGCACCGCGCGCTCGAACGGTGGAAGAAAGCGCCCGCGCACGGCGCGCTCGCCGAGCGATGCCGGTCCGATGTTCATCCCGGCCTCGGGTTGGCCGTGCCCGGTCATGTGCTTGAGCGTCGCGATCACGTGCGGCGCGGGAACCGTCGAATCGCGTCCCTGATATCCGCGCACCGCGGCGAGCCCCATCTCGGCGGCGAGGAAGGGATCCTCGCCGTACGTCTCCTCGATGCGCCCCCAGCGCGGATCGCGCGCGATATCGACCACCGGGGCAAGCACCTGTTGCGCACCGCGTGCGCGCACCTCGGCGGCAACGACCGTCATGACGCGCTCGACCAACGCGGGATTCCAGCTGCTCGCGAGCGCGATGGCCTGCGGGAACGACGTTGCCTCCGGTCCCTGCAACCCGTGCAGTGCTTCTTCGTGAAAGAGAATGGGGATGCCGAGGCGAGTGCTGTCGCGTACCCAGCGCTGAATTGCATTGGTGAACTCTGCCTCGGCGCGCGCGCCGTGCTCGTCGCTCGGGCGCTCGATGCGGCCGATGCCCACGCGGAACCAGCGTGGTGCACCTGACGGATTGAATCGCCCCGCCGCATCGGTGATCGCCGCCTTTCCCTGCCAGAGGGAGAGCATCTGCGCGACCTTTTCCTCGAGCGTCATGCGGCCGAGGAGGTCGGCGACGCGCTGGGCGACGGGGGCCTGCGGATCGCGATACAGCGGGCGCTCTCCCTGCGCATCGGCGCGGTGACTCGAGGCGAGGAGCGAGGCGAGGAGCATTACAGGCGCCGACAGAGCGCGATGCAGCTGGCGGACGCGACAACGAGAAGCCGTCATGGATGATTCGAGTCGGGGAAACGATCCAACGAATCTCGGGACGTTTGCGGCGCCCCGCCATGCTCTGCCGCAATCAAGTGCGCGACGCGCCCCGCACTGATGTGAGGCGGACCAGGACCGGCGAGCGCAAGCGAGCGGTGGTGCCACGAGGATGGCCGACGGAGACGCGCCGAAAGATCCGCTCCGCGATGGGCGGCGTAGGTAGGGCAGAGCAGCACTGTCGCTGCCCACAACCGAGGAGTCGAATCACCATGCGCACGCAATACAAGCTGCTCGCCGGCTTGCTGCTGGCGGCCGCCCCGCTGGCTGCACACGCCCAGAATCCGATGGTCGGCGGCGCCGCGATGTACCAGAGCAAGGACATCATCGACAACGCCGTCAACTCGAAGGATCACACGACGCTCGTGGCCGCGGTCAAGGCGGCCGGGCTCGTCGAGACGCTCAAGGGGAAAGGGCCGTTCACGGTGTTCGCACCGACGAACGCCGCCTTCGCGATGCTCCCCGCCGGGGCTGTCGACAATCTGCTCAAGCCCGAGCACAAGAAGGAGCTCACGAACGTCCTCACCTACCACGTCGTTGCCGGAAGCTGGGACGCCGCCTCGATCGCGAAGCTCATCAAGGACGGGCACGGCACCGCCGAGCTCAAGACGGTGAGCGGAGGAAAGCTCTGGGCGATGATGAAAGGGAGCGACCTGGTGCTCAAGGACGAGCAGGGCGGCATGGCGAAGGTCACGATCGCCGACGTACGCCAGTCGAACGGCGTGATCCACGTCATCGATCACGTGTTGATGCCGGGGATGATGTAGGCGCAGCATCACGCACTCCCCTTGCGTTGGTCGACGAATTCTGTCGATTAAGGTGCGGCGGGCCACAGCGCCTGGCCGCACCTTCGACAGAGGGTGAGAGCAGATGCGCGTCGATGAAGTCATTCCGCATTTAGGGAATCGCGCGGCAGTGCGTTCGTGGGTCGCACTGGCGTTGTCGGTCACGAGCGTGATGGGCGCCTGTTCGCAGCACGCGCGGCCGCAATCGGCCACACGCCCGATGACGCTCTTCCAGCCACTCTGGCCGACTCGCCCCTCGCCGTCGGCGCTTGCACAGGGGTGGCGGGAGGTGGAACTGGCAACGGCCTTGCAGCCGGCGAGCCCGCGCGAGCGCCTCTACATCGCGACAACCGCAGCGTTCTTTCGCGAACCCGCGGGGGCGGACTATTGGCTGCGCATCCGCCGCTGGGCGCAGGCATCGGCGGCACTGCATGATGCCTTTCCCGACGACGATGAGGCATCGGCGTTCGACGCACTCGCGCTGCTCGCCACCATCCCCCTCGATTCGACGACGCGCAACAATGCGGAACCGGCGTCGCGTCTCCTCCTCGCGATCTACGCGCGCAATCCCGATCATCCCGGGGCGATGCACTATCTCGTGCATGCCAACGACGCCAACGGGAGAGAGCACAACTCGCTCGACATCACGCATCGCTACGACGCGTCGGCGCCGGGCAACCCGCACGCGCTGCACATGCCGACGCACATTTACACTCGGCTTGGTGACTGGCCGGCGGTGATCCAAGGGAACCTGCGCGCGGCGACCGCGGCGCTCGCGTTTCCGGCAGGCGAGCGTGGGGAATACACGTGGGACGAGTATCCCCATGCCGTCGAGTACCTCGTCTATGCCTACCTGCAGGAAGGGAACGACGACCAGGCAGCGTTGCAGCTGGCGAGGCTGCGCGCAACGCCCCGCCTCGAGCCGACGTTCAAGACGGCGTTCCACTTTGCCTCCACGCAGGCGCGCGACGTGCTCGAGCGGCACGACTGGGGCGCTGCCGCGGCGATAATCCCGCGAGAACCGGTGTGGCTCCCATGGGATCGCTATGCCTGGCCCGAAGCGATCTCGCTTTTCGCACGCGGAATGGGCGCCACCCACCAGGGTGATGAGGAGTTTGCAAAGACGGTCCTCGCCCGACTCGACACGCTGGAACGCGCGATGAGCGGTCAGGGGGAGGCGATCTTCAGCGCCAACATCCGCATCCTGCGACTTTCGCTCGCGGCGTGGACGGCAGACCGCGCGACGCGGCAGGACGAAGCGATCACGCTCTTGCGTGAGGCGGCGGCTCTCGAGGACGCGATCCCGAAGCACGCCGTCACGCCGGCACCGACGCTACCTGCGCTCGAGCAACTCGGCGACCTCCAGCTGGCGCAGCACGCGCCCGCCGGGGCGCTGGTGTCGTACCGAGCCTCGCTCGAGCGCTACCCTCGACGCTTCAACTCGCTCCTCGGCGCCGCCCGGGCGGCTCGTGCGTTGCGCGAGAGCGCGACCGCGCGACGATATTACCAGGAATTGCTGGAGGTGGCGAAGGACGGGACGCGTCGCGCGCCACTCGACGAAGCGCGCCAGTACCTCGCTGGCGCACGATGACCTGTCGCGTTGCGCGGCATGTGGAGACGAGATGGCCGAATCGCAGGACGAAACAAACTCGCAGGAACAGGGCGCCGTCGCGGGATTCGAGGCAATCGCCGTGGGACCGTCGCTCACCGTCGCCTCGCTCGACGAAAGCATGGCCTGGTATCGCGACGTGCTCGGATTCGCGATCGAGCGCACCTACGAACGCGAGGGGCGCCTGATGGCGGTGGCGCTGCGTGCAGGTAGTGTGGAGATGCTGCTCGCGCAGGACAACGGCGCCAAGGGGAGCGACCGGGTGAAAGGGGAAGGGTTCTCGCTGATGTTCACCAGCCTGCAGGACATCGACGCGATCGCCGCGCGCGCCAAGGCGGCCGGCGCGACGCTCGACGCCGAGCCCACCGATGCGTTCGGGATGCGCGTCTTCCGCGTGCGGGATCCCGACGGCTTTCGGCTCGCGATCGCATCGAAACGTCCCGCCTAACCAGCTGTTGCCAACTGCCGCCCGAGGGCGCACGCGCATGAGCATACCGGCACACGACCATCGCTTCACCGACTCCATCTCGGAGATCTACGAGCGCGACCTCGTCCCCATGCTCTTCGCCCCATACGCGACGGTGGTCGCCGAGCAGTTGAGCGCACGCAATCCAAATCGACTGCTGGAGATCGCCGCGGGAACGGGAGCGTTGACGCGGGCGCTCGCCGAGTCTCTCCCCGCCAGCTGCACGATCGTCGCGACCGACCTCAATCCGGCGATGATCACGCGCGCGAGCTCGATGGGAACCGCTCGTCCGGTAGAGTGGCAGCAGGCCGATGCGCTCGCCCTCCCCTTCGAGGACCAATCGTTCGACGCCGTGGTCTGCCAGTTCGGGGCGATGTTCTTTCCCGACAAGGTGCGTGGCTTCGCGGAAGCGCGTCGCGTGCTGCGCCCTGGCGGCGTGTACACGTTCAGCACGTGGGACACACTCGAGACGAACGAGTTCGCCCATGTCGTGACGGAAGCAGTCGGCACCCTGTTTCCGGCAGACCCGCCGCGATTTCTGGGGCGCACACCGCATGGATATCACGATTGCACTCAAGTCGAGCGTGATGTACGCGCGGCAGGCTTCACCGGCACACTGCGTGTAGAGACACTCGAGGTGCGGAGCCGCGCCGATTCACCGCGCCTCCCCGCCGTCGCGTTCTGTCAGGGGACGCCGCTCCGGAACGAGATCGAGCAACGCGACCCGACCTGCCTCGACGAGGCGACCGACGCTGCCGCGCGCGCCCTCGCGGCGCGCTTCGGCGCGCACGCGCTCGACGGACTGATGCGGGCACACCTGATCACGGTCGAGCGCTAGGACGCGCGTACCCTCCGCGCGCTCCCCTCTGGCGCGTCGCTATATCCGACCGTATATATCGCCGGCCCGAAACCGGCACGCGTCAACGCGCGGAGTTCCGCTTTCGCGCGGAGGGCGTCGGTAGTGCCTTCGGCGCTGCCGAGCCCTTGGCGCGCTGGCGCTTGGGCATCGGGCGCAGGTGATCCTCGAAGAACGACAGCTCGTCCTCGGCGTAGCACCGCAGCGCGCGCTCCGCCGAGCGGTAGCGCGCGACGACCTCGCGCCCGAAGGGCGTGAGCTGCGCGCCGCCGCCTTGGCGTCCTCCCTGGGCGGTCGCCGCGCTCGCGTCGGTGAAGAGCGCGTTGGTCTCCTCGAGGAGCAGCCACGCACGCCGGTACGACATGCCTAACGCCTTCGCCGCGCCGGTGATCGACCCGCTCGCCTCGATCGCCTCGAGCAGCGCCACCTTGCCCGGCCCCAATCGCCGAGCTCCTTCGAAGTTGAGTCGAATCGAGAGTCGAATCATGGCAGCAGGAGTCGGTTGGTCGTTGCGATGGATGCTTCTTCTGGTTGGTGTCGCGCTCTTTCCGCACCTGATTCCGCACCTGCTGCCGGCGCAGACGGCAGTCGGCGGCATCACCGGGACGGTGCGCGACACCGCGGGGGCGCCCATCTCGAACGTCATCGTCGAGGCGCGCCACGGCGAGACCGGCTACGTGGTACAGGTCCGCACCAACGAATCCGGACACTACGCCCTGCTCGGACTTCCGCTTGGCGGTCCGTACACCGTGCGCACACGCCGCCTGGAGTTCCGCCCCGCAGAGCGCACCGGCATCGTGCTCACCATCGGCGCACGCCCGGTGATCGACATCGAGTTGGAGCGCAGTTCCACGCGCCTCGCTGAAGTTGTCGTTCGTGAGGATGCGCAGGAAGGGCGCGAGTCACGGATCGGCGGGAGCACGCGCATCGCGCGAGAAGCGATCGATGCGCTTCCGGTGCTCGACCGCAACTTCTCCGGACTCGCCTCGCTCTCGGTGCTCGCCGGCAACCAACTCGCGCTCGGCGGCCAGCGCTGGACGTCAACCGACTTCCGCATCGACGGCGTCCAGGCGCGCAACATGTTGCGGGCTGGTGAAGCGAACGGCGGACCGTCGGCGATCTCGCTCGAGGCGGTGCGCGAGTTCGAGGTGAATACGGCGGTGTTCGACGTCGGCCAAGGACGGCAGGGGGGCGGGCAGATCGCGGCGGCGACGCGATTCGGGACGAATACCGTCGAACGCCGGCTTTTCACGGCGTTCCGCAACGAGCGGCTGTCGGCCGCATCGGACTATCAGGGGCGCGCGCGCGATGTTCGTCAGGCGCAATTCGTCCAGTCGGCGCTCTCGCTCGGCGGACCGATCGTGCGCGACAAGGCGCACTACTTCGTCGCCTACGAGCGACAGGACTCCGACGAACCGCTCGTGACCGGCGACGTGGCGACTTCGCAGTCGCAGGTGGCGGCGGGGATCAACGCGGATTCGCTGGCGCGGGTGCTCGACGTGCTCGGTCGCCTGTATGGAACGAACACTAGTGAGACACAGCTCGGCCGCCTGTCGCGGCGTCCGCTGTCGCAGACGCTCTTCGCCAGGGTGGACTGGCAGCTGGCACCCGCGCATCGGCTCACGCTGCGCGCGACGGGAAGTGACTGGGACAGTCCGCTGAGCGGCGGCGTGGACCAGTCGATCACGCTGCGCGAGGCGCGATCGGGCTTTCGCTCGCGCGAGGGGCAGCTCCTTGCGTCGCTCGCCTCACAGGTGGCGGGGGCCGGACTCAACGAGTTGCAGCTCGCGGTGAGCCATTCGCGCCGCACGCTCGCTCCGGAGTCGCCCGGCATACCACGCGGCTTCGTGCAGGTGCGATCGCTCCTCCCCGACGGGACCACCGGTAACTCGACGATCCAGTTCGGCGGAAACCGTCTCGCTCCCGACGACAGTCGCGAGTGGCAGTTGCAGCTGATCGATCGACTGGCCGTACAGCGCGGCCCCTTCCTGGCGACGGCCGGCACCGACAACTCACTCACCGGGACCCGCACGCTGATCGCCGAGTCGCAGAGCGGGCTCTTCGTGTTCCCCTCGATCGCGGCGCTCGAGGCGCGCCAGCCGAACCGCTTCAGCCGAATCGTCCCGGTGAACGGCACGTCGCCCGTGACACGCCAGCACGTGCTCGAGCTCGGACTCTATGCGCAGTTGGAGTGGCAAGCCTCCGAGCGCTTCGCCTTCACCGGCGGACTCCGATGGGATGGGACCGCCTTCCTCACCGCGCCAGCGGCGAATCCCGACGTCGATGCCGCCTTCGCGGTACGCACCGCACGTGCGCCGAGCGATTGGGGGCAGCTGCAACCGCGCGGACAGCTCGTCTGGCGCGTCGACGGCGAGGGCCGCGACGTGGTGCGGCTGGGCGCGGGACTCTTCACCGCGCAGATGCCGTACTATGCGCAGCACAACCAGCTCCTCTACACGGGGACGTCGCTCGGCGACGTGGACCTGCGCGGCGCGAGCGTTCCGATCCCCGACTTTACCAGCTATCGCACCGATCCGGCGACGGTTCCGGGGCTTCCGACCGATGGCACGCGCGCACCGGCCTACGTGAATGTTGCCGGCGACGTTCGTGCGCCTCGCACCTGGAAGGGAGCGCTCGCCTGGTCGCACCGCGTCGGCGATGCACTCGTTACTACGCTCGGTGTGAATACGATGCGGCAGCACGACGGCTATCACTACATCGACCTCAACCTGCGGGAGGCGCCGTCGTTCCGGTTGATGGCCGAGGGAGGGCGCGGGGTGTGGGTGCCGGCCGCGAGCATCCCTCAGGCGACGGGTGTGACCGACGTGCGCAACGCGTCGCGCGTCGCCGGCTACGCGCGTGTTGTGTCGCTCGAGTCCGGCGCACGCGCCGAGCAGGAGGCGATCACCGGGGAGGTCGCGTACCGCGCCGGGCGCGCGTTGCACGGTACGGTCGGCTACGCCTGGTCGCACGCGCGCGACAACTCGACGTACGGCTGCTGTCTGGCGCGCACTGCGACCACGTTCACGCCCGTTGTGGACGATCCACGCGCCCTGAATCAGGCGTGGGCATCATCGGACCTGGACGCGCGGCATCGTATCGTCGGTACGGTGGACCTGCGTGCGCCGTTAGGCATCGTTGCGTCGGCGCGCTACGTCGGGACGAGCGGGCGCCCCTTCTCGCTCGTGGTGGACGGCGACATCAATGGCGACGAGGCCAACGGCAACGACCTCGCATTCCTCTTCGATCCCGACGACCCCGCAACGCCGGCCGACGTCGCCGCCTCGATGCGGCGGGTAATGGCCAACTCGCACAACCTCGCCAGCCAGTACATCCGCGATCACCTGGGCGAGGTCGCGGGGCGCAACACGATCTACACGCCGTGGACGCACCGGGTGGACGCGCGCTTCTCGCGTCGCTTCGACGCGCGCGGGATCGGTGCAGCGGAGTTCATCGTCGACATCTTCAATCTCGGTAATCTCCTCAATCGCGAGTGGGGGGCGCAGTACCTCCTTCCGGTGGGGATTTCGTCGCAGAACCCGGTGGTGAATCGTGTGCCGCTCCTGCGCGTCGTGGGATTCGACGCAGCGCAGCAGCGCTATCGTTACACGGTGAACGAAGGGGCGGGCGTGCTCCCCAAGGGGGGCGACCCGTACCAGGTGCAGTTCGGCGTGCGACTGGGGCGCTGAGTAGCGAGGGAGCGTCGCAGTCGGCGGATGCGACTGGCGGATGCGACTGGCGGATACGACTGGCGAATGCGCGTGCGCGCGAGTGAAGACGTGCGCGGTTGAGGCCACTCGCGGTTGAGGCCACTCGCGGTTGAGGCCACTCGCGGTTGAGGCCACTCGCGGTGACGAGTGCGAGGAGGGATACTTGACCATCCCCATCTCGCGCGAGCGCCCATGACGGCACGTGTCTTCTCTCCGCTCCCCTGGGACGCGCCACTCGACGACTACGACAAGCAGGCGGCGCAACTCCTCGACGCGCACGCTGCCGGCAACGCTGACGCGCTGGCGCTCCTGCATCGCAGCTTGCCGCGCTTTCTCGACGACACGATCAAGTGGCTCCCGAGGCAGATCACGCAGGAAGAGATCCGCGACACGCCGCTCGCACTCGACGATACACGACTCGCGGTCGCGCGTCTCTACTCGTTCCTGGACTGGGACGCGCTCGCCGCGCTCACGGCAGAAGTGCGCACACCACGTTCGCCGATCCGCGCCTTCGAGCGGGCGGTCGACGCCGTGATCAATGGGAAGGCGACGGAGCTGCGCGACATGCTGCGCGAGCACCCCGACCTCGTACGCCAGCGATCCACGCGCGTCACCTGTCACGATCCCCCGGTTCACGCGGCGACGCTGGTGCACTACCTCGGCGCCAACGGTGTCGAGGGGTATCGGCAAAAGTCTCCCCCTAACGCAGTAGAGATGGGACGCCTGCTACTCGAAGCGGGGGGTGAAGCGGACGCGCTCGCCGGGATGTATGGTGGCCAGACGCCCACGCTCAGCATGCTGGTGTCGAGCACGCCGCCCCACGACGCCGGGGTGCAGGTCCCGCTCACGCACCTCCTCATCGACTTCGGAGCGAACGTGGAAGGGGCGGGGTCGGGGGCATGGCACTCACCGCTCCTCACCGCGCTCGTGTTCGGTTTTCTCGAAGCGGCCGAGGCGCTCGTCGCGCGAGGGGCACGCGTCGACGATATCGTGAAGGCGGCCGGGCTCGGGCGGGAAGACAGCGTGCGCGACTTGCTTCCAGCTGCAACGATCGAGGAGCGACACCGGGCCTTCGCGATGGCGACCCTGGGGGGACACCTGGCCGTCACCAAACTCCTCCTTGCCGCCGGAGAAGATCCCAACCGGCGCAACCCCGACGGATTCCACGGGCACGGGACGCCGTTGCACCACGCGGCGGCGAGCGGGCGACTGGCGCTGGTGCAACTCCTCGTTGCGCACGGTGCGCGAACGGACATCGAGGACGAGCTGTGGAACGGCACGCCGCTCGGCTGGGCGCAGCACGAAGGACGGGACGACGTGGTAGCGTATCTCCAGCGAGTGGGAGGGGCGTCGCCGTCGGCCTGACGGCAGGAGAGGGGCGTTCGCTGCGCCCCTCTTCACCACTCCTGCACAACTCGTCGCTCCCTCGGCTGCGGGTGGGTCCCCATCTTTCAATCGATGCGTCCCTCGACCGCCGCCCGCACGAGCGCCCTCTGGCTCCAGCTTCTCCTCGTTGGAGGGCTGGCGTCGGTCGCGATCATGCTCGTGCAGACGTACCGGGCGGCGCGCACGTCGCGATCGGTGACCGAGCGGGCGCTGCGAGACTACGGCGCCTTCGCCGCGTGGAGCTATCGCGAGCACCTCACCGCCGACCTGCGTGGCGCGATCGACGAGGTGCTGGGCCCGGTGAATCACGGGGGGGCATTGCACCTGGATCCACGCGTCCCCGATGCAACGCGCATGGGGCACTTGCTGCGATGGAACCCCGCCTGCAACTGTCACGAAACGCTCCGCGGACCGCTCCCGCTGCACTTCTACGCCTACGTGCTGGGGAGCGACACGATGGGGGTGGCGCGCAACTACCGGCAGCAGGGGCGCGGGTGGCTTGGGGATCCGGTCGATCAAAACGCCGGGAGCATGACCGTACCAGTGGTCGCGCTGCCGCGCGACGACGCTGCCTGGATCAACCAGCTCTTCTCCACTGCCGCGCGCCGACGCGAGATGCCCACCTGGCCGTACCGGCTCTTCGTGGAAGAGCGCGGCGATTCGACGCGCGTACTGGCCAGTCGTCTCATGCCGACGGGGTGGGGCGACACGCTGGTCTACGGGGTGGAGTACGCTCCAGCGGCGATCGACACGCTCTTTCACAGCGCCTTCGTGCGGAGCGATCTCCTCCCGCCGTCGCTGGTGAAGGGGCGCACCAACGCCGACCTGCTCGACATCGAGGTGAGCGACGCCGCCGGTCACACCGTCTTCCGTTCGCGCGAGGTGCCGCGCTGGGAATTGGCCAGCGTGCTGCAACTCCCGTTCGACTTCGGCGGCGTGCGCGTGAAGGCACAGATCCGTCCCGAGCTGGGCGAGTCGCTCCTCATCGGCGGGACGCCCGAGTCGCGCGTCCCATTCAACCTCGTCCTCCTCGTGCTGGCGTTAGGCGTGACGGTGGTCGCGGCGGTGCAGCTCAGGCGCGACGTGCGCTTCACCGAGGATCGTGCGTCGTTCGTGGCCAATGTGTCGCACGAGCTGCGTACCCCGCTCACGCAGGTGCGCCTGGTGCTCGACACGATTCGCATGGGGCGCGCGGGCGACGAAGCGATGCGCCGAAGCTCGCTCGACATGGCCGACCGGGAAGTGCTGCGGTTGCAGCACCTCGTGGAGGGACTTCTGCGATTCACGCGCGGCGCGAAGCAAGCCGACGTCCCCCGCGTGAATACCGATGTCGCCGCCGAGGCGCGTGCGGTGGCGGGAGAGTTCCAGGCACTGGCGTCGCTACGAGGGATCACCATCGAGGTAACGGGCGTGGCGAGCGCACCGACCGTCATGCAACGGGGATCGCTCCGACAGGTGCTGCTCAACCTCCTCGACAACGCGGTGAAATACGGACGCGATCAGGCGCCGGTTGTGGTGAACGTATCGACGCCGAGCGGTGGCGGGATCCAACTGCGCGTCACCGACAGCGGCCCCGGCGTTCCGCCCGATGAGCGACGGCGCATCTGGAAGCCGTTCGAGCGCGGGGAGCAGGCGCGCGCCCATGCAGCTGGCGGGAGCGGGATCGGCCTAACGGTCGTACGCGATATCGCCCTCGAACACGGCGGCGACGTGTGGGTGGAGGACGCAGCGGGTGGCGGTGCCTCGTTCGTCTTCCAACTCCCGGGTGCAGGATCGTGACGGCGCGCGTCCTGGTGGTCGAGGACCAGCCGGAACTCGCCGAGCTCCTCGCGCACAACCTGCGCCTCGAAGGACTCGAAGTCCGAACGGTCTACGACGGTCGCGAGGCGCTCGGCGCACACGCGACCTTCGCTCCCGATCTCGTCATCCTCGACCTGATGCTCCCCGGGCTCGACGGCTTCGAGGTGCTGCGCACCCTGCGCGGGCGGAGCCGCGATCTCCCGGTAATCATCCTCTCGGCGCGTGGCGAGGAGCAGGACAAGATCCGCGGCTTTCGCCTCGACGCCGATCAGTACGTCACCAAGCCCTTCTCCCTGCTCGAGCTTCTCGAGCGGGTGCACGCCCTCCTGCGCCGCCGCGCGGTGCGCGCCGAAGGTGTGCCTGCGGAGACGATGTTCAGCTTCGGGACGGTGGAAGTGGATACGGCGGCGCGCATCGTGGCGAACGAAGGGACGGAGGTCTCGCTCTCTCCCAAGGCCTTCGACCTCCTCCTGGCCTTGCTGCGGCGCGAGGGGCGTGTGGCGACACGAGTGGAGCTGCTGCGCGAGGTGTGGGGATACGGCCCGCTCGTCCTCTCCCGCACGGTGGACTCGCACGTGATGGAGCTGCGCCGCAAGCTCGAGCGCGACCCGGCCGATCCGCAGCACATCGTGACGGTCTACAAGGTGGGGTACCGCTTCCAGCGTTAGGCGCCGGCGGGCTCGCTTCGCGCCCGAACAGCTCCTGCACAACTTCCCCACGGCGACTCCACCACTCGCGCCCGCCCGCGCGACATCGTGTGTCCGCACCCTTCACCGGACTCACGCGCATGCATCCCCGACTTCGCTTGATCCTCGGCGCCGCCACGGTCGTCGTGCTCGTACACGCCCGCTGCCTCGTCGCGCAATCCGCAGGGGTAGGCGATCTCCTCATCTCGCCTGCTCAACTCAATAAGCAACTCGCCGATCCCAACGTCGTGCTGCTGCATGTGGGTCCCAAGGACGATTACGACGCGGGACACATCCGCGGGGCGCGCTACGTCGACATGATGATGCTCGCCGCCGACCGTGGCGACGGCGCACTCTCCCTTGAGCTTCCGGCGGCGAAGGACCTGCGCTCGCGGCTCGAGCGATTCGGTATCGGCGACCGGAGCCGAGTGGTGGTGGTGCCGGCTGCCGATTGGGGTTCGCCGGCGACCCGCATCGTCTGGACGTTGCAGGTGGCGGGGCTGGGGAATCGCACGCAGCTCCTCGAGGGGGGGACGACGGCGTGGAAGCGCGCTGGTCTCCCGCTCACCGCCGACACCCCGCCAGCCGCAACGCCGGGGAAGCTGACGGTCACCCCCGATCGTTCGATCGTCGTCGATCACGCGTGGGTGCAGGCGAGACTCACGCAACCCGACTTTCACCTGATCGACGCGCGCGCCCCGGTCTTCTACTCGGGGCCGGGGATGAAGATGCGTGACGGGACGCAGCACGACGCCGGCCACATTCCCGGGGCGCACAACCTTCCGTTCAACACGCTCTTCAGCGACTCGCTGCAGTTCATGCCGCGCAAGGAGATGGAGGCGGCGTTCGCCGCGGCCGGGGTGAAGACGGGGGACACCGTCGTCGCGTACTGTCACGTGGGGCAGCAGGCGACGATGGTGCTCTTCGCGGCGCGCCTGCTCGGACATCCGATCAAGTTGTACGACGGCTCGTTCGAGGATTGGGATCGTCGCAAGCTCCCCGTCGAGAAGACGCCGGCTGCAGCACCCGCGCACGAGGAGTGAGCGTGCAGCGCTACGCCGACCCGGTGCGCTCGGGTGTGTCGCTAGGGCTCGTCCTCCTCGCATCATTTGTCTTCGCGGGGCGCGGCATCGGTGCCTCGGGTGCCTTCGCCGCCGGCGCCGGGCGAGTCTTGGAGGCCGTTGGGACGAGCGCCGTCATCGCGCCGACGCTTGCCGATCGCATTCCCACCGGCGTTCCGCTCCTGCACGACTGGATCTTTCTCGAGATACTCGGCGTGATGCTGGGCGGCTTCGTGAGCGCGACCATCGCCGGTCGTCTCGCGCCGCAGGCAACGACTGACCGTCGCCGCCTGGCGCGTGCGCTGTTTGGAGGTGCGCTGATGGGCGCCGGGGCGCGCCTTGCTTACGGCTGCACTTCGGGGTTAGCGCTCACGGGGGGTGCGCTGCTGGTCACCGGCGCGTGGGTCTTCATCCCGCTGGCCTTCGGCACGGCGATACTCGTGGCGCGCGTCGCCCGACGCGCGGAGCGCTGACGCATGCCCCTGGAGTCGTTGCACCCGGCGGTGACAGCGATCCCGGTGGGGATCGCCTTCGGGATGATCCTCGAGCGCGCGGGGCTGGGCGACCCGCGCGTGATCCGCGGCCAGCTGGTCGGGACCGACTATTCCGTCATCCTCGTGATGTTCGGAGCGATCGTGACGGCGATGCTCGGCCTTCTCTGGTGCAGTGCGCTCGGCATCGTCGACCTGCGCGCGATCGCCACGCCGCCGACCGATATCGGGGGACAAGTCGTTGGCGGCATCGTCTTCGGCGGCGGCTTCGCGATCTCGTCGCTCTGTCCCGGCACGGCGTGTGTAGCCGCTGCGTCGGGGCGGCGCGATGGGATGGCCGCGGTGGGGGGAGTCTTCCTGGGAACCGTCGCGACGCCACTCCTCTGGCCTTGGCTTGGGCGCGCGGTGGCCGACGTTCCCGACGAGCAGCGCCTTCTTCCCGCGGAGCTCGGGCTCCCGACGTGGGTGGTCGCTGCGGCGCTGGTCCTGCTGGCGATGGTGGCGCTCCGCGTATCGCGCCTGCGTGAATCCGGGAGCGATCGTCCGCCGTGGTGGAAGCCCTCGCGCTTCGAGGTTGGCGCGCTGACGCTGGCGTTTGCGCTCTCCGCCGTTGGGGCGCGTCCATCGAGCGCACCGAGCGAGGTCGCGTCGCTGGCCGGGGTGATCGAGCGCGAGGAGGATCACGTCGACGCGGTGGAACTGGCGACGTGGATCAAGGACGGAAAGCCCGGGCTCCGGGTGATCGACCTGCGCGAAGGTGTCGACACCGGGACGTACGTCATCCCCGGCGCCGAGCTTGCGTCGTTAGGTGACCTGGCGACGCTGCAGGTCGGGGCGGGGGATCTGCTCGTCCTCTACAGCGATGGCGGGGCGCACGCCGCGCAGGGGTGGGTGCTGTTGCAGCTGCGGGGGATCCGCAACGCGCGCGTGCTCAAGGACGGGATGGCGGCGTGGGAGGACGACGTGCTGGAGCCGGTCCTCCCCTCGGGCGATGACGACGCGGCACGTGCGGACGCCGCGCGAATACGCGCGCTCTCGCTCTGGTTCGGCGGGCGGCCGCATGCGGGGGATGGGCCATTCGAGCGGGCGACCCGCGAGGGCGATGCGACGCGCAAGCGCCGCCGGCGGACGTGCTGAGCGCCGCGGTGGCGCTCAACCGTCGAGCAGGTACTGGTTAGGCACGTTGAGGTCGACGGGGACAGGACGTCCCGCCACGGCGAGCATCGCGCAGACGTTGGCGTTGATGTCGACCTCCGAGCGCTGAAACTGCCGCAGGTTCCCCAACTGCGCATAGGAGATCGGCGTGACGTCGAAGCAGGTGGTGGCCCACGGGAAGGTGTGCCCCCACCGGATGCCGCGCAGCAGGATGTCGGTCCGCGCTCCCCGGTCGAGGAGGAGCCGCATCACCGGCGCCGAGCGATTGGCGTGCGAGTTCACCGTGTGAAAGATCGGCGTCTGTCCATTCAGTCCCTCTGCGTCGACCGCCGCGCGCGCATTCACGTCGGCGCCGTGGTCGATCAGCACCTCGGCGGCGGCGAGATGCCCATACTCGGCGGCAACGTGCAGGAGCGTCGCCCCTTCGAGAGGGGTGAAGGTGCAGCGGACGGTGGTGCGGTGCGCGACGAGGGCGGGGTCACGCGCGAGCGCGGTCGCCAGTTGGTCGCGATCGTTGAGCAGCACCGGGAGGAGCTTCGGATCGTCGAGCGTTGCACCGGCGTCGAGAAGAATCGTCAGGCAGGTGGGAAAGGCATCGGACCGGCTGTACATCTCCAGGAGCACATTCACCGGCGTGAGACCGTTGACCTGAGAGTGCACGTCGAATCCGGCGTCCAGCACCGCACGCAGCGCCGATGGCGAATGCACCTCGCAGGCATCGAGGAAGTCCTGCGTCAGTGTGGGCATGACGATCTCGTGGTGTGCGTCAACGCGCGGAGCGTGCGTGTGCGGGGAGTACGTGTGCGGGGAGTACGTGTGCGGGGAACGTTTGTGCGAAGAACATCAGCGCCATGCTCACGCGTTGCCCTCGTGGTCTCTCGCCGCTGCCGCCTCGCGTTCCGGCGTCGCGAAGTCGTGAAAGACGCGGATCTGGTTGCCATCGGGATCCGCGGCGAAGAACTCGTGCAGCCCCCACGGTTTCGATTCGGGCGCTGAGGTGATGATGGCACCGGCCGCGCGCCACGCGGCGTGGAGTGCATCGACGCCGGCATTGCTGTCGAGGTTGAGCCAGAAGACGATCGGTGGCGCGTTGCCGCGCCCTTCCCGGAATGGCGGTGCGGCGAGAAAGAGACGCGAGTGATCGCGCGAGAGGCCGGCGAGCGCGATGTCGTCGGCCACCCAGTCGATCTCGAAGAGGAGACGGTCGCGGTAGTACGCCGTCGCCTCGGCGAGGTCGGCGACCGGAACCTCGGGGACGGCTGCGGGGAACGCGGGGATCATCTCATCGTCCTCGTGTGGGCCGGGCACCTAACGAGCGGGCGACCGTGGGGTAGCTATCGCTTCGGTTTTACGCCGCTCCCGGCAGGTTGTCGCCACTGATTCGCGCGGAGGTTCTTCGCGGCGAGCCGGGCGGTCTCCTCGACGCGCTTGGCGCGCGTCTCGGGCTTCCTGGCGTTGTGGACCCACTCCAGTATGGCGCGCTGTGTGGAGGGAGGGAATGCGCCGAAATGGTCTGCGGCATTCGGCTCGTCATCGAGCGCGCGTTGGAGGTCGGGCAGTCGCGTGTGAGGAGCTCAGGTCACCCAAAGCAATCGCCAGGCGTGAACGCTCCAGGTCTCGCCGCTTCGCAACAGGAGCGCGAGCGACCCGTCCCCCCCAAGCGGGCCGGACGCACGTCCTGCGAGGACGAGAGCCCATTCGCGATTGCGACTCAGTCCGACGCGCGAGAACGCAAACGGTCCCCTGCTGTTCGGATACTCTCGTTGGAATCGCGACCAGCCGAGGGTGTCCGCGGCTGGCCTTGCGCCGAAGATGCGCCCGAGCGTGGAGTCCGCGACGAGGCGAAGGGAGCCGTGTGGCAGCGTAAACGGAACGATGTTGGACGTGTCGCCCGCCACGCGACGAAAATCAGCCAAGAGATCGCGCGGAACGTCCGGGAAACTGTCGGCAATCCAGCGATCGGCCACGTTGAGGAACTGCTCGTCTATTCTGGAATGGCGCTCATGAAGCAACACGAGGACTTGCGCTCGCATTGCCTCGGGGCCGAGGGAGCGGTCGATCACGGCGCCAAGAACCTGGGCCTCTTCGGCCAGCCGTTCGTCCATGTCGACAATCGTCAACATGCAACCTGCGAGGGACAGCAGTCCCAACATCGCGCAGATGCTGCGCCCGCGTGGATCCATGGCTAGCCGCATGCTCCGCTCCTCCACCCAAACGATTGAAAACCCGCCCTGACAGTCGCAACGATCCGTGTCGTGCGCGATCGCGACAGGCAGGTGTCACTTCACGGCCATCGGAATCGACAGTGCCACCGTCGTCCCCACATCGGCAACCCCAACGACCTCGAGCGAACCGCCTGCCGCCTCGGCGCGCTCCCGCATTCCGGATATCCCGTAGTGCCCGTTGGCGATCGCGGTCTCTGCCGCCCGGTCGTCCAAGCCGCGACCGTCATCGCGCGCGATCAATTGCACGTCGCGCTCGCCATACGCGAGTTCGAGATCGACGCGTTGCGCCCCGGCATGACGCGCCGCGTTGCGCACCGCCTCGCGCCCCACGCGTCGCAGCGTGTCTTCGACCACGGGAGTCAGCGGACGCGCCCGTCCGCTCACCACGAGCTGCACCTCGATTGCCGAACCCTCGACCGCCTCGCGCGCCGCGTGCACCAGCGCCTCGCCGAGGGGCTCGTCCGGGTCGGCCGAGCGACGCATGTCCCAGATGGCCTGCCGCGCATGGCGCAATGCTTCATCGGCACGGTTGAGGATTCGCTCGAGTCCCGCCGATGCCCGCCATCGTGGCGCAGCAGGATCGCACCATCAATCCGGATCTCGAGCGCTTCATGGCGAAGCGGATGAATGCGACCTCGATCGAACTCGCCGCGAGCCACCTTCCGTTCGTCTCGCGGCCGAGCGACGTGGCGAAGGTCATACTCAGCGCCGCGGGGAGCGTCGCGCCGTAGTGAGGAATGGGACGTGCGTCCTGCGCCCCACGTGCTCGTGCTGACGCCTAGGTGCATGTCAGCGCACCCGGGCGCCGCGTGCGCTAGTCGCGCTGCAGCGTCACCCCCACCCCCGCACGCACCGTGTTGTGCACCTCGGCGACGGCATCGGTCTCGGTCAGCAGACGGTCGATGTCGTCCGCGCTGGCGGGCGAGGTGATGGTCGCGTGGTAGCGGATGTTCGTCGCGGCGAGCCCGACTCCGGGAAAGTCGGCCGATGCTTCGACCGAGACGCCGTCGACGGGAATCCCGAGTCGCTCCGCCTCACGATACAGGTCGTTGCAGTAGCACGTCGCGAGGGCGAGCATCAGGAACTCGCCGCCGTTCACCGCCGAGCCGCGACCGGAGCCCTTCGCGGGGACGGGAAGCGCGCGTGTCGTGGCATCGGTCTGCACCGAAACGTCGTGGGATGCGGGGGTGCTCGTCACGAAGGCGCTGATCTTCATGGTTGGCGACGGAGTTTCGAGCGAAGGGAGGCTTGGGGCTGCGACCGCGCGATTCCCCGTCGGTCTACGCTGCCACCGTCGGTCACGGTATCGACAGCAGGACGCGTCCGCGCACCGTACCCGATTCGACGAGTTCGTGAGCGGCGGCGATCTCCGAGAGCGGCAGGACGCGTGCGATCGGAAAACCGCGCCACCCATCGGCGAGCATCCCGGTCAATTCCACTGCCGCGCGTCGCTTTGCTTCGGGCGGAAAGTCGTCGCTTCCGATGAAATAAAGACGCGCATTCCGGAAGACGAGTGGCCAGAACGGAATCACCGGCTGCGAATCGTTTGTTGCATAAGCAGCGATCGAACCGCCGACGCTCAGCACTCGCTCGTCTACCGCGACGTTCGCCCCGAACGCGACTTCGACCACGTGATCGACTCCGTCGGGGGCGAGGGCAAGGAGCTGATCCACGATCGTGTCCGCGGTGGCGCCGTCGGTGCGCACTACGTCGTGCGCCCCCGCATCACGCGCGACGCTGGCGTCAGCCGCGTTGCGCACGGTCGCGAAGACTCTCGCCCCCGCGGAGCGCGCGACGGCTACCGCTGCGAGCCCCACCGCCCCTGCGCCTCCCTGCACGAGCACCGTGCGGTCCTTCACGTCGCCCGCGACGTGCACGGCGCGGTGTGCCGTGATCCCCGGAATGCCGAGCGACGCGCCCTGGTCGAACGAGACTGCGTCGGGAAGGAGGGCGATGTTCGAGCGCGGAACCACGCAGAACTCCGCCGCAGTCCCAAACGATCGATAGCTCTGCGCGCCGAAGCACCAGGCGCGAGCGCCCACGAGGTCGGGCGACACGCCGTCGCCGACGATGTCGACGACGCCCGCGCCGTCGCTGTGCGGAATGACGCGCGGATAGGGCATCCCGACGCCAAAGGCGTCGCTGCGCTTCTTCAAGTCGCCAGGATTGATCCCCGACCGTTGGATCGCGATTCGCACCTCGCCCTGTCCGGGGCGGGGATCGGGCATCGTTCCCACGACGAATACGTCACGCGCCGCGCCCTGCGACTCGTACCAGGAAGCTCTCATGCGAGTGTCAGTCCTACCCGCCCATCAACCCCATCGGCGTCCCCGAGGGATCGGAGAAGTAGCCAAAGGTCGTGCGCCCGGGAATCGGCATCGGCGCCCCCATGCGCTTCCCACCAGCCGCATCGATGGCGTCGAGGGTGGCGGACACGTTTGCAACATAGATGTAGGGGACTGCGCGTGTGGCCGGCGTGTGCGACTGAAAGACCCCCGCGACCCCGGCACCGGGATCGAAGGTCAGGTACTGCGGCATCGACGATTCTGTCCCCCAGCCGAACTGATCGCCGAAGAAGCGGGCGGCGACGGCGAGGTCGCCGGCGTGCATCTCCACGCTGCAGATCGAGTTGTTAGGCGGCGTGGGGGCGTCGCCGAACGGGATCGGGATCGCGGGAATCATCGACGGGGCGAACGCGCTGGTGAGGCCGTAGACGGTACCCGCGGGGTCCTTGAATCGGGCGATCGTCCCCATCATCGGGACGCTCCAGGGTGCGCGCTCGACGCTGCCGCCGGCTGCAACGACCCGGTCGAGCGCCTCCTGCACGTTGGCGACGCAGATCATCGGGACCATCCCCTGGAATCCCTCCGGCGTCCCAGCGCGGAAGGTGATGCTCGGGCCCCCAGAGGCGACTGCGCCGGACAGCTCCGGACTCACGCTTTGCACCTGCCAGCCAAACACCTTGGAATAGAAGGCGGTGGATGCTGCGAGGTTGTTGGCGGAGATCACGATCATCCCGATCGGATGCTCGCCGGTGCCGGCGGGGACGGTGGGGAGGGACATTGGGTGGGGGGGCCGCTAGTGATGCACAGGGGTCATCAGGGAGAGATGATCATATCGGAACGGATGCGCGCGTCAATGATGGCCCCAGGCACCCGGGATCACGGTGCGCCCGCGATGCGGATCCGACAGCGCCTCGAACACTTCCAGTCGGCGTAACGGCGTCGACGAGCTCGGGTGCGAGGGTGCCGCGACCTGACTCCTTCTACCCCTCCCCTCCCGTCCCCGCCTCCCCCATCCCCCTCGGCACGAACAACACCGCCACGAACGCAAGCGCCGTGTAGGCCGCCATCACCAGGAACAGCGGGCGGTAACTCCCGAACCCGTCGAACATCGCACCGTTCATCGGATCCCCGATCGCCCCGCCGAGCGCGTTGCAGAGCAGGAACAGCGCCGCCAGCACACCGCGACGCTCGCGCGGTATCGGCTCGACAAACAACGGATAGGCGTTCACGGTGGGAAACGTCCACGCCGCCGAGGCGAGTGCGAGCAACGGCGCCGCCTGCGACACGCTCGAGACCCGGTCCAGCGCCAGCAGCGCAACGGCCATCAGCGCGAAGCCGAGGAGCATCGCGTTACGCCGCCCGATGCGCACACCCACGACCCCCGCCGGCAACGCTCCAATCACCCCGCCGACCGCCCACGCGATGAAGCCGATCGTCACGTCTTCCGGCCGCACGCCAAAGCGCTCGGTTCCGTGCAGCGCGAACCACGTGGTGAACGTCTGGAACGTCAGCTGCAACAACAGCGACGCCGCGAAGATCGCCCGCATCCCCGGCACCGTGCCGCGGATCGCTTGCATCGCCGCATCGACTAATGACCGGAACGATGCCTCGACCGCGCTCTCTCCCGACGGCGAGGTCTCGCGAAGCCCGAGCGCCATCCCCCCGGCGATCGCCAGTACGGTCGCCGCCGCAATCAGGAACGCGATGCGCATCCCGAAGAGCTGCCCGAGCATCAGGAAGACGATCGCGCCGACGCACATCTGGAACGTCACCGAGCCCGTGGCCAGCGAACGGAATCGCGACGGTACCGCGTCGGCCACCAACGCCTGGAACGGCGAACGCTGGATGTTGATCCCGCTGTACAGGAGGACGATCGCGGCAATCACCCCCCCGATCCCGAACCCCGCCGACCAGGGAAAGAGCGCCATCCCAACTGCCGAAAGCAGGAGACCGGCGATCACCAGCGACACGCGCCCGCGCCCGCGCACGCTCGCCCGGTCCGACGCCGCGCCAGTCCACGGCACGAGCAGGAGCAACAGCACGTTGTCGATCGCCATCACCGCGCCGATCGCCGTGCGATGGTCGCCGAGTGCGTCGCGCACGAGCGGTGGTACGAAGGTGCTGAGGAGCGGGCCGGTGACACCGGCAAAGAGCCCCCCCAGCCCCACACAGGCACAGATGCCGTACGGCACCGGCTCCAGTCTTCTGATCGCGGAAGTCACGGGCCAAAGCTAGCAGGCATCGTGCCGATTGACGCTGCCATTGTCGCATTTTCAGACGAAATGCGGCGCCCTCGCCCGCTCACCTCCCATCTGCGGCACGACTCCCGGCCACGTTACGCGCGCGGGACCATCCGACGACGCGCCCCGACCGCGATCGGCGTCGCCATATCTCGACCCGCGCATCCTGGGCCCCGCACGCGCGATCGCTTGCGCTAGAAGGAATAACGGAACCAGTGCGCCAAGTGCCGCTTGACGAACGAATGCTGCGGCAGGAGCGAGTCCAACGCCGCCGGATCGTCGATCCACACGCTCTGCCCGATCAACGTGATGAGATCGAGATACGCCAAAATGCTCGGCCAGCGCGAAATCACCAGCGCGTCCTCACCGTCCAACGCGAAGCTTCGGTCGTTCTGGTTTGCCGAGCCGATCACCGTGAAGAAGACGACGCGCTCCCGTGTGGGAGCCGGGAGGGCGTCGTACCACCGTCGCAGTACCTCGCCACCGATGTCCCGCAGCGCATCGGGATAGTCGGCAAACGACGCAATGTCGGCGGTCGGGCGTTGCAGCTGTGCGAGTCGGAACTGGGCGAACTCCCCCATCAGCGGTGCCCAGTCGGCGCGCGACATCACCGTCCATGCCTCACGCGACGCGAAGAAGTTGGCCTTGAGATGGAGATACGAACGATCGTATGACTCGAAGTGATTGACCGAGTCGCCAAGTGCCGGGAGAGCACGCAGCGCCGAGGCGATCGAGTCGATCGTGGGATACACCGTGTCGGGGAAATCGAAGAGGTGATGCAACCACTCGCTCTTCTCGAAGGTGGACTTGACCGCTGATGCCTTGCCGGCGATATCGGTCACGCGGAGCTCGGTGGCGAAGATGCCGACCTTGAGCAGCCCTCCGCTCGCCGCAATCTCCGGCGCGAGCGCACGCGATGCGACGACGAGGCGCCACGCCAGTTCGCGTCCGCGCACCATCGACCCGAAGGCGCGCGCGGGCGCGTTGGCGAGCGCCGGCGCGATCACCAGCACCCGCACGCCGCGGAGCGCACAGCCGATGAGCGCCGAGCCCCAGAAGGTCCCATTCCACAGTGAGTCCGGAATCTTCACGACCGAACCCGGAGGCATGAGCGTGTAGAGCACTGCCTTCGCGACGTTCACATCCTTCGCGTCGAAGCCGGTCCCGTTTTGCAGCTGCATGGCGCGGAGCGGATATGCGATGCGCGCCGTCTCCACCCTCACGCGCTCGGCGTAGTCGGGCGCGAGCGGGAGCGGGAGGAGCGGATAGGGCATGCGCGCCAATGTGATCCCCTGTTTGAGCAGAATGTTGCGCGCAGCTTCCTTGAGGCCGAGCACCGCTGGGCCGCGGATAAGGAGGGAGCGATCCTCCCACGCAAGATTCGCGTAGTGTTCGCCGATTCCGGCACCGGTGAAGATGGCCTCCCCGCGATATGGATCGCGCTCACTGATGTCGTAGAATGCGATCTTGCGGTGATCGCGCATCCAGGCGTCGGGCATCGGGAAGAACGACGCCACGCGCCAGCTCCAGAAACTCGGGTCGGCGGAGTTCGTGATGCTCACGTGCACCTTGATCATGTTGCGCAGCCAGGCGTCGCCGAACTGCCGCCGCTGCGCGCGAAGAAGCGTCGACGCCTCGATCGCCGCGCGCAAACTGTCCTGAGCAACCCGGAGCGAGTCTCCCCACGACGCGAAACGCGGCGGGAGTTCAACCTCGTGCCGCGTGGGATCCTCGAGCAGCGACATCCAGAGGCGTCCACCGTTCACGTTGTAGAACCATTCGTCCAGCAGGATCATGTACACGGGAAACGTCCCCGTGCTGTCGTACGCGCGCACCCGGGCTGTCAGCGTGGAGAGGTACGAGTGCAGCACGTGACGAAAGCTCATCTCGTCCGGATCGCCCTGTGCGTCGTAGCCGCGGAAGTCGTGCGTGATGAGGACGTGGTAGTCGTTCGCCGCGCGAATGGTGCGGCTGAGCTGGAATTGGAATTGTTCGTTGATGATGTACGACGCCGCGTTTCCCTCGCTGAAGTCCTCACGTGTCGCCAACTCGACGAGGGCATCCAACTCGTCCTGCGAGTCGTGCTGCTCCGGGCGTAGCGCCAGCTGCAATGGCAGCCAGACGAGGCGCGGATCCCGCCACGCATGCGAGCACTCCGCGCGCACTGCTTCGGCGATCTCGGCGTACTCCGTGAAGACAGCAAGCGCCGCCTCGGCTTGCGCTCCCGACACGCGACCAACGACGGAAAGCCAGCGCACGAACTGTCCACGTGCGAGTACGGCGAAGCCGCGAGAACTGTCCTCCTCCTTGAGTTGCCCAAGGAGTCGATCGTACGGAATCAGGACCTCGCGCAGAAGGATGTCCCGCGCACCGTTCGCGGTGCGTACGCCTAGCGGCGTGCTGACCAGCAGTACCGAGTCGCCGGGTTCCATCGCCAGCGAAAACGCGCGATCCATCGCGTCGTGCAGTCGACGCGACTCGTCCATCACATTGCGCAGTGGTAGCCCGCCGGGATGCGAGATGAACTGCTTGAGCGCATCGAGCCGCGCGACGACAGCGGAGTCGCTGCGCGCCCCCCCTCCCCCCGTGTGATCGAGCGGCGGAACGGCGAGACGCCCGATCGCGAGGGCGGCGTCGCGCGCGGTCGCGAGCGCCGCTCGCAGCGCGTTGCTAGGGACCGGGTGCGGTGCGGACGGCGGACGGGGAGCGCTCAGCAGGACGCGATCGTGCCGCAGCCGCGCCGATCCGAGGGGAATCCGCCGAAAGACCGGCTTCTCCACGCCGATCATCAGCGAACGGTTTCTCCCTCCGGTGTAGTCGAGCCGCACCACGCTCCCGTCGCCCGCCACTCCACCGCGCCGCAGCGGATACACGTATGAGAAGAGGGGGCGCAGGCGACTATCGATGGCGTTGTAGTCGGCGCCGAATCCGATGCCCGAAATCTGTGACACAAAGCGAAGACGGAGCCCGGCATTGTACTTCGTGTCGAAGGCGCCGTTGTACACTTCGACGTGCGCTCCACCGACTCCGAGCACCGGGTTCAAGAGCTCGTGGTAGACACCAGCGCGCCCCTCGCCCAGTCCCGACTTGTTCCCATCGCGCCGGCCGATTCCGGTCGACACGCCAACGGTCCACAGCCAGCGAGCAGGCTGGCCGAGCGATGTGGTGAACCCTCCCTCCGATGGCAGGCGTCCCTGGGCAGCGCCGACGTGCGAGCTCACCGTGCCCCCCAATAGCGCCCACACCACACACCGTGCGAACGTCCGCACCCCGACACCTCGTTCTACGGGATTGCACCCCCAAAAAGGGAGAAGCCAACGTGCGCACCCCGGGACGATTCGTCAATCACGGAATACCGGACAGCCCTAGCGCAATCGTGCGGCTGGCGGCATGCGTCGGGCGCCACACTCGGGCCCGGCACGCGTGTCACCCGGGAGGAGCGCCCCGAGGCATCACCGCGGGCGGCGCACAGCGCGCCGCGACCGACTCGGCCGTGGGCAATGAATCGGCCAGAACCCAAACCCCCGATGCGCGCAATGTCGCCGTCCCGATCTGCCGTCGGCACTCGGGAGCGCGACGCCCGCCCACGATCCACGAGAGGTCGAAGAGCGAGCCTGTCGCCTGCCCGATCGCATGGTGATTCCCAAAGGTGCGCTGCCACCACCCTTCGGCGCGCACGCCATGGGAAGCATCGATCGACTCGAGCCCGGCGTGCGTCAGCGGCGTGGAACCATGCAGTCCGGCGCGCCGGGTGAGCGAGCGATCGCCCGAAACCCTGAGCACCCGATCGCGCGACGAGCTATACAACAGGAGACGATCGGTGAGCGGGTCGAGCGCGGGCACCACGTATTCTGTGAAGCGACGCGCCTCCACATCGGGGGCCACGAAGGCGATGGCGCGGAGCGGCGCGGCACCGAGGAAGACACGGAGCGAGTCATCGCGCGCCAGCGTCTCGCTCACGAGTTGACTGCCTAACGAATGCGCGACCAGCATGACCTGCCCTGCGCCTACGGCATCGACGACTTCCTGGAGCGCGAGCGCAAACGGTGCCTGGCTCGCCACCGCCATCGTCGAGTCGTCGATGTAGGCCTGCGATAGCGGTTCGCTCAGCGTCGGTCGGGCGATCCCAGCCCCGTTCGATGGCCAGCAGAAGGCGATCCACGGCGCGCGGTCTCCCCCGCGAAGGTGCGACGTCGCGGCGAACGCCCACGCCTCGTGCAGCGATGTGCCGAAGCCGTGCACGTAGAAGACCGCGTAGTCCTGCGGGGCGATCGTGGCGCGGACGCGCTCGCGCAACGCGGCGACGAAGTCCGCCGCCGTCAACCGCACGGAGTCGACCAGCGTCAGGTCGAGCGATTCGCTGCGCGTATCGGCAGCGGCCGAGTGGTGGAAGAGCGCCACTCCGTACTCCATGCTGTCGGCGAGCGCGCGGGTGTCACGGCCATCGTCGCGCGCGCGCGTGGAGACGTACCAGACGGTATCGATGGACGCGGTCGCTGGTGGCGCGACGGCGCGCTTCGCGCGCGCGCACGCGCCGAGGGCGATCGCGAGGATTGCGATCGAGAGCCGGATCGTGCGCGAGCTACCCGCGTTCCACACGCTCCTTCATCTCCTCGAACGCCGTCTCGATCAACGTGGTGAGCGCGCTCTCGTCGATACGCGCACTACGACGAATCTTCACGTGACGCATCGACCGACCACTCCCCTCGAGCAGTCGTGCTGGGTCCGCAAGCGACGCACCATCGAAGAATCCCACGTTGACGTGATGTGTGAACGCGTCCACGTAGGCGAACGCCACATCGCCGAAGCACGCGGTCGGGTGCCCGTCATGCAGCAGCTCGCGCACCTCGTCGCCGCAGTTGCGCATGGTCTCGAACCAGCGCCGGGCGATCAGTCCGAGCTCATCCCTGTGATCCTCCAGCCAGCTCGCAACTTCCGGGCTGCGCTCGACGGCGCTCGAGAATCGGAAGAGACCATTCATCGAGAACTCAGCGGTTGGATGTTGCACCGGGTACGACTCGACGCATCACGACGTCGCCCTGTCCGCTCGCGCGATAGATGAGTCGTTCGATCGATCGCGACGAGCGGAGGCGGCCAACGCATCGCTACACCCGCAGGATCTTCTCCATCTTCCGCCCTTTGGCCAGCTCGTCGACCAGCTTGTCCATGTAGCGGATCTTCTTCATCAGCGGATGCTCGATCTCCTCGATCCGCACGCCGCAGATCACTCCGGTGATCTTTTCCGCATTCGGGTTGAGCGCCGGCGCCTCGTCGAAGAACGCCTCGAAGTCCTTGCGCTTCTCGATCTGCGCCGCGAGCTGCTTCGGTGAGTAGCCGGTCAGCCAGCAGATGACCTCGTCCACTTCTTCCTTGGTGCGCCCCTTCTTCGTGGCCTTCGTGACGTAGTGCGGGTACACGCCGGCAAAGGCCGACTTGTAGATGCGGTGGTTCTCCAGCTTGTCCTTGTCCATGCGCTCCTCGGGGCGAGACTGGGGAAATCAAGACGACGCGCCGGCGTCGCCCAAGTATACCAGTCGTCGCCCCCGGGGGGAGCACCGGCGCGCGCGGAGGGCTTGGGCCGGTCGGCCGCGCCCGCCTCGTTAGGTCACCCGTGCGACGGTCGCCACCGTCAGTTGGTGACCGTGACCGAGATGTTGTCGAACGAGTGCTCGTCCGCCTGCGCGTCGTGGCCAAAGCCGATGGTCATCGTCCCCGAGCCAGCTGTCCCCCCGGTCACGTCGAACTGATAGTGGTGCGCGGCGACCGCCGTCACGGTCGCCAGCGTCGACGGCGAGAAGGCGATGCTGGCGAAGTGCTCCGACTCGACATCGTCGAGATCCTCGTCCGCCGCGTTGTAGAACTTGAGCTGCACATGCGTCGTCGTACCAGCTGCAAACGTGTAGGGCGCCGACGCCTGGACGCCATTCAGGAGCACCGTGAAGCGTGTGGGATCGTGGTCGTCGGCCGGATCTTCGCTGCTCCCGCACCCGACCAGTGCCAGTGAGGCGAAGAGGAGCGCGGTGCGCGTCGCACGTGCCGTACGGAATCCGAACATGAAGTCCTCCAGGAATTTGAGGGGAACGATCAGGGAAGGTCGTGAAGGCGAACCCCGACACGCAGCGTTCTGGGCGCCCCGGGATTGAGGAAACCCGAGGAGCGGATTTCGGGATAGATCGTGTCGAGCACGTTCGAGAGATCGACGTCGAAGACCACGCCGGGCATCGGCGCACGAATCGCCGTCCCGACGTCAAGGACGGCGTACGCCTTCGTGCGCACGCGCGCCTCACCTATCGGCGTGTAGGGTCCGGAGACGCGAAGCTGCGCCCGCGGCGCCACGTGCGCGTTCGCCTGCCAGTCGCCGCCGATGCGTCCCACGTAGCGCGCCACATTCGGCACGGGGTCGCCAGGTGCCGGCGGCTCGATGTGCAGGAAGAGCTGGTCGCGCGGATCGTCCGGGATGAGCGTGCGCGATACCAACGCCGCGTTGGCCGTCGTCGCCGCCCCCGACTTGCTCACGTGCGCATCGGTGACGGTGCCATCGGCGCGAAACACGAAGCCTCCGTGCCAGCGCACCTCGATGTCGGCGTTGAGCCCCTGCCGCACGCTCGAGCCGCTGGACACGATCTCTCGGGTGATCGGGTCCTGGATGCGCTCGTTCGAGACGTCGAGGCGGAACGCCGCCAGCTGCAAATGCGCGTGCCCCCCGTCGAAGCGAACGCCGATTTCCTTGGTCCACGCTTCGATCGCCGGGAGCGTCGGATCGTCGATCGCGCCCGGGGCGCCGCGAAAGCCCTTGCTCAGCGAGCCCAGGAGGGTCACGCCGGAACCAGTGACCCAACGCGCGCCGAGCTTGGGCCCCACCACCACTTCGTTGGCGCTGCGCCACGGCGCCGACGCCAACCGGTTCCGCGTGCGGTAGTGCAGCACATCGCCGCGCACCCCAAGGTCGAGTGCCAGCGATGAGAGCACCAACGTGCGCCAGCGCATGAAGCCCCCCACCTGGCCGTAGCGCCCGTCGAGTCCCTTCGTCGGGTCGACGAGGGCGCGCCGGTCGGTGTGCGACAGGTCGTACTCCGCGCGATCGAGTCGCCAGTCCATCCCGGCCGAAACGTCGCCCAGCCCCTGCGGCTTCCCTAACTGCAACCTGCCGCCCACGGCCGTGCGTCGGTCCTCCTCGTCCGACTGCTCGAGCACCCCGTCCTCGGGAATGGTGAGATAGACCGAGGATCGACCGAGCTGCAGCCACCCGGAGGCATCGAGCGCCACGCTGCCGAGCTTTGAGGCGAAGCGCCCGTGCGCGATCATCCGCCCGGCGCTCCCTCCGTCAGTGGAATCGCTCGGATGCTGGAACTCGTGCGCGTTGTATTGCGCCACCGACACGAAGCCGGGCGAATCCCACGTGGAGCCATAGAGCGAGAGCCCTCCCTCGAGGCGCCCCGCGTCGAGCTGGTGCCATCCGCGCAGGAGCGCATTTCCCAGCAGATAGCTGGAATTCGTGCGCCACCCGGTCTGCCGCTCGCCATTGCCGGCCAGCAGCACTCCGCCACTAGTGCCGCGGCGCCCAGTGCGCCACCATCCCGACGCGTCACCATAGCTCGACGCGGAGAGCGAGCCCGACGAACCGTCGGCATCGGCCGCGGTGAAGACCTCCACCACACCGCCGAGCGCGAAGTCGCCGTAGAGCGGGCTCGCCGTCCCGCTGATCACGCGGAATGTGCTGACCGCGGCCGGCGAGAGAACGCTCCAGTCGGCATACCCTTCCACATGCCCATGCACGGGAAGGTTGATCGGCACGCCATCGACGCTGAGCAGGACGTCCGACGAATGGTCCGAACTGAAGCCGCGCAAAACCACATCCGATGCGTAGCCCGGCCCCTGTCCCTGCTCGTGCACTTCGATCCCGGTTGCACGCCGCACCAGATCGTATGAGTTGCGCGCCTCCGTACGCCGAAGCACCGCCGCTGGCACCTCGACCGTGGTGACCGCCGGCGGCGCGGCGCGCGAGCGTTCGGCCACGACCTCGAACTCAGCGAGTCGATGGGCCTTGCGCGCACTGTCGGCCCGCGCCGAGTCGACGCGGGCACTGTCCACCCGTGATTGTGCAGCGGCCCCGTGAACCGCAGCGAGCAAGCTGGCCGACAGCACGAAACCGTGCCATCGGCTCCAGGTCCTTCGCATGTGTGGTAGCTCCTGCCTCCACGCCAACGCCGGCAGTGCGGAGTTAGCGCGAGACATGCGTCCATCGCGTCAGGTCAACCGGGGAAGGTCCCCGGCTGCGTCGTCAGCTGACGAGGCGAGGAGGCGGCTGGCTGAACGGGAGCAGATGATCCGGTGCGCTCAGGCGCGCACCATCGCCGTCGAGCGGGGGGAGGCACGCGTCGACGACCGGCGCCGGGAGCGCATTCGGCGGCGTGGGCGGAAGGCTCGCGGAAACGCAGCAGCAGCAATCCTGATCGCCGCAGTGCTGCTGCGTCGGCGTCGGTCCGTGTTCGCCGTGCGACCCGGTCGCATGATGGGCAACGGCATGCGTCGGCATCGCCGATGCGCGCACCCGTAGCACGGGCATCGCGATCCAACTCGCGCATGCCAGTGCCAGGACGAACGCAACGGACAACTTGAGACGGCCGATCCGCATGCCGATGGTCTCCCTCCTCCGAGGCATCGTACGTTAACGGCCGGAAAGTGGCGGCACCATGTCTCGTACTGAATAGTCGGGGCGGCCGCATGGCCCCGATGCGAGCATCGCCAGCGCGTCCGAGCTGTGAGGCGTACGGCTCGTCACGCTTCGCCACTCCCGCCGCCGACATGGCACGCGCCAGAGCGCGTCGTGCCAAATGCGCAATGCCGGCCCCCGTGGATCAGGGCTGCGGACCAGAGAGGAGCCGTCCCGCATGATCGGACAGATCGGTAAGCTGTTGCTGACGTGCGCGCGCCCAACGCCGCGCACGCACCACGTTCGACGCGAGCGCCGCCAGCGAAAACCCGCCGAGTATCCCGACGAGCACGAACGCCTTCTCGGGTTTTCCCGCCGCCGTGACGACCGCGCCCATGAGAAGGGAGAAGCCTCCCACGACCGCGCCAAGGCCATTGAGTCCGATCACGCTCTCGTTGAGCGTGCTGATTCGCAGCTGCTCACCGTGCGCCGTCGGCTCGAGGGAAATATGCAGGTTGCCGTTCGACCACTGCCGCATTCCACCCGAAGACGACGCCACTCCCTGCACGCCGAACGTGTTGCGGAACTCGGAGATCAGGCGCTCCCACTCGCGCTCCGTCGGTGCCCGCGGGAGTTTCACCACGCGCCTGAAGCCCACCGGCAGCCCGAACGATGTGCGCGTGGGTTCTGCGCTGCCGCGAGCGTCGAGCTGCGCCGCCGCGCGGGCGACGCGTGATGCGCTGATCCCGGCCTCCTCCCCCGCGTGCTGCAACTGGGTGAGCGTGAGCCCCCCAGACTCGCTCGGAAGGACGCGCTCGGCTCCGCCCTCCGTCGTCGCGATCCTGAAGATCTCGCGAACCTCGTCGTCTCCGTAGCGGCGCTCTGGCATGGCCTTCGATTGTATGGCCGGGCGCCCGGGTTCGCCAGCCATGCGCCATGCCGCACGCGTCGTCATCGCGCGCGGCGCGTACCACGCCGCCGTCAAACGATCGCGTGCGTCTATTTGCGCTGTCTCCGCAGTCACCGGAGTCACCGGAGTCGCGAGCCGCCACGCCATCGTAAGGCAACCAATCAGTCCCGCGACGCGCGAGCGGTCCGCACATCGCGAAACTTCGAGCCGTCGGCGCGAATCAGCTCACCCACGAGGCTGTCGCCTCGCACGCGAAATCGCCACGTCGCCCGCGGAATGCTGCACGAGAGCGAGGCGTCCTGACGCGCGTACTGACACGCGAGCACTCCCATCTCCTCCTCGACGCCGCGCACGATCTTTCGTGCATCGATCGTCATGCTGTCGACGCCATGCGCCAGGGCGACGCGATACACCACCACCTCGTCGTTGCACGGGGATGGTCGTACGAGACAGAGAGAAGTTCCGCGCCAGGTACCGATTGCGGTCACTGCGACCGCCCGCTGCGGCGAAGCCTGCGCATCGACCGCCGCACTCGCGAAAAGCCCGAATGCGACCGCCAGACTCAGGCACCGCGCCACCTTCCACCCGATCTCGTTCGACCGCGCGCGTCGCATGGCATACCTCCGCGTCGTTCGTCTGTGAAGCTGCCTAACGCCTGATCCTCGTTACCGCACCGTGTCGCTGAAGATTACGGGAACTCCGCGCGCGCCCTCTCGCGCAACCAGCTCAGGTCCTGCGTGATGACATCGGGAAAGCGCGCCCGCTCGGCCGCAGGATACGCGGACGTTGCGTCCCCCTTCACGTGCCGGTCGAGAAAACCGCGCACGAACGCATTCTGGATCGTCGTGAACGTCGCCAGCGCGCCCTCGGTCCCGAGCTTCGCGCGCAGCGCCGGAACACCGGCGAGCTCCGGTGCATCCGACACGCCAGCGTGCCGAATCCCGGGGACGATGAAGCGATAGCCGTCCCCGCGAAGCCCGGCGCGCGCAATCGTCTCGTAGGCAAGATCGGATCCGGTCGTCGTCTGCGGACTCACGGGATCGCGCACGCTCGGATCCATTCCCTGTGGCAATTCCGGAAGGCGGCGCACGTCCTCCCACAGGTCGGAGCTCAGCGTGACGAACGGCGTGCGAAGCTCCGTGTCGATCAGCTCGTACGACCACGCGCCACCATCGAGATGGACAACGCCGCGTGAGCGCTGGTCGCCCTGCGCCAGCATTCCCCCGACGTAGGCGCCGAACGACTTTCCCATGTACGCTCGGCGCGAGTGGTCGATGATCGGTGACAACAACGCCGCAGCAGGCACGTCGCCGCGCTCGAGCCGGTCCAGAACGAAGTACACGTCGTCCCGCCAGACCGGCGCCAATTGTCCCGCCGACGTCGCGCGCAGGATCTGGATGTAGTGCAGCAACGCGTCGAGCTGCGCCCTGAGCGTGGGCGACGCATACGCGGCCATGGCGCCCAGTGCCTGACCGATCCGCATCATGTCTTCGAGGATCCTCGGCGATGCGAGCACGACGTCGCCGTTCGGGTACACGATGCCACCGCTTTCCCATGGGTGCCCGACACTGAGCACGATGTACCCGTGCGCCGCGAGGTGTTCGAACAACGCTGAATGCTGCGCAGGATACGAGAGGTATCCGTGATTGTAGACGACAACCGGAAACGAGCCGGGTGCCGGTGAGGCGGCGACGCGCGCGTTGGTCGGCAGTCGCGATGCGTTGCGGAACGCGTCGGCCGGTTGGCCGAGCAGCTGCAACGACCGGGTCGCGACCGACGCGGCCTCTTCCTCGGTGAAGTAGGCGCGCGCTGGAGCGTCGTCAGCTGCAACCGCCGGATACCAGCCGCGCACGTACAGGCGGCGTTCGAGCGTCGGCTCCGGTGCGTAGAGCGACGCACGGAGCGGATCGGTCACCTCGAACTCGATCGTCCCGACCGAGTGCGGCCCGTCCAGCCCGGGCCAGCGACAGCAGTTGGCTTCGTAGTTGTAAGTCTTAGCCGTCATTGCATCATTCGCTCGCGTGGCCTGTCAGCTCGACACGAGGACTCTGCTTGATCAGCGGCACATGATCGGGTGTACCGAGTACGCTCAGTCGCCGCGCGCAAGCGTTTGTTCCACCCACGTCGAAACTTCGCGCGCAACCGACTCGGCGTCGAGGACGCTCGTGTCGATGACGTGTGAACTCCAGGGAGGGGAAGCGTCGGGCGCCGACGCGCGCTCCACCCACCGCTCCCACCGCATCTCTTCCCACCCGTCCTGGATCACGACGTCGGGGCGATAGTAAGGGTCCTCGACGTGGCGCCGCATCCAGTCGGCGAAGGCGACGTGCCGGTCGAAATACTCCGCCGCGTCGCCGCGCGCCTTGAGGCGGGTCAGTTGCGCGTCGGGTTCGGCGTGCAACAGGAGGACGTGCAAGGCCAATCCCTCCCCCGAAGGCGCCGAGACGACTTCGCCCGGCGGAATCGGATCGCCGCACACGAGGAGGTGGCGCCCGTCTTCTTCCAGCGCATGCGCGCGCTGCACCAGACGCTCCACCATCCGGTGTCGCCACTCGAGACTCCACTGCGGCGTCTCGCCGAGCGTCGCCAGCTCGACCGCCTCCACGTTAGGCGGAAGACTCGCAGCGAGGCGCTGGCGCACCGTCGACTTGCCCACGCCACTCGCGCCGGTGACCAGCAGGAACATGAATGCGATGGTCGAGAAGTGTGGAGACTTGCGTCGCGCAATCCGTCAGGCGCAACCCGGTCTCGCGGCGCGCCGACTGTCGCGCTCACCCACGCGCTCACCCACGCGCTCACCCACGCGCGTCGGTGTGTTGCGACGCCACGCCAGATGCAGTCCCTTCCCCACGGCGATTGTACTCCCGACGATCGATGCGTCCTCCGACAGCAACGCGAGGAACGGCGCCACCTCGTCCGGGTGCGAGAGCACGTTGTCGATCGCCAGCACCCCTCCTTCGCGGACCACTCGCACCGGATGAGGCCACCACCTCGCGTACTCCACGCGCTCCGCGTCGAGAAAGAGCACGTCGATGCTCTCGTCGCCCAGTCGCGCGAGAAATCCACCGCCATCCTCTTCACGAAACTCCACACGCTGGGCGATACCCGGTGAGACGGTGTTCGCGCGACGGAGGGTCTCGCGAGCGGCGTCGCTCGCATTCACGTCGACGCTCACCACACGTCCACCCGTATCGCCAACGGCGTCGGCAAGCCACAGCGTCGAGTAGCCACTCGCCGTCCCGATCTCCACCACGCGGCGCGCTCGGGCCAGGCGCACGACGAGGCTCAGGAGCTCCGCGCTCGCCGGCTCCAGACTCCTTCGCTTGTGCAGGCGATCGGACTGCGCTGCGTCGTGTGTCACTCCTTCGTCGTAGAGCGACGTGAGGAGTGCTGAGAGCGATGTGTTCACCGAGGAGAACTTGTCGGGGCCAGGCTGCGCCCGCCTAACGGCGCCCCACGCCGATGTAGATGCGGAGGGAATTGTCCGTCCCCTCCACAATGTCGGTTACATACAGATGATACTGGAGCCCGAGCCGCAACGGAATTCCGGCAACGGGTGCCCGCACACCCGCCCCCGCGAGCAGCATCGGGGCCTTGGTGGTTATCGGGTAGTTCGTCTGCGTGATCCAGCTGACGCCCGCGCCAATCTCGCCGAAGGCCCCCGGCCCACCCGTCGGTGACTCCAGGTGCGCCGTTGCGGCGAATGTACCTATCCTGAGCGAGCTCTGCTCGATCGAATTCCCCGATTGGTCTGTGGCGATTGTTTCCCCTGGCATGAACCCCACGTCCGCGAGCACCCCAAACGCTAGATTGCTTGCGGGGTGCCCCACTCGCAGCGCGAGATGCGCAGCCGGCCCCACACGACGAGAAGCAGCCGTACGCCCTCTCGGGATCGCCACACCGGCAGATGCTTCCCAGCCCAGCCGATCCTGTCCGCGCACCACGCACGGGGCGCCCAGCATGACCGCAGACGAGAGCGAGAGAAGCAAGTCGCGCGTTCTTCGACGAAGCGTGCGGAAAAGACGCGGAGATTCGGTGCGAGTCGTCGAACGCATCGAATGGGCGGGCGAATCCGCTCGGCGCCTGCTTGTCGTCACTAGTGCTTCGGCTGGAACGCGTAGTAAGTGAGCCCGGTGACCAGCACCACGAACGCACTCACCTTGGCGCTTCGCTTGAACTCCTCGCGACGCTGTACCTCGATCACATCCTGAAAACCGCGTTGATACCCGCGCCAGACGAACGGATCCTCCAGTCCATAGCGCGTGCGCATCGAGTCCGGAGCGACGGGAAGCGGGCGACGCATCTCCCGGTACGCCCAGACCGTCCCGCTCAACGTCACGGTGCCCGCCGTGATCGGCACGGCCCAGTACTCATCGGTCGCGCGCGAAATGGCCAAGCCGAGCGGGAGTGCGATCGCGGTCAGTATTGACGTGGTACGCGGTCGGTAGAGCGCCTGCGCATCGCGCCGTCCCGTATCGTATGCGAGCGCGGCGGAGTCGCGCGGCGAGAGCGCCGGTTGCGGCGGAAGGAGTGGAGGAGGCGGAACCGCGCACGCGCCTAACGACACGAGCGCGACCGCCGCGGAGATGGAAGAGTGGTACCACGCGCGTTCCGTCCAAGTCCCTCTCGTCCTGCAGCGACGAAGCCTCATCCCGACCTCCCCCCCGTGTCGCCCGTGCGGAAGACGACGCCAACCGGCATCGTGCCGCGGCGCGCCCCATGGTACTCTGCGCCGCTGCGCCGACGCGAGCAAGGGGTGCCTTGCCTGTGCACCCTGCGCCTCGCCTGTTGTGAGGGATAGGGTGACGCAGGCAAGAGGCACCTAGGTCTTCGAGGGCACCGCACTCACGTGCCCGCCAACGATGCGCCACCCCGTCGACTCTTCTCGTGCCCACACGCGAGTATAGCGATAATCGCCGCGCACGATCGCCCCGCCGACTTCCACTGCCAGCATCGCCCGAAGCGCCGCGATCGCGACGTTCTCGCCGACGCGCCGCACGCGCAGCTCAATCGGTACGTGCTCGCGGAATCGCACCGCCCCCGAACGGTGGGCCGCCAAGTCCTGCGCCTTCGTGCCGATCGATCCGTCGGGGCCGGTGAAGAGCAGATCGTCGGACAACAACGCGTCGAGCTCCGTCGCGTCGGCTCGCAGTTGAGCGGCGCGAAGTCTCGCCTCCAACGCCACCACTTCCGGATCGGGGGCACCCATCAGGACCGCTGCCAGCACGCTGTCGTCGATCGGCATTGTCGAGATTCTCCAGATAGGAAACGCGCCAGCACCTGCAGTCTGCCACCTCGCCATTCTGCCGCTCAAGACCATGCCTGCGCGTTTCCAAGGCAGAAACCCACGCTTGACAAGAAAACTTGTCAAAGGTACCCTTCCTCCGTGCTCGACATCCAAGTCATCGACGATCCCGCCGCGGCGACCGTGGCCCTGGAGCCCGTGCGAAGCCGCCTCCTCGCCGAGCTGGCGGCGCCGGCTTCGGCCGCGACGCTGGCCACGCGCGTCGGACTCACCCGGCAGAAGGTCAACTACCACCTGCACGCGCTCGAGGAGCACGGACTCGTGCAGCTGGCCGAGGAGCGCAAATGGGGCGGGCTGACCGAACGCATTCTCGTCGCTTCCGCCGCCTCGTACGTCGTCTCACCGGGCGCGATGGGAGCGGTTGCCGTGGATCCCGAACGAGAAGTCGACCGACTGTCGGCCTCCTACCTCATCGCCGTCGGCGCCCGCGTCATTCGTGAGGTGGGCGACCTCGTCCGACGGGCGACAACGAGCGGATTGCGCCTCGCCACCCTCTCCGTCGACGCCGAGGTCCGCTTCCGCTCGGCGGCCGCTCGCGCCGCATTCAGCGCCGAGCTCACCGACGCGATCACGCAGCTCGTCGCCAAGTACCACGATGAATCCGCTCCCGGCGGCCGCCCCCATCGCCTGATGGTGATGGCCCATCCGCTCCCCCTCTCGCAATCCGATTCCAGGGACTCGTTATGAGCATCAAGAAGGAAGCGTCCGGTCGCCGCTCTGTCGAACTCCAGGTCGAAGTCCCGGGCACGGTAGACGAAGTGTGGGAAGCGATCGCCACCGGTCCTGGCATCTCCGCATGGTTTGTCCCGGCAACCACCGAAGAGCAGGACGGCAAGCCGGTTGCGTTCACGCTCGACTTTGGCCCCGGGCAGGAATCGCGCTCGGTGGTGAAGGAGTGGAACCCGCCGCAGCGCATCGTGCGAGAAGGACCGGGATGGGTCCCGGGCTCTCCACCGATCGCCACCGAATTCAGCGTCGAAGCGAAGCGGGGAGACATCTGCATCGTGCGTGTCGTGCAGAGTCTCTTCGCCAGCACTGACGACTGGGATGGACAGCTGATCGGCGCCGAGGAGGGGTGGCCGGGCATCATGCGCATCCTGCAGCTCTACATGAGCCACTTCCGGGGACAACGCGCCGCCATCATGCGCGTCATGGCACCCGTGTCAGGATCGTCGAGCGAGAGCTGGGCGTCGCTCGTAGCGGCGCTCGGTCTCGAAGGAAGACAAGCCGGCGACGCGTGGGGGGCGCCGTCGGCGGTCCCCGCGCTCGGCGGTGTGATCGAGCGCATCACCGACAGCCCTGCCGGCGCATTGCTGCGGCTCGACCGGCCGACGCCGGGGATCGGCGCCCTCTTCCTCATCGAGTTCGGCGACACCGTCATGGCGGCGCTCACCTGCTATCTGTACGGCGAGGATCCGTCCGCTGCGGTCGCGCGCGAGACACCCGCATGGGAAACGTGGTTTCAGGAGCGCTTCGCGGCGCCTAACGTATAATGGCGCGCCCTTCGCTCCCGCAGCGCATCGCGCGCTCGCTTCGCGATCGCCGGCACGCCGTCATCGCGGTGATGACCGTCGCCGTCGCTTCTGTCCTCCGCGCCGCGCCTGTCGAGCCGCGGGCGCGCGCAGGGGCCAGCGCAGGGGCCAGCGCAGGGGCACGCGCGGGGAGCATTCGAGCGAGCATGGACTGCGCCGGCGCCATGCGAGTGGTGCTGGAGCACGCGCGCGTCACGTCGGCGCACGCGGTTTCGACAAACGATTCATTGCGCACGCTCGGGCAACGCGCATACTGCCAGGTCGAAGCGATCATCGATGAGGAGACGCACCTCGTGGCGCTCCTCCCCGACGACTGGAACGGACGCTTCATGATGGGGGGCGCCGGTGGCTTCGTCGGCGTGGTGCAGAACCAGATGGAGGCGTCGGTGCATGACGGCTACGCCACCGTGGGGACCGACGCGGGACACACGAGCCCCGGCCATCTCGCCGAGTGGGCACTGCATAACGAGCGCCGCATCGCGGACTACGGGCACCGCGCCGTGCACCGCACGGCCGAAGTCACCAAGGCGCTGATCGCGGCTTACTACGGTCGCCCGCCCGAACGGTCGTACTTCATCGGTTGCTCGAACGGCGGGCGCGAGGCGCTCATGGAAGCGCAGCGATACCCCGGGGACTTCGACGGCATCGTAGCCCTTGCCCCCGCCTTCGACTTCGTGGACGTGAGCGCGGCGTTCGTGAGAAACCTGCAGGCGCAGTATCCCACCGGCGATTTCAAGGCGCCCGTCGTGACGCCCGCGGTGCTCGAGCTCGTGGCGACACGTGTGCGGGAGGCGTGCGACGAAATCGACGGCGTGAAGGACGGGATGCTCGAGAATCCCGATGCCTGCAACTTCTCGCTCGCCACGCTCCCGCGCTGCGCCAACGACATCGCACGCGATGACTGCGTGACAGGCGCGCAGCTCGACGCGCTGCGCGCGTTCACCTCCCCGCTCGATGTCGGCGGCCTGCACTACCCCGGCTGGCCCCTTGGCGATCAGGACGATCCCGACGGATGGAACGCCTGGATCACGGGCCCATTCTCCATGGTGGTCGACATGACCGGGGGCGCCGCGCCCACGCTGCAATCCGCCTTTGCCACACAGTTCTTCAAGTACTTCGTCTATGGCGATTCGACGTGGCGCCACGTGGGATACGATCTCGCGCGCGCAGGGCACGACGCCAAGCGCATCGACGAACTCGTCTCCGCCACCAATGCAAACCTCTCCGCATTCCATGCGCGCGGCGGCAAGCTTCTGCTGGCCCACGGCTGGTCCGATCCGGCGCTCAGTGCGCGCGCCACGATCGAGTACTTCAAGGCGGTGCAGCGAACCACGCCGCAAGCCTCGTCATTTTCGCGACTCTTTCTCCTCCCGGGGGTGCTCCACTGCGGTGGTGGGAGCGGCTGTGACGACGTGGACTACACCGGCGTGATTCGCCGCTGGGTCGAGCAAGGCGAGGCGCCGTCGCGTATCGTCGCCCGCAAGCTCGATGGGGCGCGCGTAGTCCGAACGCATCCGCTATGCGCCTATCCCGCGATGGCGCGCTACGACGGTGCGGGAAGCGCCGACGACGCGGCGTCGTTCACTTGCCGTTAGGCTGCGCCGTATGACCCGACGGCGGATGCGTCAGGCCTTCGCGGCGTTCGCCTCCGACTTCTCCACGAAGAAGTAGTGGTTCTCACCTTCGTCGCGTGCCGAGTCTACCCACGTCAGCCCGGCGTCGCGCAGGAGTCGTGCGTATGTCTCGGCGCCGAGTGACCGGGACACGCGTCCCGTCATCGCATCATTCCACTCGTGTACCTGCGTTGGCGCGGTGAAGAGGAATCGCCCGCCCGGGACGAGCGCGCGGGAGACCTTCTGGATCGCCAGCGCCTGCGCCGGGGGCTCGAGCAGAAAGATGAGCCCCCACGCCAGCACGCCGTCGAAGGAGCGCTCGAAGAAATCCGACGCCTCCGCCGTGCTCAGTTGGCTCGGAACTCCAGGAAAGGCTAGCTGGAAGGTCGACACCATCTTCGGCGACGCATCGATCGCGTAGGGCGTTAGGCCGGCCTCCAGCAGGATGCGGGTGCCTGGCTCTCCTGGCCCTGCGCCGAGGTCGAGCACGGTAGCACCAGGGTGAAACACCTCGGCCCACGCGCGAACAACTCCCGCGCCGATCGCATCGCCGACGGCCGGACGCTTCCCACGGCGTGATGCGTAGAGGTCGGCGATCTCCTCGTATCCGTTCGATTCGTCGTCGTGCATTTCGCTCACGTCCCGTTGTCGTGTCGATCTGCGGTGGTGATCGCCCCCGAGGCTGATGCCGGCGGGGTCCGAGCCAACCATCACATGTCCGCCAGCGTCTGACTCCTGCGCAGTACTACCAAAGTGGTCCTGTCGCGCTCGTGCGGCAGGAGGGCAGACGGACTTGAGTATGGATCCGCCTCCGTCGTCGCCCTCCGATCACCCGTTCATGAGTGACATGACGATGTCCCGACCATCCGAACGCGCCGCGCACGTGTCGCGCGTTCTTCGCGCGTTCGCGCCGGTCCCCCTGATCACTCTCCTTGCCTGCCATCCGCGAGAAGACTCGACTCCTGCCGCAGACTCGTCAGGCGCGACCGCCACGTCGCTAGCAAGATCGTCGGCGGTCTCAGCGTCGCTCGATGCGCGAGTGCCCGAGCTGCTCACCAAGTATCGCATCGCGTCGGTCGCCCTCGCTCAAATCGAGGACGGCCACGTAGTGCTGGAGCGCGCGTACGGCCAGCAGTCTGCAGGAGTTCGCGCGAACCCGTCGACGCTGTACGGTCTCGCCTCCGTAACCAAGCCCGTGTCGGCGGAAGTCCTGCTGCGCCTCGTCGGCGCAGGGCGACTCTCGCTCGACGAGCCCATGGCATCCGCGTGGATCGACCCCGATGTGGCCGAGGATCCGCGTGCAAAGAAACTCACCATGCGTCACGCACTCGCCCACCAGACCGGACTACCGAACTGGCGAGGGCATGCGCCGGGCGGAAAGCTTGCCTTCTCCTTCTCGCCGGGAACGGCCTATGCCTACGCAGGTGAGGGCTACGACTACGCCGCGCGATTCGCCGAACGCAAGCTTGGTCGCAACTTCGAGTCGCTCGCGCAGGACCTGGTCTTCGATCCGCTTGGAATGAAGAGCACGTCGTACTCCTGGCGCGACTGGATGAGGGGGCGCCTCGCGGTGCCGTTCGACTCGGCCGGACACTGGGGGGCGCCTCAGGTTGAGGACTCGTCGCACTGGAACGCGGGAAACAACCTCATCACCACCGCTGGCGACTACGCGAGGTTTGTCATCAGCGTGATGGATGGCGAGGGACTTCCGCCCGCGCTCGCCAGCGAGCGGTTGCAGCCGGCTCGCGGTCCACAGTTCAGCTGGAAGTGTCCCGCCACGATGTTCCGCTGCCCGTTGAAGGTGACGCAGGCACTCGGCTGGCTACGTGTGGACTACGAGAGGGGTCCCGTCTTCCTGCATACCGGCTTGAACGGTCGCCCCGGCGGGGAGAGAACGATCGCCTACTTCGATTCTGCGGGACGGCGGGGCGCGGTGGTCTTCACCAGCGGCGAGAACGGCGTGAAGCTCTACGTCGACGTTTTGCGCATCCTGGACCCAAGCGCTTCGATTCTCGAGTACCTCGAACTCCGGTAGGGCGGACAAGAACTCGGCAACAGCCGTGGTCGCTGGCGCGGGCGGCAGCCGATCCCGAACTTTCGGGCAGCCATTTTGCAGCTACGCCGTCGAGTAACACGGGGCGCGAGACGTCCCGAGCACATTGTACCTGAACAACCCAACTTCCATGCAGGACGATCCTCGCCACTCGGCGGCGCGCACGGCGATCGAGATTGGCGACTGGCAGGCGGCTCGCGACCTCTATACGGCGCTCGCCCGGGAGACGAACACCGCCGAAGCTTGGGCGGGACTCGCCGAGGCGGCGTGGCTGCAGCAGGACTCGAAACTCATGATCGATGCGCGGCTCGCCGCGTATCGCCTCTTCCGCGAACGTTCCGACGACGTTGCGGCCGCGCGCATGGCGATCGCACTCGGCAACGACTTTCTCGATTTTCGCGGCGACGCAGCGGTCGCCAACGGCTGGTTCAAGTACGCCCGCCGCCTGCTCAAATCGCTCCCGCCATCCGCCGACCACGCACGCCTGCACGTGTGGGAAGCGCGACTGGCGCTGATCGGTCGACAGGATACCGCGGAGGGAGCGCGGTTGGCGGAGGAGGCGCTGCGGCTGTCGCACGAGACCGGTTGTCCCGACGTGGAGGTGCTGGCCACTGCAATGCGCGGGCTCGCGCTCGTGATGAATGCACAGCCCGATGAGGGGCTCTCGTTGCTCGACGAAGCGGCCGCTGGTGCCTTGTCCGGCGACATCGCCGATCCGTATGCGGCGGGATTGACCTGCTGCTATCTCATCAGCGCGTGCGATCGAGTGCGCGACTACGATCGCGCGGCGCAGTGGTGCGCGCGGCTCCGCGAGTTCTCGACGCGACAGCGTTTCGCCATCCTCCTCACGACCTGCCGTCTGCAGTACGGGAGCGTGCTGATCGCCCGCGGCGAGTGGGACGAGGCCGACCGTGAGCTGCAAGGAGCGATCGCCGACCTGCGTGACGCGCGCCCTGTCGTCCTTCCGGCGGCGTATGCGCGCCTCGGGGAACTGCGTCGACGCCAGGGTCGCACCGACGAGGCGACTGCCCTCTTCGAGCAGGCGGGGAGCCACCCGCTGGCGTTGCTCGGTGGCGCATGGATCGATCTTGCACAGGGAAACCTGACGCGCGCGCACGAACGGACGTGTGCATACCTGCGACGCTTCGCCGCCGATGCTCTCCTCGAACGCGCTCCGGCGCTTGAAATCGAGGTGAGGATTGCGGCGGCGCACGGGAAGCTGGAAGAAGCGGAGCCCGCGTTGGCAGCGCTGGAGCGCGCCGCCGCGATGCACGAGCTCCCGCTCCTGCGAGCGGCGGTTCTCTCCGCGAAAGGAGTGCTGAGCGCGGCAAGCGGTGACGATGCGCGCGCCGCGACGCTCATGGACGACGCGGCCGTGCTCTATGACAGTGCCGGGTTCGTGCACGAAGCGGCGACCGCACGTCGCGAACTCCAAGGGGCGCGATCGACGAGCGAGCGGCTCACCGAGTCGCTGGTGGAGTCGCCGCTCTCGCAGCGTGAAATGGACGTCCTGCGCCTCATTGCGACGGGACTGAGCGAGCGCGAAGTCGCCAAGCAGCTGTTCATCAGCCCGCACACCGCGCACCGGCACCTCTCCAACATCCGGCTCAAGCTCAACGTGAGCACGCAGGCTGCCGCGGTGGCCCACGCCGCACGCACTGGCCTCATCTAGACGCGATGGCCCGATCGGGCCAGCGGGCGCACGCACGAAAAATGGCATGACGGGGCGAAGCCGCGGCATGCCATCCATCGGTAGGTTCGGCTCACGTTGTTTCACTTCAGCCGGAGTTACCGATGAACAAGTACGTGATCGAACGCCCGATCCCTGGAGTCGGCGCGCTCACGAGAGATGAATTGCATGCGGCGTCGGCGCGTTCGGCCGCCGCCCTCGACGAGCTCGGCCCGGACATCCAGTGGGTCCACAGCTACGTCACCGACGACAAGATCTACTGTGTGTACCTCGCCGAGAACGAGGAACTCGTGCTCAAGCATGCGGAGAGCACCTCGCTCCCGGCGGCGCGCATCTCGATCGTGCGCGCGATCATCGACCCGACGATGCGGTACGCGGTACCCGCGACGGTCGCCTGAACGAAACCGGGGCGCCCGCTGGCGCCCCGGAACACCCTACCTACACAGAGACTACTTCCATGACGCTCAAGACCTCGACCATCGCCTTCGCGGTGGTCCTCACCCTCGTCACGGCCGCCTGTCAGGACAAGGCGGTGCCACCCGCGCCCGTCATGGCGCCAACCGTGCTGCAATCGAGCGGGAACGCGGCGCCGATCGTCGGCGCACACAAGCTCGCCGAGCTGCGCCAGGTGACAGCTCGCTTCCAATCGTTGGCTGCTGCCAAACAGGCCGGCTACACCACGCAGATCACGCCGTGCTGGGCGCACCACTCGTCGGGTGGCATGGGCTACCACTACGGCAACACCGCCCTCTTCGATGCGACCGTCGACCTCCTGCACCCCGAGACCGTGATCTACGAGCCGCAAGCTGGCGGCAACATGCGGCTGGTGGGGATGGAGTACATCGTACCCATCGACGCCTGGGCGGCCGCCGGCCACAATCTCGACGACCCGACCGACGTCCCCGAGCTGCTCGAGCAGAAGTACACGCGCCATTCGTTCCTGCCGATCTTCAAGCTTCACATCTGGCTCTGGCAGGACAATCCGAAGGGGACCTTTGCGGGCTGGAACCCCATGGTGTCGTGCCAGTACGCGGATTCCACAGTCGTGTTCTAGCGTCGGCGAGCGATCGGAGGCAGGCGTGGACCCATGAGGTCTGCGCCTGCTTCTTGTCGTCCGGGCACTCCCCGTTGTACTTTGCATTACAAAGGACTTGGCAGACGCCGAACGTCAGCCATGAGACTTGGAGGACCGTGATGCAGAAGCTGCTACGGCGACTGCGCGGGGCGATCGGAATGGGGATCACGTGGGGCTTCGCCTGGTCCTGCGCGGGATTCGCGCTCGCGGTCATCACGCGCTTCCAGGCCGACGCCCCGTTTCCGATCATCTTCGGGGCGCTTGGCTTCCTCGCCGGCGTCGTCTTCTCGATTGTGCTCACGCTCAGCGAAGGGCGCCGCCGATTCGAGCAGATGTCGCTCCCGCGCTTCGCCACCGGCGGCGCAATCGGCGGGCTGCTCCTCTCCGGATGGTTTGCCAGGATGGCGTCGCTCGGTGCCGGTGATGCGCTCATCGTCGTGCCGACGTTTGCGCTGGCGTCGGCGGCGTGCGCGGCGGGGACGCTCGCGTTGGCGCGACGAGCGGAACACTCGGCCCTAGCCGACGGGAGCGCCGCGCGAAACGCCGAACTCAGCGATCGTGAGCTTCGTAGGTGCCAGTCCGCATCGAACGAGGGAGAGTCGCGTCCTGCGCGCGCGCCGACTCGCTTACAGTGAGGATCAGGAGCGCGCTCAGCAGCGTGCAATCCGCCCTGCGCATCGTGGTCACACGTCCCAACGAACGGACGTCAGCACTCGTCTGCATCGCTTCCCTCAAACGCACCATCGTCCATGGGTGATGGTCGCGAGTTCCTGCACGAGGCAGAATGGTGTGATCGTGGTGTGATCGTGGTGTGATCGCTCCAGCTTCGCGGTCAACTCTCTACCGTGCGCGCCATCAGCTCCCCGTCGGAACGATCGCCGCTGTCTCCACCATGAGAATCACGCTCCGTTCGGGGGCGCGCGTGCGATGCACCACTCCCTTGGGGACGGTGAACCCCTGACGGGGCCCCAGCTCGACCACGCGCCCCGGAGTCACGCCGTCCTCGGCGGGCTCCAGATCGATCAGGAATCGTCCCGAGAGCACGAAGAAGAACTCGTCGTCGTGATCGTGGTGATGCCAGTGGTACTCGCCGGTCATCACGCCCAGCCTGACGACCGAGTCGTTGACCTGGGTCAGTGTCTGGTTGAACCACTCGTCGCGTACCTCACTGACGAGATCGTCGACATCGATGCGTTCGAGGGGAGGGAAGAGGATGTTGAGATGCGTGGCGTAGGGGAAGCGTGGTGTATCGGTCGGATGAGCATCAGTCATGTGCCGTCATGAGTTGGGATGGTTTACAAGTGACTCCGCCTAACGCCGACCGTCGGCTAGGTCGCCGTCCCTGCGGGGCGACGGCGACATGTTTGCCGCGACTGAGCCGGGCGCATGGCGAAAATGGACACGAACCACTCCTGCGGCCCCGGCGCCGAGGGGCGCGAGGCGCACGAGTTCCGCACCTGCGGGAAGTCCCCCTTCATCCAGGAGTTCCAGTCGCATCGCCATCAACTCTCGATACGCGCGTGCCACGTGCGACTCGAGGGTCTCTGTCGCCAGCGATTCGCCGCTTGGAAGTTCGAGGAGCGCTGCCGCGAATGAAGGTGCTTCGGCGGCGGCAGCGAGCAACTCAGCTACCCGACCAAAAGTCGGCAGCGGCGTCACGCGTCCGCCGGCCCATGCTCGGTCGAGCGGCAGGTCGACCGTGGCAATCGGGACGCCGTGCAACGCGACGCTGAATCGGGTCATGGTATCGGCAAGCTCGTCGACTGGTGGCGCTCGGTGCGCGAGTGGACGATGCATGCACCGAGGCTTCACGCCGGCACACCTTCGCCTATCGTAACTCCTGATACATCACGAAGGCGTCGACGAACCCGTGCACCGGGTGCTCGAATGCCCCTCGCAAGGTCCCCACAATCGCGAATCCCAGCGACTGCCACAAGCGCACCGCGCGCTCGTTCGTGCTCACGACAAAGTTGAATTGCATGGCCCGGTACCCCCGCTCGTACGCGTACAGGAGCGAATGCTGGCACATCCTGCGCGCCACGCCTCGGCCGGTGGCAGAAGCGCTCGTCATGTAGCCGCAGTTGCAGACGTGGCGTCCTCCACCACTCTGGTTCGCGCGCATGAAGTACGTGCCCAGCACAACGCCATCTTCCTCGGCGACAAATGTCTCCTTGTCCGGTGCCATCCAGTATCGAAGCGCCTCATCGTCTGGGAGATCGCGATCGAGGGCGTAGGTCGTGCCCTCCCGAATCGTCGGCACGATGATCTGCGCGATCGCCGTGAGATCACTGTCGACTGCAGGACGGATATTCAGCGTCATCGAAGGGGCGCTTACGACGCGAGAAGCGGCATGAGACGATTAGTGACAGCTGTCATTGAATCACAGTTCCTCAGGCATTCGGCTCAGCGCCGCATTCGCGACCGTATATCGTCCGCGTGCGCGACGGCCGCAGGGAGTAGAGCGGAATAGAGCCACGACGCCAGTTCCCGCGCACGCGATCCGACCCAATTGGGTGGCAACAGATCCGTCGGAAGCGCCGGATCGCGCCAAGCGATCTCCAGAAAATCGAAGACGAGCGCGAATCGGAGGACGAACGCCGCCGGCGCGGCGAGCGAGGGCGCACGCTCGCGCAGTGGCTCGAACCGCTGCAGGAAGCGGGAATACTGCCTGTCCAATCCGTCGATATCCCAATGTCGGTCGACAAACGCTCGGTCGTCTCCCAGGAGTCGACGCGCTCGATAGACCTCCACCAGATCGAGCGCCTCATGCCCGCGCGCCGCCTCGATCGGGCGCGCAGAGCGATCGCGCGGATGTGCGAAGAGTCCAGCACCGATCGCGGAGAATCCCTCGGAATTGAGCAACTCGCGAAGGCGTTCCCGTTCGAGCCGGTGTTCGCTACCTGGAGCAAACTGCACGAGCGTCCACTCTCCGTCCCACGCGCCCTCATCGCTACCGAAGATCTTTTCGAGTCCAGCGAGCGACTCGGCGCGCGCGGCCGCCGTCAAGGAGTAGAACTTCGTGCGCCCCTCGACGCGCGAGTCGAGCTCCTGACTCCCTTCCATGCGATAGAGCGTCTGCCGAATCGCCGCTGTCCCATGTCCGAGCTCCCGTAGTGCCGGTACAAGCCAGCTTCCCGGGAGTTCGTGCCCGTTATGCGGTCCGTAAAAGCTGAATGCCGAGTAGACGCTGTAACTGACCGGCGCGTCCGAAACCGTTCGTCGAAACGACGAGAGCCTCGCCGCGCTGAGTCGGTTCACCGTGTGCGACTCGACTCGCCGCGTCGCATCGCTGCCAGCGTTGCCCGGTCGAACACACGGTCGCCAAGCAGCACCGCGTCCGGCGCGGAGAGCGTCGCGAGGTCGTCCAATGGATTCGCCGAGACGAGGAGAAGGTTGGCGCGCTTTCCGACGGCGACGGTTCCCCAGTCGGCGGACTCACCGAAGAATTCGGCCGGCCGCCGCGTCGAGGTCTCGAGCACCTGATACGGCGTGAGTCCTGCCTCGCGCATTACCGACAGCTCGCGGTGCAGCGACACGCCGGGCACCAGCACGACGTTAGGCAGGTCCGTCCCCGATAGCAGGGGGACGCCGGCTGCCGCCAGCGCTCCCGCGAGGCGTAGCTGCATGTCAGCGTATGCATTGTACCGGTAGGTAGGATCGGGTGTGCGGTTGCCCTTGAGACGACTCGTAACACCTGTCCAGAATTCGCGAAGCGGCCCAGGGGCACCCTTCGCCTCCGGACGGTTCATCAGGGAGTCGTATCGTCCGGTGGCCACGAGGGAGAGTTGCACCATGCTTTCCAGCGTTGGCGTGACATAGACGCCTGCCCGGCGGATCTTCTCGACGATGTCCGGGACCTTCGTGGTATCGAGCTGATGGCCCATGGTGGCGGCGACGGTCTTGTCGAGGTGCTCGAGGCCGCCCATGCCGCTGGCAAGCACTCCGTCGAAACCGACAGCCCGGGGGATGTGCCCTGACGAGCGCATGCCCACGCGCTTTGCTGCAGCCATCGCTCCCGCAAAGACCTCAGCGGATATGCCGTCGTAGATCTTGATCTGGTCGTAGCCGGCCCCGCGCTGCCTAACGACTTCGGAATCCGCCTCGGCGGCCGTGCGCGGCACGACCTTGTTGCGCCAGGGAATGTCGGGACCGGCAATCATCGGTCCGCTCACGAAGAGTCGCGGGCCGACGATCAGCCTTCGCGCGATCGAATCGCGCCACGCAAGTGTCTCGGGCGAACCATTGAGGTCGCGGACGGTCAGCACGCCGTTGCCGACATAAAGCGGAAACTCCTCGGATGTCGACAGGTGCACGTGCATGTCGGAGAGGGCAGGGAGGAGGAACTTCCCCCGGCCGTCGATCTGCTGCGCCGATCGCGGTATCGCGACGCTCGCCTTGTCCCCAAGCGCAACGATCCGTGCATTGGCGACGACCACGGTCTGGTGCGAGAGCACATGCGCCGAATCCATCGGCACGACCGAGACGTCGACGACGGCGACCGTATCCGCGGCTTGCGCGATCGCGAGCAGAGTCGCGACGCGCAACGCGGCGAGCATGATAATTGACATAAATCCTCCAGCAACATGAATATTTGTCAACTATCAATCGCGCAAGAGACCCGAGCCTGATGATCCCAGACTGCGTCAACGCACTGGGACGATTGCCTACGACGTCTGCCGTACGTATCGAATGTGCGTTGCGTCAGCTCCGGCCAGCACTCGATCGATGCGGAACTGCGGACCAGGCTCGCGCAGGTTGTCGAAGAGACGTCGACCGCTGCCAAAGAACACCGGCGCCAGCGCGATCTCGAACTCGTCGATCGCGTCGAGATTCAGGTATTGCTGGATCACGTCGGCGCCGCCGGCGATGCGCACGTCGCGACTCCCGGCGGACTCACGAGCCAGTTGGAGCGCGCGCTCCGGACCGTCGTTGATGAAATGAAAGGTCGTTCCCCCCGGACGCGCCCATGGCTCGCGCTTTTCGTTGGTCAGCACGTACACCGGCGTGTGAAACGGTGCCTCCTCGGGCCAGGCGATCTCTCCCTGGTCGAACATGCGCTTCCCCATGATGTTGGCGCCGATTCGCTCGGTCGTGCCGCGCACCAGGTCGTTGACCGGCCCAGTTTCGCCACCGGTGCCCAGCTGCAAGGTCTCGCGGAAGTACTGCTGTTTGAGAATCCAGGACATCATCGCTCCCCACTTCGCTCCCCAGTTCTTGTAACCGGGGTTCTCCATGGTCATGCCATCCGGCGCCATGTAGCCGTCGAGGCTGAGTCCTACGCTGACGAAGACGCTGCTCATGCTATCTGTGTGTGGATTTTGATCGACTGCGACCGCGTGAACGTGCAAGATTGCACTGGCGCCTTCGTCGCGCGAGGTTAGCGGGCCCGCTACGAACCAGGAGGAGGCTGTGAGCCGCGCACCCGAAGTAGACGGCGAGATTCCCATCGACCGACGGCAATTCCTTCGTGTCGGAGGGCTCGGAGCAGCCATGCTCGCGTCGGGCGCCGCTGGTTGCGCCGGCGGCGTGCACAGCTCGGAGGTCGCCCCCGACGTCCCGAGCACGAAGCCCGCGACCGCGCCGCCGACCGCAACACCGAGTGCGCAGGCCAACGCGACTCCACTTCGGCCATCGCGCGCATCGGGTACGGGCTTCCAACGAAACTACGACCCCGTCCCGGTCACCGAGCCGGCGATGAACTTCGCGGTCTTCACCGACACGCACGTCGGGCAGCAGGTGCGTTCCCCCAATTGGGACTACGCACAACATCTCGATCGCCTTGCCGATGACATCATGGACAACACACTCCCTTGCGAGTTTGTCGTCCACCTTGGCGACGGCGCATTCAACTCCACCGCATTCGTCAACGGCGTCGGGCTTCCTGACGAGCTGAAGACCAACTATCGAAACAATCTAAAGGACTTCCTGGTGAGTCACGTGAACGTGCCGTTCCACTACGTCGGTGGCAACATCGACCTCACCGACTACAGCCACAATCAGGGTCCTCCTGGGCACGAGCACGATCCTTTCGTCCTGATGAAGACCTACATCAACGAGACGGAGCTCAACAACTATCCGTACGCGTTCATGCGCAACGGCATCCTCTTCCTCGCGGTGCCGGAGATGGACTTCGAGCCGTGGACGCGTCCGGCAACGTGCGAGTGGCTCGAGTTCATGACGTCGCACTACCACGACGCGACGACAGTCATCCTCTCGCATCAGGCGATCGAAGATACGACGCCAGCGGACGGTGCGCCCGACTCGTATCGCGGCCAGCAGGATCAGTCGTGGTGGGCGCAACTGTTTCAGCGAAATCCGCAGATCAAGCTCTTCCTCCACGGACACAACCACATGCCGGGATGGTACCAGGGGAGCCAGAGCAGCGGCTTCAGCCGACCGGTACAGTCGTTCGGGCACGAGATGGTCTTTGCGTCGCCATTCCCGGGCATGAGCTGGATGGTCGGCTACAATCCCGTCGATTCGATCGTAGTGGTTACGATCGCGGCAAGGTTCATCACGACCAAAGCGTGGAAGCAGGACGGCACCCGTGGCCAGTGGTGCGCGGGGTTCGACAACACGTGGGTGACACCTACCAGCTACGATCCCAGCGCCGAGGATTGGTACAGCTTCCCGTTTCTCATCCAGGACGGCGAGACGCAGGAGACCGACATGAAGGTGCTGTCGGCAAAGATCACGCTGCAGCTGGTCGGGACAGGTCCTGTGGAGCTGTTCTACGACCCCTACATGGAGACCAAGGGGATTCACCAGAACGAGAACGTCCTTGGGTTCGATGACGATCCCACCGACAAGGTGACAGCGAATTCGCCGGGGATCACCGTGCACGGGCCGCACACCATGACCTTTCCGCCCAAGCACGAGTACGACCGATACTGCCACGACGGCCACGGCGGTCCGCCGTATCACCTCTTTGCGGTGGGAACAACGCCCGCCGCGGCGCCGGGGGGGTCCTACACCGTGACCATCACCGCGCGAGCACGTGGCGGACGCGCTCGGATGGCGCTAACCATGAGCTGCAGTGACTGGGGGACCAAGTCGCAATACAGCACACTCGCTGGAAGCGCGCAGGAGGTCATCGCACACGCGTTCGGCCCGAAATACGAAACCGTGACGGGCACCTACACCGCACCGGCCAACGACAATGCCTGGTTCGTGCAGGGAGCGATGGAGTTTCCGGACGAGACGGAGGTTGATGTCTCGTTCTTCAGCATCACCCGCACACGAACCGCCGATACGACGGAAGACTTCCAGGTCGCGCTGAACGGTAAGCCATTCAGGGTTAACGGCAAACTCCAACGTTTCGCAACAAGGGACTTCGCGCTCGATCCAGTGGCGCTCGCCGACCGTGACGGTGTCATCCGCGTCACCGCCTCGATCAAGGGAAACCACTTCGGCATGGCTCGCTTGATCTATCGCGCCCCGCTGCTCATGGGGAGAAATGCGCGCTACCGTGTGAACGAAGTCGACGGCAATTCGTTCGACATCACGCTTACCCACAAGCTCTCGGGATTCGCCAACGACTTCAAACTCTTCCCTTTCAGCACGAAGTACGGCGGTGTGCAGATCCGACCATCGGGCGGCGACGCCAGACACAACGTGAGCAAGAATGGCAATGAATGGGTCACCAGCAACATCACCGATTCTACGCGAATTCACGTTACGTATCCGGCGCCCGCTGCGCCCGCCCCGCCAGCGCGCCCGGCTTCGCATCAGCCCCCTTGAACTGGCCCCCTACTTCAGCGACTTCCTGACACCCACGCAACGCCGAGGTGCAGCAGGAGATCGCGCTGGCGCCCGTGAAGAAGCGGTCCAGCGTTCGCACGCAGTTCGGGAGCCATGGGGACCTCAAACGTATAGAACAGTCCCGTTGCCTCAGCGGACAGCTGCAGGTGCTCCCGCAGGATCACCACAAGGGTCGTCCCAATCGCCGGCGCGAACGAGGTTGCCCCGCCCACTTCCCGAAAAGCGTCGCCGCCGTGATGGACGAACGCGGGGCCCGCGTTGAGACGCAGATGAAACTTTGAAACGCTCGGCGAGATGTCGTACTGGCCGAACAACGAACCGAGGACGATCGAGGTGGTTCGTGCGCCGATTGCGCCTGCGGGTGTGTAGACGATGTTACCCCGGCTTCGGGCCATCGCGAGTTGCGCCGCAAGACCCATTCGGGGACCGACGCCGAGTCGCGCCGTGACACCCCAAACTGGCGACTGCATGTCGGATGGCCGAGACGGAATTCCCACGACGTACACCGACGCCGGGTCGAACTGACCCAACGGACGATAGTAGCCGACGAAGCCTTCGACCGAGGAAGTCACCTGCGCCTGAGCAGGCGAGGCGAACGTGAAACTGAGGAGCCCCAACAGCGCAACCATTCGAATCGATCGCACGCACCACTCTCCGCTGCTGTTACCGAACGCTTGAACGTTGACTGAAGCACGTCAATAGGGCGTAGCGCAAATCCGCTCCGGGTCAGCGATCGTCCGGAGGGTGACAGACGACCTCCAGCATGAAACCGTGCGGGTCCAGCCAGTAGGTGGCGTAGCAGTGCTCGCCATATCGTGGGATCGCCTGCGGCGCACGCACGATGTTCGCCCGCTGCGACTCCGCCCACGCATGCGCTTCGCGAACGATTGCGCGCGACTCCACAAGAAACGCGAGATGCTGCAGCCCACTGCGGTGTAGCCGGTCTCGCGAGCGTATCGCGACGAGGCGATTCCGGCCGACTACGCGTCATCTGGCAAATAGTCGCCGGTCGCGCCGGCTCCCCGCCCCGGCCCGAGGCCGTCGACGACTCGTGAGATGGCTCTACCGTTCGCGTGACGCGATGCCCTGCGCGCGTGGCGCACACGCTTCGAGAATGGAGTACGCCGTCGAACGCGCGAGTCCCGACGCCGGAGGGGAGTGGCGGTCCGAGTTGTACAACCCCGTGCCGAGGAACATCTCGAGAACCCAACCTCCCTCGTCCACATCGGGACGTACACGCGCGGTCAGGACATCGTCCCACGACTCCTCGCCACGGGTCACACGCCGCTGTCCGTTGACCGCGTCGGTGCGGGATGCACTGCCGGTGCTCGCGAATCCTGCGCTGCGCATCTGCTCGGCGGCACACGCCAGTACGGCGGGCGCACGCTCTGCAGCGATCGGTCGCGACATCGGCTGAGGCGGGGCGCAGGCGAACACAACGCAGAGAGGAACAACGCCCGCGAGCAACACGGCGCTAGTGGTACGCATTTACGCCCTCCGTCGGTCCCCGGCAATCGGCGGTTGGCGTCAGCCGCATATCGTGCCTCCGCCCATCACTCTACAATCCGTCTCGATCGCGATCGCCGTCACCTGACGAGATGGCGAATGGGGATTGCCACAGACATAACATGAAATCTCCACTACCGTGCAAGCAATGCCACGCATAGTGATTTCCATCCTCGCTTCCATGCTGGGAGCGCACTTCGCGCTGGCGCAGCAAATCCAGTTTCAACCCGCCGAGGACAGCCCGATTCTCGCGCACAATTCGGCCGGACCTGTCGAGCTCGCACAATTCGACTTCCTGGCGGGTGACTGGGACGTGATCGTCACCATGCCACGACCTGGCAATTCACCGCTGGTCTATCAGGCGCGATGGCACAACCACTGGATAGCAAACGGATACGTGATGATGCAGGAGTGGCGCGGACCCTTCGCAACCGGTGTCGAGTTGCGCGCATACAATCCCAGCACTCGCAAATGGGACGGCCGGAACGTCTATGTCCCAGACCCGGGTACCTGGTATGCGAACGAGGCCGAACTGGTTGGCAACGACATGATCGTGACGAGCCACCAGATCGCACCGGACGGAATACCACTCGTCAATCGCGAGATCTATCACGCGATCCAAGCGGATCGCTTTCAGATACGGACCGAGGTCTCGCGCGACGCCGGCGTTAGTTGGATGCCGGGACGCTACAGCATCGTGGCGACGCGAGTTCGCCAATAGCTGGCCGGCGTGCGGTCACGACCGAGCGCAACGCCGATCCCGCGCCGATCGCACGCGGCAGGCGCGATGCATGGCACGGCTGGACTCTCCCGATCGTTCGATGCGTCGCCATCGCAGGCGAGGCGCAAACTGTGGCGCCTCCTTCATTGGACGACGGATGTCTCGATCGGCGGCGCTGCACGCAACGTTTGGAGCACGACACAGTACCGCTCTGTAAGTCGGATCAGCGTGGCAACCTGATCCTCGCCGGCATCGGTATCCAGGCGAAAGCGCAACCGGATGCTCGCGAAGCCAACGGGCGCTTCCTTGGAGATTCCGAGCGTACCGCGAAAGTCGAGATCTCCTTCGGCGACGATCGTCGCATCACGCAGCTCGATGCCGAGTGAAGTCGCAACCGCTCGCAGCGTCACGCCCGCGCAGGCGACGAGCGCCTCGAGCAACATGTCTCCCGAGCAGGCTGCCGAGCCGTCACCCCCGGTCGCAGGATGGAGTCCGGCTTCGACGAGCGCCTTCCCCGTTTCGAGCTTGCACGATAGTCCCGTCGCGTGCCCTTCGGCGCGCAACGTGATCCGCGCTGACTGTGGATCGCCGCGATACTTGTCCTTGAGCGGAGCCTGCACCGACTTGAGCAGATTCTGATCCATGTGGTCCTGAGTCCGACGTGTTCGAAATGCGAGATGTGCACGTGCGCGCTCACGCACTGCGAAGGCGCGCGGCTACGCGTCGATGTACGCCTGCTCGAGCGCTGCAACGTCGAGTTTGACCATCGGCATCATCGCCTTCATGACGGCTTCGACCTTCCTGGGGTTCTCATCGCGGATGAGCTCCATGAAACGTCGCGGAACGATCTGCCAGGTCACACCGAACGGATCCTCGATCCAGCCACACTGCACAGGCTTGGCCCCAGCCGTCACCAGCGCGTCCCAGTACTTGTCGACTTCGGCCTGGTCCTCGCAGTCGACGAAGAGCGAGAAACCCTGAGAGAACGAGAAGTACGGCCCACCGTTGTAGCCCATGAAGACCTGACCGCCGACGACGAACTCGGCGGAGGTAACCGGGCCGTCGGTGCCCGTGCGCGCGATATTCCGAATCTCGGAGTCGGGGAACGTCGCGGCGTAGAACTTCATGGCCGCCTCGAGCTGATCGTTGAACATCAGGAAGGGCGTGACTTTGCGCATCTGCGGTCTCCCTCTTTGCGAGTCATGGTTCCTTGAACTTGCGCGACCGTCGGGCGGCCGGCTACTCGACCTTGATCATGCGCTCGATCCACGAGCCCCCCGCTCCACGGACGCGCAGCAGGAGCGCTGTCGGGTACGGAGGAGTGACCGTTACGGCACGACCGTCCATATCGGCCGGCATCGCTGGACAGTTGCCCCCGTCGCTCCTCGTTCCGATCGCGACCAAGTCGAAGCCGGCGGCCGTTCGATCCACTCGGAATACATTGTCCATGGATTGGTATTTCGCCAATCACCGAAATAACGGCAAGGAGACATCTGTTGACTGTCCCCGGGAGGCCTACCTCGGCGATGTGGAAGCGGCAGCCGAACCCGATGTCGGCGTCACTCCACGGAGTGCAGAAGCCTAACGACACCAGAGAGCAAGATGCGCGACGAGTGTGTCCGTGTAGCCAGCACGAACTGCGAGAGAATCTCTCAAAGCGACAAAGCCGATCGCGTACACGCGAATGCCGTGTCGACCCGTTGACAGCGAATCCAGCGCAAAGACCCCTGCGGCGGGTGTAGGCATCGCACGGCGGACATCGACGCCAACCGCGGCGGACTCGATGGCGGTGTCGATGTCGGCTCTGAGTACGCGAATAACCAGCCGCGTGCCCGTGGGCGAGTCCGACGTCAGTGTCGACGCCCGGCGGTGCTCGAGCGAGCCGGGACGAGCGCCAGGACGACACGGCGGTGGCGCCAGCTCTCCCGTGACGATCGGCATGGACTCGAACTCTACATACCGCACGCGTGGCGATCGACGGCACGCGGCAGCAAGACCCACGAGAGTGATGGCAAGCGCCGATGCGCGTACGAGGTCGAAGCGCATGCTGCAGGGCGAAAGTGAGTACGCGCGTGGAGCGTGACCGCGCGCCCCTCGCGGGCACTCGTACATACGATACTTCGTCGGCTCGATCGTTCGCTTACAGAATCCCGATCTCCTTGAGCCACATCTCCACGAGCGAGGGCCACATCGCCACCGGATGTTCCGAGCTCCTCAGTCCGAAGGCGTGCCGGCCCTTGGCGAAGAGATGGACCTCCGCCGCGACGCCCGCGTCATCGAGGGCGCGCGCATACACCGTGCTGTTGCAAATGTCGTCAACCGGATCATCCCATGCCTGCAACAAAAACGTGGGTGGCGTCCGCTTCGTCACGTGTATGCCGGGATCGAGCGTGGCGCCGGAGCGGCACAGGTGACCCGGATACAGCGCGACGGCGAAGTCAGGGCGGCTGCTCAGGTGGTCGGCATCATCGACCCGTTTGTACGCAGGCTCCAAGATGTTGCTGGTCTGCGCGACGAGGTACCCGCCTGCCGAGAAGCCGATGACACCGATCTTGTTGGGGTCGAGATGCAAATCCTTCGCCCTGGCACGAATGAGCCTAATTGTTCTTTGCGCGTCCTGCAGTGCGCGGGGGACCTTGGGCGTGACATGGCAACGGCATACCGTGTCCCAGTAGTGATCGCTGTTGGGAACGCGATACTTGAGCAGGACGCACGTAATGCCCTTGGCCGTCATCCAGTCACATATCTCAGTTCCTTCAAGGTCGATCGCCAACAGATTGAACCCGCCACCCGGAAAGACAACCATCGACGCACCGGTATTCTTTCCTTTCGGTGGAAAGACCGTCATGGTTGGTGAGGCTACGTCATAGACAACGGTGTAGGGGCGACCGGCGACCAGATCTGGCGCCTTGGTACGCTCCACTCGCTCGGCTGGTTGGGAAACGTCTTCCATATCTGGCGCGCCGTTGGGCCAGATCGAGATCGGTTGCGGCCCTGAACGTTGATGCCACTTGTCGACCGTGCCTGCGTCTCCCTGTTGTTGGTCTGACGTCGGCGGCACTTGCGATTTCGCGGACTCGGCAAGGATCCGGCGCCTGACAGCGATGCCACTCGCTGCGCCCGACATTCCCAAGACGAATACAAGCAGAAGCAGAGACCGGCGCATTCTCGAATCCTGTGGAGCTGAGCTGCCATGACCGGCGATCCCCGGATGGATCGCGAGGTGCGATCGGAGGAATGCCATAGAAAAGGCTAATGACGGCGTTCACCTACAGATGTGACGAGGGGACTGGCACGCAGTCGATGGATCGTCTGTCGGATGCGGTACGCTGCGAGGCGGCGCCGGAGAAAGTCGTCTACGGACGCGAGCGGACAAAGAGCCACAGATGCTCTCCATAGAACGGAGGTTCCGGCGGAGGGAGGTATCCGAGGAAGCCCGCTGGCGCAGAGGCAACCCTGGGAATCGTCGCCAAACGCAACGTGTCGCCTCGGAAACGGGCCACTGCTGTGGGGCCAAACGAAATCGGGCCGATGAGGAACGGATCGAACATCACGCTATCGGAGCCGACGTAAGCGACGCGATGGATCCCAACAAATGATGCAGCTGGGTCGCCCGCAGCGAGCGCATCAAGGGGCCCGATATACATCAGCGCCGTGTCGGAGGTCTGTTCGAAGTGCAGTGTACCGCCGCGAACCATGTACCGCGCAAGAATCCTTACGGAATCCGTGGAGATTGGAAACGTGGCAGCAGTCGGCAACGCCTTGCCGTCGACTGCCACCAAGCTGAAGGCAGCGCCGCGCAAGGTGAACGGCGGCATGGCGAGGGGCGCGGTGCCCGATGCATCACGACACGCTGTCACGCAAAATAGCGTGAACACAATCAGGAAGGCGCGCACCGTGCACCTTGGTCGATCGTGAAACGGCGGTGCTCGACGAACGCGACTACGTCAGCGGCGGGTGCCCCCACGTGGAACGCATGCACTCGGACACTTGTGTTACGCGTCATTCAGGCTGTTCAGTAGCGCGTTGCACCAGAGCGGATTCTCGGAAGCGGCGGTAATACGATGCACTCGCAAAGTGCGTGGCGCCACGCTTAGGTCGGCGATCACGGCATGTCCCTTTCGCTCTGGCCCTTGGCGTACGAACCAGCGCAGCCAGTCGATGTCGGCAGGGTGCTCGCGGGCGCGCTTCCGGCGCGCGGTAGGAGTTGGATCCTTGCGATTGATCGACTTCTACGCGATGACTGCTCGGGGAAGGCAAATCGCACGCCCGTCACCGTTCCGGCACGTCTATGGCTGCCTAACGTAGCTGTAGAAAAGGTCGGGCGCAGCGCGGCATGTGGACACGGAACTTCGCCACGCCGACTCTGTTTCTCCGGCAGCCAATGTGTGGTCTGCACTCGCCGCCGTCGAGGTCTCCCGTGGCCCGCTACAAGCCGATCGACACCAATCCGCGCCTGCTGCCCGTGAACCTGGCGGCGCAGCTCCTTCCCGGCTCGTTCGAGCACGCGGTCGATCATCTGCTCGAGTCGGTGCTCGATCTCTCCCACTTCGATGCGCGCTTCACCAACGACGCGATGGGGGCGCCGGCCTATCCGCCGGCCGTGCTGCTCAAGGTGGTGCTGTGTGCGTACGCGCGCGGCATCGTGTCGAGCCGGGCGATCGCGCGCCTCTGCGAAGAGCACGTGACGTTCATCGCCTTGTGCGGGACGCGGACGCCGCACTGCACGACGATCGCGCGCTTCGTGAGCACGCTGGGGCCCGACATCGCGCCCGTCTTCGCCGCGGTACTCACCGTCTGCGATCAGCAGGGCCTCATTGGCCGGGAGCTGTTCGCGATCGACGGCGTGAAGCTGCCGAGCAACGCGTCGAAGCACCGGAGCGGGACGCGCGCCGACTTCGAGCGCCAGGCGACCAAGCTCGAAGCGGCGGCGGCGGCGATGCTGGCGCAGCATCGTCGGCAGGACGCCGCCGAAGACGGTCCGCCGCCGGATGGGCCGGATACGCCTCGCCGGCGGGAAGAGGAACGGGTGGCCCGACTGGAGCGGGACGCGGCGCAGCTGCGGACGTGGCTCGCGACGCACCCGGACGATCGGCGGAGCCCCAAAGGCGCCGTGCGCCTGCGCAATCGGACCGATCCGGACAGCGCGAAGATGGCGACCGGCAAGGGCGTGATCCAGGGCTACACCGGCGTGGCGACCGTCGATGCGTCGCACCAGATCATCGTCGATGCGCAGGCGCACGGCACGGGGAGCGAGCAGGAGCTGCTACTGCCGGTGATGGACGCCGTGACGCCGCAGTGCACACCGGCGACAATCGTCACGGCCGATGCGGGCTACCACAGTGAAGGCAACCTGCGCGCGTTGGCGCTGCGGGGGCGTCCGGCGTTGCTCGCCGATCGGCATTTGCGCGCGCGGGATGCGCGCTTCGCGACGCAGGCGCGACATCGCGCCAAGCCGGACCCGCTGCACGACAAATCCGCGGCAGCGCCGCCTCGCCAGTATCAGGCGTCCGACTTCACCTACGATCCGATCCAGCGCACGTGTGTGTGTCCGGCGGGCAAGTCGCTGTACCGGAAGGGAAAGGACTTGGTGGTCAAGGGCTTTCGGGGCGCGCAGTTCAAAGGTGCGCAGCGCGACTGCGGGCCGTGTACGCACCGCGACCGCTGCCTACGCCACCCCGAGCGGACGGCGACACGGCAGGTGATGTTTTTCGACGGACCGGCGCCGGGGCTACCCGAGACGTATACGGCGCGCATGCAGCGCGAGATGGACACGCCGGCGGGCCGCGCCACGTACGCCCGCCGCTTTGCGGCCGTGGAGCCGGTCTTTGCGAATCTGCGCCACAACAAGGGGCTCGCGCGCTTCACGTTACGGAGTCGGGCGAAGGTGGACGGACAATGGAAGCTCTACTGCCTCGTCCACAACATCGAGAAACTTGCCCACCATGTCCTGGCGGCCTAACGATTGGTGGCGATGTGCGCATGCGCACGGTGGCGGCGGCCCTTCGGCGTTACTCTCGCCAATCCCGCGACAGCGTCCGAAGTCGCACCCGCGCAAACAAGGTTATCCTACATCCTCAACGCTTGAGCTCAGCTGCAGCGAAGGGAGATGGAGCGCGCGAAGCGCGCGCACACCAGATTCGCTGTCTGCTGCAGCGTTCGTTAGGTGGCGCGCGGCGCGCGGCGCGCGGCCTCGTGCGCTTGTCAGGGGGAGAGGATACGAACGGCCACGTGGTTCACGAGCCTCGACGGTGGCGACCGAACTCTCCGTGCTGAGCCAACGAAAGGTGGCGGTCGCTTGGGTGCACGGCGGCGGGCTGACGGTGAGCCGTGTGGAATCACCGACCGTGCTGACCACGGCGATCGGGGTGACGGAAAGCGATCGAATCAAACAGACAGGGGCGTCAACGGCCGCGGTGCTACGACAGCCGGTGGCGAGGAGAAGGAGGGGAGCGGAAAGCAGGGCGCGAGTCATCGCTGGGAAGGACCCCGCGCGCGAGGACACGAGTCACCAAGTGTTACAGAAGTCAGCGATCCGTACCGGACGTCCACCTAACGCCACGGTTCACCTGCAGCCGAAGGAAATAGAGCGCGCGGAGCGCGCGTACAACAGATCGGCCGTCTGCTGCAGCGCATGTTGGGCGGCCGCTAGTTAGACTCTACACCGCGGCCTTCATCTGGCTGACCTTCTTCGGTTCGAAGCCGAGCTGCGCATAGAACGCCGCGAGGAACCCTACGACGGAGCGACTTGCCCAAAGGCCGCTACCGTGACCGCACGCCCGGTAGGGCACAAACGCCATTGAATCGGTCGACAGCCGATTCAATGGGAACCTACCTCGCAAGCGATCCTCGAGGCGCCTGCTCTGCTTCAAGTCGTGATACCACTCGGGCTTGTAGTGAACGAGGGCGTCGCGCAGTTCTATAACACTCGCCGCGGACTGCATGGGCTCCTCGCCAGCCCGCAAAGGGGGCGCGTCCGCGAGACTCAGAATCCACGTGAACTTTCTCAGTAGGGGCGCCCGGTCGACTGTGTCCCGCAGCTCTACAATCTGTTGCCGCGCTGTGGCCGCTCTACCCAGTGCGTTTGTGGTGCCGTCGATCGCATCTTGATGGAACTCGTTGACGGACGCTTCAAGCGCACATGCCGCCGCGATGATCGCTCCAGAGGCGCATGCGAAGTGACGGTTCAGGATATCCTGGGTCGCGGGCCATTCGTGATCGCGCTCGAGCAGCTCGCATTCCTGTGAGTGCGAGACCGCAGCACGCAAATGCGATACGGCAAGATTGACGCGCGTCTGGGCGCTCATCTGAACTTGCAGAGAAGGGAGCACAGTCTCAGTGAGTTCTACGTGATGTTCTGTTCGTCCGCCCAACGCTTAGCTCACCTGCGGGCGAAGGAAATAAGAGCGCGCGGCGCAGCCGCGCGCCATCCCCCGCTCGCCCGTCTGGTGCAGCGCCAGTTGGGCGGCGCACGCCGCACCGGCCCGAGCGGCGGACTGCGCGCCCGTGCGGTGGCACGCGTCGCCCTTGGCAAGGTAGCATCGCTGTGCTACTCTGCGGACATGGTCCGTCCCATCAAGCTGCGCCGCGTCGGAGGGTCCGTCGGCGCCACGCTCCCGAAAGACATGGCCGATCGCCTGCATCTGGCGGTCGGGGATTCGGTGCTCGCGGTCGAAACGGAGAACGGGATCCTGCTCACCCCATACGATCCGACGCTCGAGGCGGGTCTGGCCCTGGCCGCCCGCGCCGCGAAGCGGTACCGCCACGCCCTGCGCGAGTTGGCGAAGTAGGCGGTGGCGCGGAGCGAACCGCGGTGGGTCTCGCGTCTCTTGGTCGAGGCGATGCATTTCGATCAACTGCGGGCGCATGGGGGCATGCCCGGCCTGCGCGACGACGGGGCACTGGAAAGTGCGTTGGCGCGCCCGCGGAATAAGCGCGCGTATGGGCGACGGGTCGACCTCGCGGCCCTCGCGGCGGCGTATGCGTTCGGTCTGGCGCGCAGCCATCCGTTCAACGACGGCAACAAGCGGCTCGCCTTCCTGACGGCGGTGGTGTTCCTCGGCCTCAACGGCTGGGACTTCGCGGCGCCCGACACGGAGGTCGTGGCGCATATGGTGGCCCTCGCGGCGGGGCGACTCACCGAAGCGAAGTGCGCGGCGTGGTTCCGCGCGGGGATGCGGCGGCTGCCGCGCGATGCAGCCTAGCGGCTTGCAGCGGCGGCGCGAACTGCTGTCAGGTCCGCCCAACGCTTAGTTCAGTTGGTATGAAGCGGCTGCCCACCCCGGTGCCGTGGTGGCAGAGTAGAGCCCCACAGGGAATGACGCGGTCATGCCGCACAACCTCAATGCAGCCGGGGGGCCAGTCGCATGGATACGATAGGGATTGATCTCCACAAGCGCGAGAGCCAGCTCTGCACGATCACCGAGGACGGCGAGCTCCTCGAAACGCGCATCGTCACGTCCCGCGAGCGCTTCACCGCCGTGCTCGGCGGGCGCCCGCCCGCGCGGGTGCTCGTCGAGACATCCACGGAGAGCGAGTGGGTGGCGCGACACCTCGAAAGCCTCGGCCATCAGGTGATCGTGGCCGATCCGGGTTATGCGCCGATGTACGCGGCGCGCACGCGGAAGGTGAAGACGGATCGGCGCGATGCGCGGGCGTTGTGCGAGGCGCTCCGGGTCGGCGCGTTCCGCGCGATTCACCGCGTCTCGGATGCCCTTCGGCATCTGCGGGCGCAGCTCGCGGTGCGCGACACGCTGGTGCGCACCCGCACGCGGTTCATCGCGGTGATCAAGGCCGCGGTGCGGCGCGAGGGCTTGCGCATGGCGAGCGGCGAGGCGGTGCACACAATCACCAAGCTCGCCGCCTTGCCGCTGCCGCCCGCCGTCTGCGCGGAGTTAGCCCCGTTGATCGCTCTCTGGGCGCCCCTGGACGCGCAGCTGGCGGCAGTCGAGGCGGACCTGACGACGCTCGCCGCGGCGGACCCGGTCGTTACGCTGCTCCGCAGCATGCCGTCGATCGGCCCCATCACCGCGCTCGCCTATGTCGCCGCGCTCGACGACGTCACGCGGTTTCCCGATGCCCACCAGGTGCACGGCTACCTCGGCCTCGTGCCGAGCGAGTACAGCTCCGGTGATCGGCGGATCCGCGGGCGGATCACCAAGCGCGGCGACGTCCGCCTGCGGTGGCTCCTGGTCGAAGCCGGCTGGCGGGTGCTGCGCGCTCCCAACGCCGAGTTGCAGGGATTACGCCACTGGGGCTTGCAGGTGGCCGCGCGCCGCGGCCGGCGCATCGCCGCCGTCGCCTTGGCCCGTCGGATCGCGGGCATTCTGTTCGCGATGTGGCGGGATGGGACCCGCTTTCAGTCCCCCGCATGCGCGGAGGCTGCCTAACGCTTACCCTCGTGCGCACCGCGTCTGATGCACCGGGATGACTGACGGGAGCGGGAGAGTACGACGCAGCTGATGGCCGCAGGCGAGGCCGAAGTTCAGTGAGGTACCTCCCGTCTTCCCATCGCAGACCCATCTGCGCCCGCGAGTCCCCTCGCGACCACGGAGCGCGAACAGAAGCCTGAGCAGCATCTCGCTGCGTGGGACGCCAACCG
>JBGAHX010000094.1:0-9083 GCA_044225935.1 Gemmatimonadaceae bacterium
GGCCTCATCGCGCTGATCGGCACGCTGCTCTCGATCGGCGTCTCGTGGGGCGTCATGCGCTACCAGCTCGAGGGGAAAGCCGATCGCCTCGAAATGCAGCTGCTCGTGCGCGACTCCCTGCGCGCGGTTGATGCCCGCGTCACCCGCAACAGCACCACGCTGCAGCAGGTCACGCAGGACATGAGCGACATGAAGGAAAAGCTCGAGAAGGTCGAGCAACGCACGACCGACATCGCGTGCGAGCTCGTACGTCCCCGCCGGTCTTACTGCCGATAACCCGGAGCCCTTATGCGCATTCTCCGATGGATTACAATGGCCGTCGCCACCGCGTTCGCCGCGTGCACGACGACGCCCATCTTCGCCCAGGGAGCTGACAGCAGCTGCGTCGCCGGCGTGATGGCCAACGTCGACACCGTCGCGCGATTGCACCTGCCGGGCGCCGAACTCTATCCCACGCAGCGTCGGAGCCGCGAACGACTCGCCGACGTCGCGCGTGCACGGTGCACGCCGGTGAAGCCCGACACGGTGCGCGTTCCGCGCGTCGACACGTTGTACCTCCCGAAGCCGGATTCGACGCCGCCGATCGACACGACCGGGACGCCGCCGAAGGATTCGATCCCGGTCGATACGGCGACCGTTCCGCCCGACACCGCCGTCACGCCGCCGGCCAGCGCTGGCGTCGCAGAGCTCCCGCGGACGGTGCCGCGATTTCCCGCCGCGCTCTCAACTGCTGCCTGCACCACGACGGTTCTCGCCTCCGCGCTCCAGACCGAGGTGAATCGCGCGTCCGCTGGCGATGTGTTGTGTCTCGCGCCCGGCGCCCTCTATCGCGGGACGCTCACCCTCCCCAATCGCGGCGACTCGGGGTGGGTGGTCATTCGCACGACGCCGGCGCCCGGACAGCCGGCACCTGGCGAACGGGTGCGCCCGTCACAGCGCGCCAGCCTGGCGACGATCGAGGCGCAGGGGACGGCGAGTGCGATCGTCACAGCGCCCAGTGCACGCGGCTGGGTGCTCACGCTCCTCGAGGTGACCACCGACTCGACGCTTTCCTCCCTGACGTACGCGTTGATCGACTTCGCCGTCCCGCCGTCGGTCCAACAGTTCGCGTCCGATCTCGTCGTCGATCGCGTGTGGGCGCATGGCTGGGCGCATCGGCCGCTCCGGCGCTGTGTGTCGCTGAATTCCGCCGCGACCACCCTCGCGAACGCCTGGCTCGACGACTGCCATGAGAAGGGCGCGGACTCGCAGGCCATCGGCGGTTGGTCGGGACCCGGGCCGTATCTCATCGAGAACAACCACCTCGCGGGCGCCGGCGAGAACGTGATGTTCGGCGGCGCCGATCCGAAGTTCCCGGGTGTGCATCCGTCCGACGTGACGCTCCGCAGGAACTACGTCGTCACGCCGCTCGCGTGGAAGGGACGCTGGACGAAGAAGAACCTCCTCGAGACCAAGAACGTGCAGCGACTGCTCGCGGAGGAGAACGTCTTCGACGGATCGTGGGGCGACGGGCAGACCGGCATTGCCATCGTCATCAAGTCGGCGAACCAGAGCGGTGGCGCGAGCTCGCGCGACAACGGGACGCGCGACGTGGTCTTCCGTCCCACCCTCATCGTCACCGCCGCGGCCGCGAACCCGGTCAACGGGCGCGGCGGCGACGCCGGCAACATCGACTCGCTCTCACGCCGCATCGAGATCAGCGAGAACTACGCCGACTCGATCGGGCTCGCCGCCACCGGGATCGACAATCGCGGCGTGTTGCTCCTGACGGGCGCGACCGACGTGCTGTTCCGCCGCAATACCTGGCTCTCCCCGGCCAACAACGGGAGTGCCTACACCTTCGGGAGTGCCGGCACGCTCACGGCGGTGCGCCTCACGCTCGACCACGATCTGCGCACCCGCGGGAAGTATGGGGTGATGGGCTGCTTCACCGCGGCGTGCGCGCCCGGGCTCGTGGCCGATGTGGCGCTCATCGGCGCCGGCGCCGCGCCCGCTGGATTCACCGTCTTCCCCACGCTCGATGCTGCGCTCGCCGCCGGCTTCGGGATCTCCCGCGCGTTCATCGATGCCGCGGTCCGCGGTGTCGTCCAGCAACCCTAACGAGGACCTCCTCCCATGGCATCGATCGTCTACGACTCCTTCCTGGACGACCTCGCGAAGGGGAACATCGACCTCGACACGGACGCCTTCTACGGGATGTTCGTGCAGGCGGCATACACCCCCAACAAGGGGACGCACACCAAGCGCTCCGACATCACGAACGAGGCCTCGGGCGCGGGCTACTCCTCCGGCGGCGCCGCGACGACGGTCACGCTCACAAAGGACACCACGAACCACCGGGAAGACGTCGCCTTCGCGCAGATCTCGATTCCCACGGCGACGATCACCTGGCGGTACTGCGTGATCTACAAGCGCCGCGGGGGCGCCGCGTCGGCCGACGAGCTGGTGGCGTGCGTGGATAACGGATCCGACACGGTCTCCACCGGCGGCACCGCGCTGCAGCAGTTCACCAGTCCGCTCCGCTTCCAGAACTAACGATGCCGTACACCTTCGAGCACTGTGACGGCGGGAGCCTGCCCGCCGGGTTGACCGCCATCGTCGCGGGGGGCGGGACGGTCACGGTCAGTGACTCGAAGATCATCGGCACATCGTCCGCCAGTGGCGACGCGTGCGCGACCTACAAGCGCTTCGACCAGACCCTTTCGCAGATCATCCTGCTGTGCGGGCGCCAGACCAGCGCGCCGGCGTCGACCAACGCCTTCCCATATCCGGCGATCTCGCTGGTGCACTCGCCCACCGCGCCGGTGTGCGACACCCGGGCGAATCTCAACTTCCTCGCGCGCATCATCGGCTACACCACCGGGAGCGTCGACTATCAGCGCCTGCTGTACGTCGATACCGGCGGGACGAACAACATCTGGCAGGAGAGCTCCCAATCGTTCGCGACGGGCGGCACCACACTCTCCATGCCGGCGACGACGCCGCGCGACGAGTATCGCATCTTCGGCTTGCAGTGGGACGCCCAGGGCCAGCGTCTGCGGTTGTTCGCGCTGCACACCGTCACCGGGACCACGGAGAACGCCGATCTCGGGCCTCGGCTCGTGGCGCTTACGGACTGGGTGAACCTCTCCGACATCCAGAACGGCACCAGCAGCACCATCTGGCTCGTGATCGGGTGGCCCGAGACCAATTTCTTCACCGTCGCGAGCGCGTGGGAGGTCGAGTGGATCTGCGAGGCGTGGGGCGAGAAAGAGTTCGTGATGGCGAACGGGAAGGCCACCATCGGCTCGAAGTACGACATCACCGAACACGAGGGCCACGATCTCCGCGCGCCGTACTTGCTGCCTGGATCGCGCACCACCGCGATACCGGCCGGGAGCCCGGGGGCGTTCGATAGCCAGTCCACGCAGTGGGGGTCGGTCTACCTGGACGACGACGGCACGTACGTCGCGACCTACAGCGCGAGTGACGGCAGCACCGTCACGATCGGGCTCGCGACGGCCGCGAATCCATCGGGGACCTGGACAAAACAGGGGGAGATCCTCGCCGAGGGGCCTCCGGGATCGCCGTACGAATCGCGCTACAGCTTCAATGTGCAGACGAAGGACTGGCGCGAGCTCGACGACGCCCGGCGGTACAAGCTGATCGTCAAGGGCTTCGATGCCGCGCTGACGGGGAAGACTCTCATCTTCTATGGTCCCTCGCGCACGGGGCCCTTCACGTACGACGGGGAGCTGATCGCCGAGGATGCGACGGAGACCGGCATCGCCTATCGCGGACAGCCGGTGTGGTACCGGGCGGCAATTGGCGGCTCTTCTACAACTCGCGACGTCGCCGGCGTGGAACGTCGTGCGCGCGGCGTACGGGAAGTCGCTGCGCGGGTGCCTTCACGAAGCTAGGCGTCACGCTCATCACGCAAAGCGTGGGCAGCATCGAGCAGTCGGTCTCTGCGGTCTCCGGTCGCACGATCACCGTGCCCAGCACCACGGGGATGGTGAAGGACATGGTGCTCCTCGGCACCAACAGTGGCAGCGGCGACACCTATGCGATGTCGCGCGTGCGGAAAGTGCTCTCCTCCACGCAGGTCGAGCTGTATCACAGCATGCCGGGGCTCAACACCTCGAGCGTGATGCGGAGCGCGAACTTCGGGACCGATAACGCCCTCAATCACGTCGTGCGCCTCGGAAGTGCCTGGCACTTCGTGATGACGATGTTCAAGAGCTTCGACACGCATCCCACGCTCGCCGTGCACTGCGAGACGACTGGGCTCTTCGTCGGGGGGGCGAGTCCGCTCGATGCCGCCGCGCTCCTCTGGACGGCGATGCCAATCGTGCCGCTTGGCCGTGACAGCTGGAATACGACCATCAGCAACGAGAACCTGCGCGTCTCGCGCCCCACCCTGAAGTTCGCCGACCCCGCGCCGGTCATGCGCCGCGCGCGTTCCCCTCTCACTCGGAGATAGTCCCATGGGCCGCGTCTACACGGTCACAGCAGAAGGCATGGTCCTCGACAACACCGTCAAGGGCGACTTGCTCGTCATCCAGGGCGCCGATAACAAGCTGTTCCAGGTGCTCAGCTGCACCATCACGCAGCGGGAACAGGAGACGGCCACGCAAGCGCGGTTCCGGCTCTTGCGGCGCTCGACCGCGGACACGACGTCGGCGAGTGGCACCGTCGGCGTCTCAAAGCACAACCCAGGTGATGCGAACGCGAGCTTCACCTGCTCGATGAATCGCACGGCGAGCACACCCACGCTCGGGACGGAGGCCGGCATCGTAGGAATCGCCAACGAGAGTCTGCCGAATGGCGTGCGGTACCTCCCCACACCGGAGGAACGTCAGGTGTTTTGTGGCGCCGGTCAGTACTTCGCCGTGAACATGCCCGACGTGCACGGCGTGACGGGCCAGAACGTCACGTTCGACGTCTCCGCGGTCGTCGAAGAGTTCAACTAATGCTGCACAGCGGTGGGGGCCTCGGGCGCCGCTACGGCGGCGTCTATCGGAAGGCGCCGTGGTGGCCGAGCTATCGGCGCCCGGTGCGCTTCGTCGAACCCGCCGCCTCGAGTGGCGGGACGGCGTCGGGTGATCTCCCCACCGTCACCGTTACGGCGCCGACGGGCTCCGGATCCGCGGCGGGCAGCGGCACCGGCGTCGGTGACTTCCCCACCGTCACAGTCTCGGCGCCGACCGGCGCCGCCACTGGCGGAGGCGTCGCGAGTGGTGGACTCTCGACCGTCACGATCGTTGCCCCTGCAGGCGCCGCCACGGGTGGTGGCGTTGCGGCTGGCGACCTCGCATCGGTAGTCATCACCGCGCCCGCAGGCCTCGCCACCGGCGGCGGTGTGGCCTCTGGTGCGCTCCCCACCATCCTCATCAGCGCGCCAGTCGGTGCTGGCGGGACACCCTCCGGTGTCCCGGGCTGGATCCTCTCGATTCGCGGCGGCTATCGCTGGTCGGTCATCATCCGAGATCGCACATGAGCCCCCTGCATACGCTTCCGATCTCGCCAGGCAACGACCTCACCTTCGAGGTCTACATCCCGCCGGCGAAGGACCCGTCCACCGGCGAGCTCGTCGCCTACCCCGGGCTCACGATCACCGGATGGCTGGCCGAAGGCGCGACGCCGGAGACACGGCTCAACGGCACCGAGAAGACGTTCACGCGCATCGCGCCCGGGCGCTTCCTGTGGTTCTTCCAGGCGTCGGAGGTCGACGCGTGCTTCGCCGGCATCACGCCGACGCCGGCAGACGGCGCGTCGCTCCTCGCGGGGATCAAGGGTGCCGGCGAATTCCAGGCGTTCCGGCGGCTCGCGTACGCGGGGCAGCGGGTGGTGCCGTAGCGACACGAAAAAGGGGAGAGCCTGATCGGCTCCCCCTATTTCTGCTGGCAAGGCCGTCCTGCTAGCCTACCTGTTCCCACTCCGCCGTGTGATTCCGCTTCGGTTCGTGCCAAGCGGCGCACTGGACGGATGTACCGCCAACCGTCAAGAACCCGACCCGCAGGTTCTGAATTCCTTCCGGGTGGGCGGGCGAATGTTCCGGCTCCATCATCGCATCGATGGCCGCCTCGAGCAGCTCCGGGACTTCCTTCTCAATCTCGGAGTACACGATGCAGCCGGGAATGTTGGGGCACTCGCCATAGAACCACTGGCGGCCGTCTTTCGATGGTGCGTCTCCCTTGCGGTAGAGTCGGGTGAGCGGGGCGGATGTCATGGGGATCCTAGAGGCCAAGGTCCTGCTTCAGGGTGTCACGGATGTACTGCACGACACGAGGGGCGACCCAGAGGGATCGCTGCATAATCAAATACTGACGCCCAGACTGCGGGTTCCGCCACACCCGCACGGCGGAATTTTCGCGAATTAGTTGGAACCCCGCGAGTTGCAAGCACCGTTCCACGTCGAGGCGCTCGACATCCGCCGTCTCCTCGTCCCAATCCTCCAAGCAAGCGCGCACCACGCGCTGCGCCTCGTCTGCGTCGGTCATGCTGGCGACGTGACCTGCACCACGGAAATACTGATGGATTGCCGCAGCACGCCATCGACAAAGATGTTGAAGGCGTAGCGTCCGGCCTGCTTCAGTGGAAGCGGAGGTAGCGCCACGATCTCGGGAGCGATCACCGGCCAAACGATCTTCGGCTCAACCCGGTAGGTCTGCGACTTCTCGAGTCGGAACAGCTCACTGCCGTCCTCGTCGACAAAGTCGATGCGCACGACGTGCGGATCCTTGAGCTCACCCATCTGAAACTCGATCTCGAAGACGAGGTACGAGCGCGCGTGGGCGGCTGGGAAACTGGGCACATTTATCACGCCGAACATCCCAAGCGCGCTCGGCTTCCCGTCGTTGGAGAGTAGTGCGTAGTCGCAGAGGTGCGCGTACTTAACTGTCGGCATCAGAACTCCACGTTAGGTGCGGTTCTCAAGTTTCGTCTTCACTCTCCCCACCATCTCCCGCCTTGCCAGCGCCGCGCTCCTAAGCCACTGCAGTTCGGCATCGTTCGCCGCCCGCTGCGCCGGCGTCGCCGCGTAGTGCGTCGCGATCTGAAGCTCGAGCGCGCGGAGCTGCTCGCGCGACGCGCAGGCGAAGACGCGCTGCACGAGGCGTTGGCGGGCCTCAGGTGACAGGTGCCGCACCTCAATCGCCCGTGACTTCGCGCGCGATGAATAGCGCCTGCAGCGCCTGCAGCGCCGCGGCTTCGTGCGGACTTGTGTCCCCGCCTTTCAGCGAGAGCTCGTCGGCGATGAGCGATCGGCTGGACTGGGCAAGCGCGAGAATCCCTTCACTGAGTAGCCGGGCATCGCGCTCGTCGGCGAGCGCCGCACACGCGCGCGCGGCACGAAGCATCGCTTCTGGCCGCGAACTCGGCTCCCGATACGGGGGCCCGTGACGGAAGACAATAGGCGTCCGACTGCCGATGGCGTGCAGCACTTCCGCCCCTCGGCGCAGCACACGCCGGCGAGCCACATCTTGCGGCTCGCCATCTTGGTCGATGTCACCATGTTCGTCCACGATTATCCCTCCTGTACCAAACGCCGCCCCTTCATCTCCGCCACCCTCGCCACCACGTCCGCCTCTTCATCACCAGGGTGCGCGCGCCGGATCTCCGCCGCGAGCGCGCTTAGCGCCCGCACGCCGTCGGCCTCGAGGATCCGGCCCAAGTAGGAGGCGAGACTCGCGGGGGTCATCCGGTCGAGGCGGAGCAGGTCTTCACGATGGCGTTCGCCTCCTCCTTGTCCCCCTTCTTGAGGACCATCCCCGTCGATGTGCGTGAGTTGCTTCCCGCCTGCTTCGAACGCGTAGGCGATACGCTCAGCTGGGTTGGTTTGCCCGCAGCGCCTGGAATGACGGCCGCCGCTATCTCGAGGTAGTACGACGTGCCCGTCAGCATTGCCATGCCCGTGCCGGAGACCTTTCGCTCTGCCTGGATGAATCCGGCGTCGCGGTCTGCTGACTTCACCTGGTAGCTCATCTTCGCGAGCTCGCGCATCACGCACGTGTACGCGTCGGCTGGCGCCAGTCCGGTTTCCACCAGCGTGGTCTGGGTGGAAGGGCCGCAGGCCGTGAGCGCAGCCAGCACAAGCAGCGTGGAAGTCTTCACCGCGAGGATCTCCTGAGCGAGGTCAAGACGGTTGGTCGCGCGCGACCATCACGTCGTTCACGGCCGCGACGATCGACCGAATGAAGCGCTCATCATCCGACGAGAGCGCCGGGCGCTCGCCACCGGCAGTCCCAATCTTCACTTGATGCTGTCCGGGATTTGAGCGACGCCAGAGGTAACCGACCACCACTAGTGCGGCCCCAGTTGTGAACGCGGCGGGCCCGAACTCATCGCCGCTCACGCCCCACCAGATGAGCAGGGCGCCGACGGCGAAGTTCAGCAGCGGCCCCCACACGACGGGTGGATCGAAGTCGTAACGGACACTGGTGACCCCAGACATCGCGAACGTCTGGTCCGGCGTGATGATGCGCGACTGTGTGACGACAACTCCACCCTGTCGGAAGAATTCTCGCTCGCTCATGTCCGATCCGCCTCACGATAGTACGTCGCATGCTCGCGCTCGGTGGCGTCGGTGGACACTCGTAGATCTCCTAGTACCGATCGGTCAGGCGCCAAGATGGACCTTGCATTGTCAGTCGTGCTCGCCATGTTGACAACCCCGATCAACGTGCGGAAGGAGGGAGGGGATGCGGAATGAGCGCGGCGTACATCAGGTCCCGATGGCGGGAGGTCTCATCCAGGTGAACCTCACCACCACTGCGGGGGCCGTGCCGGTGACGTTTCTCATCGATCCTTCCGCCGTTTCCCCCGAGCTCCGGCGTCAGATGTTGGAGCGCGCGCACCGATGGCTCGACCGCCTCGACCCTCCGCTACGGCTAATGGCCGACGCTGCGCCGCCCGCTCGGCTTCAGCCGACTCGATCTCCCGGTCGGTAGCGGCGATCGCGTCCTCGCCGCGGGTAAACGAAGTGACGCCGGGTTCGATCGCGGTCTGTCGAGGTTCGCGATTGCCCCACATCTGCCCTTCGCCGAACGCCAACCATCCCGGCGAGACATCAAGCGCAGTCGCGAGCGCCATCCAGGTGTCGA
>JBGAHX010000095.1:0-8762 GCA_044225935.1 Gemmatimonadaceae bacterium
ACGCCATCCAGGTCGCCGGCGTCGAGCACGTAGGGATCGGGAGCGATCGGGATCATCGCGTGATCACTCTCTCGCCGGACTACCTGGCCGAACTCAAGAAGGAAGAAGGGAGTCAGGTGAAGGACGACGAACTCCCCTATTTCATCGACGAGTTGAATGGTCCTCGTCGCATGGAAGTGGTGTGGGACGGCCTCGCGAAGCGCGGCCTCCCGACGCGCGACATCGAGCGCGTCATGGGAGGGAACGTCTATCGCGTGTACCGCGACGTCATCGGCTGACGTCGCGCTCGCTGCGGACGCCTAGTCTCCCGACGCCGCGCGGCGTGCGAGGTCGGCATCTTCGGCGGCGATCTCGGCGTCCTCCGCCTCCTCGCGCTTCTCGACCTCGCGCGCGATTGCGTCGCGCTCGGCGCGGTAGCGCCGGTACCACTCGCGCGTGACCTCACCAGCGAGCTCACGATTGCCCAGCCCGAATGCCAGCGAGAGGGCCAGGGCCACCGCGCCGAAGAGGATCGCGAAGGCGGTGGTGACGATGTCGGAGGCGATACCGAGTTCCTGCAGCGCCATGAATACCGCGAGGACGACCACCATCCACCGCCCGATACGCGCCAGCGTCGGCCCTCCCTGCACCGCACCCGCCGACGCCATGATCAACCCGCCGGTGAAGCGTCCGAGCACGATGCCGACGATGAGGATCACGATCGCCGACATGAGCGACGGGATGTATCCGACCAACTCGGCGAAGACGCCGGCCAGCGACTCCATGCCTAACGCATTGGCGGCGACCATGATCACCGCGAACATCACGAACCAGAAGAGCACCTTCCCCACCACGCGGGTGGGATTGAAGTGCGACCCGGTCCGCTCGACCGCCTCCAACACCCCGCCGCGCTCGAGCCACTGGTTCAGGTGGATGCGGCGGAGGAGACGCTCGCTTCCCTTCTCCACCAGCTTGGCCACCAGGTAGCCGGCGAAGAGGATGATGAGCGCTCCGCCGAGCGCCGGGACGATGTCGGCGAGTTGGGCAAAGGAGTCCTGCAGGCGTTCGAAGAACGTCACGGCGCTTGGGCGCGGGGCGCCCGGGTTTGGGAGACGGAATGCAAGTGTCGGCGAAACTGCCGATCGACTGCCGAAAAACTAACGCCTAATGTGACTTGGTGTATCGCTCGATCTCGGCGTCGGTGAGCGTGCGACCGCGCAGTCGACGCTTCGCCAATGCAACGAGCGAATCGCGGGGGGCCCAGACGTTCCGCGTGTAGCGACGGATCACCCCATCCCGCCCCACGACCACGAGCGCGCTCCCGTCGGGGGCGAAGCGCAGCGCCTGGGTCGGCGATTCGAGGTCGACGAGACGGTAGCCGAAGTGACACGTCCCGGCCCCGTCGTCGACGAACCAGAGCGCCACACCGCTCTCGTCGGCTGTGGCGACGGTGCGCCCGCTCGGGGCGAAGGCGATGTCACGGATGTAGTCAGCGTGTTGTCCCTCGAGTGAACAGAGTTCGCGCCGCGAGGAGACGCTCCAGAGGCGCACGGTTCCCCCTTCGTCGCCCGAGGCGAGGACGGTGGCCGTGCGATTGAAGGCGAGGCGCGCGATGCCGCGCTCGTGGGCGCCGAGTGAATCGGCGGGCCCGTACTGCAATCCACGACTCGGGAGGCGTGCCGACGGGCGCGCGACTGGAGCAGCAATCCGCACGTCGCCGCTGCTTCCGCCGCTGGCGATGAGCCCCGATAGTGCGAACGCGACGGTCGTCGCACGGTCGACGTGCGTTGCCACGGTCTGTGGCGCGGCGCGCTCAGCGAGATCGACCGCGTAAACGCGTCCGTCGTCCATGGCGAACGCAGCGCGCGTCCCCGCCGAGTCGGTGGCGAGATCGACCGCCGAGGCGCCGGCATGCGCCAGTTCCTCAACCTGAGCGCCGCCCGGAGGCACGCGTGCCATCATCGTGCTATCGGTCGCGCCGCCGCGAGTACGCACCGAGGAGAGCACCAGCGCGGGCCCGGCGTAGCGTAGCAGCGAAGTCGATCCGTAGAGCGGCAGCGCCCGTCCGGCGCGATTTACCACATCGGCGTTCGCGAGCGGGAGTTCGACGCGTCGCTCCGCCGCATTCGCGTCAGAGAATTCGAGGAGCGCGGCTCCTCCGTCGAACGTCGCTACGCGGTCCCCGGCGCTCGAAATCGACAACTGCTCGGTCACGTCCGGAATCGGCGCCTCGACGAGAGTGCGTCCCTTCGCGACATCCCACAGCTGCAATCCGTACGGCCCGATCATCGCCACGCGGTCGGCCGCGGCATCGATGGCGACGGTGGCGCGCCCGCCCATGAACTCGCCGTCACCGATGCGCTGCGCCGCCGATACCACTTCCCACACGCGCACCGTGGAATCGGCCGCGGTGGTGAGGACGCGCCGCGAATCGTTGAGGAAGGTCGCCGCGGTGATGCGCCCGCGGTGTCCGCGCAGGCGGGTGATCTCCGAGCGGCTATACACAGACCAGACACTCGCCACGAAGTCGTTCTTGGGGAGCCAGAGCATGAGTCGCCCGTCGGGAGAGAGCACCACGTCGCTGATCGGCGACGATCGGCTCACCAGCGGCGGCTCGCTCCCCATGCGCATCTGGCTGCGCATGTGCGGGAGATTGAACAGGACGACACCGCTGTCGCCGCAGATCCCTGCCGCCTCGCCGTTGGCAAAGGCGAAGCGACTCACCTTGCAGGACAGTCGGAACGAGTCGGTCATCGTGCGCGAGGCCACGTCGTACACCCGTACCGATTCGCTCCCGTCGGCGACGGCAATCTCCCTCGGCGAGACGAATTGCACCTGCGTGGGGCGGGAGCCCGGGAGCACGAGTTCCTGCACACCCCACGGTTGCAGCTGCCGGTCGGCGATAGACACGCTTCCCGTTCCCACCCACGCAACCCACCGCTCGTCGGCGCTCACGGCGAGCGCACGCGGCACGCCGCCGCGCGTTGGCGTCCGCGAAACCTCCTGCCACTCCGTGCCATTGCGCACCCACTCAACCACTCCGCTGCCGGCGTAGACGAGAAGCGCCCGGTCGCCCCCTTTGAGCAGTGTCCCGGCGGGAACGCTCCCGATCAGCTTCGGAATGTTGGTGATGCGGGGCGTCGAGTCGAGCGAGAAATGCATCGGGCGGCTCGCGTCGACCACGAGCATGTTCCGCGACGCCGAGTCGAACGCCGCCATTTGTCCATCGCGTATGTCGGTCGGGAGCGAAACCTCGGAGAGCGAATCGAGGAGCCAAAGCGCGGATTGCCCGTGCGGGCTGGTTCCCATTGCGTAACGCCCGTCGGGTGAGACGATCACGCGTTGGACGGCTGCTGGTGCGAGCGCGCGCTGTCGCTCTCCCGGCTCGAACAGCGCACGACGCAGTACTACCTCGCCGGCCTGCTCCCTTTCGCTTCGTTCGATCGACGAGAGCGCCAGGAGCAGGGCGCGGCCGTTGTCCGTGTCAAGCTGTCCTCCGGCGATCGTCGCCAACTCGCGCGCCTCCACACGATCCTTGGCGGCCAGGACCCACTTCACGATGAGGATGCTGGAGACGACCATCGCCGCAAGCAGTACTGCTGCACCGCGCACGAGGCGATCGCGCCGCTTGGCGCGTCGCAGGGTGTCGTCGCGACGCCGGTCCATCTCCGCGCGCCACGCCTGCAGCGGCGCGCCGAGTGCGTCGTGATAGATCTCGTACTTGGTGAGCGCCGCATCGCCCGACGGATGCGGAACGCGACGGAGCACACGCGCATCGCCCGCGACGAGGCGGCCGACGACGCCTGCCACCCGTTCCTCATCCACCCGTGCGTAGCCGGCGAGGTCGGCCAGCGTGAGGGCGATCTTTGCACCTGACGGTGTGACGAGGTGGCGCAGGACGGTCGCGACGATCTCCCGTTCCTCGGGATCGATGCGGTCGAGCGCCTCCTGGATGCGCTCGCGCACGATCCCGCGCGCGCCGCCGGCACCAGAGAAGGTCGACCGGCGCACGATGGGTGAGCGCGCTCGACACTCGAGGAGCCACAGTCGCTCCAACACCACCTGAAGGAACGGCAGCTCGACGCGTGCCTCCTCGCGCATCATCGCCGACGACGCGTCGCCGCGATTGAGCGCCGTCAGGTCGTCGAGCACCGCGGTCGACAAACCCGGCTCGAACGAAACCGGCAGCTCGAGTGTAGGGTCGGCGCGTGTGGCCAGCTCGGCGAGCGGCTTCTCGATCGCGTCCCGCGCCTCGTCGGCCGTGAGGTGCTCGAGGCGATAGAGGTTGTTGAGGAGCGTCGGGATGCGATGCCGGAAGCGATCGAGCGCGGCGAGCGAGTCCTCGCGCAGCACGATCATCACGTTCACGTCGAGGTCGCGCCGGTTGATCAGGCGCGCCAACTCGCCGTCGAGACTGTCCGCATTATCCGACGCCTCGTTGTACAGGAAGTATTCCTCGAACTGGTCGAACACGAGGAAGATCGGGCGACGCCAGCGCGCGGCCAGTCGCCCGGCGAGGACGTCGAGCGGGGCGTCGGCGTCCATCGCCGGTTCACCTAACGCCGCACCGATCTGCTGTGCGAGCCGCGCGCCGAGGGAGCGGGAGCGAGCCGCGTCCTGCCAGGTGCGATGGACGAGGATCGCCGCGTCCCCTTCGCGCTCCACCTCGGGAACGACGCCGGCCAGGATGACCGACGTCTTCCCCACTCCGCTCGACCCGTACACCACGGTGAGCGGCGAGGCGTACAGGTTGCTGATCAGGAGCTGCGTGTCGTTCGCGCGCCCAAAGAAGAAGTGCCGGTTCTCGGCCGTGAACGCCTCGAGGCCGGGGTACGGGCACGCTGCCTCGCGCTCCGCCGGTGCGTCTGCGTTCGCCGAGACCGACGTTGCACTCACGGCGCCGGCGGAGCGGACGCGTTGAGTGCGTCGGTGAAGTCGTCGATCGCCTCGTCGAAGATGCGCACGTCGCGCGCTCCCCAGAGCTCTAGTTCGATCGCCGACGGCTTGTACTGGATCGCCCACGACTTGACGCGCTCGTCCTCAACACCATCGTCGGGTGCGTCGCCGCCAGCCGCAACTCGCGGCTCTCCGCTTCCCGGCGCCATCGCCAGCGACCGCAGCAGGACGCGCAGGTTCCAGTCGCGGAGCCCGTAGCCGAGGAAGAGAAAATGGCGCGACCGGAAGTGACGGATGAACTGGCTCGGCACGGCGCTCTGCCCCGCCATGCGGCTCAGGAACTCGACGTAGTCGTCCTCGGTGACGACATAGCTGTCCCACTGCGCGTCGCTCCGGTGCATCGTGCCGTGCATCTTGTATACGACGGTCGACTTCGAGAGGTCGAGGAGGAGCTTGTTAGGCGCCACCGGCTTCTCCGGCTCCGTGGCACCGGCGCGCCACCAGAACACGGATGCATCGTAGTCCTTGCGATCCGTGGGGTGCACGACGAGTTCGTACGGGCGCCCCGCGCGCTGCAGCGCGCGCTCCATGTTGTCGTCGTAGTTGGTCGTGACGATGAGGAGCGGCGCATCGATCGAGGCGAGGTAGTGATGGATCGGACCCGGCTCCGTCTCGACGTCGAAGACCGAGCGCAGCTCCTGTCGCAACACCGAACGCGCCGACGTCTCCACGAAGTACGACGTGACTTTCGAGAGGTCGTCGAGGTCGCGATCGTCGTCGGCCGGGTACGACACCAGCTCGGCGAGCTGGCGCGACAGCTGTCCTCCGGTAGGGAGCGCAACGCCCCCAGACGAACGCCCGGGCGAGCGGATGTTCACGCCAGCGCCGAGGAAGGGGACGACGCGCCCCTCCCTCAACTTCTTGTCGATCAGGCGATGCGGCGCTTTGAGCGGCACCGTGAACCCTCCCTGCGTTGCCCCGTTTGCAATGCGCGATCGACGAATCTCCGTCGTGGCAGAGTGCAGGGCAAGCGCGAGGCGTTCGCGCTGCGATCGCGCGCCTCGCGCATGGGCAGCGGGCGCGCCTGTTCTAGTTCCGCGTCCCGCGCCGCAGGTCGACGATCATCGAGCGATGACAGCTCGGGCAGATGTACCACTCGCGGCGCCGCGCGTAGCCAAGTCCAAACGAGCCACCGCCTATCGAGCGCTGCGTCATCGCCGCGTCGCAGCGCGGACAGCGCGCCTCGCCCCCATCGGCGATAACGCGACGCATTTCGCGTTCTTCGTCCAGGGTGTACTTCGCGGCTTCGCTCACGGCTCCGCGATGGACACGACCACCTTGCCGAACTGCCCGCCGGACTGCAGGCGCTCGTACGCCTCTCGCCCGCGCGCGCCATCGGGTGTACCGAGTCGACGATCGCGTGGATGCGCCCTTCGGCAAACTCAGCCGTGACGGCGGCGAACTCCTCCTCGTTCCCCATCGTCGAGCCCATGATCGTCCACTGGTTCCAGAAGAGGCGGCGAACGTCGGTCTGCACCATCGGCCCCGACGTCCCACCGCACGTCACCAGGCGCCCGCGCTTGCCGAGCGCACCTAACGACTGACTCCACGTCTTCTCCCCCACGCTGTCGATCACCACGTCCACGCCTCGCTTTCCGGTGCGCGCGCGCACTTCGCGTCCGACGTCAAGCTGTGAATGATTGAGGAGTTCGTCGGCGCCGAGCGCCTTTGCCCGTTCGAGCTTCTCGTCGCTCCCCGACGTGACCCACACGCGCGCCCCCCGCCCCTTGGCGATCTGCAGCGCGGCGAGCGCCACACCGCCGCCAATCCCCCAGATCAGCACGTCCTCCCCTGCCTGCACCTTCGCCTTGCTCACCACCATCCGCCACGCCGTGAGCGACGCGAGTGGAAAGGCAGCCGCCTCGGTCATGGGGATCGTCGCCGGGATGGCGACGACGTTCGTTTCGGGGACGACGAGCATCTCACAAATGGTCCCGGGAAAGTGCTCGCCGAGGATCCCGTACTTGAGGCAGAGCGGCGCGTCGCCGGAGAGGCAGTATTCGCACGCACGGCAGCTGATACCCGGGTTCAGGACGACGTGATCGCCCACCCGCACCGATGTGACGCCTTCCCCGACCGATTCAACGACGCCCGCCCCGTCCGACCCAACAATCCAGGGCGGGGTGATCTTGATATGCGGCAACCCGCCGAGCATCCACAGGTCGAGTCGGTTGAGCGCGGCGGCGTGCATGCGCACGCGCACGTCGGTTGCCGAAGTCAGAGCGGGGAACGGGAGGTCATCGCGAAGGGCGAGCTGCTCGATGCCACCGTGTGCCGAGAGGGTAAGGGCGCGCACGCGTTCAGTAGTGAAGGGTGAGTGCATCCGATACATTCCGGCACGTTCGCGGCCGGCGCTCGGGATCTCCGGGACGGTTTTCCCCGCTGGGCTGCGACGCCACCCCTCGTCACCCCCGGATTCAGCGCATGCTCTCGATCAAAGTACCCCCCCTTGGAGAGTCGATCGTCGAAGCCACCATTTCCCGGTGGCTCAAGAAGGAGGGGGACCGCGTATCGGCCGGCGAGACGCTGGTGGAGCTCGAGACCGACAAGGTAACGGTCGAAGTTCCGGCGCTGAAAGCAGGGGTCATCACCAGCATCCAGAAGCACGAAGGCGACGTCGTCGCGGTCAATGACGCGCTGTGCGAGATCGACGAGAACGCTACCGCCGACGCCGGTGCAGCAGCGAGCGCGCCGGCCGCTGCAGCGCCGTCCGCACCGGCACCGGCACCGTCGCCGGCGTCCACTGCACCGGCGCCGGCTGCTTCGGCGCCAACCGCCTCGGCGCCGGCCGCTCCGGCCGCAGCGCCGTCCTCCGACGACCAGCGCTCCTCACCCGCGGCGCGTCGCCTGGCCGCCGAGGAAGGCGTCGACCTGTCGAGCGTGACCGGGACCGGTCGCGGCGGCGTGGTGAGCAAGCCGGACGTCATCGAGCACATGGCGTCAGCAACGACGACGACGATGGCGGCCGCGGCACCCGCGCCCGCCGCGACGCCCTCGGCGCCGCCCCCCGCCCCCGCTCCGGCCGCCGCGCCCGCGAAGGCTGCAGCGCCCCAAGCCCCGGCGCGCCCCGCCGCGAGCAACGGCGCGCGCGAGACGCGCGAGAAGATGACGACGCGCCGCAGGCGCATCGCCGAGCACCTCCTCGAGTCGCAGCACGCCACCGCGCACCTAACGACGTTCAACGAGATCGACCTCACCGCCGTCGAGTCGCTCCGCTCGCGCATCAAGGATCGCATCGAGAAGGAACACGGCGTGCGCCTGTCGATGATGCCGTTCTTCGTGAAGGCAGCGTGCATGGCGCTCAAGCAGTATCCGATGGTGAACGCCAAGGTCGACGGCGACCAGATCCAATACCACCACTACGTGAACATGGGGATCGCCGTCGCCTCCGACGCGGGGCTCGTCGTCCCCAACCTCAAGGATGCCGACGCGATGGGCCTGCTCGACATCGCGCGCAGCATCGTCGCCGTCGCCAAGAAGGCGCGCGACGGCAAGCTCACGATGGACGACCTAACGGGCGGCACCTTCACCATCACCAACGGCGGGGTGTTTGGCTCGCTGATCTCCACCCCGATCATCAACTATCCGCAGGTTGGGATCCTCGGGCTCCACAAGACGCAGGACCGCCCGATGGTGGTGAACGGCGAGATCGTAATTCGCCCGATGATGTACGTCGCGCTCTCGTACGACCACCGGATCATCGACGGGCAGCAGGCTGTGCTCTTCCTGGTGAAGATTAAAGAGCTGATGGAAGATCCAGCGTTAATGGTCGTTGAGTGATCTGAAGACGAGAAGACGAGAAGACGAGAGGGGGCGGCGCCGAATCG
>JBGAHX010000033.1:0-80465 GCA_044225935.1 Gemmatimonadaceae bacterium
CTCGGCGGTCATGAGCGCGGCGGGGGACATGCGCCGAGTATAGGTTGTATCGGTCATGCGGGCAATCTCGCACCTCGGCGTCACCTCGGCGTCACCTCATGATTTGCCTCTCAGGTAGTCGCCGGCCACGCCTGCGCCGGTCTCAGGCCACCGGCTACTTGTGAGATGACCCCAAGCGTCACCTCGGCAGCTGTCCATTAAGGAGTCTCGAGCACGCCATGCGCATCGTCGGCGGAAAGTTCGCGGGACGCGATCTCACATCACCGGGGAAGACGCGGGTACGCCCCACGTCGGAGCATGTGCGCGCGGCGATGCTCGACGCGCTGCGGGGTGACGTGGATGGCGCGCGCGTGCTCGATCTCTTTGCCGGCACCGGCGCGTTAGGGCTCGAGGCGTTGTCGCGTGGCGCAAAGTTCGCCGACTTCGTGGAGATGAACCCGGCGTCGTTGCACGCCCTCAAGGCCAACGTCGCCCACCTGCGCCTCACCAAGCAGTCGCGCATCTTCGTGAAGGACGCGATCCACTTTGCAGACGCGCTCCCCGCCGATCGCTACGACCTTTGTTTCGCCGATCCACCATACGAATCCAAGCAGCTCGACTGGCTCATTCGCATCTGGCAGGAACGACACTTCTCGCCGATTCTCGCCGTCGAGCACGCACTGACGCACGCGCTACCGCGCGGCGACGCGCACCTGACGTTCGAGAGTACGCGAGTGACGATCTACAGACGCGCAGCAAAAGGATCGCCGAGTGGCGTCGGCGATCCTGCGTTGCAGCCGTCTCCTGCGTCGCCGATCGATCGGCGATGAACCGCGGGCACTGCTGAATACGGGAGAGCAGTGCGGCGCCCCTGCGCGAAGCGTCAGGGCGTTTGTACGATCGCGGCCATCGTGCGGCCGAGGAAGCTGAAGACCGACTCGAAGCGCCCCTTGGCCTTCGTCGTCGCCCCCTCGCGCGGCACGCCCTGTCCGCGGGCAACGACGTAGATCTTCCCCGTGCCATCGTCGATTTCGTAGGCGCCCGTCCCGAGCACCCCTGCACTCTTGGTAACCGTGCCGGCAACCCGTACGGTCTTCCCTTCATACTTCGCGGGCTGATCGAGCAGGTCCTTGATGTGAATCGTCCCCGCGCACGCGCCCAGGCCGAGCACCACGATTCCGAGCAGGAGCCCCGCTCGTACGAAACGCACAATACCGGTCGTCATGACTCTCTCCGTGAGCCTGCCAGTGATGCTTCTCGAACGATGTTCCCACGATGTACTGCTGAAGCTCGAACGCTCTCCAACCCCTGACACGCGTCGAAGGGTCCAGCGGGCGCTCCGGGTTACGGTCACCCGGTATTCCTGAGCCCCGCCGCCACCCCGTTGATGGAGATGTGAATCCCCCGCTTGAGGCGCTGCAACGCCGCCTCCTCGGTCACGACCCCCGCCCGGTAGCGACGCATCAGTTCCACTTGCAGGTGGTTGAGCGGATCGATGTATGAGAAGCGATGCTCGATCGATCGCGCCAACGAAGGATTCGACGACAACCGCTCCGACGCACCGGTGATGAGCGAGAGCGCCTCGTTCGTTCGGCGCCACTCGTTCTCGATCAACCCGAAGATCCGCTCGCCCAGCGCGCGATCCTCGACCAGGACCACATACCGCCGCGCGATCCCGAAGTCGGTCTTTGCCAGCACCATGTCGAGATTCGAAAGGAGCGTGCGGAAGAACGGCCAATCGTTATGCATCCGCTGCAGGAGGGCGAGCCGCTTGCTTCGCTCTTCGTCGTTTGTGTCGAGGTAGGTCAGCACCCCCGACCCGAAGCCGCACCACCCGGGAAGCGCCACCCGGCACTGCCCCCAGCTGAAGCCCCAGGGAATCGCTCGCAAGTCCTCGATCGCCCGCGTCGCCTTTCGCGATGCGGGGCGCGATCCGATGTTGAGCTCCGCGATCTCACGGATCGGTGTGGCGCTGAAGAAGTAATCGGCGAAGCCTGGCGTGTCGTACACGAGCCCGCGATACGCCGCCATGCTCGCCTCGCTCAACGCCTCCGCCGCCTCCAGGTAGCGCTTCGGCGCCCGGCGCTCCGGCGGGAGCAACGTCGTCTCCAACGTTGCGGCGACGAGCGTCTCGAGGTTGCGGCGGCCGATGTCGGGATTGGCGTACTTCGACGCGATCACCTCGCCCTGCTCGGTGAGTCGTATCTGTCCGTTCACGGTCCCGGGCGGCTGTGCCATGATGGCCTGGTAGCTGGGACCACCCCCACGCCCGACCGTTCCGCCGCGCCCGTGAAAGAGGCGCAACGTCACGCCGTGCGCCTGACGGAGCGCATCGAAGAGCGCGACCAGCGCCATCTCCGCCTTGTACAACTCCCAATTGCTGGTGAACGTCCCGCCGTCCTTGTTGCTGTCGGAGTAGCCGAGCATGACTTCCTGCTCGGCGCCCGACGCGTGGACCAGCGCGGCAATGCCCGGCGTTTCGTAGAGTTCGCGCATGATCGTCGCCGCATTGCGCAGGTCACCGATCGTTTCGAACAGCGGGACCACCACCAGTTCGCTCACGGCGTGCTCGCCGAGCGACCCGTGGAGGAGCCCGGTCTCCTTGAGAAGGAGCATCACCTCGAGCAGGTCGCTGACCTCCTCGGTATGCGAGATGATGTAGTAGCGGATGGCGTTCCGCCCGAACTTGGCGCGCAGCACCGCCGCCATCTCGAAGACGGCGAGTTCGCTTCGTGTTTGCTCCGAGTAATCGGCGTCTCGCACGCGAAGCGGGCGCGCGTCGTCGAGGAGACGGAGCAGAAGTGCGCGCCGCCGCCGCTCATCGAGGGATTGATAGTCGTCCTCGATGCGAGCGAAGCGCAGCAACTCCGCGAGCACCTTCTCGTGCTGCTCGGATGACTGCCGCAGGTCGACCGTCGCCAAGTGGAATCCGAACACCTCGACCGACCGGATGAGCGGCGCGAGGTGCAAGGCGATCAGCGGGTCGGCATGGTGCAGATGCAGCGAGCGCTCGATCACGCGCAAGTCGGCCAGGAACTCGTCGGCGCTCGCGTAGGGCGTCGACGCCACTACCGCCTGGCGTACTGCGGTGAGCCCGGTCAGCGCTTCGAGCGTCGCGGAGAGTCGCGCGTACATCCCGATCAAGGCGCGACGGTACGGTTCGTCCTCCCGGTGTCGGCTCGCATCGGGCGAGCGCTCGACCAGCTGGCGCATTTCCGGCGAGATTTCGGTCAACAGCGCCGACATCGACAGTTCGCCGCCGAGTTGGTGAACGTCTTCGAGATACGTCTGGAGGACCGTCGCCCCTTGACGCTCGAGCGAGAGGCGCAGCGTGTCGGCGGTGACGAACGGGTTGCCGTCGCGATCGCCGCCGATCCAGTTGCCCATCCGGAAGAACGCCGGAATGGACTGTCCCGGAAGCGCCTCCTCGAGCTCGCGGTACATCCGCGGGATCTCGCGCAGGAAAGTCGCGTGATAGTACTGCAGCGCGTTCTCGATCTCGTCGTTGACGGTGAGTTTGGCGAGCCGGAGCATGCGCGTCTGCCAGAGCTGTGTGACGCGAGCCTTGATCTCCTGCTCGTTCTCGTCGCGCTCACGGTCGGTGCCCAGCGATTCGCGACGTGCGACGAGCGCGGCGATCGCCTGTTCGGCAGCGAGGATGCTCTGCCGCTGCACCTCTGTCGGATGGGCAGTGAGGACCGGAGAGATGTGCGCCGCGCGCAGCGTTGTCCCAACCTGCTCCACCTCGACGCCGGCTTCGGCGAGGCGCCGGAAGGTCATGCGCAGCGACCCTTCCTGGAGATTTCCGGCGCGCTCGTGATGCATGCGCCGGCGCACGTAATGCCGGTCCTCAGCGATGTTGGCGAGGTGGGAGAAGTAGGAGAAGGCCCGGATGACGCTCACTGTCTGATCGTTGGACAGGTTGCGCAGCAGAGAGTCGAGCGCCTCGCCGGCCTCGCGATCGCTCTTGAGGCGATAGGCGACCGAGAGCTGTCGCACGCGTTCCACCAGCTCGTACGCGTCGACTCCGTCCTGCTCTCGAATGACGTCGCCGAGGATTCGTCCGAGCAGGCGAATGTCCTCGATCAGCGCTTTGTTTTTCTCTGCGGCCTCGACCGCCGGATCGACTCTTTTTCTGGGCATCGGCTTGAAACGGGGAGCAACGAATGCGGGGCGATGTGGAAAACTTGGCGCGCAGAATCAGCTGGTGGCCCCGGACGATGGCGACTCAGCGATTTGTAATCATGCGTTCCCGTATTTCCTGTAAGATTCAATTCAGAAATACTTTATGGAGACTCAGCTGATCTGATTGCTGAATCTGCTGTTCTGCGACTGTCGCAAGACCGGCGCGATGATTCGTCGGCGATGACCTTCGATTACCGGAGCCGATGCAGCTCCGCTTCCGACGCGATGAAGCCGAAGCCCGGCCACCCTCCGGAGCGAATCGACCGTTCGAACCAGGATTTCGCACGGACGGTGTCGCCCTGCACCAAGTACCAGTTTCCCACGCCAAAGGCGAGCGTCGCGACCTGCACGTCGGCGGTATCGGCGGCGGTCATGACCGCCTCCGGTTTGATCTCGTTGCGATAGAGGCGGAGGCGCTGGGCATACGCGACGGTGGTCGCGAGCGAGTCCGGGTGCCGGTCGAGCATGGCCTGCGCTTCGGCGCGACGCCCCGCGCGCGACAGCGACATCCAGAGCCAGTCGGTGGATCCGGCGAGCTCACCGGCATCGGGGGCCCGGGGTTGTGCGCGCGTGAACGATTGCGCGGCGGCAGCGAAATCGCCGCGCACGAACTGCACGACGCCGAGGTGATACCAGATTCCGTAGATCGTGCTGTCGAGCTTCGCACCGCGCGTGAGGTCGGCGAGCGCCCTGTCAAACTGGCGGGTGCTCAGGTAGCGGTGCCCGCGCCAGCGAAGGAGAAGCGCATTGTTCGGCTCGATCCGGAGGCCGCGCGAAAAGGTCTCGATCGCCTCGCGAAACTGGCGGGCGCCGGAGTGGGCGACGCCGAGCGCGATGAGTTTGTCGATGTTGCGGGGGTCGGCGTCGGAGGCCTGCTTCGCGCGCGCGACTGGGCCGGTGTCGGGCACCGACCGATACGCGACGCCGGCGGGGGATGTGTACTGTACCGTCTGCGCGCTGCCGACGGTGGGCAACATGACACCGAGGAGAGCGGTGGCGGCGCGAAGGACGAGATGGCTGCGGGGAGTGAGCATCGAGCGGTCGTCCCTCGTGTTGGGAATTGCCTGTGTGAATTGACGGCGACTCGCAACATCGCGCGACCGGGCATGTGCGGCAATGCGCCTCTTCCGTCGCCGCTATCTTCACCTCCTCCGTCACCTCCCCCCCGAGCTTCGAACTCTTCGAATCCCGCCGATCGAAATGTCCGACGAGACGACCGTCCTCATCCTCCCCGGCATCGGCGACTCCGGCCCCGATCACTGGCAGAGTCATTGGGAGCGAGCCGACGCCTCCTTTCAACGCGTGACGCAGACCGAGTGGGACGCCCCGCTCCGCTCCGACTGGGAGGCGTGTCTTGATGCGGCGATCATTGGCGCGGTGCATCCGGTCGTGCTCGTCGGCCATAGCTCGGCATGCGCGCTGGTCGCGCACTGGGCGGTGGGCGCCGGTCCGGCGCGACACGCTCGCATCCGCGGTGCCTTGCTCGTGGCCCCCAGCAATCCCGACGGACCCAATTATCCGGTCGGACCTCAGGGCTTCTCACCCGTGCCGATGGTGCGCCTCCCCTTCCCGACCATCGTCGTCGCGAGCACGAACGACGACTACGTCACCGCCGAGGAGGCGCGCGGGTATGCGTCCTCGTGGGGGAGTCGCTACGTCGAGATCGAGGGAGCGGGGCACATCAACGTCGCCGCCGGTTACGGTCCGTGGCCCGAAGGGCGAGCGCTTCTCGACGAGTTGTGCGCCCTTCCCATGCGCGACGAATCGCTCCCGCCGTGGCTCGCGAGCGACGAGACGCTCGATGACTTCATGCGCGGCTTTCGAGCCGGGACGTTCCCGATCGCGTGGTGGACACATGGCGCGCACGTCGCGATGGCGGCGACGCTTCTCTGGGAGTCACCGGTTCCGCGCGTACTCGACGACATTCGCCAGGCGATTCGCTTCTACAACGTGAGCCAGGGTGGGCAGAACACCGAGTCGAGCGGCTACCACGAAACGCTGACGCGTCTCTGGGTGGGGATCGTCGCTGCGTCGCTCGCCGCGCTCCCCGACGGCGCGGATCGCCTAACGGCAGCGCGTCATGCCTACCGCGCCTTCGCTCGGCGTTCGGGATACTTTCGCGACTGGTACGACTTCGACCTGCTCAAGTCGACCGACGCTCGGCGCGAGTGGGTGGCGCCCGAAGGGGAGCGGGCGAGCTACTACGGCGCGGCCTAGTCAGCGAATGCCGGCAGGCGCGTCGCGGTCACGGTGCGCGCCAAGGAGGGGAATCGAAGGGAAACACCGGGCGACGGAGAACCGTCGCCCCTTCGTCATGCCCTACTTCTTCACCACGATGTTGACCGTGTCGCGCGCGACGTTCGACCACGGCACGTGATCGCCCGAGGCGAAGATCGCGATGATGCGGTGCGGTCCGGCCGCCAGCGAATCGAGCACCTTCTCCGTCGCGCCGTTGCCCATGTGGATCACGACTGGCGCGGCGGCGAGCGGGAGCGAGTCCGAGGCCGGCGCATCGCCGTCGATCACGAGGTGATGATGCCCCTTCCCCGCTTCGCGCGTTCCGTTCGCGGCGACGACTTCCACGCCGGTCGCGCCGAGCTTCACGGTGAAGGGGAGGGTGACGGTATCACCCTCTGCCGGGCTCAGGATCTCCACCGCTGCGGCGGGCGCGGGCGCCATGGCGGTGGTGGCCGCGGTATCGGCGGCGGGCGCTTTCTCGCCCCCCGAGCAGGCAGCGAGCGAGGAGACGATGGCGGTGGCAACAATGGCCACGCGGGTGTTGCGAAGAGAGGGGAGGGGGAGCACGGCGCTGAGAGGTTGGGGACGCGCGTCGTTGAACGCCGACGCGAGGCTGGAAACAGTTGGCACCGCACGCATGATGCGGCAATCGGGTACGGTAGTGTCGCGCAAGCGCGAGTGCCAGCAAATGTTGTCGAAGGAATACAGGGTTCTCGGCGGCGCGTCAGCGATCACGACCGATGCGCGCGGCCGATGTCTTCGTCATGCGCCGGCGGGCACTCCTTCTCGGCTCGATAGCCATTCGAGATAGCGCGAGAGCAGCTCGTCGGCCGCGACGGCGCGCCTTGGATCGAACGTCACGCCGTCACTCGCAATGATGTCGGGCTGCACGAAGGCCCGGATGAAGCGTGAACGCACGTGCGCGTCGAGCGCATCATAGGCGCGCAGCGCGCCGGCTCGCGCGCGCGTCCACACGATCGTGAAGACGCGCGCGCTGGTCGGCGTGCGCGGATGAATGCTCACGAGCCCGTAGGTAACCGAACGCCTGGTACGCGAAGTGACCAGGACCATCGAACCCCCGACGCTTCGCACCGTCATCTCCACCTGCGGGCCCGCCACTAGTCGCGTGAGGCGATCGCGCCAACTCTTCCCGATGACGTCGAATACGGCGCGCGCTTCGAAGTCGTCGCCGCAACGCAAGAGCTGCGGCGCTTCGGTGAGTCGTCGATCGTGCGCGGCGAGGAAATGCTGGCCGTCGAAGCCGTTTGCACTCGCCAACCACCACGGGATCTCCACATCGAAGGAGAACGGCGATGCGGAGACCAGCGCGTCGTCGGACGTGTGGCGAAAGAAGGGGATCGGTTCGTCGTAGTCGCGGTCGGTGTGGAAGAAGAGGTGACCACCGAGGAGCGCGACGGGATAGCTGGCGACGACGGCGGTTGCCGGCGGAACTCCACCCATCGGGATGCCGTCACAGGTGCCGTCCGGGCGGAAGCGCCAGCCATGCATGGGACAGTGCAGGCACCCCTGCTCGACGGTGCCGCGGCCGAGTCGCGCGCCGAAGTGGGGGCAGCGACCGTCGAGCACCGCCGGCTTTCCGTGGGCGACAAAGGCTGCATAGCATCGGTCGCCCAGCATGATTTCCGCGGGCTGCCGCAGCGACTCGACCGGCGCGACGTAGTACCACCCGCTCGGCACGAGCGGGAATCGCAGTCGCGTCGTCGCGGCACCCGGCGCAGGGGCCGGGTCAGCGTCGGGCGGATTCTGCATTACGCCACTAGCGCGAGACATGCGCGCCTGCCGCCGTTACGCGGCGCGCCGAGTCGCGCCCCTCACTTCGGCGCGACGCCGGTACCGCGAGCGTTCGCGCGACGTCATCGCGCAGCCGGCGGTCGACCCAACTGTGGAGTGTGTCGAAGGCACGGGAGAGGAGCGGTGCGCCGTGCAGCGCACCACGCTGAAAGTCGAGGAACTCCTCGCGGAGCGACGCACGGTAGCGCAGGATCCCGTGATAGAAGAGTGCGGCGTCGAGCGAGACACGTTTGTCGATGAGGATTCGGGTGAGCGCACGCGTCTGCGCGCCGGCCTCGTCGCAGGACATCGTATGGTGACGCCAGTACGGACTCACCGTGCGCGGGTTCTCGTCGGTGATGAGGTCGTAGCGGTCGGCATTCTCGGGGCGCAGGATGGGGACCGTGGCGACGCGCGTGGAAAATGTGGCGAGAAAGTGAAAGTCGGGCGGCGACGCGGCGAGGAAGTCGGCGGTGTGTTGCAGCGTTCGCGTTGTCTCGCCGGGGAAACCGACGATGAGCGAGACGACGGTCGTGAGCCCTCCGCGACGACAGTTCTCCAAGGCGCGTGCATTGTCGCGCACCGTGGTGCGCTTGTTCATGCGCTGGAGCTGCCCGTCGTCGCCCGACTCGACCCCGATCTGCACCTGGATGCACCCCGCCTCGACGAGGAGAGCCACCACGTCGCGATCGAGGAGGTCGTCGGCACGCGCATAGCAGATCCACTTCACTCGCACGCGCCGGCGTATGAGCGCATGACAAAAGTCGACGAGGAGAGCACGCGGCATGGTGAAGAGCGAGTCGAGGCACGAGATGTACTCGACGCCGAGTGCGTCCACGTAGTAGGCCCAGTCGTCGGCCATGCGTTCTGCGGAGATCGTACGGAACTTCGTGTCGTCAAACAGAAAGGGATAGTTGCAGAAGGCACAGCGATACGGGCAGCCGCGCACGCTCTCGTAGTGGATCATGCGATATCGCACGCCCTGATGGCGCGCGACCATTCCCCAATCCGGGCGTGGGAGATGGTCGAGCGAGAGCGTGGGTGGCGTGCCCGCGAATAGGAGCGCGCTGTGTTCGCGCTGCTCCACTCGCCCTCCCTCGGGAGGAACAAGCTCGCGAAAGCCGGAGCGCATCCACGCGACAAGCGACGGGGCGAGGCGTTCGCCGTATCCGATCGCCAGGATGTCGACGCTGGGATCGCCCTTCCAGCGCGTGTGCAGCGTTCCCGCCAGCGCCCCGCCGACGACGATGCGATTCCACGGGCGCGCGAGTCGCGTGACGAGTGGCTCGAGTTCACTCAGGTCGCGGAGGAACGTCGACGAGGCAAACACCATGTTGCAGGCGCGGAGCTTGGCGTCGCAATCGCCGGCGCCCCGCAGGAGCTCATCGATCGTCAGGAAATCGAAGGCGACGCCCTCAGCGTGGAGCGCGGTCGCAAGAACGACCGCCGTCAGCTCGGGGGTGGCGAGGTCGTCGTGCGCTTGGATCAGCGAGCGGAGTTCGGGCGTCCAGCTGCGGGCGCTCCGCCGGGCGTGCAGGCGCGCCATCACCAATGGCTCGGCGATCGTGAGCTTCACCTTGGTCTCGAGCCAGGACTGTCGTGCGTGCCGGCGACGCACGAGGTTGCTCTCGCATGCAGGACTCACGTCGCTGGTGAAACGAGCGTACCGATGAGGGATAGGATGCCGTCGGCCGCACGCTGGCAACAGGTGGAGGCGGCCGCTACGGCATACCCCACCCCATTCGCGCCGGGCATCTGCATCCCCTCTCTGGATCGAATCGCCGACGACGGGTAGAATCGAGGCGTGCGTCCTCAACCGTTAGGAGTCACATGGTGCGACCTCCCGAAGCGCGTACCATGCGGATCGCGCTGATCTCCCCAAAGGGGCCGCTGTACCGCCGCCGCGGCGGCATCTGGAAGAAGTCGCTGCGCTACCAGCCACTGACGCTCACCACGCTGGCGGCGCTCATCCCTCCCGAACTGCCGCACGAGGTGCAGCTCATCGACGAGGGGATTCACGACGTTCCCGATGACCTGAGTGCCGACGTGGTGGGGATCACCGTGATCACCGGCACCGCCACGCGCGCCTACGAACTGGCCGATCGCTTTCGCGCACGCGGGATCACCGTCGTGCTCGGGGGGCCGCACGTCACGCTCATCCCCGACGATGCCCAGCCGCACGCCGACGCCGTCGTGGTGGGCTACGCGGAAGACACGTGGCCGCAGCTCCTGCGCGACCTGGCCGGCGGTGCGCTCAAGCCACGCTACACACAGGGTGCGGGGCTCGACCTCGCCGGGCGCCCGTTCGCGCGGCGCGACCTCCTCCCCAGCAAGCATTTCCTGACCAGCAACGTCTTCGAAGCAACGCGCGGCTGCGTGCACGCCTGCGAGTTCTGCGTCGTCCCCACGGCGTGGGGGCGTCGGCCGCTGCAGAAGCCGGTCGACGAAGTCGTCGCCGACATCCGGCAGCACGGCGCGCGCAAGCTGATCTTCATCGACCTCAATCTCATCGCCGATCGCGCTTACGCGGTGCAGTTGTTCACGGCGCTCATTCCGTTGCGGCTGCAATGGTACGGGCTGGCTACCGTGCTCCTCGCGGACGACGAAGAACTCCTCGCCCTGGCGGCCCGCAGCGGATGCACCGGGCTCCTCATGGGGCTCGAGTCGCTCTCGACGGCAAACCTCAAGGGGAACCGCAAGGGATTCAACTCTCCTGATCGTTATGCGCGCGTCGTCGAGCGATTGCACGCGCATGGCATCGCCCTGCAGGGGTGCTTCGTGTTCGGACTCGATGACGATCGTCCCGACGTCTTCCTCAAGACTGCGGAATTTGCCGTCGAGGCAAGGATCGACCTGCCGAGGTTCGCGGTCGTGACGCCGTTTCCCAACACGCCGCTCTTTCGCCGGCTCGACGAGGAGGGGCGCATCCTCACCCGCAACTGGGAGTTGTACGACGCGCAGCACGTGGTCTTCCAGCCGCGGCACATGAGCGTGCGCGAGTTGAGCGACGGCGTGGAGGCCGCATGGCAACACGCCTACAGCATCCGCTCGATCGCGAGGCGCGTGCGCTACTCCCCCGCCCCGTGGCCGGTGCGACTCGGTACGAACCTCGGCTATCGCTTCTACGCCAACAATCTCTCGCGCTTTTACAACTGCGACTGGATCATCGGGCGCGCCCCCGCTGGAGTAGCAGGTGCAACGTCCGCGACCGAGGCAGAGGCGCAGGTGGTGAACTCGTGACCACGACGCATCGCATGCGCCTGACGATCGTGCACCCATGCGTGGGGCGAAAGCCGGGACAGAAGTACATCCGCACCTGGCAGATGGAACCGCTCCCCGCGGCCACCCTCGCCGGGCTCACGCCGCGCGATGTGGACGTGCGCTTCCACGACGATCGCATGGAGGAGATCCCGTTCGACGAGCCGACCGACCTCGTGGCGATCAGCGTGGAGACGTACACGGCGCGCCGCGCCTACCAGATCGCCAGCGAGTACCGGCGGCGCGGCGTCCCGGTGGTGATGGGCGGCTTTCACGCCTCGCTCTGCCCCGACGAGGTCGCGCGCTTCGCCGAGTCGGTCGTGACGGGAGAGGCAGAGCAGCTCTGGCCGCACGTGCTCGACGACGCGCGGCACGGGCGGCTGCAGAAGTTCTATAGGGCGAGCGGGCGTTCGTCGCTCGACGGGATGCGCCCCGATCGGTCGATCTTTCGCGGCAAGCGCTATCTCCCGGTCGGGCTCGTGGAAGCGGGGCGCGGGTGTCACTTCTCGTGCGAGTTCTGCGCGGTGCAGACCGTCTTCGAGGCGACGCAGTCGCGCCGCCCGATCGACCAGATCCTGGACGAGATCCGTGCGCTCAAGGACGAGAAGAAGCTCTTCTTCTTCGTCGACGACAACATCACGTCGAACCTGCGGCAGGCCAAGGAGTTCTTCCGCGCACTGATCCCGCTCAAGGTGCGCTGGGTGAGTCAGGCGAGCATCAACGCGGCCCACGACGAGGAGTTCCTCGACCTACTGGTGCGCAGCGGGTGTCAGGGAGTGTTGATCGGATTCGAGAGCCTCAACCCGGCGAATCTCGAATCGATGAACAAGCGATTCAACACGGCGAAGGGGGGATTCGAGAAGGCACTGGCGAATTTGCGCCGTCATCGCATTCGCGTGTATGGCACCTTCATCTTCGGATACGACGGCGACACCGCCGACAGCTTCATGCCGACGGTCGATTTCGCCGAGGAGCACGCCTTCTACATCGCCGCCTTCAATCACCTCACGCCGTTTCCCGGGACGCCGCTGTACAAACGACTCGAAGCCGAAGGGCGCCTCCTCTACGACGCCTGGTGGCTCGACCAGCGCTACAGCTACAATCGCATCCCGTTCACGCCGCTCGGGATGTCGCCTGACGACTTGCAGCGCGCCTGCCTCGCCGCGCGGCGTCGCTTCTACGGGTGGCCGAGCATCATGCGGCGAAGCATGGACGCGGTGAACCGTGGGAACGGCTTCATGTGGCGCAATTTCTACATGATCAACGCGCTGCACCGGCAGGACGTGAGCCTGCGTGATCACTATCCGCTGGGAGACGAGGCGTGGCAGGGGCAGCTCCTCCAGGCGAACTAGCGACCTCCCGCCTCGATCGCGCAGCACGCGGCGCCGATACGCAGGCGCAGCGTGCGGCTTCCGATGGTTGGTCGGTCGATTGGGCGACGCCCGGCGACGACGCCGGGATTCGCGCGTTGCTGCGCCGCTCGGTGATTCCCGGGGCGGTGCGTGTGGCGTTCACGCGTGAGCCATCCGATGCTGCGGGCGCCGCACTCGCGGGGAGCAGAGACCTCACTATTGTTGCGCGCAACGGGCCGCGCATCGTCGGAGTTGGACGATGCAGCATCCACAAGTTGTTGCGGAACGGTACGCCCCGACGCGTGGGATACTTGAGCGCGTTGCGCCTGGAACGGGGCGCTCCTGCCTCGCCGCGGCTGCTGCGCGACGGATATCGGGCGCTCGCCAGTGCCGCGCGCGAAGCGGGAGTCGATGGATTCGTCACCTCGATCGCCGACGACAATGACCGCGCGCGCCGAGTGCTGGAGCACGGCGGGCGCTTCGGACTCCCACACTATCGGGCGTTGGCGCCACTTGCGACGCTCGTTGCACCTATCGCACGCAGGGACGCGGGGACGCGACGAGGAGAGCGCGATCCTGCGATGCTGGCGGAAAGTGCCCGCGAGGTAGACGTGCAGGAGTTCTCCGACTTCCTGCGATCTCGGGCGGAGCGGGCGCACCTCACGCTCGCCTGGGATGCAGATCGGTGGGCGGCGCTGGGGCGGCACGGTCTGACCCCCTCGAGCTTCGTTGTTGTCAGGCGCAACGGCGCGATCGCAGCGGCGGCGGCGATCTGGGACCAGCGCGCATTCCGCCAGACGATCGTGGACGGCTACGAAGGGGCGCTCCGGACCTGGCGACCGGCGGTCAACGCGTGGCAGCGCCTGCGCGGCCTTCCGCGGCTTCCCGATCCCGGCGCCACGTTGTCGCAGGGCGCAGTCTTCGGCGTAAGCGTCGCCGACGATCGCGCCTGGCCAGCGCTGTGGTTGCAGCTGACGGACCGAGCACGAGCGCTGTCGCTCGACTGGCTCACGATCACGCGTGATGCTCGCGCGCCGGAACTCGCGATCCTTCGCCGGCTCGCGCACGCGCGCACCTATGCAACGACACTTTACGACGTCGCGTGGCGCGATGAACCCGCGTGGCCCGATGCGTGGGATGGACGACTGTTCGCGCCGGAGGCTGGACTCCTGTGACGACGCACGTGATCCCTGTGGCGTCGCCCCTTCCCGAGGCAGGAGATGGCGCATCCGCATGCCCGGTGATCGCGCTCGATTGCGCGGATCGCGCCGAGCTTTTCGCGCTGCTTGATGCACACTTCGAGGGGGTAAGCGGTGCGCAGTTCGACCGCGATCTCGACGAGAAGCACTGGGTGCTGCGCATCCGGCGCGACGGGCGTCTGGTCGGATTCACCACGTTGCAGCTGTACGACACGCCGCACGATGGAGCGCGCCTCAACGTGATCTATTCGGGCGACACCATTGTCGCGCCCGAAGCGTGGGGCTCGCCGGTGCTGGCACGCGGGTGGATCGCGCTGGTGCGCTCACTGCAAGCGACGCGTCCGGACGAGCGGTGGGTCTGGCTCCTCCTCTCCTCCGGCTTTCGGACGTATCGTTTTCTCCCCGTGTTCTGGCGCGACTTCTCACCGCGCCATGACGGCGGCTCCCCGTGCACCGACGCGCTTCGCGTGCGGCTGGCGGCGGAACGCTTTGGCGACGAGTTCGACGCCTCGGCGGGGGTGGTGCGCTTCGCGCATCCGCAGCGATTGCGCGGAGCGCTCGCCGCCGTGCCTGGCGGTCGCGACGACGACCCGCATGTACGCTTCTTCCTCGAGCGGAATCCGGGGCACGGTCACGGGGACGAGTTGGTCTGCCTCACGACACTCTCCGACGACAACCTCACGCCTGCCGGCGCGCGCATGGTACGTGCGAGCGTGCCGCGCAGCGGCGCATGAAACCCGGGGCGGCGCTGGCCAACACGCTGTGGCTCGCCGATGGGGCGCCGTCGGCGTTGCGCTTCGCGCGTGCGCTTCGCGACCCTGAGGCGACGCAGACCGCCTGGCTCCGCGCACAGCTGCAACGGCACGCGACGAGCCAGTTCGGTCGGGCGCACGACTTCGCCGCGCTCCGCACCACGGCCGACTATGCACGGGCAGTACCGATCGCCGAGTACGCAGCCTTCGCGCCGGCGATCGAGCGGGTGCGCCTGGGAGAGCGCGCCGTGCTGACGTGCGATCCGGTCGTTCGGCTTGCGCCGACCAGCGGCTCGACCGGCGCACGCAAGCTCGTTCCTTTCACCGCGTCGCTGTCACGCGGATTCTCGGTCGCGGTCGCCGCGTGGATGCACGATCTCGTGCGCCAGCGTCCGGGCATCGTCGGCGGTCCGGCGTATTGGTCCGTTTCGCCGCTCGCCGATGAAGACGCGGAGTCGGGCGCGGGCGTGGGCGTGACATCCCCCGCCTCGTCAGCTGCAATACCCGTCGGGTTCGCCGACGACGCCGAGTACCTGGGGGGCGCCGCCGCAGCGCTCGTGCGTCAGGCGCTGGCGGCCCCCGATTCGCTGCGACACGTGCGCGACGTCCCAACATTTTGGGCTCTCACGCTCCTCGCCCTCCTCAGGGCGCGCGATCTCCGGCTCATTTCCGTCTGGCATCCGTCGTACCTCGACCTCCTCGTCGAGTCCGCAGATCCAGTGTGGCCTCTCCTGCTCGACGCGATCGCCAGCGGGGTGTGCCCGTGGCGCGATGCGCTCCCGCCAGCTGCACGCCATGCATTCCAGTCCCGAGGCAATCCCGAGCGCGCCGCCGAGCTGCGGCGCATCGGCGCGCACGACTGGGTGCGGTGGTGGCCGCGGTTGCAGGTGGTGAGCTGCTGGGGCGATCAGGCGGCGGGAGGCGGGTGGCACCGGCTGCGACGAGCACTGCCCAACGTCCTGGTGCAGCCCAAAGGACTCCTGGCCACCGAAGGAGTGGTAACCATCCCGTACGGCGAGGCGCGCCCGCTCGCCGTCACGTCGCACTTCTTCGAGTTCCTCGACGCGCAGGGCGAGGTTCGTCTCGCCCATCAGCTGCAACGTGGCGACTCCTACGAAGTGGTGCTCACCAACGGGGGAGGTCTGTGGCGCTATCGCCTGGGCGACGGCGTCGAGTGCACGGGCCACGTGCACTCGACGCCGTCGCTGCGCTTCGTTGGGCGCAGCGGGCGCGTGAGTGACCTTCGTGGCGAGAAGCTGAGCGAGCCGTTCGTCGCCGAGGCGATACGAAGCCTCTGGAGTGACTCGGCAGAGCCCGCGTATTGTGCGATGCGCGCTCGTGACGACGGCTCGCTGGCGGGTTACGAGCTGCTCGTGTCGCCCGACGCCGTGAACGCACCGTCCGTCGCGCTGGCTGAGCGACTCGAGCAGGCGTTGCAGGAGAATCCTCACTACGCGCTGGCGCGTCGTCTCGGCCAGCTGCAACCGGTGCGCGTCGTCGAAGTCGGCGAGTCGCGCCGTGCCGAGGAGCTACTCGCGCATGGTGGCCGTCTCGGCGATGCGAAGCCGCGCGTGTTGATCGGCGCCGCGCGCGAGTAGCCCGTGTCCGATGGCATTCCGCCGACGTCGACGGAATGGAATGCAACACCGTACGGGTAGCTGTGGTTAGGCGCGCTCCCGCTCGAGCGCGCACGCAAGCGCGGCACGCAGCTCGCTCTCGTCGATGGTGTAGTCCCAGTGTGGGTACGGAAAGCGTGACTGCTGCTCCGTTCCGAGCACGTAGCACACGGACTGTCCCATCGCTTCCGCGAGCGCGTTGTAGCACGGGACCACGTAGCCACGCTGTCCGAAGAGGACGAGTGGGGTACCGGCAGGCGCAAAGAGCAGGTTGGTGAGCGAGGCGCCCACCGGCGAGACCACCGCCGAGGCACTGGCGAAGAGCGCGCACTGTGCCTCGACCGTCATCGGCGCGGTATCGACGCTCTCGAAGCCATGCTCTTCGCAGATCTGCGCGGCCCGCTCCTCGTTCAGCAGGCGCCGCATCACGCTGCCCGACCGTCGCAGGTAGAGGCGACGCCGTGGCGTGGCGACCGTTGCATCGCCGCCGAGCCGTGCGCGTAGCCATCGCCATACGTTGGCATCCGTACACCCGCCGTGCTTGCGATGGTGCACGATCGTCAGTTCCTGAACGCGCACGATCTCGTCGTCGCCAACCTGAACCAGGCGGTCGAGCCCGATCCCCACCCGCTCGAGCGTCTCGACCTGGAACGGATGGAGCGGTGATCCCACCACGAATCGACTGCTCGTATCGTCGATGACGGCGGGATCGCTCGCCAGTCGCCCGAGAACGTCGGCAATCCAGTGGTAGTAGTTGTTGCCGAAGTTGCTGTTGAGCAGAAAGGCCCGCCCCTCGATCGTACGTTGCCCTCCCGGAGAGTGCACCAGGAGCCGATCGTCGGTTGCCGTCAGGACGGTGTTGCGACGAGGCGCGAGCTGCGCGGGGAGGTCGTGGAAGCGAGGAGCGGCAAAGGCCACGTCGGGCTCGTCGACCACGCCGTGCACGAAGGCGCGCCCCTTGTCATCGATCGGTATGCACAGCCCTCCAACGAGGTGACAGTCGCGAATCACGCGCGCTTCGGGCGCGCCGGTGCGCACCGTCACCGTGCGCGCGTGGGCGCGCCCGGCGTGTTGGACCTCATAGGAGATCGCCCACGTTGTCCGCGCCTTGTCGGTGGCGACGGTCCGGGGCGCGAAGGCGCCGTCGATGCGAAACGACCGCAACTCCCCGCTCGCCAGCGTCGGTGCGACCGACGAGAGGGGCGTCGCGCGCAGCGAGGTGATTGCCTCGCGCTCGCGATTCTCGCCAAATGCAGCGAACGCTCGCGCGACAAGAGCAGCGACGCTCGGTTCGCAGGCGACCGCGCGCTCGGCGGCCTTGCGGGCCGCGCGCGGGAAGCCGGCGCGCAATTCGCATTCCGCCTGCGTTGCGTGGGCGAGTGCCGACGCGGGCAGCTGGGCGCTGGCAATGCGCGACAGCTGCAACGCGCGCGCAAGGAGGTCCGGAGCGAGCGCCATCGGGACCACGTTTTCCACGCCGATCGCCCGGAAGTCGAGGCGTACCGGTTCGTCCTGTCGCGTGACGAGCGCCGCGTGCCGCAAGTGCAGGAAGAGCAGAACTTCGGCTGCCCGGACGTAGGTCTCGGCGCCAGGCGCGCGCGTCAACATGGCGGCGCAGAGCTGGAACGCGTCGATATCGCGTCCGCCGTTGGCGAGCACCAGCGCGAGCGCGCGGTACGCTTCACCGAAATCTGGGGACTCGGCGATGCAGGCGCGCAGGATCGCTTCCGCTTCGGCGGCCTTGCCGCTCTCGGCGAGCGTCTCGGCGCGATGCACCAGGGCACGGCGCGGGTCGAGCGACGGGGGGCGGAGTTCGATCGCGGGAGCGGTCATGCGGAAAGTGCGGCCGGGAGGGTGACCGGGTTCGCCGTCGACAGAACGGCGGCGAGGGTATCGATGGTACGTACGAGTCCCGCGGCGGCGGTGCTGGTGCTCCACGCATTCGCCGCGTAGGGTGTGGCGCGTTCGGCGATCGCTTCTGCGCGTTGGGGCGAGGCGAGCAAGTCAGCGACGACGCCGTCGAGGTCGTCGTCCCAACGAAACGGCTGGATGCGATCTGCACCAACGGCAGCACGGATTGGCGGGGCGGCGTCGGTCAGCACACAACATCCTCGTTGCATGCCATAGAGGAGGCGCTCATGCGGCGCGTACCGATTGTTCGGCTGCACGTTCACGCTCACGCGCGAGGTGTCCATCAACCCGAGCAGCGTGGCCATCGGGCAATCCTCGATGACCCTTGCGCGATGGTTGGCGGGGAGGTGAGCGCGCCACCCGCTCCCGACGATCCAGGCGTCGTGCGGGGCGAGCGCCTTGACCACGCGGACCGCGCGCGCTAGGCGCACGTACTGGTCCACGCGGGCGACGATCGTCGCCATCCCGATCGTCGCGTCCACGCCGGACGAGATTCCGTCAGCCGCAAGTCTCTCGCGCGCGATCGACCACAGCCCGCGCTCGTCCTGCCAGAGCGCGACATCGGCCACGTCGTTGAGGATGGCGCGCATCGCAGGGCCGAGTGCATCCCACGCGCGACGCTCGGCGACAGGGTCACCGGGTGTCTTGGCGAAGAGGATGGAGCGCGTGCGTTTGGCATGTGGTAGCGGCGGGACCGAGGGCGGCTGCACGCCGAACCGGAAGCGCCCTCGCGGGGCAGTCGCCGGCGAGAGCGCCCGCGAGGCGTCGTGGTGGTCTTCGTCGGTGAAGAGGAGCGTGAGGTTGCGACTCGAGACCCAGTGCCGCTGCGGGAAGTAGGCGGGATCGTCGAACATCAACCCTACATACGGAACACCGATCACATCGAAGAGGAGGCGGTCTCCCGCCATCAGGTCCCAATGCACGCCGCTGAAGGCGACGAAGGCGCGAGGTCGGCCGGCCGAGAGGAGCGATTGCAGGCGCTCCAACCCGATCGTTCCCGCGACGGGAACCAGCCACGCGCGCCTGCCCGTATCGCGCACGGCCTGCACCCACTCGCGCGTGAGGTGTTCGAGCATCCCGTACGGGGTCGGGTGCCCCTGCAGGAAGACGAGGTCGTCGTCGCGGACGGAGTCGCCGACGCGGTACTCGAGCGGTACATCGCGCACGATCGTCACGTCAGGCGGCCGCCGCGTTGGAGACGCAGGCACCATCGGCCTGCGGAACGGCGCTCGTGTCGATGCCCATCAGCGCCTGTTGCGCCGCCTTCATCCCCTGCACAAGCTGGTCGTTGAGCGACGCCACGCCGAAGCCTGCGGCCGGCGCAACGGTGACGATCGGAAGACCGAGCGCATCGACGTCGCGACGCATTCCCAGCAGCGCATCGCGACTCCCCGCCGAAGGGAGGACGAGTGCGCGAGGGATCCGCATGATCTTCACGTCGGCGAACTCCGCGCGATCGTGCGTCACCCCAACGCGCCGCAGCGCCTCGCGCGTGGCGGCGAGGAGCGCAGCGTCGTCGGCCGGCGCATCGCCGCCACCCCACTCCACGCTCAGCCGCACCAACGCTTCGTCGGGGATTCCGGCGTTCGTGCTCTGGTTGGTGATGCGATACGGAAGCGAACGATCGGCAGGGATGATCACCGTACCTAACGACGCGTCCGCCACCTGTGCGCGCGGGACGCGTGCGATCACAATGGTCACTGGGGCGCGCGCGACGTCACGCGAGGGGCCGGCGGCGGTGAGCGTGGTCAGGGCGTCGAGATCGTGTCCCCACACGAGGCTTTCGCCGCGGCACTCCGTCCCCTCGATGTCGAGGAGGACGCCGGTGCGCGTCGAGCGAATGGCACGCGCCGGCCCGATGAGGCGCCGCACGCGTGGCGAATCAATCACGCGCCTGGAGAGCGCGGTCACGAGATCGCCGACCGCTCCCCCGCGCGCGACGTGAAACGGAGTGTCCGCCAGCTGCGGGGTGCCACCGGCGAGGCTCTCGCGCAGCGTCTCGGGCCAGAAGAGGGGGAGCCACGCCGCGCGTGAATACAGCGCGAGGATCGATGCCGACGAGTGCCCGGTCACCTTGCGGGCGAACGGCTCGAAGAAGGCGTCGTGCAGCGTGGCGCCGTGGTTGGCGCGCGAGGCTTCGTCGAACGAGAGGTCGCGATAGCGCGGCTCGAGGTACTTGCGACGCGCGTGCAGCGGATGCTCACCCGCATCGAGGATGCGCCGCACGTCGTCTGCCGCACGCTGCGCGAGGGGCGCCGGAAGCGCCGCAAAGCCGTCGAGACAGATGTCGAAGACGAAGTCGGGAATGAGCGACTCGCCGGTCCACATGCGGAATGCGGGGATCCTCTCGAGCGTGATGCCGAGCGACTCGGTGTAGGCAGTCAGAATGCGCCCGAAGCGCCCGCAATCGTTGCGCACGTCGGGATCGTACGTGAGCGGATCGGGGCTCTCCTGCACCTTGAGCGTCCCGTACTCGAAGATCACGAGGCCGGCGTCGCACCGCGCGCCACCGATCGTCGTCCCGGCGAAGTGTCCGCCGACATGCGGGGTCGGTGTCACCCAGGTGACGTCTTCGCCGCCAGCGGCAATGCGTTCGGCGGCGACCAGCGCCGCGAGGGAGCTACCGTACACGAGGTGTGTCATCGGTGCAGCTCTTTGGTGAGGGTGTACTTGGGAGAGACTTCGAAGCCGAGGTTGCGCTTGTAGGCCATCAATCCTTCGTTTGGCACGCCACCTTCGGTGGCGATGCCAAGGTCGAGGAGGGCGATCGACTGCGCGCGGCACCACTCGTGTACGTGCGCCACCAGCAACGTGACTGGGCTCAACTTCGCCACGCCGTCCACATCGCCGAGATAGAAGACGTAGAGGACGTCGGGTGACAGGCGCATGCAGATGCTGGCGGCGATCATCCGCTCCGCAGCGAAGACACCAAACCAGAGCAGCGCGCCCGGGAGCGCCGCGTCCATCGTGACGAGGGCGTCGAGGCTCATCGTCACCGGGCGTCCGCGACGCAGTCGATTCTCGACGTTCACGTCGTATGCGCGTGGGCGCTCGTCGGGCTCGAGCAGTCGCGCCACCATCCCCTTTCGCTCGGCGGTGCGCACAACCGCACGATTGCCGCTGTTCATCCGGTCGGGAAGCGACACGCCGTCGACGCGCACGTGGAAGTTCAGCTCGGGGGCGAGCGCCTGATATCCGTGGCGCAGGTACGCATTCATCCACTCCGCGTGGCGCCCCGGCTCGTGTGCAGCTGGCGGGAGTGTGACGCGCGTGCGCTCGAGGCCCAGGCCGCGCATGGCATCGTCGGTCGCCGCTACCACGGCATCGGCGAGCGATGTCGGGAGCGGGTCGTGGGTGACGAAGCAGGCGCCGAACGGTCCACGCGCACCCGAGTGTGCCTCGCCCGGCGCCGACTCGGCGAACCATCCGCCACCACACGAGGTTCCTTTCGCTCGATCGGTGATGCGTGCATACCAGGCGCGGCGAAACGACGAAGCGTGCAACCGATAAAAGGCTGGCGATCGAAAGAGATCGATCGAAGGCGGCACGTCGCCGGCGACGCGTTCCTCCAGTACGACGGCGTACGCGTCGTCGCATCGCGCCGGGGCGACGAGTTCTCTCGCGATCTCGGCGACGTCAGGCATGCGCGACTTCTCCCAGCGTCGCCAGCACCGCTTCAACGACGCGGTCCACGTCGCTCGTCGACATTGTCGGCGAGAGCGGCAGGCTGAGCGCCGTCGTGCTCCATCGCTCCGTGATGGGGAGCGTGGCGACCGCGAGCGATGTCCCAGCGTATGCATCCTGCTGGTGCGGCGGGATGGGATAGTGAACGTGGCATTCGATCCCGAGCTTCGCGAGTCGATCGCGGAGCCGGTCGCGCCCTTCGCTACGCACGACGTACAGGTGCCACGCGGGCCGCACATCGCCAACGGCCCGGGGGAGGACGAGATCCGAGGAGGCCAGCGCTTCGTTGTAGCGCAGAGCGACGCGCGCGCGGGCAGCGTTCCAGCGCGCGAGGTGCGGGAGCTTCGCGCTCAGGATGGCGGCTTGCAGTTCGTCGAGGCGCGAGTTGCTCCCCTGGCGTTCGTGTACGTACTTCGCTGCGCTCCCGTAGTTGCGGAGCGAGCGCAGGGACTCGGCCAGCTTGTCGTCGTTTGTCGTGACGGCGCCGCCGTCGCCTAACGCGCCGAGGTTCTTGGCCGGATAGAACGACCACGCCGCAGCGGTTCCGAGCGAGCCACAGGGGCGTCCCCCGAACGCCGCCCCGTGCGCCTGCGCCGCGTCCTCGAGCACGGCCAGCGCGTACCGCGCGGCGATCGCGTTGATCGCCGCCATGTCGCACGGGTGCCCGTACAGGTGCACGGGGATGATCGCCCGCGTCCTCGAAGTGATCGCCGCCTCGACGAGTGCGGGATCGATCGCAAGCGTTTGCTCGTCGACGTCGACCGCGATAGGGATCGCCCCGACCGCCGACACTGCGAGCCATGTGGCAATGAAGGTTGCGCCGGGGACGATGACCTCATCTCCCTCGCCGACGCCAAGCGCGCGCAGCGTGAGCGTCAGCGCCTCGAGCCCGTTCCCCACGGTGACACAGTGACGCGCGCCCGCCAAATGGGCGAACGCCTCCTCGAAGCGCTCCACTTCCTCGCCGAGTATGTACCAGCCGCGCGCGAGCACGCGCGCGATCGCCGCATCGATCTCCGGACGGATCTCGGCGTGCAGCGCCGCGAGGTCGTAGAACGGGACGTGATCAGGCGGCACGATTCACCCGTCGCCACTCGAGCCACTGCGCGTGGTCGCGGATGTAGCCATGGCGTGCCTCGGCGTACTCCGTGTCGGCCAGCACCATGACCACCGTCCCCGGGGCGAAGTCGCGCAGCTCGACCCATAGCGTCGCCGGCACGATCAGGGCGCTGCCGCGCGCGATGAGCGGTATGGTGCGCGCCGTGCGCTCGTCCTCGACATGTACCGAAAGCGATCCCGACACGCAGACGATGAGTTCAGCCGTGACCGTGTTGGCATGCTCGCCGCGGCTGCAGCCGACGGGGACGTCGGCGATCACGAAGGCGCGCCGAACATCGAACGGGAGATGCGCCAGTCCGTCGAGCACCGTGAGCGATCCACGGCCGTCGTCGTGCCGCTGCGGCTGGACGAGCCGGCAATCGGCAACCTGTGCGCGCGACGTCATGCGAGGACCCGAAGGTTGGCGGTCTGCAGCGCGCTCGCCGGCGCCGGGGCGAGGGCACGCAGGTACTGCCCATAACTCGAGCTCCCCATGTCTCCAACGAGGCGCAGCAGCTGCTCGTCGTCGATGAAGCCGAGTCGCCAGGCGATCTCCTCGGGGACCGAGATCTTGAGCCCCTGCCTGGTCTCCACCGTCTCGATGAAGCTCGACGCGCTCTGGAGCGCCTCGGGAGTCCCGGTATCGAGCCAGGCCATCCCGCGCCCTAGCAGCGAAATGCGGCATCGCCCCTGTCGCAGGTACGCGCGGTTGACGTCGGTGATCTCGTATTCGCCGCGCGCCGATGGGCGCAGCGCGGCGGCGAGGTCGAGGACGGCGTTGTCGTACAGATAGAGCCCGGTCACCGCCCAGTTGGAGCGTGGCGACTTGGGCTTCTCCTCGAGCGAGACCACGCGCCCCTGGGCGTCGACCTCCGCGACGCCGAAGCGCTCCGGGTCGCGCACGTGGTAGCCGAAGAGCGTCGCACCACGGTTGGCGGCGATCGCATCGACCAGCAAGCGCCGCATCCCACCGCCGTAGAAGATGTTGTCGCCGAGGATGAGCGCGACGTCGTGATCGCCAACGAATTCACGTCCGAGCACGAAGGCCTGGGCGATGCCGTTGGGTGCGGGCTGCACGGCGTAGGAGAAGTTCATCCCCCACTGCGATCCGTCGCCTAACAACTCCTCGAAGCGCGGGATATCGTGGGGCGTGCTGACGACGAGGATGTCGCGGATACCCGCGAGCATCAGGATCGAGAGGGGATAGTAGATGAGCGGCTTGTCGTAGACCGGGAGGAGCTGCTTGCTCACGACCCGCGTCACGGGATAAAGCCGCGTGCCGCTCCCGCCGGCGAGAAGAATCCCCTTCATGCGGACATCACTCGCCCGAGGCGGCTCCCGTCGTAACGCCCGGCGAGCACTTCGTCGCACCAGGCGTCGTTGTCCAGGTACCAGCGCACGGTGTCGCGCAGCCCCGCGTCGAATGCGACTTCAGCGCGCCACCCTAACGACTCGCGCGTCGCCGATGCGTCGATCGCGTAGCGGTAGTCATGCCCCGGGCGGTCGGCCACGTGGCGGATCAGCGATCGACGCGACGTGTCGCTCGGTGAGAGCTCGTCGACCAGGTCGGCGATCTGCTGCACCACCGAGAGGTTGGTGCGTTCGGCGTCACCACCGAAGAGGTAGGTCCCGCCGACCGTGCCGCGCTCCAATGCTGCCACGATGCCGCGCACATGGTCCGTCACGTGCAACCAGTCGCGCACCTGCAGCCCACTGCCGTACACCGGGAGCTCGAGACCGGCGATTGCCTTTCGCGCAACCAACGGGATGAGCTTTTCCGGATACTGATACGGACCGTAGTTGTTGGAGCAGTTGGTGACGATCACTGGGAGCGCGTAGGTGTGCCACCACGCACGCGCGAGATGATCGCTCGCCGCCTTCGACGCCGCATACGGCGAGTTGGGACGGTACGGAGAGTCTTCCGTGAAGCGCCCCTCGGCGCCAAGCGCGCCGAATACCTCGTCGGTCGAGACGTGGAGGAAGCGAAACCGCGAGCGCGCCTCGCGGTCGAGGGCGAGCCAGTAGCGCGTCGCTTCCTCCAGCAGCGTGAAGGAGCCGACCACGTTGGTCCGGATGAAGTCGGCCGGCCCATCGATTGAGCGATCGACGTGCGATTCGGCCGCCAGATGGATGACCGACCGGGGGCGATATGCCTGGAAGAGCGCCGCCATGTGTTTGGCGTCGGCGATGTCACCGCGCTCGAATCGGTAGAGCGGCGAGCTCGAAGCGTCGGCGACCGACTGCTCGTGGCCGGCGTAGGTGAGCGCGTCCACGTTCAACACGGCGCATCCACGCTCGAGCACGAGGTGCCTGACGAGCGCAGAGCCGATGAAGCCGGCCCCTCCAGTCACGAGGATCGGTGCAGCGTGCTCGCCCATTGTCGGTGGCGGAGTGGTGGCGCGTCCCCAGGAGTGGGGATGGTCGATGGGGTGACAAAGGCAAGCCGGAGACCAACCCGTCCAACGGGGCGCCGTACCGACCTCGCGCTCGACCTAAGACGTTGCGCAGTAACTTGTTAGGTGGCGTCGACCGACGTGCGGATGACTACTGCAGACGCGCGTTCACGAAGATTTCGGAGGCCAGCGCCGGGAATTTCTTGCCGAGTTGGAAGAGCCCGTCGAGCATCAGGCGGTCGATCGTGCCGCCTTCCACGAGCCCCTGCATCTGCGCGTGGGTGAAGGGCTTGATCAGGTAGCCGCCGGCTGCAACCACGAAGAAGCCACCATCACGCACGAGGCGTTCGAGCGATTCGGCGTCGAAGATTCGTGACTGCTGGAGCGCCACCTGCTGAGCAGACGGCGCCGTTACGGCGGAGATGAGTCCCATCGCCACTGCCAGTTCGCGATGCAGTGACGAGGCGTTGGGGACGTTGACATGCACGAGCGTGTTCGCGTCGCACACTCCGCGCACGCCGGCGAGCACTTCTTCGGGGGAGGGGACCTCGTGGAGCAGGCTGCTCAGCAAGACCAGGTCGGGGGCGTTCGCGCCGAGCAGTCCCTTCGCGGCAGCTCCCTCGATCGTGCTCTCGACCACGCGCACCCGGTGATCCGCTGCGACGAGTTTGCGGGCCGACTCGGCAAACGCCGCGGCCGGCTCGACGATCGTCCACGTTTGGAAGTCGGTGGCGTACCGGGCCAGCGGCTCGAGTCCGCAGCCGACTTCGACGACGTGACGCGCGCGCGACTCGCGAACGACCTCCAGCACTGCACGCCGACGGTACTCCACCTGGATCGCCTCGAAGGGGAGCGCGGCGTATCGCGACGCGTAGTCGTCGAGGTCGCGAGCCTGGCGCGCCTCACGTGACTCGCGCGGTGCGCTGGCGGCGGTGTTGACGGCGGTGTCGGGCGCGGTGGGAGGCATCCCCGCTCAGACGGCTCGAGTCCGGCGCGCGCAACGGAGCGGCCGTCGTGCTAGGTCCCGCGAGCCGACAGCGTCCTAGAATGTACGACGAACGAATAGACGCTCCGTCGTGCATCGTTCCCCTCTGGTCCCGTTGGTCGAGATGCGCATTTCTCCTCGCTATACACTTTCGTCCCTGGCCCTCTCGCTTGCAGGGGTCGCCGCCTGCTCCGGTGGCGACGCCGTCAGCGCTCCGTCGTTCGCGAGCTCGGGCGTTCTGGCAGTCCTCCAGTACGAGTGGCCGACGAATCTCCCATCGAGTCTCAACGATCGCCTCACAAAAGCATCGATCGTCTGGTCTCCTCCACCTGGCGATGAGTTGGTTCGCCTTTTCGTCCCCGCCGAGGTCATCGAGGTCGCCGACACCGTACGTGTGGGGGTGGCCGTCCCGATCGTGGTGAACTCCATCGGCGAGAATGGCTGCTGGCAGGCGAACGGTGCGACGATCGAGCAACGCGGCGACTCGGCGATAGTGACCGCGTACGACCGGCACTCGGGGGCGGCAGCGTGCACGCAGGTGTGGACCGATCGACTGCGCCACGAGGTCACGACGAAATTCCCGCGCGTGGGGACCGGGATCATTCGCGCGAAGGGGCGTCGCGCCCGCCTGGCCGATCCGAACTACAGCGCGGAGATCGTCGCCGAGCGCACGGTGGTCGTCGTTCCGTGATGCGAATAGTTGCCTAACGCAACCGCCTAACGTGCCGAGTGCGCCGCGTCGATGCGCATGCCGAGCGACAGGAGCGCGGGGATCCCCGCCAGGCGATTTGTCGCGTGCCCCGGGGCGTCGTTGTAGTAGAAGATCGCATCGCGCCGGTCGAGGGCGTTGAGCACGCGCACATAGGGAGTGAGGAGCACGCGGCACGCCGGTCCACCGACGCACCACTTCGCACTGACCGTCGCATCCACCCGCACGTACGACTGCTGCGTCGGTGTAGCGTTGCCGGCTCCCGCCGACGCGGTTTGCGGACCGGACGAATACGTATCCTTCGATGCGGCCGCAGCGCGTTCGAGGACGACCGGCGTGAACGACAGCCCGTGCGCGTACGACGCCGCGAGGTTACCCGCGACGCGCCCGACGCGCGCCGACGCCTGAAGCGACGCGAGTTGCTCGACCCGATGCGAGGGAGCGGCAGCGCTCGACGCGGAGTCGCCCGCCACTCCGACAAAGTCGCGGACGATTCTCGTGTAGCTCGCCTGCAGCGCGGCCATTCCTTGCTCCACCCGCCAGCTCGCGTCGATGCCGCGGGTGCTCGAGCCGCCTTGACCTAACGGTGTGATGCCCGGATTCCCCCAGAACGCGCTGACGGCGGCCAGCGCGTGGCGCCAGCGCTGCGTCCCGCCGATTTCGACCTGCGTCGCCGTCGCCCGCGTCATCCACCCGTCCGGATTCCCCGAGAGTGGCGCCGAGGCTGACGCCGGATCCGTCGCCTCACCGACCGTACCATCGAAGACGGTCGCCATCCGCGAGTAGCGCCCAACTGACGCACGGACCGTTGTCCCGCCGAACGGGAGCGCCTCGAGCGCCAGGCGCGGGAGCACAACGTCGCGACCAGCGCCTCGCAGTCCCTGCGCCGCGCTCGTGCGCACTCCCCCGTGCACGCGCAACCACGGCGTGAGGAGGCGACGATGATCCAGGTAGAACGATGTCGTCGCGCCTCCCACTTTCGCGCTGGCCGCCGCGGACGTGCACGTCCCGTCGGGCGGGCACGGGGTCGGATCCGCAGGAAGCGAGACGACCGAACCAAGCGAATCTCCTGCGACCGAGCGTTGCACCTGCAAGCGTTCCCACTCCACGCCAGCGCTCGTTTCCCAGCGCGAGGCGCTCCAGCGTTGCTCCACCAACACCGTTGCACGCTCGACGTCGGCTCGCAGGTGACCATCGGTGAGCGAAAGGAGCGGTAGATCGATCGATGCACGTGAGACACCTGCCCGCACAAGCGCACGCCCAGTGCCCGCGACGCGCTCCCACGACGCCGATGCGGCGCGATTCTCCCACGCGGCATCGTCCTGCCCCTGGTCACGCGGAATGCCGATCCCCTCGCGCGTGGCGAACCCGGTCGCACGCACAACCTGCCCGGCTGCAGGAGCGAGTTGGATTCTGGCGAGCACGTCGCCGTAGCGATACCCCGGCTCCACCCCAGCTGCGCGGGCGAGCGAGTGCTCATCCACGCGTCGAGCGCCCGCGAGAATGCTTCCATTCTGCCCGAGCGGCATCTCGCCACCCAAACGCGCGGTGAGGAGGTCGGCCGTTGCCCAACCGCGAAGCGAATCGGCGCTGGCCGCGCGCGTGGAAAGGTCGAGCACGTAATCAGTCCCGCCATCGTGTCGCGCGGATGCCCCCCCGGTCCAGAGGCGCGGCGCCGCCATCAGGTCTTCGTCGATGACAGGGAGGAGTCCCCCCAGGTGCAACGGCGCGCCGAGTGCGATGCCATCGAGCTGCACGCGCGCTCCTGCGTCCTTCGCTCCCCATATGTAGAGCGTGCGGCCATCGCGATCGCTCCCGGGATCACCCACTCGGCGCGCCGTAGCCTCACCCGCCAGCGCGGTGAGCGTTCCTCCCTGCGCGGCGAGGAGGTCCATCGGATGCGGGGTGCGCTCCGCGTCGGCCAGCGTCGCTGGCGCCACCGCGCCGATCGCAGGGACGCGAGACTCGCCGCGTGACGCATCGACGATGACGCGATCGAGCGCCACCGGGAGCCTCGTCAGCTGCACGTCGACGACGAGCGCGCCGCCAGACGGGACGACGATTCCCAGTCGGGCCGAGCGATACGACGCGCGCGCCACCGCGAGCGAGTATGTCCCCGGGGCGACGGAGGGGAAGGTGAAGGCGCCGTCGATCGAGGAGCGTGCGCTCAAGGGCTCCCCGCTCCCTTCGAGTCGCAGCGAAGCCGCCGGGAGCGGGAGCTCGGCGCCGGCGTCGAGGACGCGCCCGCGCACCTCAGCCACAGTCGCCGAGGAGGAGCGGGCGGGGCGGATGCTGTCGCCCGCTTCGCGCGGCGAAACTGGGACGGCGACGCGGGAGGCGACGCGCACGGGTGCACTGGTGCGCGCACTGTCCTGTGCGCATCCCGCAGTTGGGGAGAGCGACAGGGCGACGAGCACGCCGGCGGCGACCGCGGGCGCGAGGCCGATCATGGCGCCGCGCCCGTCGAACGTCGTCGCTCCATCTGCAAGCTCACCGCTGCTCCGCGCCAACGCCCACGACGGGCGTCGCGAGTCGAATCCCGTCGACGCGTGCCGCGGCAGGCGCAACGACGCCGTCGGCAACGGTGACGACGGTGGCGCCATCGTGGGTGATGCGCGCCGCGCGCAAGTTCGCCGGGATTGCCACGCGAACTAGCGCCCCCCTCCCCGTCAGCTGCACGGCGAGACGCCCTTCGGCCGAGGTGAAGCGCGGCGTCGCGTGTTCGCTGGTGGCGGTCGTGACGGTGACCTGCACGTCGCTCCGGTCGCTCAGCTCGACGATGACGCGCGCATCGCTTGCGCCGGGGCCCGACGTCAGCACGACCGTCGCCGCTCCGCCAGCCGGAAGGATGGAGACCGCGGCCGACGATACGGCGGAGCTTGCAGCTGGCGGCGTGGCTGTCGCCGCAAGCTCGGCGACGACTGCGGGTGCAGGCGATGCCGACGCGAACCACGTCGGCGCCGACATCGCCGCCGCCCCCCCGCCCACCACCAACACGAGCGCCGCGGCCCATCGCAGCGGTGCCACTCGACGCGCCGTCGGCGTCGTGCGCTCAGGACGCCACACGGATGCAGGCTGCGCGCGCATGCGCTCCCCCGCTCCCACGCGAGCGGGCGACGACTCCCTCCCGACGCGCCGTGCGGGCGCAATCGCAGGCGATGCATGCCACTCTCCAGGCGCCGAGGCGTCGAGCAGCGCCAGCTCCACCGTCAGCCCTGCCATCGCCTGCTCCACTTCGCGCAGCGCATGCCGGCACAGGTCGCATCGCTGCACATGCGCCTCGACCTCGCGACGCTGCGCCCCCTCGAGTTCGTGATCGGCGAAGGCGAGCAGCAATGCCTCGCTAGGGTGCGACATCGGTGGTTTCCTCGAGGTAGGCCTTGTGGAATCGCTTGAGGGCGCGGGCAATCAGCGTGGGAACGATCTCCGAGCGCACGTCGATCACCTCGGCGATCTCGGCATAGCGAAAGCCCGATTCGCGAAGCAGGAGTGCCTCGCGATCGCGCGGGATCAATCGTTCGAGTGCGAGCCGCACCGTTCGCACCGACTCGGCGCGTTCGACCTCCGCCTCGGGCGAGGGGACGTGTGCCTCGTCGTCGCGTGGCGCGTGACGCTCGCGCGTCGCGACCCGGCGCGCATGGTCGCGCACCATGTTCGTGCAGACGCGGTAGAGCCACGAGCGAGGGTTCTCGACCGTTTGCGTCTCGCGCCACAAGCGCAAGAACGCGTCCTGCACCACGTCCTCCGCCAGGTGCACGTCGCGGGTGAGGCGATGCACGTAGCGCAGGAGTTCGACGCGATGCTCGGCGTAGATCGATTCCCAGGAGCGCGAATCTTCCATCGGTCTGAGGCTGCGTGAGGCGGGCGCGAACGCACGCGCACGTAGGGAGAGTGATGCCGAACCGGCGATGGCGGAAGTGCGTGGCGCTCCCCCCATACGACGCAGGACACCCCGCATCCTAGCACTCCCCCCCAGCTGGGCCGAACCGTTGGGGACGAGGTGCTATACGGCCGTCCACGTCCCGTCCTATCGCTCGCTGCGCCGCACCGATGCCGGCGCCGCGACACACCGTGCTTCCAAGGATGGAGCTCTCATGCGTACACATTCCGCCTCGATCCCATACCCGCTTCGCCCGCTTGGCGTGCTTCGCCCCCTCGCGGCGCTGTCGCTCATTGCCGCAGCCGCGTGCGGCGACAGCGAAGGACCGGCCAGCGTCGCCCGCGTTCGCTTCCTGCACGCAGCGCAGGGCGTTGCCACCGTCGACTTCCGCACCGACGGTACCACGCGGAGCGCGGCGCAGGGCTTCAGCGCCGCCTGGTCGGCCGAGGCGACGATCCCCACCGGCTCCAACGCCTTCACCGCGCGCCTCACCGGCGCCGCCGCCGACCTGGCCACCACGACCAAGACGCTGGCCAGCAGCGGGAGCTATTCGATCGTCCTGGCCAAGCGCCCGACCTCCGATACGCTCGTGGTCTACACCGATACAGCGGCAACTCCGGCGACCGACAAGGCGTTCGTTCGAGTCCTCAACGTCGCGCCGGCGGCCGCGGGGGTCGACGTCTACATCACCGCAGTCGGCGCCGACATCGCCACGGCGACGCCGCAAGCGACCGCAGTCGCCTTCCTCGATCGCTCTCCCTACATCGAGATCGCATCGGGCGCACAGCGTGTGCGGCTGACGACTGCGGGGACCAAGACCGTCGTGCTCGACCTCAACCCGATCACGCTCCCGAGCCGAGGGGTGCGCAGCGTTGCCGTGCTCGACAACGCGGCGGGAGGATCGCCGCTCCAGGGCGTCGTCTCGAACGAGAAGAACTGACGCCGCATACGCGTCACGCGCGTGAGGGGCCCCAGACCCTCGCGTGCCGATGCGATCGCCAGCGTGAGCGAGCGTGAGCGAGCGTGAGCGAGCGTGAGCGAGCGTGAGCGAGCGTGAGCGAGCGCGAGAGCGAGTGATCGCGAGAGTGAGCTCACGTCGCGCATGTGTGCGTTGCGTGAGGCCGCAGGGAGACCCCATCAACGCGCTCCCGCCCAGATGAAACCGGGACTGTACACCCTCCGTTTGTCGGCGAGATTGGCGTATCCCCTTCGCACGCGCGATACCTCGCGCGCCCGAAATCTCGCACTCGCCACATCATGGCCGACGGCTACTCGAGGGAACGGCGCCGGGAGCGCATCAACAATTCGCCCCGATTCAACGGGCGAATCTTCGTGAACACGGCGCCGGTGTCGTCGGGACTCAAGGCGGGGGTCGAGCGCCCAACGCTCCGCGATTTCCTGTGCGGCGGTGAGCGCCGAGTCCCGGGTGGGCCCCTCCCGCTGGTCGACCCGCGCGAGGCGTGGGGGCGCGCTCCCGACACCGGGCTGCGTGTCACCTGGCTCGGCCACTCGACGCTCATGATCGAAATCGACGGGATCCGTGTCCTCACCGATCCCGTCTGGGGGCAGCGCGCTTCGCCGATGGCCTTCGCCGGCCCCAAGCGCTTTCACCCGCCGGCGGTCCCACTCGCCGCGCTCCCCCCGATCGATGCGGTGATCGTCTCGCACGATCACTACGACCACCTCGACCGCCCGACGATTCGTGCGCTCGCTCGTACCAGCGTCCCGTTCATCACGTCGCTCGGCGTGGGGACGCTTCTCGAGCGGTGGGGGATTCCCTCGGAGCGGGTGACGGAGCTCGACTGGTGGGAGATGGCCGAGCTTCCGGGGGGTGTCGTGGTGACGGCAGCACCGGCGCAGCACTTCTCGGGGCGCGGGATCAAGGATCGGAACGCGACGCTCTGGTCGTCGTTCCACCTTCGCGGCCCCCGTCACTCGTTCTTCTACGGTGCCGACTCCGGTCTCCATCAGGAGTTCACCGAGATTGCGTCACGACTCGGCCCGTTCGATCTGTCGGCGCTCGAGATCGGGGCGTATCACCCCTCGTGGGGCGACATCCACATGGGACCGGTGAACGCTCTCACCGCGCACGGGATGCTCGGAAGCGGCGCCTTTCTCCCGATCCACTGGGGGACGTTCAACCTCGCCGTGCACCCGTGGGATGAGCCGGCGGACACCGTCCTGCGGATGGCGACGAGTGCGGGGACGCCGATCGTGATGCCACGGATCGGCGAGCCGGTCGAACCGGCGCACGCCCCCAAGATCGACCCCTGGTGGCGCGCCGTCCCCGGGAAAGGGGTCGAGTCCATCGCCGAGGAGTCGGTGACACGCGGCGACGACCCGTTGCAGTGGCTTCCTGATTGAGCGTGTCCGGCGCGCGCGCACCGCACGCGCCCCCACTCGGCGAGCGCGCGCCGCGTCCCGATCGCATGCCATCGAAGACTCGGCACGGCGCTGTCGGCGGGCGCGAGCTGGGAACGGTCGACATATTGCGAGCCTCCGCTCACCCAGGGTTGCCATGTCATCGTTCGCTCGATTGCTCCGCCCGCTTCCGCTCGCGCTGACGTGTGTCGCGCTCGCCTGTTCGTCGGGCGGCGGGGAGAAGGGAGCACCGCAGACGTCGCTCGCCGCTCCCGTTCCCGGCGAGGCGCTCGCCGCGATCGACACCGCCTCGATCATGGAGCATGTACGCGTCCTCTCGGCCGACTCGCTCCTCGGCCGCCTCCCCGGCTCGCTCGGCGAGGATCGCACTGTCGCCTACCTGGAGGGGCAATTCAAGGCGATGGGGCTCGCGCCGGGGAATCCCGACGGCACCTACATCCAGAAAGTCCCACTCGTGGGAATCACGGTGCAGGGGGCGCCCGCGCTGACGTTCCAGAAGGGCGGCACATCGAGCACGCTCACGTGGAAGAACGATTACGTCGCGTGGACCAAGCACGTCGCTCCAACCGCTTCCCTGCAGCAGTCGGAGCTCGTCTTCGTCGGATACGGAACCGAGGCGCCCGAGTTCAACTGGGACGACTACAAGGGACTCGATGTCGCCGGCAAGACGCTGGTGATGCTGGTCAACGATCCGCCGCTCGCCGACACATCGCAGTTTGGTGGCAAGCGGATGACGTATTACGGGCGCTGGACCTACAAGTTCGAGCAGGGCGCGAAGCATCATGCCGCCGGCGTCCTCCTCATCCACGAGACCGAAGCCGCGGGCTATCCGTTCTCCGTCGTGCAGGGGAACACGGGTGAGCGCTTCGACCTGGTGACCCCCGACAAGAACATGGGGCGGAGCGACGTCGAGGGGTGGCTCGCCCTCGACAAGGCGAAGGCACTCTTCACGATGGCCGGCCAGAACTTCGACTCGCTCAAGGCGCTCGCCGCCACGCGCGACTTCAAGCCGGTCGCGTTAGGCGTCACGGCGAGCGTGAAGCTCGACAACGCGCTCCGCACGATCGATTCGCGCAACGTCGTCGCCAAGCTCGAGGGGAGCGATCCGGCGCTCAAGGACGAGTACATCGTCTACACAGCGCACTGGGATCATTTCGGCGTGAGCACGCCGATCAACGGCGACTCGATCTACAACGGCGCGCTCGACAACGCGACCGGGACGAGCGGACTCCTCGTGATGGCGCGCGCCTTCAAGGCAATGCCGACCCCCCCCAAGCGTTCGATCCTCTTCCTCGCCGTCACCGCCGAGGAGCAGGGGTTGCTGGGCGCGCAGTACTACTCGGTGCAGCCGCTGTATCCGCTCTCGAAGACGCTTGCCAACATCAACATGGACGGGCTCAACACGTGGGGGCCGACGCGCGACCTGGTGGTGATCGGACTCGGCGCATCCGAGTTGGATGACTACGCGAAGGCAGCGGCCGGCGAGCAGCATCGCATCCTCAAGCCCGACGCCGAGCCGGAAAAGGGGTTCTACTACCGCTCCGACCACTTCAACTTCGCCAAGCAGGGCGTGCCGGCGTTCTACGCCGAGTCGGGGACCGACTACATCGGACAGTCGCCGACGTACGGATTGGAGAAGCGCGACGACTACACCGCGCACGACTACCACCAACCCAGCGACGAGATCAAGCCCGGGTGGATCATGACGGGCGCGGTGCAGGACCTGCAATTGCTGCTGACGGTCGGGTATCGCGTGGCCGAGGCGACGAAGTTCCCCGAGTGGCGCGCGGGGAACGAGTTCAAGGCGATCAGGGACAAGATGGTCGCAACACAACATTAGCCGCTGCGCAACCTGCCCGCTGACGGCGCACGCGCACCGTCAGCGGACGTCGCGCAGCTACTTCCCGTAGAGCGTAATCACCCCGGCTGCCGGGATCGACGTCGTGACCGCCTGCGACCCGGTAATCGTCACATCGCTCAGCGCCTTCGCGTAATCCGTTGCGGTCGTGTAGTCGATCCCGTACGTCCCGGCAGGAAGACCACCGACCGTGAAGTTCGCTCCCGCCGAGGCCTTGACCACCACCGTGTACTTCCCGCTGGTGTTGCGGAAAGCGACCGGCTCGAGCTGCGTGTTCCCCGACGCCGCCCCCACGCGCACGGCGCCGAGTCCAACGTAGCGGAAATACTGCCGCAGGTACTTGGTCATCGCCCCCGTGCGCACGCTCGGCGTGTTGTGCCCTAACGACGCGCCGTAGATGGGGAAGTAGTTCCCGCCGATGTCGCGGTCACCGCAGAAGGCGACGCCGAACTGCTCCCACGCCGACACGTTGGCGAGCGTGAGGTCGTCGTGGAGATCCTCGTAGCCGCTCCCGCCGTGCTCCAGCATCGCCGTGCGAATCCCGTATTGCGTGGCGCGCTGGGCGATCGCGCGAAGCTGGTTGTCGGTCGGCTTGGAGTTGTAGCGATGGTAGCTGAACTCGTCGAGCGCCTGCGCAGCGCCGGGCACGAGCATCATCTCGTCGAAGAACGGGAGGCTGGGCGTCACCTGGCTCACCGTCGGACCGACAAAGTCAGGAAAGAAGCCTGCCGCCGCGAGTCGCGCCTTCGCGGCGACGAGCGCCCGCCCCACTTGCGTCCCGTTCCACGTGCCGAGGTTGGGCTCGTTGATGAGCTCCAGCGAGTTTGGCACCCACCCATAGCGTTGCTTGAGATGCTGGAAGGCCGCGAGGACGATTTCCGCGTACTCGTCGGGATTGTCGCGATGGAGGTCGCCCGAGTTGGCGCCGGTGTACACGAGGTTGAGCCAGAAGCCCTCGCCGCGCGCCGCGAGGCGCTGCTTGAGCGGGACGACCAGCTCGTCGATCGTGTAGTCGAGATAGTGCCAGTTGAAACCCGCCGGATTCATCACGAACGGGTCGCTGTTGTCGTTCACGACCTTGAACCAATAGACCTGCCATTGATTGAAGGTGAGCTTGCCGGCGAGGAAGTCGGCGAAGTAGTCGGTCGGGTTCTCGTAACCGTTTCGGAGCGCGATGCGGATGCGGTTGACCCCAAGCTCGTTGGCGGCGCGGTCGAGCACTTCGTTCTTGTACGACGCATACGCGCGCGGATCGCACTCCGACTGTCCGATCTCGGCGAGCCCTTCCCACCCGGTCATCGTCTGGTAGCGGACCGCGCCGTTGACCGTGATCGTGCCTGTCGACTGCGAAACGGGAACGACGGTGACGGCGGCCGTTCCCGACTTGCCATCGACGCTCGCCGTGATGGTCGCGCCGCCAGCCGCAACGCCGGTCACCGAACCTGACGCGTTGACCGACGCCACCGTGGTCGGCGAGCTGCTCCAGCTCATCGTCTTGCCGGCGACTACCGTGCCGTCCGACGCATAGGCAGTCGCCTGCAAAGGCACGGAGCCGCCGACATCTACGCTCGCGCTGCTGGGTGTGACGCGAACCGTAGCGACTTCGGTGCTCCCCGTCACGTTCTTGAAGCCGCTGGAGTCGGAGCCGCAGGCGGCGGTGATCGAGAGGAGGGAAACGAGAGCCCCGCGCGTAGCGCGCGAGGCGAAGTGTGCAAGGGAGTTCATGGCTTTCCGGGGTTGGTTCTGTCGCACGTCATACCCCGGTCCGGTGCGAATGGCGATCCGGGCCAGTCAAATCGCGATGCGATGGCCGGCGCGACACGCCGATTCCCGCCGCACACATCGTTGCGGCTGCCGGAAAGCATTTTCGACGCCTGCCATCGCATCCCATCATCCCCCTCCGCGAGCGACCCGCAACTCTCCCCTAGGGGATAGGGCGCGTCGCTTCCTCGAGCGTCTTGGCTGCGCGCGACACCAGCGCCCCTTCGCGCTCGAGCGCGGCCGCCAGCTTGGCCACCTGTTCGTCCACCAGCTTCCAGTCCTTCTGTTCGATCGCCTCACGCACGCCGGGCATCGTCTTCACGCCGTATCCCGTGTAGAAGCCCGGAGCGTAGAGCGAGTGCTGATACCACGGGCGCTTGGGGAGGCCGTCGGGAATGAGCAACGCCTGGTCGGTCTGCCGCAGCAGGTCGTTGACCTTGGCGAGCGCCGACGCGGTCGCGGCGCCGCTGGCGAAGCTCCCGTACGCCTTCTCGTACCGCTCCGCGGCGCGCGTCAGCGAGTCCACGGCGTTCTGGATCGGTGCGAAATTCACATGCGGTGCGGGCTCTTCTCCCTTGGGCGCCGTGAGCGGATTGCGCGGATCGTTGGCCAGCGTGAAGGTCTTTTCAGCAATCCGCTTGTTGAGTTCCTCGATCTCCTTGGCCGTGCTCTCACGAAGCTTGGTGACTTCGCTGAGGTACATCCCCGCGGTCTCGGCCATGTTGCCGAATTCGGCCGGGAGGAGGTCGGCGTCGGCGACGCGCATGACCATCATCCCCGCTACCTGCGCCAGCGCGCGCCCATAGACAAACGACGTGTCGCTGAAGCGCGTGTACCAGGTGAACGAGTCGTAGATGGAGTGGTAAATCCCGCCATCATCCTCGCCGCCAAAGCCGATGTTGAGCGTGGGGATCCCCGCATGCTGCAGGAACGGCGTGAAATCCGATCCCGATCCGAGTGCATCGAGACGCATTTCCTTGCGCGTGCGCGCCTCGGGGTTGCCATAGAGGATCGCGGCCGCCCGGGCGCGCTCGAATACGGTCGCCTTGGTCTCGGGATCCTGCACCTCTCCCGCGACCTGCGTGACGAATCGCTCAAGCGAGTGCGAGCCGGCGGCGCCGAGGATTCCGCGTCCGTTCCCGTCGGTGTTGAGATAGAAGACGCCCTTGTCGCGCAGCTCCTTCATGTGCGCTTCGACCCACTCGGTGGAGCCGAGGAGCCCGGGCTCCTCGCCGTCCCAGGCGGCGTAGATGATCGTGCGCTTGGGGCGCCACCCCTGCTTGACCAGTTCGCCTAACGCGCGCGCCTCTTCGAGCTCGGCGACGAGCCCGGAGATCGGATCTTCGGCACCGTTGACCCAGCCGTCGTGGTGGTTGCCGCGGACGACCCACTCGTCGGGTGTGGTCGACCCCTTGAGGGTGGCAATCACGTTGTAGAGCGGCGCCTGTGTCCAGTTGAACTCGAGCTTGAGATGGACCTTCGCCGCGCCGGGGCCGAGGCGGTACGTGATCGGGAGGTTTCCGCGCCAGTTGGTTGGCGCGACCGGGCCGGTGAGCGCCGCGAGGAGCGGCTGCGCGTCGGCGTAGGAGATTGGAAGGACCGGGATCTTCATGACCGTGGTCGCTTCCTCGCGCGTGAGGCGCTTGGCCCCGGGCGTCGCGCCGACGCCGGGGGTGAGCGGATCACCCGGATATGTCGGCATGTCGAGGACGCTCCCGCGCTGCACGCCGTCCTTTGGGCGGAAGGGGCCGTTGGGATACGTCTCGCCAGCGGCGTAGCCGTCGTCGCGCGGGTCGGAGTAGATGAGCGCGCCGACGGCGCCGTGTTCGTAAGCGACCTTGGGCTTGATCCCGCGCCAGGATCCGCCATATCGAGCGATGACGATTGCCCCCTTCACCGAGATGCCGCGTCGCTCGAGCTGTTCGTAGTCGGCGGGGACGCCGTAGTTCACGTAGACGAGCGGAGCGGTGACGTCCCCCTCGCCGGAGTAGGCGTTGTACGTCGGGAGCTGTTCGCTCCGCTGGTTGGTCGTCGGGTCTTCCTTGAGGATGGGCTCTTCGAGCTTCGCGGTGAACTTCGTGGGGGCGACGAGCTCGAGGACGCGGGTCTTGGGGGTGGGGAAGAGGACGTCGAACTGCTCGATGCGCGCGTCCCAGCCGTAGGACTCGAACTGCGCGCGGATCCACTCGGCGTTGTCCTTGTCGTAGGCGGAGCCGACGTGGTGGGGGCGTGCGGCGAGGCGTCGCATCGCCTCGCGCATGCGCGCGGGATCGGGGACGGCGCGGAACTTGGTCTCCCACTCGCGCTGCACCTTGGCTGCTTCGGTGGTGAAGCCGCGGATCGGCGGGTCCTCGAAGGAGGTCGCGGCGGGGAGGAGGACGAGGAGTGCGGCGGGGAGGGCGAGCCTGAACGTGGGTCGGGGCATGTCGGAGTCGGGCGAGGGACAGTCAGCAGGGCGCGCGGCGCGGGGGAGGAGCGGTACGGGCGGCGCAGCCGGACATCTCTCATCCTGCACCACAACGGTCGCAATCACCAGTGGTGCAGCGTGCGCGCGTCATCGGAAAGCGCAAAGATCGGCGCGATTTCGGCGCTCGCCGTGCTCGCGGTGCTCGCGGTGCTCGCGACGCGAGGGCAAGAGCGGGCGCAGGGACGCGTGGAGCGTCGGCGAAGATCGGCGTGAGTCTGCGTACTCGCCGGACGCGCATGCGCGCGCGTGCACTCTCGCGCGGGCATGGGCGCGATCGCACACACACGCGCGCGTACGCTCACGCGCGCGCGACGCGACTCATCCCATGTCTCCGTCGGCTGCAAGCGCGCTCAGCCACGCGACACAGAACAGACTGGTTAGGCCAAACTGTTCTGTGCAGGCACGACTCGTAGTTCCCCGAGTGTACAAGCGCCGCATGTCGCTCCTAAGCTCTTCGCTCGCCCCCGGCGAAGGCTTTTCAATCCAGGAGGACACATGGCAAGACTGACCATTCCCCTCGACGCGTCCGGCATCGAAGGGTTTGACCCCAAGCAACCGGTCAAGGTACTGCTGACCTCGGGTGGAACCCCGGTCGCATCCCAGACGGTGAACCTCGACAAGAAGGGTGCAGGTGAAGTCGCCTTCGATGTCGACGCAAAGCAGACCGGACTCCGTGTCGTCGTCGGCCCGCCCGACGCGAGCGACGAGGAACTCACCGGTCTCCAGACCATCGGCGTCGACGTCCCGATCCGGCGCTTCGGCGGGCGCGATGCGCTCACGATCGCGGCGATTCGCATCACGCCGTACTACTGGTTCTGGTGGCTCCGATGGTGCCGCACCTTCACCGTGCACGGTCGCGTGTTGTGCCCCGATGGCTCGCCGGTCCCCGGCGCGGTCGTCTGCGCCTACGACGTGGACGCCTGGTGGTGGTGGTGGAGCAAGCAGCAGGTGGGGTGCGCCACGACCGATGCGAATGGATCGTTCACGCTCACCTTCCGCTGGTGTTGCGGGTGGTGGCCGTGGTGGTGGTGGAGGCTCCGTCGCTGGTACGTCGAGCCGACGCTCGCCGGGATCATCCAGGGAGCGCTGCAGCGCGAACCGCGCATCCCGCGCATTCCACTCCCCGATCCAGCACCCGATCTCTCGCTCTTCGATCGCCTCCTCGGTGGATCGTCGATCCCGCGGGTGAGCGGGCGCGCTGCGCTGGCCGCACCGAACGCGACGCGTCAGGCAGCCGGCATCGGGACCAAGGGAGGAGCGCTCGCGAACCGCGTAGCGGCGCCGACGCTCACCCGCGCCACGTCATCCGTTGCAGCTGTCGACCCGACGCAGCTCGCCTCGCTCCGCGACCAGCTCGTCACGAAGCTCCCGGCGATTCCTGCCCTGCAAGGGATTCGCCTCTGGCCGTGGTGGCCGTGGCAGCCGTGGTGGGACTGCACTCCCGATCTCATCTTCCGCGCGACGCAGAACTGCGGCGGCGAGGAACATGTCATCGTCGACGAAGGATGGTTCCAGGCGCGCTGGAACATCGACCAGGTGTCCACCGTCACGCTCACCTCGACCGACGAAGCGTGCTGCATCCCGCCCAACAGCTGCCTCGAGGGGGAGTGCATCGCCATCGCGCAGGTTTGCGGCATCGATGAAGACCAGATCGGCGGCAACGTCGGTGCGGATCCCACGCCAGCGGGTTACGCCTTCCCGAACGTGATCAGCAATGGTGGCGACGCACCCTTCGCCGGTCGCGTCAACATCAGCGGTACGGCGCAGTGCCTCACCAACGTCGACTACTACGAGATCGAGTTCTCCGCCGACGGCGGCGCGACGTGGGCGATCATGCCCTCCGCCGCGCTCGGATCCTTCTCGCGACGCTACTGGGACTTTGTCCTCGGCACGGGGGTCTCGGCGCCGTTCAGCGCACAGGTGCCGATCGACGGACACAACGTCTACGAGACGCTCGAGCACTACGAGTCCACGCACACACCGGGCGACTGGGGCGTGACCAAGGTGTGGCTCGGGACGAACATCGACCTGATCTTCCCCTGGGAGACGCAGACCACGTTCGCCGACGGGACGTATGTCATGCGCGTGGTCGGGTACGACGAGGCGGGTGGCCTGCTGTCCAACCGGCGTGTGCTGGATGTGTGCGATACACAAACCGAGTCGCACATCACCGTGACGATCGACAATCAGTCGACCTTCGCGGCACCGGGACCGATCGACAACCCGTGCGGTTCGGGGACCACGCACTCCTGCACCAACGAACCCGAGACCGACATCATCGACGCGCGAATCGTGCGCGCCAATGGGACGACGGTCACCATCGGCCCCTGCGGCGATGCGCGGGTCGACGGCGGCGACGTGCTCGAGGTGGACTTCGTGGCCTACGATGCGCAGGGGCACCTGGGGTCGTACTCGCTGATCGCGACGTACGGGGAGAACCTGGCCCGCGACCTCATCGCGTTAGGTGGGACGCTCACGCCACTCGCGGGTGGAGCGCCGCCGGTGCCGGCAGCCTCGCAGGTGGGGCCCGACTACGCCTCGGCGCGCACGCTTCCGCAGACGGCGGCGGCGCCCACCTGGACCGGCGGCGCGATCCGGCTCTCGATCAATGCGGCGGTCGCCTTCCCGGAGAGCTGCTGCTACCAGTTGGAGTTGCGGGCGTACAAGCGCACGATCGTCGACTGCGGTGGCTCGCCTGCGCACCAGAACCTGAGTGAACGCTCGTTCCAGATCTCGGTGTAATGGCACGACGCCGATGAATCCCCTCCTCTTCGTCGTCGCGACGCTGGCGACGTGGCGGGTGACGCACCTCATCACGGCGGAGGATGGGCCATGGAACGTCATGGCTCGCCTCCGCCAGGCGGCGGGAGCGGGGTTCTTCGGTCAGTTGATGGACTGTTTCTACTGCGCGTCGCTGTGGGTGGCGGCGCCGCTGGCGATCTGGGTGGCGAGCGGATGGGACACGCGTCTCGTCGCCTGGCTGGCACTCTCGGGCGGGGCCATTCTCCTCGAGCGTGCCTTCCCCGATCGCTCCGGCGACGCGCACAACCCCTAACCAAGGAGAAGCTCCATGTGTTGCGGCAAGAATCGCGAGGCGGCCCGGGCGGCCGCGATGTCGGCGGGCGTCGCTGGAAGTGCGCGCTCGCGCAATGTCACCGCGGTGCCCACGCACGATCTCACGAGTGCAATCGTGTTCGAGTTCACCGGCGATGCACCGGCCACGATTCGCGGGCCAGCGAGCGGGGAGATGTATCGTTTCCGCTCGAGAGGTGAACAGGTACGCGTCGACGCGCGCGACCGGCGGGCGCTCCTATCGCATCCGGCATTGCGTTGGGTTCGTTAGGAACCGCGCGCTGCCAGGCCGGCGGCGTGCGCACCGCGAACTACGGAGCGGACGCGCGTCGCCGAATCGTCCCGACCCTCATGCGGATGCGATCGCATTGCGCGACACCAATGGGTGCGCCCTATTTGCGTCGGTGCAACCGACGAAACTTGGCGTGAGGAATGCTCCATGATGCCGATGAGATACCTGCACGGCGTTCCCTTTGGCGAGACGTTCATGAACGGGGTCTTCACCGTCGACGACTATCGCGGAGCGCACAGCACGAGGTTTGTCGGATCGTACAACGACCTCCGTGCGTCCAAGGGGCGCATTCTCGCGTTAGCCCTCGCCGTGTCGCGTCAACGCGAACGGGGGCAGGACTGGCAAGTACATCACATCGTCGAACGCATGCACCTCGCCGATGTCGACGTGCGCGGAACGCTCGCCCACGCGTACGAGGAGGAGCTGCCGTGCGTCCTTATTCACAATCACACTGAGCACAAGAGCTACACGTCTACTCTCGGGAGCCGCGAAGGAACCGAACTGTTTCGCTCCGGACTACCACGCCGGCTGAAGGATCGATCCGCGCTGGCGCAGCAACAGTTTGGAAAGCCCGACGCGCGCAAAAATCTTCGGCAACGTGCACGACTTCTCTCGGAGATGTACGACAATCACTACGAGGGCGATCAACCGCTGCAGCTCATCGCGCGAAACGTGTGGAACGAAGTGCTCCGCACCATCGGCTGACCTCCGCCCACGAGGCGGCGCCTACCGGAACTGCTCCATCAACTCATCCAACGCCGCGCGTCCCGGACACAGCGTCTCGTACGGGAGGTCGATGAGCGGCGTCTCCGGCGTATGCATCATGTCGTGCATGTCGCGCCCGCGCTCGTCGACGAACAGCAACCCGGTCGCCACCTCGTGCCGCGCCTGGCAGGCACGCACATGCGCGTACGCCGAGTCGCGATCGGTGGGATCGTAGTCCGGCGCGGTCGACCGCAAACGCACCGTTCCGCCGTCGTGCAACTGTACCACGGCCACCTCCTCGTCCGTCTCCGGCACGGTGATCTCGTGGCGAAGCGGGACGAAGTCGGTGTGCACGACCTCGACCTCGTGCTCGCGCGTGAATGCGTAGCTCTTGGTCGACCCTTCGTGATCGTTGAACGAAACGCACGGTGAAATCACGTCGACGATGGCGAACCCCTTGTGCGCAATCCCCGCCTTGAGGATCGGGACGAGCTGGCTCTTGTCGCCGGAGAACGAGCGCGCCACAAAGGTTGCGCCGAGCGAGAGAGCGAGGAGCACGGGATCGATGGGCGCCTGCTCGTTGGCCTCTCCCTTCTTTGACGTCGAGCCGATGTCGGCCGACGCCGAGAACTGTCCCTTGGTCAGCCCGTAGACGCCGTTGTTCTCCAGCACATACAGCATGTTGACGTTGCGCCGGATCGCGTGCGAAAGCTGCCCGAGCCCGATCGACAACGAATCGCCGTCTCCTGAAATCCCGATGTAGGTCAGCCCGCGATTGGCCGCCGCCGCCCCCGACGTGACCGATGGCATGCGTCCATGCACGCTGTTGAAGCCGTGCGACTGCTTCATGAAGTACGCGGTCGTCTTGGACGAGCAGCCGATCCCGCTCATCTTGGCCGCGCGATGCGGCTCGAGCTCGAGTTCCCACGCGGCCTGCACCAGCGCCGCGGTGACCGAGTCGTGGCCGCAGCCGGCGCAGAGCGTCGACATCGCCCCTTCGTAATCGCGCACGGTAAGCCCGAGGGAGTTGGTGCGCGAGCTCTTGTGCCGCACCAACGGCTTGGCGATGGACGTCATGCGGGAACTCCTGCGCGATGGGCCGAGACAGCGTCGACCACCACTTTCGCGGTGAGCGGCATGCCGCCGTAGTCGAGAATGGGGATCATGTCGTCGCGACGTATGCCGACCTCGATCGCCAGCAGCGCGCGCAATTGCGCGTCGCGGTTTTGTTCGATCACGAAGGTCTGCTCGTGTTCCTCCAGAAAGTCGCGCACTTCCTTGCCGAAGGGGAACGCTCGAATGCGCATGATGTCGGCGACGATCCCTTGCTCGGCTAGGCGGTCGGCGGCCTCGCGCACCGCCGCGTCACATCCGCCGATGGTCACCAGCCCGACATCGGCCCCTTCGCGCCGCACAATCACGGGCTTGGGCATCGCCGTCGACGCGTGCTCGAACTTGCGCTTGAGGCGGTCGACGACTTCCTGGTACGCGTCCGAATCTTCGGTGTAGGCCGCGTGCTTGTCGTGCCCGGAGCCGCGCACGAAGTACGCCCCCTTCCCCCCAACTCCCGGCAGCGTGCGGGCGGCGACGCCGCTCCCATCGGCATCGAGGTATCGCGAGAACTTCGGGAGCTGCGCCAGCGCCTCGGCGTCGAGCACCTTGCCCCGGTTGGGGCGGTACGAGTCGTCCCAGTCGAAGCGCGGCACCATCCAGTCGTTCATCCCGATATCGAGATCCGAGGCGACGAAGACCGGCGTCTGGAACTGTTCGGCCAGGTCGAAGGCCGCGACCGAGAGCTCGAAGCACTCCCGCGGGTTGGCCGGGAAGAGGACGAGGTGCTTGGTATCGCCGTGCGATGCGTAGGCGAGCGATATCAGGTCGGCCTGCTGCGTACGTGTAGGCATACCGGTCGAAGGGCCGCAGCGCTGCACGTCGAAGAAGACGGCTGGGATGTCGGTGTAGTAAGCGAGGCCGATGAACTCCTGCATGAGGGAGATGCCTGGCCCCGACGTGTTGGTGAAGGCGCGCGCCCCCGCCCACCCGGCACCGATGGTGATCCCGGCAGCTGCAAGCTCGTCCTCGGCCTGCAATATCGCGTAGTTATGCGCGCCGGTCTCCTTGTCGACGCGGTACTTCTCGCAGAAGCCCTTGAATGCTTCCATGAGCGCGGTCGACGGCGTGATCGGATACCAGGCCCCCACGGTGGCCCCGGCGTAGAGCGCACCGAGGGCACAGGCGGTGTTGCCGTCGATCACCACCGAGTCGCGCGTCGCATCCATCTTCTCCAGATGGATGGGGAGCGGGCACTCGAAATTCGCCTTGGCGTAGTCGTATCCGAGGTGGATCGCGGTGTGGTTGGCGTCGAGGAGGCGCTTCTTCTTGCCGAACTTCTCGTTCAGCATCACCTCGACCACGTCCATGTCGATGTTGAGGAATGCGGCCAGCGCGCCGGCATACGCGATGTTGCGCAGCAGCGTGCGATCGCGATCGCGCTCGAAAGCCTGCACACACATCCCCCCGAACGGAATCCCCATGACGGTGATCCCTTCCTTCACCAGGTCGGGATCGAGCGGCCAGGTGGAATCGTAGAGGAGGTAGCCGCCCGGGCGTACCGTCGCGACGTCCTTGGCGTAGGTCGCGGGGTTGAGCGCGACCACGAGATCCACCTCGGACGGACGCGCAGTGTATCCCGCCCCGCTCACTCGGATCTCGTACCAGGTCGGGAGCCCCTGGATGTTCGACGGGAAGATGTTCTTTCCCGTGACCGGAATCCCCATGCGGAAGATCGCCTGCATGAGGAGGGAGTTGGCGCTGGCGGAGCCGGTCCCGTTGACCGTCCCCATCTTGAACGCGAAATCGTTCACGCCGCTCATCGCATCACCTGGCCGGCATACGGCAGCTTGAGGTCGAACGTACGCATGTCCCACGCCGCCGTCGGGCAGCGTTCTGCACAAAGTCCGCAATGCAGGCAGACGTCCTCGTCCTTCACCATCACCCGCTTGGTCTGTGGGAGCGCGGGGGAGACGTAGATCTCCTGCGACGGGTTGAGCGCCGGCGCCGAGAGCCGAGTGCGCAGCTCGTCGATCGGCGTGCTGTTGGTCGTGATCGTGAGGCAGTTCGTCGGGCACACGTCGACGCAGGCGTCGCACTCGATGCAGAGCGGCGCGGTGAAGTGCGTCTGGATGTCGCAGTTGAGGCAACGCTCGACCTCGGTTGCCGTCTGCTCGGCGGTGAAGCCGAGTTCGACTTCGACCCCGATGCCGCTGAAGCGCTTGGTCAGCTCCTCGTGCTGCATCTTGGCGCGCTTGGAGCCGTCGTAGTCGTTCTCGTACGCCCAGCTGTGCATCCCGACCTTGGCGCTCACCAGGGTCATGCCCTCGGGCGGGCGCTCCTCCACCGGACGCCCCTCGCAATGCGCGTGAATCGAGATCGCCGCCTGGTGCCCGTGCGCCACCGCCCAGATGATGTTCTCCGGCCCCCACGCCGCGTCGCCGCCGAAGAACACACCGGCACGCGAGCTTTGGAACGTCACCTTGTCGACGACCGGCATGTCCCAGTCGCCGAATTCGATCCCGATGTCGCGCTCGATCCAGGGAAAGGCGTTTTCCTGACCGATGGCGAGGATCACCGCATCGCACGGAATCACCACCGTCTCGATGACGGTGCTGCGCTGCTTCCCCTTGTCGTCAACGGTCCATTCGAGCCGGTCGAACTCCATCCCCACCAGCACGCCGTTCTCGACGACCATCCGCCTGGGCGACAGGTTCTCGACGATCTCGACCTGCTCCTCTTCGGCGTCCTCGAGCTCCCACGGTGACGCCTTGAAATACTTGCGCCCGCGGCGGGCGATCACCTTCACATCGGTCGCTCCCAATCGTTTGGCAGATCGGCAGCAGTCCATCGCCGTATTGCCCACGCCGATGATGAGGACGCGCGGTTCGATCTTTTCCACGTGGCCGAAGTGCACGTTGGCCAGCCACTCGATCCCGATGTGGATCTGCTTGGGCGCATCCCAGCGCCCGGGAATGTCGAGCTCCTTTCCCTTGGGCGCTCCGCTCCCCACGAAGACGGCGTCGTACCCCTCGTCGAGCAGCGCCTTCATGCTGTCGACCGAGGTGCCGTACTTCATTTCGGCCCCCATGTCGATGATGTAGCCGCACTCTTCGTCGAGGACGCTGGCCGGGAGGCGGAAGGCGGGGATGTTCACCCGCATCAACCCGCCGGGCTGCGCGTTCTTCTCGAAGATCGTGATGTCGTAGCCGAGTGGCAGGAGGTCGTTAGCCACCGTCAGTGACGCCGGACCGGCGCCGACGAGTGCGATGCGCTTTCCGTTTTTCTCGGTTGGCGCTTTGGGGAGCCGATTCGTGATGTCGCCGCGATGATCGGCCGCGACGCGCTTGAGGCGGCAGATCGCGACCGGCTTCTCCTCCACGCGTCCGCGCCGACAGGCGGGCTCGCACGGGCGGTCGCAGGTGCGACCGAGGATTCCGGGAAAGACGTTCGACTCGCGATTGAGCATGTACGAGTCGGCGTACCGCCCCTGCGCGATGAGCCGCAGGTATCCCGGGACGTTGGTGTGAGCCGGACAGGCCCATTGGCAGTCGACAACCTTGTGGTAGTACCGGGGATTCGAGACGTCCGTCGCGCCCATGATGCGGTAGCCCCTCAGTTGAGTAGGGCAAGTCTGTGGGCGTGGAGGGCGAGGCGGCAAGGAGGGATTTCCCCTGAGTCGTGACGGAGCGCATATCTCTCCGCGCATCCGACATCCTCCACTCCCGCCGTACCTTCCGGCGGCAGCGCCCGCCGATCGCCACTCTCGTCGCTCACGACTTCATCCGAGGTGCCATGACACCCGACCAGCCCCCCGTCTCGCCGTCGGACAAGGACGCGACTCCTCCGACTGTACCCGCGCACCACAGCGGTGGGATCCGTGGCTCGCTCGCTCGACGAATCCTTCGCGCCGAATGGGAACTGCTCTCGGACGATGAACGAGCCGTGATCGAGCGTGTCGCGGCGCGCATCGCGCCGGATCGCGTCGTCGCCCGCGACATCAACAAGGAGCTGAGCGAATCCCGGTCGCTCGGCGAGCGCGTCTCCGACAGCATCGCGTCGTTCGGCGGATCGTGGACCTTCATCCTCCTCTTCATCGCCTTTCTGATCGTCTGGACGATCGGCAACACGGTAATCCAGGGCGCGCGAAAGGATGCGCTCGATCCGTATCCGTTCATCTTCCTCAACCTCCTGCTCTCGATGATCGCCGCGCTGCAGGCGCCGGTGATCATGATGTCGCAGAATCGCGCGGCGAAACGCGACCGGCTGGAGGCGAAGAACGACTACGAAGTCAACCTCAAGGCCGAGCTGGAGATCCGCGAGCTTCACGAGAAGCTCGACGTACTGCGCGAGGCGCAGTGGGCCGAGCTTGTGCGCATGCAGCAGGACCAGATCCGCCTCCTCGAGCAGCTCTTTCGAAAGGAGCAGCAGGGAGACGGCGGTCCCATCGCGGTCGAGTAGCTGACGGCGCTGCACGCGAGCGGCGGACGTCGGCCATCGAGCCGGCGTCCGCCTCGTACCAGCATCCGCAGCGACGCCCCTTCTCAGTACCGCGGGACCTTCAGTCCGAGGTGCGCTCCTCGCGTCAATTGGAACGCCTGGCTGCTGAGATCGAGTCCGTGCTCAGGGGCAACGAAGAGTTCGACGTCGTCCTGCTTCTCGGCAATCGTCTCAGGGATGCGCAGCGTTTTCGTCTGTCCGGCGTGCACGCTGCCAATGCGAATGTCGAAGTCACCCTGCTCGACGTACACCGTCACGGGTTCCTTCCGCGGATTTTCCACGGTCACCGTGGTCGCCTTGAGGTCGCCGCAATCGAGGACGGCCGACATCGAGTCGTCGGGTGCCGGAGACCACGCCGGGGCGTCGAAGGGTTGGACAACCATGCCGAGCCTCGCGCCCGGCGTCACCTCGAACGACTGCGACGCGAGGTCGAATTCTCCTTCGGGGTGCACGAAGATCTCCACTCGCGAATCTCCCGCGAGCACCCAATCGGGGAGCGTCAATGTTGCGGTGCGCATCGCGTCGACTTTTCCGAGCCGGACGTCGAAGTCTCCGCGTTCGATGAAGACGGTCACCGGAACCTTGCGATCGTTCTGGACCTGGATGGTGGCAGGGGCGCGGTTCTGCGTGTTTGGTGTCATGGACTGCCGCGTCATGGACTGCGGCGTCATCGCTTGCGTGCTCGCCGGGAGCGCGGCGAGTGTCGCGCTGCACGCCACGGTCGTGACGAGCGCACGGGTTGCGTATCGGGTCAGCATGGTAGCTTCTCGAGTTTAGGGTCGAGTCGCGTCCGCGACCGATCGATTCGGCCGCGTTGCCGGATTCGTATCGCAGCGCGTTCGTGCACGCTGCTCGAATCCAAGATGCGAGCCACTACCTTGCGGGAGCGTTACAGTGACTCGGCGCAGCCACTCGACGTCGGGCTTTCCCGCTGCGATACTGCGACGTCAGCCGCCCACGCACGCGTGCGCCGACCTCACCTTTTCGGCCCCTGTTCCGTGACCGACGACTACACGCCAACGACCCCGGCGCACGCCGGCAGCTCGCCCTCACGACGTGGCTTCCTCAAGGTCGCCGGTGCTGCGGCTGCTTCGGCCGTCGCAGGCTCCGCTGTTGCGGGCGCCGCCGCATGCTCTCCGCCTGTGGAGAAGGACGCGCGGCAATCCGCGTTCGGGGCGAGCATCCAGCGCGAGGTCGGTTTCAATCGTCCGCTCCTCGACCGGCTCGGCGACGCGATCCTCCCCGACGCGCTCGGCACGGCGGGGCGCCTCGCTGCCGTGAACGCGTTCGTGGAGTGGGTCGACGGATACGATCCGGTCGCCGAGGAGATGCATGGTTACGGATACGCCGAGATTCGGTATCTCCCCGCCGATCCGGCGCCGGGGTGGCGCTCGCAGCTGGATGCGCTCGACACGCTCGCCCGCAAGTCGAAGCAGAAGCCGTTCGTGGAACTCGACCTGGAAGGACGCCGCGCGGTGGTGCAGGCGGCGCTGGCGGGGGCGCGCGAGACCGTGATGCCGGACCCGTTAGGCGCCTCGCACATCGCGGTCGCGCTCCTGGCGAACTGGGCGGCGAGCCCGGCGGCCAAGGACCTCGCGCTCGGCGTGCAGGTGGCGCCCCTCACCTGCCGACCGCTCGCCGCTGCGACCTCGCGTCCGCTTCCAATCGTTGGGGTGACGACATGAAGACGATCGAGAGCGACATCGTCATCGTCGGGAGCGGGATCACCGCCGCGCTGATGGCGGCGCGATTGTCCGAGACGACGTCGCAGCGCATTACCGTCGTGGAGGCGGGGCGCCCGACCACGGTCTTTTCCGAGCGGAGCAAGACGCGCGACCGGTTTCTCGCGTACGGCGAGGATCCCTGGCGGCGCGATCACCTGGATGACCAGAACGCCTTCGGGACGACGCACGGATTCTCCCCGAACATGCACGTCGGCGGATTGGCGATGCACTGGGGCGGCGTCACGCCGCGCTACTCGCCGGAGGACTTCACGACGCACGGCTTGTATGGGATCGGCACCGACTGGCCCTTCACGTACGAGGAGCTCGACCCGTTCTACCAGGAGGCAGAGGAGCGGATGGGCGTTGCCGGAGAACAGGGGCCGGTGGCGCTCGACCCGCGCGGGAAGCCGTATCCCATGCCACCGCTCCCCATCAACTACAACCTTGCGCAGCTGCAAGGGTGGGCGACCGCAGCAGGAATTGCGACGTGGAGCACGCCGTCGGCCAAGAACTCCGTTGCACGTGACGGGCGCGCACAGTGCCAGCGCTGCGACACCTGCTACCCGGTGTGCCCGACGGGAGCCAAGTACTCGCCGGACTTCACGTGGAATGCGTTGGTCGCGGCGAAGAAGGTCACGCTGGTCACCGAGACACTCGTCAGGCGGTTGATCGCCGACCCGGCGACCGGGCGCATCGTACGGGCGACCGGGAACCGCACCGACGTGAGCGGTGAGGAAGTGACGATCAACGCCAAGTCCTTCGTGCTCGCGGGCGGCTTCGTCTGGTCGCCGCACCTCCTGCTCCTCTCACGCGACGCTGCGCACCCTGACGGACTCGCCAATCGCAGCGGTTTGGTGGGGAAGTACCTCGCCGGGCACCGCAACATCGGCGGGCAGATCACGCTCCCGATGGAGCTGTACCCCGGGATCAACGTGCAGCACTCGCTCGTGTCCAAGCAGTTCCAGCGGGCGAGCTACAAGGGGCGCTACCTGCGGCACGACCTGCGCATCTGGGAGTCGGCCGCCGGGCGCGGCCCGCGCGTGCGCGGCGACGACGGCACGCCGTTGTTTGGGGATGCGCTGTTGTCGGACTGGCGGGCGCGGGCGAAGGGGGCGACGGCGCGCGTACGCTGCTACTACGACGTCCTCCCCGATCGGGAGAGCAAGCTGGTGCTCGACCCGTCGCACACGAATCGATTCGGCGATCCCATGCCCAACGTCACCTTCAAGGATGCGCCCGAGAGCGAGGCGGCGCGCGGGTGGCAGGAGGAGCAGATCAAGCTCCTCTTCGAACAGATGGCCAAGGCGGGGAACGGGACGCTGCGCCTGCAGAACAGCGCCAACGACATCGGGCAGGAGCATCCGACCGGTGGGTGCCGCATGGGCGACGATCCGGCGACGAGTGTCGTCGACGGGTGGGGGCGCGCGCACGATCACGAGAACCTCTGGGTTGCCGGTGCGCCCACGCAGGTCAGTGCCTCGTGCTGCAACGGAACGTTGACGTTCGTGGCGGTCGGGCTTCGCACGGCGTCGGCGATCGCCAAGGCAAGCTAGCAGACCGCCGAGCGATCCGGCGTCGTTATCGCCCCTTCTTCGCGAAGAGCGACTTCGGGATCATCACGTGCGCGCCCACGTTGCCATCAACTAACTGCGTGATGCTGACGTCGCACCCCACGCTCACCAGCATGTAGGCGTCTTCGCGCGAAAGCTTCTTCTCCGTGACGAGGAAGTCGATCGCCTGGCGCACCGCGGTCTTGGTCGCGGTGACGAGGTCCTTGTCGGCCCCCATCGCGATCCAGTGGGTCGGCGTCTCGCCGCGCGGCCAGGTGAGGTGCATGTCCTTGCGCACGATCACGTCGAGCGTCCCCACGAGCGAGGTCTCGAGCGCGGTGATGTCGACCTCGCCGTCCCCCTGGGCCGCGTGCCCGTCTCCCAGCTGCAAGAGCGCCCCGGGCACGTGGACCGGGATGTAGAGCTTCGTCCCGGCGACCAGCTCCTTGTTGTCGAGATTCCCGGCGTGGATGTCGGGCGGTGCGCTGCTCACGCGCCCGCGCTCCGGCGGCGGCGCCACGCCCACGCTCCCGAAGAACGGATGCAGCGGAACGTCGATCCCAGGAGCGAAGTGCGCGGTCATCGACTTCTTGTCGAGCGGAATGATTCGCATCCTCGGCTCGGTGAAGTCCTCGGGGATGAAGCCCGAGGTGCGCCCGAATGCATTGTATGAGTAGGGGATGGCGAGATCGATCTTCTTGAAGCGCACCTCGAGCACGTCCCCCGGCTCGGCGCCATCGACGTAGACGGGCCCCGTGAGAATGTGGCCACCGGGGCCGCGATCCTTCACGCTGTCGACGATTGCCCGCAGCGACGGCTCCACGTCCTCGGGCTTCACGCCAGCCCCTTCGAGTCGCGAGGGCGTGGAGGTGAGAAGCGTCCCGATCGTCAGCTCGTCGCCCGAGGCGATATGCAGCACCGGCTTCGCGTCGGCCCAGTAGTAGCCGTACGCAACCGTCGAGGGCGAGGGCATGAGGCGATGCTTGCGCGGCTGCGGCGCCGGGACCGGCTCGCGCTTGTCAGCGCCGCGAGCGGAGACGTTGGCTGCCAACGTTGCCGACCCGGCAGCTGCAACGGTGAGGAGCGCAGCGGAGCGGACGATCAGGCGGCGAGAGATTGCGGTCATGGCGTAGCGGGAACCGGGTGGGTGAGGTCTCCCGCACAACGTACTGCTTCCATCGCCGAGTCGCTCGCTGGGGGCGCTTCATTGCGGGCGCTTCGCCGATCCTTCTGCGGTCTTCTTGGTGAGACCTTTTACCGCGGAGTCCGCGGAGAGCGCGGAGGAGTGTCGGCGCGAATCGGGTGATCGACGCGCGATAGGCAGTGATCTCAGGGCCGTTGTTCCTCTGCGATCTCTGTGGCTACTGCGTCAAGAACTTTTTAACCGCAGAGAACGCGGAGTGCGCGGAGGAGTGTCTGCGCGGATCGGAAGCCCGACGCGCAATTCTTCGTGACCTCCGTGACATCCGTGACTCTCGCCGACAGCTGGCTCCCAGTCTCCGCGTTCTCCGCGGACTCCGCGGTTCACAGTTTTCTCCCGCGCGCCGCCCGCCGAGAGCTACTCCGCGCATCAGCATCTCTCCGCGACTCACCTCGGCACGTGCGTCTCACTCTCCGCGTTCTCCGCGGACTCCGCGGTTCAAAGCTCTTCTGCCGCGCACCTCGCGCCGCCTGCCGAAACGCTACGCAGCCCGCCGCAACGTGAACGCCCAGTACGTATCGGGCCCCACGTCTGCCGCGAAGTCGATCGTGACCACGTCGATCACGTCAAAGCCCGCCCGCTGCATGAGGCTCTGCCACGCCGAGCGACCGAGGACGCTGTAGTGGTTGGGATTCGTCTCGTGTCGGCAGGCCGTATCGGGCGCCGGGACCTCGACGTAGAGCACTCCACCCGGCGCGAGAACGCGGTGGAATCCGGCGAGCGTGAAGTACGGCGCCACGCTATGCTCGAGGGCATGGCGGCACCATACCAGGTCGAAGCTCTGGTCGGCAAAGTCGAGAAACGACTGATCCATGTCCTGCACCTCGAAACCGCGGGCGCGGCACGCCGCGAGATCCTCTGCCCCGATCGTGATCCCGATGGCGTGGTGCCCGGCCGCGCGAAAGAACTCGAGCGCCAACCCCTGCCCGCACCCCACGTCGAGGACGCGCTGGCCCGGCGGGAGCGCGACCATCTGCTGCAGCATCCCCCACATGTGCCGAGCGAGCTCGGTGTGCTGCGACGACGGCGGCTCGGGATAGACGTCGTCGCGCAGACGATCGAGGAACGCCTCGAATCGCCCGCTACGAGCGTCGGCGGGTGCGAGCGACGGACTGGACATGCGACGAGCTCCTGAGAGATGGGCGTGGTGCGCGCGCGCCTGACGACGCGCCTCCGCGCGCGCAGATCATCGAAGGCGATCGTTCGCGCGCGCCCGCGGCACAACGCAACGCCCGCGCCACGCAAGTCCGCGTCGACACGACGCCCTATCCCCCACCGCAACAACACCTTGCGCCACCACCTTCGCCCCGACTGACGCCGCAGAAGCCCGGCGACTCCTGCCGAGCTGCCCTCCCCAACCGGTCGAATCGCCCCCCCGTTCTCGTCTTCTCGTCTTCTCGTCTTCAGAGAACTAGCCCCCGGGTGGCGCCCAGACCCGCCGCTCGCCACTTTCGCGCGCGTCCGCACATTCCACTCGCCGCTGCCGGAGGTCTGCCTTGGAGCCCATCAATCGTCTCCCCTCCTCGCCGGAGGCGCAGGAGATCTCCCGTCGCGAGTTCCTCTACGGCTCGGCGGCTGGCGCGGCCGCCATGTACTGGAACGGCATCCCGACCGCCCACTCCTCGGCCGCACCGCTCTCCGCGGACGATTACCAACGCGTGGTCGATCAGATCGGGCGCCAGCATGATGCCACGCTCGCCACGCTGCGCGAATGGATCGCCCTCCCCACGATCGCCGCCGAGAACCTCAACTATCCCAAGGGCGTCGAGCTCATGGATCGCTTGGCGACCGAGGCGGGCTTCCAGCAGGTGGAGGTCATCCCTACCAAGGGAAAGCCGGGGGTCTTCGCGACACTGGACTCCGGCGCCGCCACCACGCTGGCGATCTACTTCATGTACGACGTCAAGCAGTACGACCCGAAGGAGTGGTCGTCGCCCCCGCTCGAAGGGCGCCTCGTCGACCGCCCGGGGATGGGGAAGGTCATCATCGGGCGCGGCGCGACGAACACCAAAGGGCCGCAGATGGCCTGCCTCGCCGCGCTCAACGCCTTCAAGGCGGCCAACGTCAAGCTCCCGATCAACCTCGTCCTCGTGTGCGAAGGGGAAGAGGAGATCGGCTCGCCGAACTTCCCGCAGGTGGTCTTCGACCCGCGCGTCGAGGCCGCCCTCCGCAAGTCGGTCGGCATCGTCATCCCGTTAGGCAACCAGGCGCTCGACGGGTCTGTCGAAGTCAACCTCGGCGCCAAGGGGATCTGCGAGCTCGAACTGGTGGCGAGCGGAGAGAAGTGGGGGCGCGGGCCGGCGCAGGACGTGCACTCCAGCTACGCCGCCCAGATCGACTCCCCGGCGTGGCACCTCGTGCAGGCGCTCAATTCGCTGGTGAAGGCCGACGGGCATACCCCCGCCGTCGCCGGTTTCTTCGACAAGGTGCGCCCCCTCACCGCGGAGCAGAAGCGGATCCTCGAAGCGGCGATCCCGCGCAAGAACGAGGCGGCGACCAAGAAAGCCTTCGGCGTCCAACACTGGATTGCCGATGAGAACTGGCACGACGCGCTGGTCCGTCTCGTCACGCAGCCGACGATCAACATCGAAGGACTCGTGGGCGGCTACACTGGGCCCGGCGGCAAGACGATCCTCCCGCATCGCGCGGTGGCCAAGATCGACATGCGCCTCGTTCCCGACATGACGGCCAAGGGGACGCTCGAACTCGTGAAGCAGCATCTCGCCGCGCACGGGTTCGGCGACATCGAGGTGAACATGACCGGCGGCTACGACCCCACGGAGACACCGTCAGATGCAAAGCTGATCTCGGCGATGCTCGCTGCCTATCGCAAGAACGGGATCGACCCGCTCCTCTGGCCACGCCTCGCCGGCTCATGGCCCGGCTCGACCTTCACCGGCGCGCCGCTCAAGCTCCCCGCCGGGATGTTCGGCCTCGGGAATGGCGGGGGCGCACACGCCCCTGACGAGTACTGGATCGTGGAGTCATCCAACCCCAAGGTGTCGGGGATGGACGGCGCCGCCCGTTCGTTCGTGGACTTCTTCTACGCGCTCGCCTGATCGCTCCCCTAAGCGCTCCCGTACGCGCTCCCCTGCGCGCTCGCCCGACACGACCGATTCACCGGAATGCAAACGTTGGACAGCAGGACCCTTCGCCCATGGAGATGCGCATGACACCCCCCGCCCCGCGCCGCGCCCCGCTGTTCCGCCAGTACCGCGCGCTCCTCTCTGCCACGCTTCTCGCGGGTACCGCGCTCCCGCTCGCGGCGCCACGCGCGCAGGAGCACCCGTCCGACACGCTCCTCACCGTCGACCACTATCTCGACTACGAGACGGTCGCCGACCCGCAAATCTCGCCCGACGGCACGCGCATCATCTACACTCGGCGCTTTGTCGACAAGCAGAAGGATGCCTGGGTGACGGCGCTCTGGATCATGAACGCCGACGGGTCGGAGAACCGCTTTCTGGTGCGCGGCGCCGCTCCCACCTGGTCCCCCGACGGAACGCGCATCGCCTACATCGCCGAGGGAATGCCCGGCGGCCCGCCAGGTGCACAGGTCTACGTGCGGTGGATGAACGCCGAGGGGGCGAGCTCGCAGGTGACGCGAGTGATGCAGGTCCCGGGCGACCTCGCCTGGTCACCTGACGGGACGCAGATCGGCTTCACCATGTTCTCGCCGAAGCCCAACGTCTGGAAGATCGACATGCCCGCCGCTCCCGAGGGGGCGCAGTGGACGCCGGCGCCGCGCTACCTCAATTCGGTGCACTATCGCGCCGACCGCCGCGGCTTCCTCGAGCCGGGATTCGTGCACCTCTACGTCGTCCCCGCCGACGGCGGAACGCCGCGCCAGCTCACCAGCGGCGACTGGAACGTCGGCTATCGCTTCGACGGACAGCCTGGCGCCGTGGGGTGGAGCTGGAGCGCCGACGGGAAGCGCATCGTCTTCGACGGACTCATGGATCCCGAGAGCGACAAGAACTACCTCGACAGCAACATCAACGTCGTCGACGTTTCCACTGGCGCGATGAAGGCGCTCACCACGCAGCGCGGCGCCTGGTCGCGCCCGCTCGTCTCCCCCGACGGTCAGTGGATCGCCTTCATCGGCTATCCCTACACGACGAATACCTACAAGACGTCGGAGCTCTACGTCATGCGCGCCGACGGCTCGGGGATGAAGAAGATCTCCGGCGCCCTCGATCGCGACATCGGCGACATGCAGTGGGCGCGCGACAACAGCGCCGTCTACTTCGACGCCGACGATCGCGGCACCAGCAACGTGCACGTCGCCACCCTCGCCGGACAGGAGCGCGCCCTCACCAGCGGGCAGCACATGCTCTCGCTCGCCTCCATGGCGAAGAGCGGCGTCGCCGTCGGCGTGCGCTCCGCACCTAACGAACCTCCCGACGTCGTGCGCTTCGCCGTCAGCGCTCCGCAACAGCTCACGCGGCTCACCAACGTCAACGCCGACATACTCGGCAACAAGAAGTTAGGGGCCATCGAAGAGATGTGGATCCCGTCCACCGGCGGCGCGAAGGTGCAGGGGTGGCTCATCAAGCCCCCCAACTTCGACGCGTCGCGCAAGTGGCCGCTCATCATGGAGATCCACGGCGGGCCGCACGGGATGTACAACGTGGGCTTCAGCTACATGTACCAGAACTTCGCCGCCAACGGCTACGTCGTCCTCTATACCAACCCGCGCGGCTCCACCGGCTACGGAAGCGACTTCGGCAACGCGATCAACAAGCGCTACCCCGGCGTCGACTACGAGGACCTCATGGCCGCCGTCGATACCGTCGTCGGGCGCGGCTACGTGGACCAGGCACGCATGTACGTCGGTGGGTGCAGTGGCGGCGGCGTCCTCTCGAGTTGGGTCATCGGTCACACCAATCGCTTCGCCGGCGCCGCCGTGCGCTGCCCGGTGATGAACTGGATCTCGTTTGCCGGCAACTCCGACGTTCCGTACTTCGGTCATTCCTGGTTCGAGAAACCGTACTGGGAAGATCCCAAGCCGTGGCTCGACCAGTCGCCGCTCATGTACGTGGGGCACGTGACCACGCCGACGGTGATCATGACTGGCGAGCTCGACCTGCGCACGCCGATGGCGCAGTCCGAGGAGTACTATCAAGCGCTCAAGATGCGCGGCGTCCCGACGGCACTGCTGCGTTTTCAGGGAGAGTTCCACGGGACGTCGTCCAAGCCGAGCAACTTCATGCGCACGCAGCTCTACATGATGAGCTGGTACCAGCAGCACAAGCGTGACGCTGCGGCAATGTAGGGGGATCGCCCTCCTCGCCGCCGTCTTTGCCGTCGTTGCCCTCGCCGCCTGTTCGGGCGAGGCAGCGACGGCGGGGGCGGGGGCGTGTTCTCCCTCGACGCGCTATCCCACCGCCATCGGCTGCGCGTACGTCTTCGGCAAGGTGACCGACAGCGCCGGCGTGCCGCTCGACAGCATCGACGGCCTGGTGCGCCTCTCCGACGCTTGCACCTGTTCGTCGCCGAGGCTCGAGGGCGACGAGAACGGGACGTACGCGCTGGTCGTGCATCGCTTGCCGCGGAGTCGCGGCTTTTCCGATACGGCGACCGCCACGGTGGTCGCCCTCGCCAGCGCCCCCAAGTATCCGCGCCACTTCACCGGCGCCGCCTACTTCGACACCTCGCGCGTCGTGCTGCACTTCGTCCCGATGGGCGAAGTCCCTCCGCCGACCGAGGTGAATCTACGCATCTTCATTCCGGGGCGCTGAGCGGCGGCGCGTCGTCCGCGCCACGCCGCAGCCGCGCGGCGCGCGTGAGGAGATAGTTCCGCTCGGGGAGCGATGCGGTCCGATCTGCTGCCGAATGGTAGTGCTGGACCGCGCGCGCGACGTCGCCAAGCCGTTCGTGCAGGTGCCCGCGCACGGCGTCGAGCCGATAGTGTCCGGCCAATCGTCCGTCGCGTTCGAGCGCATCGATCATCGCGAGCCCGGTCGCTGGCCCCTGCACCATGGCCGCCGCGATCGCGCGGTTGAGCTCGACCATCGGGTTGTCAGCGAGGCGCGCCAGCACGGAGTACAGCGCGAAGATCTGGGTCCAGTCGGTCGCCTCCGCGCTCGGTGCCTCGTCGTGCACCGCGGCGATCGCCGCTTGCAGCTGGTATGCGCCCACCCTCCCGCGCGGGAGCGTCGCCTCGACCAACGCCACACCCTCGGCGATCAACGCCGCATCCCAGCGCGAGCGGTCCTGCTCGTCGAGCGGGATCAGCTCTCCGTCGCCCCCCGTGCGTGCGGCGCGGCGCGCGTCCGTCAGGAGCAACAGGGCGAGAAGGCCGGCGACCTCCTCCTCGTCGGGAAGGAGCGCGTGCACGACGCGCACCAACCGGATCGCCTCGCCGGACAGGTCGGGGCGGGCGAGGGAGGGACCCGCACTGCTGGCATATCCTTCGTTGAACATCAGGTAGAGCGCGTGCAGCACGGCCGCGAGTCGCTCGCCGCGCTCGCCCTCGCTCGGCCGCTCGAACGGAACGCCCGATGCCTTGATCTGCGACTTCGCGCGACTGATCCGCTGCGCCATGGTCGCCTCGGGGACGAGGAAGGCGCGCGCGATCTCCCCCGTGGTCAGTCCCCCAACTGCGCGTAGCGCCAGCGCGACCGACGACGCTGGCGTGAGCGCCGGGTGACAACACATGAAGAGGAGAAGAAGCGCGTCGTCGCTGTCGCCACGCAGCCGATCCGCATCGTCGTCCGCGTCGTGAGGCGACCGCTCCAACGACGGATCGTGCGTCACCGTCTCCTCGCGCGCGCGGCGCGAACGCTCGCTGCGCACCTGGTCGGCGAGGCGTCGCAGCGCTACCTGATACAGCCAGCCGCTCGGGTTATCGGGAATGCCGCGCGCCGGCCATTGCGCCGCCGCGGCGGCGAGCGCTTCCTGCACCGCATCCTCGGCGTCGGCAAAGTCGCCGTGCCGGCGCGCCACCGCGCCGAGGACCTGCGGCCCCAACTCGCGCAGCAGGCGCGCGAGCGGGGCGTGCGCCGCATGAGCTGCATGCGGCGCGTGTGACCCGTTAGGTGTCACGTCGCCAGCGCTCAGATCTCGTCCGGCGGCGCGCTCATCACCTGGCGCACCTCGATCACCAGGTGCATCGGCACCCCACCCTTCCCCGGCGCCATCGAGATGCGCCCGGCGATGTCGTACGCCTGCTGGGTGTTGGCGACCTCCACGATCCAGAATCCGGCGAGGAACTCCTTCGATTCGGCGTACGGCCCGTCGGTCACCACCGGCTTCCCGTCCTGTCCGGCGCGCACCACCCGCGCTTCACCCGGCATCGCGAGTCCCTGTGCATCGACCCACTCACCGCTCGCGATCAGCTCGCGATTGATCGACTTCATGAACCCGATGTGGGCGCGCAGATCTTCGGGGGTCCATTGGGTAACCTGCCACCCACCGTCTCCGCGCGGGGCGTGCATCATGAGCATGTAGCGCATGGTGTAACTCCAAGTTGTTTCGGCGACTCAATGACGCCGGCGTATAGTAGTCGGAGCTGGGGCGCGGGTTTCGACGTCGGTGGGACGGGAGACGGGGGACGGGGGACGGGAGTGCCGCTCCTGCGGAGCGGCGAGCCCGTGCGCGTGCGGCGGGCGAGACGCGCTTTTGCGCTGGCGGGCATCCCTGGCGACGCCAGCTCGGGCTTGCTGGACGCAAGAAGGGAGTGCCACGCCTCCGGCGCGGCGGACGGGAGACCGAAGAGTGTCGCGCACCCCGCGGCGCGGCTACGCCGCGCCGCACCCCGTCTCCCGTCCCCCGTCTCCCGTCCGCTTCTAGAGCGCATCAATCATCGGCTGAGTAATCAGACACACCCCCTTCTCCGTCCGCCGGAATCGTCGCGCGTCGAGCGCCGGATCTTCGCCGACCACCAAGCCCTGCGGGATCTGCACGCCACGGTCGACCACCACGTTCCGGAGGCGCGCCGAGCGGGCGATGTTCACGTAGGGCTGCACCACGGCGCCATCGAGATGCGCGTACGAGTGCACGTTCACGCCCGTGAACAGGAGGCTCTTGTGCACGATCGAGCCCGAGACGATGCACCCGCCCGACACGAGCGAGTTGAGTGCCTCGCCTCGGCGTGATGGATCGTTATGCACGAACTTCGCCGGCGGCGTGAGTTCGCTGTAAGTCCAGATCGGCCAGTTGTGGTCGTAGAGATCGAGCGAGGGGACAACCGTCGTCAGGTCGATGTTCGCTTCCCAGTAGGCATCGATCGTCCCTGCATCGCGCCAATAGGCTTCGGCCTCGCTGTCGGCCTTGACGCACGACTGGCTGAAGCGGTGCGCAACCGCTTTGCCGTTCGTCACGATGTAGGGGATGATGTCCTTCCCGAAATCGCGATTCGAGCCCGGCGTCGCCGCATCGCGTCGCAGCATGTCGAAGAGGAACGTCGTCTTGAAGACATAGATCCCCATGCTGGCCAGCGCCATTCCTTCGTTGCCGGGGATCCCCGGCGGATCGGCGGGCTTCTCGAGGAAGTGCACGATGCGATCGTGCGCGTCCACGTGCATCACGCCGAAGCCCGTCGCCTCCATGCGCGGCACTTCGAGGCATCCCACCGTCACGTCGGCCTCCTGGTCCACGTGCTGCTGCAGCATCAGCTCGTAGTCCATCTTGTAGACGTGGTCGCCGGCGAGGATCACGACATACTCGGGGTGATAGGCCTCGATGATGTCGATGTTTTGGTAGACCGCGTCGGCTGTTCCGTCGTACCACTGCGTCTCGCTCACGCGCTGGCTCGCAGGGAGGATGTCGAACGATTCGTTGCGCTCGGGGCGCAGGAAGTTCCAGCCGCGTTGCAGGTGACGGATGAGGGAGTGCGCCTTGTACTGCGTGGCGACGCCGATGCGGCGAATGCCGGAGTTGAGTGCGTTGGAGAGCGCGAAGTCGATGATGCGTGACTTGCCGCCGAAGAAGACCGCGGGCTTGGCCCGGCGATCGGTGAGTTCGTGCAGTCGGGATCCCCGCCCACCGGCGAGGACGTAGGCCATGGTGTTACGGGCGATGATGCCGCCGCGGTGGGAGGAAGGCATGTTCAACAGGCTCCGCTGGAATTCGAAGGGGCACGCAGTGGCGTAGGCGCCACCGGCATTCGCCGGTCGCTTGCCGCGCGTCACGCCGGGCCGTCGATCGTCAGGGACTTTGCACCTCGGGCGAGCGCAGCGTAAGGTTGCAGGATGAAAGTTCTCTTTGTCGCCGCCGAAGTCGATCCGTGGATCAAGACCGGCGGGCTCGCCGACGTGGCCGGTGCCCTCCCCGCTGCGTTGCGTGCCGCAGGCCACGATGTGCGTGTGGTCATGCCTCGCTATCGCGTCATTCGCGAGCGTGGCCTCCCGATGGACGGCCCCATCGCCGCCTCGTTCCTCCCCATCGGCGAACGCGCCGAGGAACAGCGCGTCTGGCGCCTGCTCGACAGTGGGACGCCGCTCTATCTCCTGGACATCCCCGCCGCCTTCGAGCGCGGCTCCATCTACGGCGAGAGCGACGACCATCGCCGCTTCATGCTCTTCGCGCGCGGGGTGCTCGACCTCATGCAGCACCTGCGCGAAGTCGGCGGGTGGCAGCCCGACGTCGTGCATGCGCACGACTGGCACGCCGCGCTCGTCTCCAACTACATCAAGACGTACTACGCCTACACGTTCGGGCACATCGCGACCGTCTTCACCATCCACAACCTCGCCTACCAAGGGGTGAGCAGCCCCGCGTCGTTGCAGCTCGCGGGACTGTCGGAGGGTGGGCTGATCGAGAACGGACTTGGGCCGCGCGTCGCCGGTGCCTTCAACTTCATGGCGCGCGGGATCGTCTTCAGCGACATCATCAGCACCGTGAGCCCCACGTACGCCGAGGAGATCATGACCGCGGAGTACGGCGAGGGGCTCGACGGGCTGCTCCGCTCTCGGCGCGACCGCCTCGTGGGAATTCTCAACGGGATCGACACCACCACGTTCGATCCCGCGACCGACGTGCACATTAGCTCGCGCTATAGCGCCGACGCTCCGCACGGCAAGAGCGACTGCAAGGCGTCGCTCCAGCGCGAGTTCGCACTCCCCGAGGATCCCGCGCGTCCGCTCCTCGGCATCGTCACACGATTGGTCGACCAGAAGGGCCTCGACCTGCTGCATAGCGCCATGCCGTGGCTCCTGCGCGAGACCGATGCACAGCTCGTGTTGCTGGGATCGGGGCAGGCCAACTGGCAGGATGCATTTCGCGGTTATGCCCGCGCGCACCCCGATCGCCTCGCCGCGCACATCGGCTTCGACGCTGCGCTCGCGCAGCGCATCTACGCCGGGAGCGACGCTTTCCTCATGCCGTCACGCTTCGAGCCGTGCGGGCTGGGGCAGATGATCGCGCTCCGCTACGGCAGCGTCCCCATCGTCCGCGCCACCGGTGGCCTCAACGACACCGTGCGGGAAGGGTATGAGGGGAACGGCTTTCGCTTCCATCCGTACGAGACCAGACACTTCATCGACGCCATCGCGCGCGCCCTGGCCGCCTATCGCGACCACGAGGGGTGGGCCCTCCTCCGCGAACGCGGGATGCGCGAGGACAACTCGTGGGCCAACGCCGCAGAACGGTACAGCCGTCTCTACGCCGCCGCACGAAGGGTGCTGGGCGCGTAGCAATCCAACCGCGCCCCCAAAGAACGCACCAGCCGCAACTGCGTCGAAAGAGAGGAGGGGAAGCCCCCGTGGCTTCCCCTCCTCTACCGCGCCCCAAGCAAGAACGCCACTCGCAACCGCGCCGAACAAAGCCGAGGGGATGCCTTGCGGCATCCCCTCGGCTATCGCGCCCCCACCCGAGCCGAAGCGTCGCCTAACGCGACGCCGACGAAGACTCCCCGGCGCCAAGCGGAACACGATCACGCGCGATCTGAGCCCCCGGCGCGATCTTCCAGTCGGCAAGCGTAGTCCACCACCCGCCGGCCGGCAGCACCCCCGTCTCGACGCGACGATTCACGCCAGCCACGAGCTTCGGCTCGTAGAGAAAGATCGCCGCCGCATCGCCGATGATCTGTGAATAGGCACGCTGATACAGCGCCTTGCTGCGCGCGATGTTGAACTCCGAGGCCGCCGAGTCGAGCGCCGCGTCCACCACCGGGCTCGAATACCCGCCGTAGTTGGCCGCGAAGTCCTTCGCCGAAGGAGGCGTGCCGAAGTTCGCGCGAAGATCCGACGGGCTCGGATCGTTATGCAGCCCGTGCATCACCACGTCGAAGTGCCCCGTCGAAATCCGGTCGACGAAGGAGTTGAACTCGAGGTCCTCGAGCGTGACCTTCGCCCCCGCGTCCTTCCATTGCGCCTGCATCAGCACCGCCGCCTGGTGGCGCGGTGCGCTCGACGACGGCGACAACAACGAGAACGCCAGCGCGCGCCCCCCCTTGTCGCGCACCCCGTCGCCGTCGTGGTCCGTCCAGCCTAACGAATCGAGCAATGCCTTGGCGTGCGCGAGATCGTGCGGCGGCATCGCGATCGACGTGTCGGCCGTCCACTGCGCGCGCGTTACCGGACCGATCGACAGGTAGGCCAGCGTGTCGAAGACGTTCTTCACGATCGCCGGACGGTCCACCGCCAGCGTCAACGCGCGACGCAACCCCACATCCCCAAGCAGCGGATGCGCCCGCGCGCGGTTCGAGGGGTCGCGCTCGTTGAACAGGGCGAGGCCGAAGTCGAGCCCCTGGTACGGCACCAGGCGTGTAGTCGTCGACTTGGCCACTCCTGCGAGCGCTTCGCCGCGCAGGATCTCCACGAGGTCGACCTCCTCGGCGACCAGTCGCCCCCACATCGCCGTCGGGTCGGGAGTGACGCTCCAGATCACGCGGTCGAGACTCGGGCGCCCGCGGAAGTTCGCCGTGTCGGCCACCAGCTCGATCAACGATCCCTTCACCCATCGACGAAAGCGGAATCGCCCGTTCCCCACCGGATGTCGCGCGAATTCCGACTCGCGAACCTTGTCGCGCGGCACCTGGGCGAGGAGGTGCGCCGGCACCACGGGGAGCCCGTAGACCAGCGCGAAGAACTGCTCCGGCGAACGATGATTGAACCAGACCACCGCCGTCAGCGAATCGCGCACACTAACCGAATCGACCAGCTGGAGTCCCGGTGCCTGACGAGACGCCACTACCGGATCCTTGAGGAGATCCACTGAGAAGCGAATGTCCTCGGCGCGCACCGGTTGGTCGTCGTGCCACCTGGCGCGCGGATCGATCGAGAAGGCGATCGAGAGCGAGTCTGCCGCCCACTCCCACTTCTGCGCGAGGCGCGGCTCGAAGCCCGCATCGCCGACCGTGTTCATCGAGAGAGGCGGCGCCGCCAGCGGCTCGAAAATCTGGTCGACCACCTGCTTCTCGATGAGGCCCGTGATGACCGTCGGCAGGAGATTGTCGGCGTCGGCGGCGACGGCGACGATCACCGTTCCGCCACCTCCCGTGCTGCCTGAGTCTTTCGGTCCGCAGGCGACGGTCGCCGCGAGGAAGGCGAAGGCAAGCGGGGCGCCGAAGCGCGGAAGCAGACGGGTCATCGATCGCGGAGCGGGGGGAATGGGTTCCCGAGCCGGCGCCGCGTGGCGCCGAATGCGAAGGCTCTGGGAATCATTAGACGTTTGGAACCAAAATCCCGCAACGCGCGCGCACACGTCGTGTGCGTCAAGGAGCGGCGGCATCGCCCACGCCCGCTACTCCAACCAGACGAGTACCTGACGGTGTGGCTCCTCGAGCGAGAAGATCGGGCGCGGGTACAACGACTCCGCGTCGCGCAGGTCCTCCATCATCGCATCGAGCGGAATCTGCTCGGCGCGCACCTTCTCCACCACCTCGTCAGGCATGAGCTCGATGAGCCAGCGCGCACTACGCGCCGGGAGCGCGACGTTCACTCGCTCCTCGCCGTCGCGCATCACCTTGACCATGAGATGCTTGGCGGGCGCACCGGGCGCCGTGGTGCCTGACGAGAAGAACGAGCGAACCCACGTGTACGGGCACTTGGCCATGCGACACCGGCTGCGGCGGAGGGGACGCGAAGGGGGAGGGGGGAGGGAGCAGCGAGGGCTCCTCACCCAGTATCGGCGTTGGACGCGCGAACCCTACCGCGCGATTCCGATGAGCGGCTTCACATCTATCGGCGTGCGTTCCTCAGCGTCTCCGCTCGCTTTGCCCGAGGTGGCGAGGCTTCCACCGGTATGCCGACGCGCGTCGCACACCTGACCTCAGCAGCCAGACCTCGCCGACGAAACGTCAGCGCACGAGGAGCCCATACGAGAGCGCTGGAGCCACGTATCGCTTTCGCTCCGGGCGCTCGTGCGCCGATTCACCTCGGGTCGACTCGCCCGTTCGCGGCGGAAGAGGGAGCGGAATCACCGAAACGTGCGCTGCGCCTCCGTCCGCTCCCCCTTCCGCAGCGCCATCGCGCGAGCTGTCGTCGCCAGCACCGACCTCCGAATCCCCGGTCGACGCTCTTTCCCCACCCTCGGCCAGCAACCTTTCGAGCCGCGCCGCGACCGTGGGCCCCTCGGCACGGAGGTACTCCAGCCACTCCTGCAGCTCGCGAGCGCTCTTGCCGCGGGCAAGTTCGAGCAACGGCGCGAGTGCCTTGCGCTCGCGCGATCGGTAGGAATCGGACATGGTGCTCCACGTGATGAGAATCCGGGGGCACCGCGCGCGCCCCCTCTCCCAAGCAATCGGGATCGGGGAGAGAAGGAGGACATCGCCGACACGCGGCTACACGATCTCGACACCAAACGGTCGAGGTCGCCCTGTCAGAACACGCGTCCGGAGAAGATCAGAAAGCTCACGCAGACCAACTGGAGCGTGAGCGCAGTGGCGGGGATGTCACGCCAGGTATAGGTCGCCGCTGCCGCGCCGCGGCGCGCCGGGTGCTTCCGGCGCCACGCCTCGAGCCCGATCAGGAGGACGCCGTGAAAGAGCCCGTAGACCACATAGTGCAACTCGGCGCCGTGCCACACCCCCATGACCCCGAAGCTCACGAGGAGCGCGACCGCCGACGCCGAGTGCTTCCCGCTGAACCAGCCGCGCTTCCGCGCCGCCATCAGGACGCGCATGTACACCTGGTCGCGAAGGAAGGTCGAGAGCGAGATGTGCCAACGCGACCAGAACTCGGCGAGGTCGCGCGAGCGCCACGGCTGGTTGAAGTTCTCGGGCGAGCGGATCGCGAAGACTTTGCTGAACGCGACGGCAAAGGCGCTGTAGCCGGCAAAGTCGAAGAAGAGGTACGCGCTGTACGCGTACATGTAAGAGAACGTCGCGCGCCATCCGTGCGCGGTGGTTAGCGGATCGAGCCACCAGCGCCGTACGATCACCGCGAGCACGAACTTGTACAGCACCCCCATGAAGAAGGCGTGCACCGCCTCGTCGAGGAGCTGCACGTACTCTTCGCGCGTGCGCCGCTGCGCGAGGTCCTTCACGAATCGCCGGTAGCGGTCGATCGGCCCAGCCGACAGCGTGGGGAAGAAGAGGACGTAGGTGAGGTACGACCGCAGCTGCAACTCGGTGACCAAGCCGTCGTGGACGCCGAGCACGACGTCGACCGCGCGAAAGCTCACGTACGAGAGCCCGATCAGGTGCATCACGCGTCCGAGCGGCGATGCAGGCGCGAACTTGAGGGCGAGGAGCGGGACGAGCGTCGCGATCACCGCCGTCCATATCGTCCAAGTCTGTGCGCCGCGGCGGAGGCGTGCACGCAGGTAAAGCGACACCACGATCCATTGCCACGCGGTCCAACTCGCCGCAGCGATCACGGGAACCCACCACGCTTTCCCAGCGATGAACGGGGGGAGCGCCATCTGCAGGATCCCCATCGCCACCGTCGACACCAGCACCCAGTGCCAGGTGAGGCGCCCCATGAGCCCCAGCACGATCGCCGGAATTACCCAGTAGAGCGCAACCCCGAAGTAGAGGAAGTCGGCGTACGGGGTCACGGCTCGCGGGTGAGTGCTTCGGCGAGCGCTCGGCGATCGACTTTTCCGTTCGCGGTCATCGGGAATTGCGCCACGAGCCGCACCTTGCGCGGCACCATGTAGGCCGGGAGGTGGCGCGCCAGCTCGCCCCGCAACTCCTGCGCGCGAGTGCGCTCGCGCGCAGTCGCTGACGCGGTCGCTGAAGTGGCGCTGAGTGCGGCGCCGGGAGTCGTGCCGCTCGTGGCGCCGGATATGGCGCCGGAAGTGAGGGCGGGAGTCGCGCCGCTCGTTGTGGTTGCGCCGACGGTAGTCGACTGGAATGCCCCGTCCTGCGTTGCAGCTGCCGGCACCGACACGCCGACCGGCGCCTCTTCGACGACCACCGCGGTGAGCGAGTGCGCCACGCCATCCCGCGCGTTCACCAGCACTACGGCGTCGCGCACGCCGTCGCAGCGACGCAACTGCACCTCGATCTCACCGAGCTCGATACGATAGCCGTGCAGCTTGATCTGCGAATCCATGCGCCCCTCGCAGAAGAGGAGCCCGTCGCGGTATCGTCCCCAGTCGCCCGTGTGGTACGCGCGCTCCGCACCGTCCAGGTCGAATGCCGCGCGCGTGAGATCCTCGCGCCCGAGGTATCCCACGCTCACGTTAGGCCCGCGGATCACGATCTCACCGCGCTCCCCTTCGGGGACGGGGCGGCCATCGGCATCGCGCACGAGCACCTCGGTCCCCGGCATCGCCACCCCGACCGGGAGTGGATCGTGCCGATCGAGCACCTCGCGGGTCACGCGGATGGCCGTCGTCGCGACGGTCGCTTCGGTCGGGCCGTACGTGTTCCACACCTCCGCACTCGGAAAGCGCTCCACGAGCGATACCGCCACGGCATGGGGGAGCACCTCGCCGCAGAAGAGGAAGCGCTTGAGCGTTGGGAGCATCGACTGGTCGAAGGCGCGCTCCACCAGGCACATCGCGGCAAAGGTTGGCGTCGAGACCCACGTCGTGATCGGCGTCGTGCGCAGGAGCTCGAAGAGGAGTCGCGGATTGGCCGCATGCTCGCGCGTCGCACTGACGAGCGTTCCCCCGCTCACGAGGCTCAAGTAGAGATCCATCACCGACAGGTCGAACGAGAAGTTCGCCTGGTTGAGGAAGGTCTCTCCGGCCGGCTGCAATGCGTGCGCGCCGGTCATCCAGTCGAGAAATGCCTGCAGGCACCCGCGTGTCACCTGCACCCCTTTCGGCTCCCCCGTGCTCCCCGACGTGAACATCACGTAGAACAGGTCGTCCGCGTGGCGCGGGCGCCGAGGCGGGAGCGCGCTCTCGTGCGGCGCAAGGCGCTCGACGTCGGCGACCGTCAGGAGCTGTGCGACGTTTGCCGTTTGCGCGATCCGCTCCACGCGCTCGGCGGGCGTCGCGTCGTCGATCGGGACGTACGAGCGATTGGTAAGCGCGCAGGCGAGCATCGCGACGAGGACCTGCGGTTCGCGATGTCCGACGATGGCCACTGGGCGGCGATCGTCGACGTGCGTCTCCTCCAGCCAGCGCGCCAGCGTCGCCGCGCGCCCGACGAGTGCCTTGTAGCTGATCGTGGCCTCGCCGCTGGCGTGCGCGATCCGGTCGGGATGCGCCAGCCCCCACGCAGTGATGGCGTCGAGAAAGTCCATGCGATTGTGATGCTGGGGTGATGCGATGGTGGGTGGGAGCGCGACCGCGGTCGCTCAGAAGGCCTGGTAGATGAAGCTCGGGGTCGCCGATGCGTCCCCTTCGGCGAGCCAGAGAGCGGCCGCGCTGATGAACAGGTAGGTCACGACGAGGCGCAGGAGGCGGAGCCGGCGGTCAGTAGTCGTCGCCATGCATCACCGAGTCGATCGCCGCGTCGACGGCGAGCCAGCCGACGGGACTAAGGTGCGTCTGCAGGTCGACGAGCTGTCCCGGCTTGTCGTCCAACGAGGCAAAGTCCAGCACGGGAACACCGGCGCGATGCGCAAAGCGAGAGAGCTGCTGGTGGAATCCCGCGCGCCCATCGGGCGTGCCACCGGTATCGTCCATGTAGAGCCCGGGGAGCGGGAGCGCCACGAGGAGTGGGCGTGCCCCCGACGCAGCGAGTGTTCGCACGAGGAGCTCGAGCTCTCCCCACGCCGCCGCCTTCGCGTATTCCGCATCGAAGCGCTCCCCGGCATGTTGCAGTCCGCCGGGTCCTGTCTTCGCATCGCGAAGCTTCCTCCAGTAGTCGTCGGGAAGCCCGTAATGATTGGACGATGCACCCGGGAGGTAGGCGTCACGCGCCACTTGGCCCAGCGAATCCCAGGCGATCGGTGTGCGGAGCGAGGCCATGTCTTGCGCGACGGGGGGATGCGCAAGCACCTCACGCGATCCACGCACCCGGTCGGCGAACTGCAGCCACGCCGCCTCGGCGTGCACCGGCAGCTGCAAGGCGGCCATGGCGAATCGAGTTGCGCTCGAGCGTCCGCGCCTCGCGAGCTGCGCTTCGGCCGCGATGAGCGGGTCTATCTCCAGCGCGCGATGATAGACCGAGAGGCGCGCGAGAATGTCGTCGCGAAGCGTGTCGGGAAGGCGATGCTCGGCGAGCATCGTCGCCGCTTGCACGCGCGAGAAGTTTCCGGCGAAGAATTCCTGGCGCTCGCTCTGGCGCCGCGTGGCGAACTCGTTGGGCGGGACGAACACCAGCACGCGCCGTCCCCGCAGTTGTTCGCCTAACGCCGCTGCCTCGAGCACGTGGTGCATGAGGAGGACGCCCGGTTCGCCAAGTGGGTAGACGGCAAAGCCAGTGGGGGCACCGGCGAAGAGCCGGTCGGGGCGGAATCGCACGTTGTGCGAGAGCTCCGACGACCCGAAGACCGGAACGCGCGTCGGCACTGCGAGCGCCGCCTGGTGCGCCGCAAGTCCGCGAATCCTTCCGCGCCACGGCTCGAGTGAGGCGGACGAGCCGTGCAGCCGCAACTCGCGCGCAGCGTTCCACGACGTCGCGGCGACGAGAAGTGCGAGGAGCAGGCACGCCAGAGCGGCGGCCGTCAGGTGCACGCGATCACGTGGCGGCGCTGGGTTCGGCGCGATGGGACGCGCGCCGCTCACCCGCCTACCCTCCCAGGCGCATCTCGACGTACCGGGCGATGCGCGTGGGCGTCGCCCACTCTTCGCGATCGACTTCGGTCGGCGAGAGCACCACGTCGAATTCCCGGGACAACTCCACCAGGAGTTCGACGGTCCCTATCGAGTCCAATATGCCGGTGTCATAGAGCGGAACCTCATGATCCCGCTCCACCTCGTCACTGTCCGTCACCCGGGCGATGATCGAGATGACGCGCTCTGTCGTGCCCATGCGAGCCAAGATGCGTTCATCGCATGAACCCACTATTACAGCAGCAGAGTTCGGTGCCGATTCGCGAATTCTCTACGCGAATGTTGCCGGAACGATGCGAGAATTGCCCTTCCGCGCTGCATCACCGCAACACCTAAAGCTCGCGCGCCGGAACCATTCATGACTGACCGCTTCATGAAGATGTTACATCACGTAACGTCACCCGCCGTCCCTATTCGTCACGCGATGTAACACCTCTCGTCTTCTCGTCTTCTCGTCTTCAGAACGCAGAACGGGCGCAAGGGATGTCCCTTGCGCCCGTTCTGCTTCTAGAACCGAAGGTTCTGAGTTAGCTCATATTCGGGTTGTTGTCACGCTCGACGCGGGGAAGCGGGTAGCACGTCTGGTTCCCCGTGTTGGCGTACCCGGGCTTGAAGTACGGATCGCCCGGCGCCGTGATCCCGGAAACGGAGGCCGGCGAGCGGCGATAATCCGCCAACCGGCGCCCTTCCAGGTAGAACTCGAACGAGCGCTGGAGATAGAGCTCCTTGAGCACGCTCGCCGCGTCCGTCGGGCCACTGTACGCGGGCTGGTTGTTCGCCGCACGCTGCGCCGCGATCAGCGTCAGCTGCTGCTGCGTCGTCCCCGCCTCGGCGGCGATGTAATCCGCCTCGAGCTTGGACGCCAACCGCTGCGAGGCAGCGTAGTTGCCGAACTTCGTCTGCTCATAAAATCCACCCGGCACCGCATCCTGGCCGTTGAGCTTCGAAACGCCCGGCGGCAGGAACGGAACGCGCGGATCACCCGTGCGGAAGAACGGCGCCACGCTGATCGAGCTGCGATCGAACGTGAGCTGGAACTGCCGGTTCGACAGGCGGGCGCGGTTCCCCGCGTCGTCCGTGTACCGGAGATTGAAGACGAATCCGGCCGGGACCGCAGCCGCATCGGTCGCGGCACCGGCCTTGTCCCCCTTCTGCAGCTTGGCGCGGGCGCGCCCCACACGCGACGCGTTGGCGAGAGCAATGCCGTCCGTCGTCGCATTGGCCGTCCCGACGCTGATCGCCTGGTCGAACCAGTACACGGCGGTGTCGAGCATCTGCGCCGTCGTGAGTTCTGGCCCACCCGAGAGCGATCCCGTGCAGAAGTCGGTCGCCATCATCAGGACCGAGAACCCACGGAAGGTGGCTGCACGCGCGATGTTGATGTTCGACGCCGGCGACGGCAGGGTGAGGTCGAGCACCGTCTTGGTCGACGCGGCCGCCAGCGAGAGTGGCGCCCAGACATCGGTGTTGAGCGACCCATTGAGGTCCGAGATCAGGCGGAAGCCGAACTCGTTGCGGGTCGGGAAGGTGTCGGAGACGTTCGCCTCGACGGTGAACCACCCGCTGTAGACGCTCAGCAGGCCGAGCGCGGTGGCGAAGTTCTGCTGGGCCGACTGGGCCAGCGTGGACGCTCCCGACGTCGGATCGACCGTGGCCGCGTCGATCACGTTGGGGTTCGTGACGTTCAGGAAGTCATTGCTACATGCCGCTGCGCTCAGCACCAGTAGGGTGCCCGCAGCGGTGCGCGTAACCGCGCGTCGAATATTCTGCATTCGGATCATTTCGCGGTTAGAAGTTGAGGTTGAAGCGGAGCACGGTCTTGCGCGGATTCGGCACGGTCAGGAAGTCCTGACGCGAGAAGGCGCCCGTCTGCGCATTGATCTCCGGATCAGAGCCTGTGTAGTCGGTCCAGAGGGCAACGTTCTGCACCGCCAGCGTAACCGAGGCGCCCGACACGTAGCGGCCCACGCCGCGCAGCACCGTGTTAGGCATGGTGAACGTCCCCGACAGCTCGCGCAGGCGCATGAACGACCCATCCTCGAGGTACGCGTCGATCACGTCGGACACCGTCGCCGCGTTCCCCGCCGTCGTCACGAACGCCGGCTGACCCGACGTCAGGTTGCCGTAGCGGCGCAGGCGCTCGTACGGCGTGAGGTAGTTCACGTCGATGCGCTCGCGAGCGCGCACCAGCTGCGTCTCGCGGAAGTACGCCGTGAAGTTCTGCACCAGCACGTCGCGCTTGGCGTCGAGGAGCGCGTTGAAGCGGAAGTTCTTGAAGAGCGTGACGGTGTTCGTGAGGTTCCACTCCAACGACGGGAAGAGGTTACCCATCGGATAGAGCGTGTCGCTCACGATGACCTTGTTGTTCGCCACGTCGATCGACTGGATCTTCTTCGAGACGAAGACGCCGAGCTGCTGCCCGACGATCGTGCGTCCGGCGCCACCCAGCGCAAACGGGTTGAGCGTGCCGAGGCTCGTCAGCTCGTTATGCAGCGTGTTGGCACCAGCACGGATGTCCCAGCGGAAATTCGGCCGGTTGATCGCGCTCGTGTTCACCGCCACTTCGAAGCCGCTGTTCAGCACTTCGCCGATGTTCGCCAGCGGGTTGGCGTTGTAGCCGAGCGACGGCGGAATCGGGCGGGCGATGATGAGGTCCTTGGTGGTCTTGCGGAAGTACGTCACCTCGGCGGACACGCGGTCGTTGAAGAAGCCGGCGTCGAGCCCGGCCTCGAACTCGGTCCCCTTCTCCGGCTTCAGGTCGCCGTTACCGGGGTTCCCCGGGATGGCGCCGGCGCCAGTGGTGCCGGTGAGGTTGTACGGGGCCGCGACGAGCGTGGTGAGCGCGTCGCCCGGATTCGGCGAGCGACCGGTCGTTCCGTACGCCGCGCGCAGGCGCAGCGTGTTCACGAAGCGCGACATCCCCTCGAAGAAACGCTCCTCCGAGATCGCCCAGCTTCCACCAACCTTCGGAAGCACAAAGGCCGGCGCCGACGTACCGAACGACGAGTTCTTGTCGATACGCACACCCAACTGCAGGAAGCGGCGGTTGTTGTTGCCGATCTGCAGCTGACCGAGGTAGCCGTACTGCTTCTGCTCGGTGAAGCCACCGCCGCCCGACGTGGTCGCCGCCGATCCAACCGAGTTGTTGGAGTTGGTGACCAGCCCGAGGCCGGTGACGTTCAGGTTCGTGTTGCGCGTCGAGATCACCTGCAGGCCGAACGAGAGGTTGGTCTCCCAGGTCGGACCCCAGTCCTTCCGCATGTTGCCGAGGTAATCGAAGGTGTAACGCTCGGCGTTACGGTCGGTGCGGGCGTTCTGCCCGGTGTTGAGGGCGCCGCCGTACCAGGTGCTGTCGTTCTTGGGGAAGAAGCTCCGCTGGTTGTCGCCGATGTAATCGAGCCCGCCGGTGAAGCGGTTCGTGAACCACGACGTCGGCGAATAGTTCGCCGTGATGTTCGTGGTCACGCGGTGCGAGAGTAGGCTGCGATTGATCGCGCTGATCGCGTTGTAATGACGGTTGAAGCCATACCACCCGTCGTTGGCCGGATTACCGGAATCGTTGCGACCACCCGAACCCACCGGGTTGCCGAGCAGCCCGCCACCTAACCATCCGTAGATGTTGTTGTCGTTGTCCGGGAGGTCGGTCTTGCTCTGGGCGAGGCCGAAGCCGGCATCGACCGTCAGCTTCGAGTTCGCCACGTAGTTGGCGTTCGTGCGAACGTTGTAGCGGTTGAACTGGTTGTTCGGCAGCGTGCCTTGCGAGTTCTGCGATCCGTACGAGAGCGCGTAGCCGTAGTTCTGGCCACCGCCGCGCGCATTCCAGTTGATCACGCGGTCAGAGCCCTGATCGAACGCGCCAACGCGCATCAGGGGATTGTCGTGAACCAGCGTCCCCACCGACTTCCCGCGGCAGAGCGGGTTGGTGCTGGTGGCAGCGACGTCAGATGCCCCGCACAGCCCGTAGTTGTCGGGCGGTGTCCAGTTCACGTCCGACGTCCCCTGCTCGAATCGGAGGTTCTGCGTGAAGGAGTTCGAACCAGCACGCCCCTTCTTGGTGATGATCTGGATAACGCCCGCCGAGGCGTCGGCGCCGTAGAGCGTCGCCGCCGCCGGCCCCTTCACCACTTCGATGCTCTCGATCTCCTCAGGGTTGAGGTCGTTCATGCGGTCGAACTGCTGCCCCGACTGCCCCGAGCTCGTCTGCCCCTCGTTGATGCGCACGCCGTCCACGAAGAGGAGCGGCTGGTTGGAGAGGTTGATCGACGAGGCGCCGCGGATGCGGATGAGCGTCGCCGAGCCGGCCGATCCCGACTGCGAGCTGAGCGCCACGCCCGGCACGCGCGACTGGAGCAGGTTGGCCACGCTCGTCACCGGTGCGTCCTTCACGATGTCGGCCGCCGAGACCGAGGCCACGAGCGCCGCCTGTGCCTTGCGCTCCTGGTTCCCCGCCGTCCCTGTCACGACCACTTCGGACAGGTTGATGGCCGACTGGATCATCGTGATGTTGAGCGTCGCGGTCTGGCCGGCGACGACGTCCACGCTGTCGACCGTCGCCTTGTAGCCAAGGCGGAAGACCGAGATGACTGCCTTGCCCGGCCGCACGTTGGTCAGGCGGTAGTCACCATCCTTCGTGGTTTGCGCGCCGAATGGCGTCCCAGTGACGACCACGCGCGCCTCGGAAATCGGCTGGCTCGTGGCCGCATCGGTCACCTTGCCCGCCACGATGCCGGTCTGCGCCGACATCGTACGTGCGGACAGGGCGACAACCAGCGCCGCGACCCCAACCGTTATCCGACGAAAGAACGTTGCATGAGACATTAACACTCCTGTGATGAAGGGGAGGTTGGCAGCTCGCCAAGGGGGGGCATCCCGACGAACCGCGGGGAAAGCAGCCGCATGCTCGGCTGCGAAGCACAACGCGCCGCACCGTTCTACGGTGCCGGCGAGGTTCCGTCAATTCCGAAAAAGCAGGGGGGAAGGGGGACGAATATGCGACGGAACGTGATGTAACGCCATCGGTTCAGTCCGACTCGTCCCCGCGCGTTTTGATGCGAACATTGGAATTCATTCATCCGGGGCGCTTGCAGCTGACGTTGCAGCTGTGCTTGCAGCTGTGCTTGCAGCTGTGCTGGCAGCTGTTCGCGCAGTCGTCTGGGTGCGTCCCCCTTGCGTCCCTCTTGCGTTCCGCACGCGTCCTTAACGCCCGGGCGGGTTGCGGCCGGCGCCGGTCGCCCGCATATCGGCTCGTCGCCGTTGCCCCTCATTCGAGCCCGTGCCCGTCATCATGCCACGTACCCCCCGCCTCATCGCCGCCGCCCTGGTACTCGCTGCCGCCGCGAGTGCCTTCGCCACCATCGCCACGCCGATCGCCGCCCAACAGGGGGCCGCGGCTCAAGGAGCGATCCCCACCATCGCCCAGCGAACGGCCAACATGAAGGCGATGCCGGGCTTCTTTTCCCTGTATTGGGATGAGGGGACGGGCAAACTCTATTGGGAGATCGACAAGCTCGAGACCGAATTTCTCTATCAGGTCTCCATGGCCTCGGGGCTCGGAAGCAATCCGGTCGGGATCGATCGCGGACAGCTCGGCGGGACCTACATCCTGATTGCGAAGCGCATCGGCCCGCGCGTCCTCCTCTTCGAACCGAACTACCGCTTCAAGGCGCGGAGCTCGAACCCCGAAGAGGTCGACGCGGTCAAGGACGCCTTCGCCCCCTCGGTGCACTGGGGCTTCGACATCGTCGCCCAGACCGACCAGCGCGTCCTCGTCGACGCTACCTCGTTCTTCCTCCGCGACGCACGCGGCGTCGTGCAGACGCTCGCGCGAACCGGTCAGGGCTCCTTCCAGCTCGACGCATCCAGAAGCGCCCTCTATCCCGCCAACATCAAGTCCTTCCCCAGCAACACCGAGGTCGAGGCGCTCCTGACCTTTGGAAGCAATTCGCCCGGACCGCTGGTGAACGGCGTCGCCGCGAGCGGTGAGTCGGTCACGCTCCGCGAGCACCACTCCTTCATCAAGCTCCCCGATGACGGCTACACCCCGCGCTTCGCCGACCCGCGCATCGGCGTCAACGGCCCTGACGTGATGGACTTCGCCCAACCCGTCGACCGCGACGTCGTCATCCGCTACGCCTCGCGCTTCCGTCTCAAGAAGAAGAACCCGTCGGCCGCACGCTCCGAACCGGTCACGCCGATCACCTACTACGTCGACCCCGGAATCCCCGAGCCGATTCGGAGCGCGGTGATCGAGGGGACGTCGTGGTGGAGCCAGGCCTTCGAGGCGGCCGGCTACATCAACGCCTTCCGCGTCGCCGTACTCCCGGCCGGCGCCGACCCCGACGACATCCGCTACAACATGATCCACTGGAGCCACCGCCAGACGCGAGGCTACTCGTACGGCTCCACGGTCGAGGATCCGCGCACCGGCGAGATCATCCGCGGCAACGTGAACCTGGGCTCGTTGCGCCTGCGGCAGGACTATCTGCACGGCCAGGGGATGGTTGCCCCGTTCGATCAGGGGAACGGCAATGGCGACGACGCGATGGATGACGCCCCCACCGCCGACTACCTCGCCGCGGTCGCCGACAACGGCGACGCACTGGCGATGGCGCTGGCCCGCGTGCGGCAGCTCGCCGCCCACGAGGTGGGGCACACCATCGGCTTCCCGCACAACTACATCGGGAGTGCGCAGAACCGCTCCACTGTGATGGACTATCCGGCCCCGCTGGTGAAGATCACGCCGCAGGGAGGGCTCGACCTGTCGGACGCCTACGCGCGCGGGATCGGCGAGTATGACAAACTCGCCATCACCTGGCTCTACCAGGACTTCGCCGCCGGGACTAACGAGGAACAGGCGCTCAAGGCGATTGCCGATGCCGGTGTCAAGCGCGGGCTCCGCTACGTGGGCTACACCAACAACAACTTCATCGGCGCCGGCCACCAGTACGCCTCGGTGTGGGACAACGGCGCCAACCTCGTCGACCGCCTCGTGGAGGAGATCAAGATCCGCAACATCGGGCTCGCGAAGTTCGGCCCGCAGATGATCCGTGCGGGGGAGCCGATGTCCAAGCTCGAGCTGGTCCTCCTCCCGCTCTACATGCACCACCGATTCCAGCTGCGTTCTGCTGCACAGAGTTTGGGCGGCGCCGACTACACCAACGCGCTGCGAAACGACGGGCAGGTCCCGTTCACGATCGTTCCCGGCGCCGAACAGCGCCGCACGCTCGATGTGCTGCTGTCCACGCTCACCGTCGACTTCCTCGCCCTCCCGCAGCGTATCGTGCAGCTCATCCCGCCGCCGGCCGACCGCCACGACCAGGGAGAGATGTTCGACCGTCGCACCGACCTCTTCTTCGACCCGATTGCAGCTGCCGAGGCGTCGGCGGCATTCACCGTGGGAGAGATCCTCCAGCCGCCGCGCATGGCGCGCCTCGTCTCGTTCGGAAGCATGGGAGACTATCCCACGCTCGAGGAGGTCGTCGACAAGCTCCTCGCCGCGACGTGGGACGCGCCGGTCCCGTCTTCTCCGTATCAGGTCGAGGTGCAACGCGCGGTGCAGCGCGCGACGATCGACGAGATGATGGTGCAGGCGAGCCGCGCCGACAACTCGGCCGAGGTTCGCGCGGTGCTCAGCGACCGCCTCGGGAAGCTCGCGACGCGACTCGAACGCGTGGGGCGCCCCTCCGCGCACGAAACTTCGGCCGCGGCCGACATTCGCCGTTGGGAGAAGCGTCCCGAGCGCACGATTCCCGGTCCGGCGATCAAGCTCCCGGCGGGCGATCCGATCGGGGGGAACGGGAGCAAGATGCCGGGCGGCATCTGACCTGGACGGGCGCGGCGCCGAGCGACCAAACCGCGGCGCCACCCGGCGGACGCGGTCCGGGTCGATCGCTCACGCATGAATTGCAACTGACGGAGTGCGCGTCGTTCGCCGGTCACCCCGGCGACGACGCGCGCATCACTCCCGATGCGGCTCGTCGGGAGACTCGTGTGACGGCTTGTCGGGCGGCTCGACCGTTGCTGGCGTCGTCGTACGCTCCCCCGTTGCGATTCGCGCCAACACCCGCTCGGCGACCCGGTCGATCACGAACGCATACTCCTTGAGCCGCCATCGGCGCCAGTTCGCCGCGTGACGCGACGTCCACTCCTCGGTGATGTGCGCCTTGTCGTAATCGCCGCGCTCACCGCGTATCCAGAGTTCGTCGCGAATCACTTGCAGTTGGTCGCGCATCTCCGATGCGAGGTGCACCGCGCCCGCGCGCCCCACCACGCACTTCACCGCATCCAATAGCGCCGCGTCTTCGGCGGCGAGCGGCGACTCGGCGCGCGCTGAGATCGAAGGCGCCTCATCTCCCGACGTCGGGGTACGCAGGCGCTCTGCCGCCAGCTGCACGATGTCGTCGCGATTGCGATCGATGAACGTCAGCAGGCGTTCGACATGACGGTCCAGCGAACCGCGCGCCCACGCGAGTTCAAGGGCGACAGCCTCGCCGGCGTTCGCCGGCGCCAGCTTCTCCAGCTCGGGGTCGCGGGTCACCGGCACGGCGCTCCTGGCGCGCATGGGTGAAGTCGCACGGCGCAGTTCGCCCTCATGCGCCCGGACAGTCGATCGGCAAACACGCTGCAACCTGCATACGGGTCAGGTGGCGCGACAGGCGCACCACGCAACAACGAACTCGGTCTCACGACAGCTACTACTCCTTCATCCTCACTGAAGTTGCCTGCCGATCCCTTCCCGCACCCCCCGAGCGCGCACCCGCGTGACCGCGCGTGACCGCGCGTGACCGCGCGTGACCGCGCGTGACCGCGCG
>JBGAHX010000096.1:0-9253 GCA_044225935.1 Gemmatimonadaceae bacterium
AAGACGAACGCGAAGCCGATGAGGGTCGCGCCGAGGACGCCCCCTCGGACCCAGCCGAGGTAGATGGCGAGCTGCGCCGCGAGCGGCCCCGGAGCGAGCTGCGCGAGCGCGAGCCCCTCCACGTAGTCGTCCTTCGAGATCCAACGACGCTCCTCGACGAGGTCCCTCTGCATGTAGCCCGCGAGGGCGATGGGACCGCCGAAGCCGAGGGTCCCGAGGCGCAGGAAGTACATCGTGAGCTCGCGCAGCGTGCACGGCACGAGCGCGTTGCTCGCCGCAGCGACGGCGGCCGCGGAGGTCGCGAGCGCTCGCGGCTCTGGCGTCGCCGTCTCGGTCATCCGGCAACTCCACGCAACACCGCGCTCATCCGCTGCGCGCGATCGAGGCGGCGGTTCACCTCTTCCCAGTTCACGTTGGCGAAGAACGCGTCGATGTAGCGCGCGACGCCGGCGCCGAAGTCCATCTGGTAGCTGTGCTCGTACATGTCCATCACGAGCAACGGGACGCTCGTCGAGAGCGCCTGCGTATGGTTGCCAGAGGAGATCGTCCGCAGCGCGCCAGTGTCGAGTTCGAGCGCGAGGATCGCCCAGCCGCTGCCTCCGCCGAGGCCCATGCCGGTGGCACGGATGTGCTGCTCCCAGCGCGCGGTCGTGCCGTACGCAGCCGCGAGCGCTGCTTCGATCGCCCCCGAGCGCTGTCCGTTCCCGCCCAGGTTCGCGAAGTACGCCTCATGCAGCGTCTTCGAGTTACGGAAGGTCAGCTCGCGATCGCGCAGGGCGGCGACTACGAAGGGCGGCGTGTCCGCGGTGATCTGCGCGAGCTCCTGCTCGGCGCGGTTGAGGTTGCGGACGGCGCCACCGTAGTTGTTCTCGTGGTGCGATGTGATCATGCGCTCGGAGAGCCCATTGAGGGATCCAGGCGCAAAGGGCAGCGGGACGACTGTGTGATTGCCAGTGAGCGCGACGGTGGTGGTCATGGTGGTGTCTCCAGGATGAGAAGGGGGGTGGACGATGGGCTGCGTGGCACGCTGAGGTCCCGCACACCCGGCGAGGAGCGACACGCTGCCGATGGCGAGTGAAGCCAGCGCGTCGCGGCGAGTGAGGTCGTGGTCTTTGGGCTTCGTCATGCGTTTCTCTCCTATTTGAGCGGGGCTTCCCTCACTTTGCTGGCACGGCGGGGACCGACGGATTGGGCGGTGGGCGCAGCGTCACGGACACGCCGGACTTCAACTCTTCGCTCCCGCGCTTCGCGATGACGTCCCCCGCGTGGAGTTCGCCAAAGACCTCCGTGAGACCAGCCATGGCGAGCCCTCGCTTCACGGCGACTGGGTCCGCCTTGCCGTCCTTGATGCGGACGACAAACGTCTTGTCGGTCCCTTGCACGACCGCCGAGTCCGGGACGAAGAGCGTCGCTGCGGGCCGCCTCACGTGCCACGCCACGCTCGCGTACATGCCCGAGGCGAGCGCACCGTCTGAGTTGTCGACGTCGAGCTCGACGGGCATCGTCCTCGTCTTCGTGTCAACGGAATGCGCCAGCCGGACGACTACCCCCTTGAAGGAGCGCTGCGGCCACGCGGGCACGGTGAAATCGACGACGTCTGTCAACCTGACCGCGCTCGTTTGGTCCTCCGGCACCGCTACCGTGAGACGGAGCTTCGCCAGCGTCTCCAGCTTCAGCATCGCCGCGCCTCTGCTCGCCCCTGAGGGAGGCCCCACGAGCGCGCCGACGGAGATCGATCTCTCCGTGATGACTCCATCGAATGGCGCGGTGACGACGAGATAGCTCTCGAGCGTGCGGAGCGAGGCGACCTTCGCGCTCGAGGCGCGAAGCGCGGCGCGCGCCAGCTCGATGTCGTGGTCCGCGACCGCGCCGGCGACCTGCTTCTGCGCGGCCTCCAGGCGGTCCACGGTGCTCTGATCCGCCGCCACCTTCGCCTCTGCTTCGATGCGTTGACTCGTGATCTCGGGCGCGTCGAGCTGCGCGAGCAGATCGCCCTTCTTGACCACCGCGCCGCGATCGACCGGCAACTTGCGGATGAAGCCGCTCGCGCGAGGGAAAATCTCCACCACGTCGAAGGGACTGAGCTCGCCGGGCAGGCTCACGGTCACGTCGAGGGCCTTCTCCACGACCGTGACCGGGTCGACGGAGAACGCGGCGTTCCCCGACGCCGCTGGGGTCGACGTGGAAGCCGTCGGGTCGTGCGGTTTGCAAGCTGCCGTCGAGAGCACGGCGAGGGTAAGGGCGAACGTGTGTCTCATGAACGTCATGGAGTCTCCGCTGCGGGGCTGGCCATCCCATGCGTCCCAGCGTCAGCGCCTTCCTCGGGTTCGAGCGAGGCCGTTCTCGGAGCGCCGCGTCGCGCCACGACGACGTAGATCGCCGGGAGCACCAGCAGGGTCGCGAGGGTCGAGAACACCAGGCCGCCGATGACCGCGCGGCCCAGCGGCGCGGATTGATCGCCACCTTCGCCGAGGCCGAGCGCCATCGGGATCATGCCTGCGATCATGGCGACGCTCGTCATCAGGATGGGGCGTACACGGCTGGTCGCAGCGAGGACCGCTGCCTCCTGCTGGGTCGCGCCCGCGAACCAACGCTCGCGCGCGAAGGTGACAAGGAGCACGGCGTTGGCCACCGACACGCCGATCGACATGACCGCTCCCATCATCGACTGCACGTTGAGCGTCGTTCGCGTCAGCGCGAGCGCGAGGATGACGCCAGCGAGCACTGCGGGCGTCGTCGCCAACGCGGCGATCGGCTCGCGGAACGATTGGAAGTTCGCCGCGAGCAAGAGCAACACGACCACCACCGCCAACGCGAGCCCAGCCCGCAGCCCATCGAGCGTGGTGCGCATCTGCTCGACCTGGCCACGCACCGCGACGTTTACCCCTCGCGGCGGAGCTCCGACGCGCTCAAGCGCAGCCTCCACGTCGCGCGTCGCCGCGCCCAGGTCCGACCCGCCGACGTTGGCCGTGACACGCACGGTGCGCTGGCTGTTGTAGTGGCTCACCTGTCCGGGCGTCGTGCCCTTCGTGATCGTCGCGACGTCGCTCAGCAGCGGCCTGGGTGCGCCATCAGACATCACCGGCAGCGCGAGGAGATCCTGCTCGTGCTGCATCTGGTTCTCGGGCACGCGGAGCGCGACGCGGTAGGCGATGCCCGTCGTCGGGTCCGTCCAGAACACCGGCGTGGTGAGCGCGCTCGAGAACGTCCCGTCGACGACGGAGCGCGCGACCTTGTCCACCGTGACCCCCTGCTGACCGGCGAGCTCGCGATCGATGGTCACGTCGAGCGTCGGGTAGTCGAGCGCTTGAGGGATCTGCACGTCTCTCAGCGAGCCCAACGCGGCAAGCTCACTTCGAACCTTCTGCGCATAGGCCCGCACCTCGGGCAGCTTCTTGCCCGACACGTCCACCTCGACCGCCGTTGATGCGCCGAAGTTGAGCACCTGCGAGACGATGTCCCCCGCCTCGAAGGAGAACGTCGTGTCGGGGAACTTGGCGGCGAGCTTCTGCCGCAGAGACTCCTGAAGGTCACGCATCTTAGGCCGTCCCTCCAACGTGAGCGAGACGAGCAGCACGCCCTCTTGCGGGCCCGCGTTAAACACGTAGAGGCCATTGACCGGGAAGGTCCACGCCGGGTTGCCGATGTTCGCCAGCGTGATGCGCACGTGCTCGGGCCCGACCTCCTCGCGGATGGTCTGGTCGACTCCCTTCATCAGCTCTTCGGTCTTCTCCAGGCGCATCCCCGGCTTCGCTCGCACGCGGAGCTGGAACTGCCCCGTGTCGACGTCGGGGAAGAGCTGCGTGCCGAGTTTGCCCACCAGCAAGAGCGCCAGTGCACAGGTTACGCCGTAGCCGAGGAGCACCCCCCAACGGGCGCGGATCATGGCACCGACGAAGCGGGCGTAGGCTCGGCCTGCTCGTGCGCTGAGAGATCGTTCGCCTCCGTGGTCGGCGTGTCCTCCGCGCAACATCCAAGCCGAGAGCACGGGCACCAACGTGCTCGAGAGAAGGTACGACGCGATCATCGAGAACCCGACGGCCATCGCCAGCGGCGGGAAGAGCGACGCGCTGATCCCGGTCATGAAGAACGAGGGGATGAACACGGCAAGCACACAGAGCATCGCGAGGAAGCGCGGCTGCATGACCTCGTGCATGGCGTCGACCACAGCGCGCGACGGCGCCTTGCCGCGCGCGAGGTGCGTGTGGATGTTCTCGATGGCCACGGTGGATTCGTCGACGAGGATGCCGACCGCGAGCGCGAGCCCGGAGAGCGTCATGATGTTGACGGTCTGGCCCGCGAGCCGCAGCGCGATGAAGGCCGCGAGCACCGACATCGGGATCGTCAGGACGACAATCAGCGCCGAACGTACGCTCCGCAGGAACAGCAGCACCACGAGCGCCGTCAGTCCGGCGCCCAGCGCTCCCTCGATGAGGAGCCCGCGAATGGAGTTCGTGACGTAGGGTGACTGGTCGAACTCGAAGCGGATCTCGAGGTCCTGCGGAACCGCCGCGCGCATCTTCGGGAGCGCCGCCTTGAGCGCGTTCACGACGTCGAGCGTCGAGGCATCGGCAGTCTTGGTGATGGGCATGTAGACGGTGCGACGACCGTTCACGAGCGCGATGTTCGACACCACGTCGGCGTCGTCGACGACGCGGCCCACGTCGCGCACGAAGATCGTCGGCCCGGAGCCGGTGCGGATCGGCACGCCCTCGAGCTCGGAGCCCTTCGCGACCATCGCGTTCGTGGCGACGATGCGCGCCAGATCGTCGTCGGTGCGAAGCGTGCCGTTCGGAAGCGTGAGGTTCGACTTCGCGATGGCCGTCGCGACCTCATCGGGCGAGACACGATGCGCGCGCATCTTCTCGGCGTCGGCGTAGATGACCAGCATGCGGACCTTGCCACCGGAGGGAGGCGGAGCCGAGACGCCGGGGATGGTCGCGAGGATCGGGCGCACCTGAAACAGCGCCTGGTCCTGGATCTCGGACTCCGAACGAGACTCGCTCGCGAAAATGAGCTGCCCAACCGGGACGGAACCGGCGTCGAAACGCACGATGAAGGGAGGCAGCGTGCCCGCCGGCATGAACGCCAGCGACCGGAAGGACATCGCCGAGACCTGTGAGAGCGACTGCGCGATGTCGGTTCCGGGCCGGAAGTAGAGCTTCACCATGCCCATGCCCTGAATGGACTCGGACTCGATGTGATCGATGCCATTCAGATAGAGAAAGTGGTACTCGTAGTAGTTGACGAGCTGCGTCTCCATCTGCGTCGGAGACATGCCGCCATAGGGCTGCACGACGTAGACGACGGGCACACCGAGCTTCGGGAAGATGTCGGCGGGCGCCTTCCGCAGCGAGAGGAACGCGCCAAACGCGATCGCCAGCATCGCGACGACGACCGTGATGGGGCGGCGCAGCGCACCGAGAACGAGCCACATCGTCCGCTACCCTTCCTTTCCGAGCGCGCCGAGGAGCGGCGAGAGATCCCCTTGCGCGCGGTATACGGCGACGAGGGCGCGCCACGCCTCGAGGCGGGCAACGGCGTCGTCGCGTTCGGCGATGGCCAGGGCACGCTCGGCGTCGGCGACCTCGAGGACGTTGCCGACGCCGGTCGTGTAGCGCGCGTTCGCGAGCTCGAGCGCCTTTTTCCCTGCCGTGACGGCGATGCCGGTCTCCTTCGCGACGGCGAGCGCGGTTGAGAGCGAAGCACGCGCGACCTTGACGTCGCTGGAGAGCGTCTCACGAACCTCCGCAGCCTTTGCCTTCTGGACCGCCGCCTCCGCGCTCTCGGCCTTCGCCCGCGCATGGGTCGGCAGGCTCTCGAGCGGCATCCACGTCACGACGAGCCCGACCGCCCAATTCGGTGTGTCCGGCAGCAAGCCGTCGGCGACGCCCGCGTTCGGGCCCCCCGCAAGGACGTAGCCCCCGCCACGCAGCCAGGCCGCGCCGACGAGCTCGACTTTCGGCAGATACCCGAGCTTCGCGACCTGGGCGCGTGCCTCGGCGGCCTTTGCCGCGTCGTCGTACGCGAGGACCTCGGGATGCGTGCTGGAGCTTTCACCCGGCAATGCTGGAAGCCCGGAGAACTCACCGCCGTTCACGTCGAGCGTCCATTCGCTCTCGCCAATGGCTTCCGCGAGCCGGACGGACGTCACGGTGACGCCGAGGCGGGTCTTCTCCACGAGCACCCGTGCGGCCGAGAGCTCCGTGTCGGCGCGTGCCAAATCGAGGTCCGGTCGCAGCTTCTGCCCAACCAGGGCGGCGACGACATCGTGAAACGTCTTCGTCCGCGCCTCGCTTGCCTGGGCGGCGTCCCGGAGCGCGTGCGCCTCCACGACGACGAGGTAGGCGTCCGCCGTCTGAGCAATGACGAGGAGCCGTGAGGCGTCCTGCTTGTCCTTCGCTACGGCGACGTCTTTTTCGGCGGCGGTGACGAGCGTGGGCCTTCGAACCAACTCGAGGATGTCCCAGCTCGCCGTCACGCCGACGGCCGACTGGAACGTACCGCCGCCGAAGCGGGCCTCGCCCGGTGGACCTTGGACGCCGGGGATGCCGACCATCCCGAACGTCGCTCCGGGCACTACGCTCCCCGTGGAGCGATTGAGCTGGCCAACGACGCCAACCTTGGGGACAGCCTCGCTCTTCGCTACGTCGATCCTTGCGCCAACGGCCACCTCCTGGCTCGACGCCGTGACGAGCGCCGGGTGTTTTTCGAGCGCGCGCGCCACCGCGTCCTTCAAGGTCAGCCGGTGCGCGGACTCCTCCGCGTGGGCGCTCCCACACAAGAGCGCGACGACAGCGCCGAGGAGCAGCGGCCTGAACCCACGAGGCGAAGGGCTCGTCATTGCGACAGCGCCTCAACATGAAGGTCATCGAAGACAGTGACGGAGTCGGCTTTCGTCCACACACCGACATGGCCGGTTTGCGTGAACGTGCTGTCGTGGTGATCAATGACGCGCGTTCCATCCCAATAGACTTCGAGGTGATCGCCGCGGACGTCCAGGCGGTACTCGTGCCAGACGTTCGGCGCCACGCGTCCGCTCCAGCTCGCGAGCTGGTGGCGCTGCCCGTCGCGCACGGTGTAGAGGCGGATGTTGTCCTCGAGCGCGTTCGCTCGCGTGACGTAGTAGTTGTTTTCGTCGCGGTAGCGGGCGACAAGACCGGGCAGGCTTCGTCGACGCGTCCCGACACGGGCTTGCAGCGCACGCCGACGCGTACGTCACGAAGGACGGGCTCGCTCATCACTGCCACCGGGAATCGGTAGTCCGTGTCGTCGGTGCCGAGTTGAGCGAGGATGTTGGCGCCGCTCGGAGCTCCCGGACTCCGAGCGCACGACCCAGCGACCGAGCGGGCCGCCGCCCGTACGCCCGAACGAGAAGCCCGCAGGCGGTGAGTCCACGGAGCCACCGTCGAAGGTCCTCGCGCGAGTGCTCGCAGCCGCTCCGGACGACGCGGCCGAGGAGTCGGCGAGGTTGGCTCGGTTGTGGCGGCGGCGCGGCCGTCGTGGGCGTCCGGCGTTTCCGACGCGACTGCGCTCGCGGGGCTGCTGCGCGGCGCGTTGCACGCTTCGAGCACCAGCGCGAGTGACGCGGAAGCGACGGCGATGACGGCGGTTCGGTTCATGGTGGTCTTCAGTCCCGTTTCTTGGCGCAGTAGGTGTTGCGCTTGTCGAACAGCCCCCGCGCCCGCGCGAGCCGCGCCCGTCGTCCTGGTGCAGGAGCGCGAGCCCAGCGAGCTGCGCTGCGAGCCCTGACGTCTCGGGCCGCGCGAACTTTCCCATCCTTGACGTCGATGTCGTGGATCAGCTCCGCGACCGCGCGCAGCTCCAGGCTCGCCGAGTGAGAAGCGCTGGCAGAGCACCTCGAAGGTGCAGAGATCGCCGTCGTGGGTGAACTCGGCCTCGAACATGTCGAAGCCGAAGCTCTCGGGGCGCCGGCGCATAGCCCTTCGCCGGTACGAACTTGAACGTCGCCTCTTGGTCGATGAAACGGCGAATGAGCCAGGCGCTGGCGATGCGGTCGACCTGGACGCCGGTCCGCGTGACCCAGACGCGGCCGTGAAACTCCTCGCGCATGTGCTTCTCCGATGTTGGCGGTGGCGTGGACTTCGGTGTCAGGCGCGCGCGGAGCGCGGTGAGCAGACCATCGGCTGCTTCGCGCCCACTCGCGCCGAAGTAGTCGATGGCGGCGATCTCCTCGATGCGCCGCTCGAGGCGCGCGAGCTCGCCGTCGGCCTGACGACGCGCATCCTCCTCGGGCTCGGCCGCTCCCAGACGTTGCTCGATCGCACGGGCGGCTTCGGCGACCTCCGCGTAGTCCGCGTCACGCGCGCTGCGAAACAACGCCTCCACTTCGGCGTCCGTTGGTCCGTCGACCAGGTGGGCATCGAGCAGCGTCGCTTCGCCCCCGGCTGAAACGACTTCGCGCAGCACCCACTGGAAGTCCTCCTGCGCCCCGTCGCCGCGAGGCAGGACATACACGGTGTTCTTGAGTGCGACCGCCCCGATCCGCGCGAGGCGCCTCCCAATTTTCACCCGCAAATACGCAGGCTTGGGTGGAATCTGATGGATGAGCATCAGCCACCGTCCAGCTTGGATCTGCTCGGTCCGCGTCATGACTTGGATGAGATACATCTGAATCATCGAACGCGCAAGAGATGATTCACATGAATACTTGACCGCCGGTCGGGGCGCCTTGCCGGAAGGCGGGCGGGCGCTCAGGAACGCAGATGAACGTCGTCAGGCCTGGCGGCCTCGGTGAGCCCACCCGAAGGGCGAGCGACCGATCTGGCCGGTCCGGCGCTCACCAACACCGGCGACTCGTGCGCGTGAAACGCGCGGCGTCTCGTCGTGAAAGGAGGCTGTCGAGAGGTCTGAACGCCGGAGCTGGAGCGCGTCGGCTGAGGGCGTCGGGGCTCCATCCTGGACTCGAACAGGTCGGCGACAAATGGCCCCCGCATTCGTGGCGGGACGATGCGAATTCGTGAGAGTGTCCCGGTTACGCGTCGCTCAACCTGTTGGATTCGCAATGCGAACGGCTTCCGTGGTCAGTGCGAATGTTGAGAACCTGTCCCGCCGAGAGCGCTGCGAATGGGTTGGTGAACGGCGTCGAACGCGGAGCCATACGTCACCGAGGACGAACCGAGGTGACCCGCAGGTGAACAGAGCGGCGCGCGGAGACACTCCGACGCGCCGCAGTTGTTTTTGCAGGGGCCTCGCATGGGGAGCTCCGCAGCGGCGTCTCGGACAAATAGCG